>DAINOH010000174.1:0-2278 GCA_036735485.1 Draconibacterium sp. | reverse complement strand
AATCGAACCGGTGACCTTTTGACTGCCAGTCAAACGCTCTAGCCAACTGAGCTAAACCCCCTTTTATTTCAAATGCTCCAGCCTCCCGAAGCTTCGGGAGAGCTAAACCCCCTTTTGCGGCTGCAAATATAAAAATATTTTAATTGGCACACAGATTCGAAATCCGGAAAATTCATTTTATTCATTCCCTGAGGTCACATTATTTCACCAAATAATCATAAACCAGCACTCCCCCAAAATGCGCAGTTAAAAATAAAAGAACGACTGTTAACGTGTTTAAAGCGAATGACAACCATTTCAGATTGGTTTCATCTCTTTTTTCCAGTTTAAGATATACCATGAGTGCTGCATTAACAAGGGCTGCAAAAACCGTAAGTTCTGCAAATAATTCGTGTCTGTTATGGATTAAAGTGGCTTCAGGTGGTACAGTACCGGTTAAAAAAGCCCCGCTGAAATAGGCTGCAAAAGCCGAAAGTGAACCAATCATTACCAACCAGAAATGAAATTCTTTCAGAAGAGGTTCTTTTTTGAAAAACAAGAATACAACTTCAGCTAAAAATCCGGCAAATATCAGTGCAATGGGAAAGTGAACCACCATCGGGTGAATATGATCAACTGAAAACATGCTGTTTTTTTTGATTTTTTTACGAATGTAACGCATTTAGGGCTGAAATTGTTGAGCGTTTTTGTTAAGATTCAATTTGCGACCTGAATAAAACGAAAAAACCCCGGCAAATCCCAGGGTTTCGTTTCCTTTTCAGGAATATATAAACGATACCTACCAATGAAAATCGTTTTTATTTGCGATCGAATTAAAGGTTTACCACCTCGCCTGTTTGCGACGATTTGTAAGCAGCATCCACTATGTCAAGAATGATCATTCCTTCTTTAATACCCGGAACAGGCTGTTTCCGGGTTCTGATGGATTCGATATAATGTTCCATCTGGCGGGTGTACATCGGTTGTTCGCAATGTTCTGCTCGGACCGGCAATTTTGGTTCGAAGCGGCCTGTGGTATTTCCTGTTTTTAGTTTCAGGAAGGTTGGGAAAACGCTGGCATAGCCCTCGGTTCCGTATAAACCGGTTCCTGCCTCGGGGCCGTCCATGTGTGGCTGCCACCAGCCGCTTTCCACGATGGTTTCCGCACCGTTGTCCCACGAAATCATGACGATTCCTGTATCATCAACATCGTAGTTTCCATAGTATGTCCCGATTTTGGCGTACACTTTCACCGGTTTCGGGTCGCCCAAAAGGTAGCGGGCCGTGTCGATGGCATGAACTCCCATGTCGGCCAAAGCGCCGCCACCAGCCAGTTCTTTGTTGGCAAACCATCCTGCAGGTCCCCAGTTTTCGTGGATTCCATAACCTTTGGTTTTGATGATTTTACCCAGTTTCCCTTCGTTAATAACACTTTTTACATAGTTCACATCTGTATCAAAACGCCACATATGCCCCACCATCACCACCCGGGTGTTGGCTTCAGCAGCAACTTTTACAGTTAAACCTTCTTCAGCGCTCATCGCCATTGGTTTTTCAAGAAAAACGTCTTTCCCGTTTTTCAGGAATTCAATTGCGTAAGGCGCATGAAATTTATTGGGAGTGGCAATCACCACGGCGTCAATGTCATTTCTTCCTGCCAGCGACAAAGCATCGTCGGTGGCAAACGGGATTCCGTATTTGGCCGCGAAATCACTGGCGGCCTGCAATGGAACTGCAGCCACAGCCACAATCTCAACACCCGGAATGGATTGCAATCCACGGGCATGGTAGTTGGCAATATATCCTGCGCCAATCAGCGCAACTTTTATTTGTTTCATCTTTTTTTGTTTATAGCACAGAATACAAAGTTTTGAGTACTGAGTACCCAAATCCAGCATCGGGTATCCAGTATCAGGTCTTGGTACTCATTACTCACATCTCAATACTAAATTAACTCTTCCGCGTTATCATAAATCTTCTGAATGGCGGCTGCAATCATTTCAACATCGGCTTTGGTTCCCATCAAAACTTTGTGGTGAACACAAACCGATTCTTCGAAATGAATCCTGTCGCAAACCGGTAAATTAAAACGTTTCGGATTGATGGCTGCCCAATATTCGTCGTTAAGCTTGTGACGGGCCGGTTTTGTAAGCGGATTGTACAGCGAACATTTATTAAGCGGTTCGTAACTGGCTGCCACCTGGATTCCGATTTCGGCAGTCAGCGCCTCGCGGAATTTTTTCACCGGCAACCCTTTGAATTCGTCTTTAAAATAGCGGAAAGCAAAATTGAAATAAGC
>DAINOH010000173.1:0-2352 GCA_036735485.1 Draconibacterium sp. | reverse complement strand
CGCACGCCGGCGCTTTATCGCGAAAAAGACATTGAAATCAGGCGTGAACTCTCTGACAAACTGGAGCGCGGTAAAATTGATTTTAATCTGTATGTCGAAAATCTGGGTGAAGATTCATCCTCTAAAATAAACGAACCCATTCTGAAAAGCTATTTCAGCCATCTTGAAAAAATCAGTAAAGAATTGAATCTGTCGGTTGACCACACTACTTTACAAGCTGTTTTGCGCCTGCCCGATGTGGTTAAACCCGAGTATTTATCGCTGGATGAAGAAGAGTGGCAGGTGGTATTGCAAAATATCAGAAAAGCAATTGCGGAAATAGACCGTTTCAGGACACAGGAAGGAAATGCACTGAAGAAAGATATAACAGGCAACCTCGAAATAATCAAAAACCTGCTCAGCCAGATTGAGCCTTTTGAAGGTCATCGGTTAGATTCTCTGAAAATCCGTCTTTCTGAAAATCTCGAAAGCCTGAAGTTGAACGGTGGAATTGATAAAAACCGTTTTGAACAGGAATTGATATTTTATCTTGAAAAACTCGACATCAACGAAGAAAAAGTAAGACTGAACAATCATCTGAAATATTTTCTGGAAACCATTGAGGAAAAGGTTCCGACCGGGAAAAAGCTGGGTTTTATTGCACAGGAACTGGGACGCGAAATCAATACTATCGGATCGAAAGCGAACCATTCTGAAATTCAGAAATTGGTAGTGCAAATGAAAGATTATCTCGAAAGAATTAAGGAACAATTGCTGAACGTGTTGTAATTAGAAAGAATGAACGGAAAACTCATCATATTTTCAGCCCCGTCGGGAGCCGGTAAAACAACCATTGTTAAACAATTGCTCGAACGCGGATTGAACCTCGAATTCTCGATATCGGCAACAAGCCGCGCACCACGTCCCAATGAGTTGCACGGCAGAGACTATTATTTTATCAGCGAAAATGAATTTAAAACGCGGGTTTCTGCCGGCGATTTTCTGGAATGGGAAGAAGTTTACAACGGAATTTGTTATGGCACACTGAAAAGCGAAGTTGACCGGATTTGTAACCAGGGGAAAAATGTAATTTTTGATGTGGATGTGGTTGGCGGACTTAACATTAAAAAGCATTTTGGCGACAGGGCCCTGGCAATTTTTGTGCAACCACCATCGGTTGAAGAATTGCGTATAAGGCTGCAAAACCGGCAAACTGAAACGGAAGAGAAAATTGCGATGCGAATTGCCAAAGCGGAGTACGAAATGACTTTTGCTCCACAATTTGATGAAATTGTTGTGAATCACAATCTTGAAACTGCCGTAAAAGAAGCGGAGAAACTGGTTCGCGATTTTATTGCCACCAACTGATTATCTGCATTCCGGTTGTAAATTTTTAATTTTCCATTTTGATTTTGAATGGCATGTCAAACCTGATTTCTGATATTATTTCACCAAAACCCCTGCAACTGAAAATTGGTTTGTATTTTGGCTCGTACAATCCCATACATATCGGGCACATGGCAATTGCCAATTATATTATTGAATTCACTGATATTGAACAGCTTTGGTTTGTGGTTTCTCCCCAAAACCCACTTAAGGGAAAAGACAACCTGCTGGAAGATTATCACCGGCTTGAACTTGTAACCCGCGCCATTGGCGACGACAACCGATTCAGGGTATCGAATATCGAATTCAATTTGCCAAAACCAAGCTATACCATTAATACATTAACCCACCTTCAGGAAAAATTCCCGAACCACAGTTTTGCGATTATAATGGGCTCCGATAATCTCGGCAGTTTTCATAAATGGAAAAATCACGAAATGATTCTTGAAAATTATGGAATCATCGTTTATCCGCGACCGGGCTTCGACCGCGGGAAAATGATTGTACACCCAAATGTTACTTTTGCCGAAGGTGCACCACTGATGGAAATATCTTCATCATTTATCCGCGATTCAATCAAAAAAGGTAAAGATGTCAGACATTTTATGCCACAGAAGGTTTGGGAATATCTCGATGAAATGAATTTCTACAGAAAATAGAACCTGCTAACCGCCTTTTAATCACAAATACTTTTGAATGTAATTTTCCTTTCGAACTCTCTACCCATCATTTCAGAGAAAAAATAGTTTTTACAAATTGAAAGTGCTTTAAACTATTTACTACATGAAAAGTCAAAAGCACAGTTTAATAATTTCAATTTAACTTAAACGTGCATATAAAAATTGAAAACCTGAATAAAGTGTACAAAGGTGGCAGTTATGCCATCAAAAACCTTAATCTTGAAATTCCAAACGGGATGTTTGGCCTTTTAGGACCAAACGGAGCAGGAAAATCAACTCTGATGCGAATTCTGGTTACACTGATGAA
>DAINOH010000172.1:0-3131 GCA_036735485.1 Draconibacterium sp. | reverse complement strand
TCAGGTTTTACAAAGGGTGTTTTGATTCCTGAACGCAGTCTTGTGTCGAATATCATCTTTGCGCAGGAACACATGCCACTCAAACCGGGGCACAAAATTGTCTCGTTCCTGCCAATGGCGCATGTTTACGGATTGCTTTTTGAGTTTCTTTTTCCGGTTACAATGGGTTGCAATATTACATTCCTGAATAAAATGCCAACGCCGGCACTGCTTACAAAAGTTTTTGATGAAATAAAACCTCATCTTATTTTGTCAGTTCCGCTGATCATTGAGAAGATTTACAAAAAACGCCTGCTGCCCACACTCGAAAAACCAACGATTAAACTTTTACTGAAAATCCCGGGTATTTCCGGAGTACTGCAAAAGAAGATCAGGGAAAAGCTGTTGGGTACTTTTGGTGGGCGTTTCTTCGAGATTGTAATTGGGGGTGCTCCTTTGAACACTGAAGTGGAACAGTTTTTCAGAAAGATAAAATTTCCGTTTACCATTGGTTACGGAATGACTGAATGCGGTCCGTTGATCAGTTATGAAGCCTGGAACAAAACAATGCCTTCTTCAGCCGGCAAACTGGTTGACAGGATGGAAGTGCGTATTGATTCGGCCGATCCGTATAACGAAGTGGGCGAAATACAGGTGAGAGGCGAGAATGTGATGCTGGGCTACTACAAAAACGAAACTGCCACCCGCGAATCGTTTACCGATGACGGCTGGCTGAAAACCGGTGACCTGGGTGTAATCGACAAAAACAACTTTATTTACATCAGGGGCCGATCAAAAAATATGATTTTGGGCCCGTCGGGACAAAATATTTATCCCGAAGAAATAGAATCGAAACTGACCAACCAGCCTTATGTTGCCGAATGTGTGGTAACCGAAAGAAAAGGAAAACTGGTTGCCTTGATATTCCCTGATCTTGAAGCATTGAAAGCCGATCACAAGGATGAAAGCCACCTCAGCGAAATAATGGAGGAAAACATCCGGAAAACCAATGCCGAATTGCCCAAATATGAGCAAATCAGCAGTTTTGAGTTTGTAAAGGAAGAGTTTGAAAAAACACCCAAAAAGAATATCAAACGGTTTAAATATATCTGATAAATAGTCTTCAGATTTTCAATTTCAACTGCAGAATCCCCAACAGATTTTTGGTGAAAGTGAGCGAATTCTAAGTAGCAAGTTCGCTTCAAAACGATTTATAGTTAAAATAAGTTAAACCCAAAAATCGTGAAACTATTTAAATTGAATGTGCGTAACCCAATTACAATGTTTTGCGAGATAACTCTGAGCGTACTTAATGGATTGATTGGTTATCAGTAAGTACATTAAACGAGTAATTAATTGTTTGGTTTTTAAAAGAAAAGCGGCGGATAAAACCCCGCTTTTTTTGTATTCCTGAAACAGGTGCCAGTTTTACCTTCTTTCCCTTACTTCTTTGGCATCCACAAGTTTGTATAGCTTATCAGCCCTCCGCAGTTTTTCAGTAATTTTTACCGAAATGCGTTCTCCCTTTTTCCCTTCTTCAACCGGCAAAAGATCGGCCCTGATTTCACTCACCGTGGTTTCAACAACACCGGTAGTTGGCCCTATAAGCACAATTTCATCACCCACTTTCAGGTTGCTGGTTTCGAGTTTGAATTCTGCTACCCCGATATTCGCGAAATAGTTGGTGCATTTCCCCACATACAATTTCCGTTTGGTGGCCAGCGAACCATAATTCCGGCTCCATTCACCCAAACGTTGCCCCAGGTAATAACCATCCCAGAACCCGCGGTTAAAAACAGAACTCAGCCGGTTGTTCCAGCCTTCCACTTTTTCTTCTGTGAAAGTACCCTCAAAATAGGTGTCCACAGCTTCGTGATAACATTCCACCACGGTTTTTACATATTCAGCCGAACGGGCGCGTCCTTCAATTTTCAAGACCGAAACTCCCGCATCCAGAATTTTATTCAAAAAATGGATGGTTTTCAGGTCTTTGGGCGACATGATGTATTCGTTGTCAATTTCAATTTCGGCACCGGTTTCTTTGTCGGTTACAACATACGCACGGCGGCAGGTTTGTAAACAGGCACCCCGGTTGGCCGATGAATTCATTTCGTGCAGACTGAGATAACATTTCCCGCTGGTAGCCATACAAAGCGCCCCATGCACAAACATTTCAATCTGCACTAATCTTCCCGACGGGCCTTTAATCTGTTCCCGTTTGATCTGGTCGCTGATTTCCCAAACCCTTCCCAGGTTCATTTCGCGGGCCAGCACCACAACATCGGCAAACAGGGAGTAGAATTTTACAGCCTCAATGTTGGTAATGTTTACCTGGGTTGAAATATGAACTTCCAACCCAATGGAACGGGCATATTGAATCACCGAAACATCGGCGGCAATTACTGCCGAAACACCAGCCTCTTTTGCTGCCTGCAGTATTTTGTGCATCTGCTGGATTTCGCCGTCGAAAATCTCCACATTGAGTGTGAGGTATGTTTTCACCTTATTTTTGGAAGCAATTTCCACGATCTTCCGCAGGTCATCTAAAGTAAAATTATTGGCCGAGCGTGAACGCATATTCAGGTGTTCCACTCCAAAATAAACAGAACCGGCACCTCCCTGAATGGCTGCCATCAGCGATTCATAAGAACCCACCGGCGCCATAATTTCTATTTCCCTTCTTTCCATTCTCAAATAATCAGGCGGCAAAGGTAAACTATTTTGAAGAAAGGAAGAAGACCGGAGATCGGAGACCGGAGACCGAATAAGAACAACTATAAAGGAGTGTAATAAACGTTGCAAATATCCTTTTCAACTCCTTGCCCGTAGCTTGAAATACCGGTATTGGCACCCGCGTCCCCCTTTACAAAGGGGGAATTAAAGGGGGATTAAACTTTGATTTAGTGCCTTTTTCAGCTGCACCTTTTGTCACTGCGTAAGGTTAGCGCATGGCAAGGCATTGCAAATGCCAACCCATTTACCCCGGATTTCAAATCCGGGGCAGGAGCGGCAGCGGGTATTAACAAGATCAAGTATCCAACCTATCCATTATCCAGCATCCAATCCATCCAGCATCCGGTATCCCCTAAAAAAACATCATCCCACATTGCTGCAGGATGATGACTTAACAAATAAAAGTGATTAGAATTATA
>DAINOH010000171.1:0-3256 GCA_036735485.1 Draconibacterium sp. | reverse complement strand
TTTATCTGGCCGCAAAGTACATCCGTCCCGTACAAGGGATTGCCGAGAGGACGGCGTTTTAACTTTAAAAATGATGACATAAAAGCCCTAAAAGATAACATTACCGAAATAAAATACCTTGCACCAAAAATCCAGGGATGGTCTTCAGGTGATGGAACAAACAATGTGGTACGGGGTGATAAAACCGGTGCTTTTTCCATCCTCGGCGAATACCCGGAGTGGAACCTGATTGATCCGATGGAATTCCCACAAGGGCGTTTCCTGAATAAAAACGACATTGACGAAAAACGAAAAGTTGCTGTTATTGGAACACGGGTAAAAGAATTGCTATTCGAAAAGGATGAAGACCCAATTGGAAAATACATTCAGATAAAAGGCGTGTTTTTTAAGGTCATTGGGGTTTTTAAACCAAAAAATACCAACATCAATTTTGGCGGCGAAAAGGAACAAAGCATTTACATTCCGCTTACCACACTTCAGAAGGTTTACAATTATGGCGATGTTGCAGGCTGGTTTTCAATTACGTCTAAAGATAATATTCCGGCGTCAGTGGTTGAGGAAAAAGCACTTGCGCTTCTCGCACAACGGCACACCGTTTCGCCCGACGACAAAGAAGCTTTTGGGCACTTTAACCTTGAAGAAGAATTTAATCAGATGAACGGACTATTCAAAGGAATTGCCGGATTGATTTGGATTGTAGGAATTGGCACTCTGTTGGCCGGAGTAATTGGCATCAGCAACATTATGCTGGTGATTGTGAAGGAAAGAACCCGCGAAATTGGCATTCAACGGGCTTTAGGGGCTACCCCGGTACAAGTGATGGTTCAGATCATGCTCGAATCGGTATTTCTTACAGCTTTTGCAGGATATTTCGGGCTTGTGGCCGGAGTTGGTCTGGTTGAAGGAATTAATTTCGCCCTGGTAAAGTTTAATGTGGATAACCAAATGTTCAAAAGTCCGGAAGTCGATTTTCAGATTGCCGTTACCGCCCTTGTAATCCTGATTGTTTCGGGAGCCATTGCCGGTCTTATTCCTGCAAGAAGAGCCGTAAGGGTAAGGCCTATCGATGCTTTGCGCGATGAATGATCATTTTAAGCGAGCATGTAGCCTGCAATATCTTTCATCACGATGATCCCCGTCATTTTTTCGTGCGACCTGCCATTTTTGGTGATGATCAGTGCATCATAATACCGGTTTTTCGGTTCCTGTTTAAATGAATTTTTACTGATTTCGGCTGCTTCATACACCGAAAGATTTCGGGGAATAATTGTAAAATTATTCCTGTATTCTGCCTGAAGCAAAACCTGCGATATTTTTGTTTCTGAAATGGTAACCAAATCCTGTCCTGCCAGCCAGAAAGCAATATGATTTCCCGTTAATACCTCTTTTATCAAACCATTTTCAATAACCGGAACCTGCAGTATTTTGTACTTTTTCATGAGTTGAAGTGCTTTTTCGAGCCTGTCTTCCCAATAGCAATAGTGTACTTCACGCTCAAAAATCGTTACGCGGTCGGGGTTTTGAATTAAATGCCAGATGCTTTCAATTTCTTCCACAATCTCTTCCAGCGGTTCGGCAATGGTTCGCCCACCAAAACGATCGCTGTGAACAAGCACATTCCTCAGATCCCCAAAAACAAACAAATCTTCCTGGTAGCGCCTGAAAATCATGTCTTTGGCTGCCGCTGTTTTCAAAATCGACCGAAAGGGTGCAAATGCTCCGTTGTTGTATTTTAGCTGTAAATGCCGCTCGATGGCATTGAATACATTCAAAAACCGGTCAGAATTATTTTGCATAGTGGTTAGGTTTGCTTTCACAATAATAGAAAAAATAGCAGTAAAGTTGAAGAAATTTCAGTTTGAGGGCTCCGGAAAATTGTAACAAGTACATTGTCATAAAATTACATGATAAGAGTAGCGCTTGTCATCAAAAAATTACCCTATTTTTTTCAGGTAAAAATATTTAATGTCTTTACTTTCGCCACCGGATTAAAAATACTGTGGTTAAGGTTTCGGCGGTTTGAACATTGTTATGTTATTGATATTTAATAAAATAATCAGCACTTACTGTTGTTTTTAAAAATAATGAAATCCAAAATAATTTTCAGGATATGATTTTAGAAGAAACTTACTCGTTGCTAAAAATCCGGCAAAGCCACCTGATTGCAAACCTGACAATCTCTGATGTAAGAATTGGTTTGCACCTGACGGCAGTAAAGCTTTCGGATGGAAGCATGGGTGTGGCTGGTACCTTGCCGGATGAATCGCAACACTGTGCAAAGAAAAAACGCGATTTCAGCAATTTTACTCCCAACCAAATTATCGGCAAAAAAATAAGTGAACTGTTTGAATCTCCTAAAAACACTGCGATTATTAACTCGCTGAGGATTGCAGTTATAAATGCAGTTTCGGCGACAATTATCACCAGTGGAAGGTACAAAGTGATTGAAAACGCTGATCCCATTGATTTGGTTGACCTTACACCCAGGAAAACAATCACCGTTGTTGGAGCTTTTCATTCGTACATTCAAAAAATTTCGAGCATGGGGAACCGTTTGTATGTACTCGAATATGACGAGAATGCACTTACTGACGGTCATAAACAGTATTATGTTCCCGCCTCTGATTATCAAAAAGTTATTCCTGTTTCTGATGTGGTCATTATCACAGGAATGACGCTCGTTAATAATACCATCGATGGATTGCTTTCGGCTGTTTCACCTGATGCCCAACTGGTTGTCACTGGCCCATCGGGCAGCATGATTCCCGATTTTCTGTTTCAAAATAAGGTAAAAATCGTGGGTGGAACACAAATTACCGATCCTGAAAAGGCATTTGAAATAGTGGGACAGGCTGGTACCGGGTATCATTTGTTTCAATATTGTGCCAGAAAGATTTGCATTTTGAGAGATTGAAAGATTTTTAACGGAGAAAATCAGAGCGGTAAACAAAATGATTATCAAATAAGTCAGTCGGCAAAATGTTGTGAAATGGTTGAAAAATTGTCAAAATATTGCTTCAGGTTTAAAAATTTTCCCAACATAACAACCTGGAAATTAATATGAATCCCGATAATAGTAAATCTCATTTTTCTGTAATTATTCTGGCCTCCGGACTTTCTGAACGAATGGGTCAGCCAAAAGCGCTTTTGAGGTGGGATATTACCCAGACTTTTCTCGAAAAAATCATTCTGGAGTACATGGCTGCCGGGTGCGAAAAGATTATTTGTACTGTTAACAAGCAAGTTTTACCGCATT
>DAINOH010000170.1:0-3613 GCA_036735485.1 Draconibacterium sp. | reverse complement strand
CAGAGAGTTCACGCCTGATTTCAATGTCTTTTTCGCGATAAAGCGCCGGCGTGCGTGTGTTGATGTCGGCTTGTTTGCTGTTCAGCGACTTTATTTCGATTGTAAATTTTTTGTTGTTTACTTCAAACTCGGCTTTTCCAAAGCCTGTCATTGATTTAATCATGTTTTTACGTTTTTATGCGAAGGTAAAAGAAAGTCTGAAGTCTGAAGTCCGGAGTCGGAAGAAAATGAAGAAAGACCAAAGTCGGAAGACAGAAAAATTTTTCAAAACATGAAACACTGGGTCCTGAAATTTTATTCGTAATTGCTAAAAACTCAACTTCGCGCTCTACACTTACTCTTCCTGATTTCGGACTCCCGACTTCGGACTTCCGTCTTTTTATGCTATTACTCCTGACCCAATCAATTCGTCTCCATCGTACCAGGCAGCAAACTGGCCTGATGTGATTCCGCGCTGCTCATTTTCAAAAATAAAGTAAGCACCTTCTTCTTTTAAATGAATGGTTCCTTTTTCAAGCGGTTGCCGGTAACGAATGCGTATTTCGTAGTCTCTCTTTTCTCCGGTTTGCATGGCAAGATCAGTTCTTATCCAATGCAAATCATTGGCGGCAATAAATAATCCTTTTCGGTGCAGCCCCGGGTGTTCCTGGCCTTCGCCCACATAAACGATGTTGCGTTGCACATCAGTGCCGATCACAAAAAGCGGCTCTTTGTGTCCGCCAATATTCAGCCCTTTTCGTTGCCCGATTGTATAAAAATGAGCGCCCTGGTGTTCGCCGATTATTTTTCCGTTCCAGGGTTTGTATGGAAAGGGGAAACAAAGTTTCCGGTAGTTTTCTTCTGTCACTTCAACCTGTTTCTTTTTCCTGATAAAATCAGCGACAATTTCAATGGTGTTTCCTTTTTTGGGCACCAGTTGTTGCTGTAAAAAAGTGGGCAAATCTACTTTCCCGACAAAACAGATTCCCTGCGAATCTTTTCGCTCGGCTGTCGGAAGATTCTGTTTCCGTGCAATTTCACGCACTTCAGGTTTTAAAAGATCGCCAACCGGAAACATGGCTTTTGACAGTTGTTGCTGACTAAGCTGGCATAAAAAGTAACTTTGGTCTTTGTTGGTGTCTTTCCCTGCTAAAAGCTGGTAAACAGGTTTGCCATTCACAATTGTTTCACTTTTGCGGCAATAATGGCCGGTGGCTACAAAATCGGCATCAAATTTCAGTGCTTCTTCCAGAAAAGTATCAAACTTGATTTCGCGGTTGCAAAGCACATCAGGATTCGGGGTGCGACCTGCCTGATATTCGGCAAACATATAATCAACCACCCGTTTTTTATAGTCAACACTTAAATCGACGATGTGAAATGGAATATCCAGTTTTTTTGCCACCATTTGCGCAATCAGGGCATCTTCTTCCCAGGTACAGGCGCTGGTGATATTACCTACACGTTCGTGCCAGTTCACCATAAAAAGTGCAATAAGATCATGTCCCTGTTCTTTAAGCAGAAAGGCTGCAACGCTTGAATCAACACCACCAGAAAGTCCGATAACTACTCTTGCCATTATGTTTTTGTCAGGCTGTAAAGTTAGAAAAAGAAAGTGAAAAGGGTTTTATTGTTCTGATTGACGATTAATCTGCTGACTCAGAATCTGTTTTTAGTTGGTTTTTCCGAATGGAATGGTAAAACCCAACCATGGCAAAGCAATGAATGAATCCATACCCGAAGCGATGGGAATAAAAAGGCCATAGTCAAGTGCGGCTTTTTTGATGATCCAACGTCCACCACCCGAAATCATAATCACTGTTTCTCCTTCAGCACTGATAAGATAGTTTTCGGTTATAAAATAGCCCCTGTTTGTAACCCTGAACATACCACTGAAATTAAAAAGCGGTGCCGGTGCCCATTCTCCGCCGGCAAACATTGCACCACCTCCCAACGAAACATTGGCATCGCGTGAGCCAAAAGTGAGATTGGTGTAAAGAATTCCGAAGCCGGTGCCTTCTTCACCTAAAACAGTTCCTAAAATTGCCCCCGCAGCTATATTAAACTGATCTTTTGAAACAGGTATCGAAAATTTTGGGGTAATAAATACCGGTGTGGGTGCTCCGCCGAATAAAAAAGTTGGTATAATTCCTGCACCGATCGAGAAATAGTTGGTAACACCGTACGAAAACTGGTTCCATAAAACCCAGATATTCTGGTAATAACCTTCTCCTTTTTTTAATCCGTAACCGTTTGGAGCCCAAAAATAGCGGCTCGACTGAGGATTTTCAAACCAAAGTTGCCCATCTTTAATCTGCTGAACTTTAATCGATTCTTTCTTTTTAATGTCAGTTTTCAGGATGGTTAATTCGCCAAACTTTTCAGTTTTCAGAAAAATACGCAGCGAATCTTCATTTGATATCTGCCCGATAAATTCATTCCCATCAACCGTTTCAATTTTGTAAATTGTCGAGTCGGGCAAGGTCTGGGCTTTCAGATTGGTTGCAGCAAATGAAAATACGAATATCAATAACAGAAAAAGTATTGTTTTCATTTTTCAGCAAATTATTTCATTTGGGAATATACGCAATATCAACGAATCAGTTTTTAGGACTGTTGGGTTTTTTCCTTTTAAAATGTTTTTTAAAGGGTTTTGTTCCGGTAACCTGCCCTTTTTTTGGTTTGTGAAATCCACTTTTATGAGGCTTTCCTCTGTATTTAATTTGCCAAAGCGGGCCTGCGCCAAATTTTTCGGGAAGCGGTATTTTAAAAACTTCGCGTTCAATGAGTTTTTCAATCTGGTGAAATTTAAACATGTCATCCTCGTTCACAAGGGTCAACGCAACACCGGTCGCATCAGCACGGGCAGTGCGGCCAACACGGTGTACGTAATCTTCTGCATCGTTCGGTACATCATAATTGATTACAAGATTGATGTCTTTAATGTCAATTCCACGGCTCATAACATCGGTAGCCACCAATATCCGTATTCGTTTTGACCGGTAACCAAGTAATACTTTTTCACGTTCAGCTTGTTCCAAATCGGATGAAATTGCCTCGGCCTGAAGTTTTTCTTTTTTTAATGCACGGGTGAGTTCGCTCACTGCACGTTTTGTGGAGCAAAAAATCAGGATACTTGTATAGTCAGGATTTTCAGCCACGAGGTGACAAATCAACCCATTCTTTTGTTGATTATAAATTAAATAAGCTGCCTGTAAAACACCCTCCGCCGGTTTCGAAATCGAGATATTTATTTCTTTCGGATTTTTCAGTACCTGGTTGGCAAGATTCCTGATTTTGGGTGCCATGGTGGCGCTGAACATCAGTGTTTGTCTGTCTTTTGGCAGGTAGGAAATAATCTTGATAATATCTTCATAAAAACCGATGTCAAGCATTCTGTCGGCTTCATCGAGAATCAGAAATTTTATTGTGTCAAACCGAACATATCCAAGGTTGAGGTGCGAAATCAGTTTTCCGGGTGTGGCAACAACAATGTCGGCACCTTTTGTCAGTGCAATCTTCTGTTGTCCCCAGTCATCGCCATCGCCACCTCCATAAATAGCTATCGAGCTGATTCCCATGGTATATCCTATTCCCTGAACCTGCTGGTCGATTTGAAGGGCCAGCTCCCGTG
>DAINOH010000169.1:0-3896 GCA_036735485.1 Draconibacterium sp. | reverse complement strand
TTTCATAAAACCTCCATTTTATGAAGCCTGCTCCCAACGGAGCGGGCTTTTTTTTTAAAGCCCTGATTCTAAAATATTTTTTCAGGCGTGCAACTTTCGTTTACCGAGATAGCTCTTTTATGTAAAAATCATTTTTTGGAAACAGACCGAAGAACAGAACACCTTGTCGAAGGATGCCGCTCAAACAAACGCTCCGCACAAAAAGCACTGTATGAAACGTATTGTGATGCTATGTTTTCGACGGCCTACCGGATTGTTAATAATTACGATGATGCCCAGGATGTTTTACAGGATGCATTTCTCGAAATATTCAGCCACATCAGCCAATTCAGGGGCGAATCGACCATTGGCGCCTGGATAAAAACCATCGTGGTGCGCAAAGCTTTGAAGAAGCTTAAAAGCCTGAAGTTTAGTGATGTTTTTGAGGAAAATGGCTCCGAAACAACGCTTGATTTTATGGATGATTTTTCGGGTGAATACATTGAGCAACTCATTCTGACATTGCCCGATGGTTACCGGGCTGTTTTTCTGCTTATCGAAGTTGAAGGCTACAACCATGCCGAAGTTGCGGCAATGCTTGGTATTTCAACAGGAACATCAAAATCGCAGTTGTCGAGAGCAAAAAAATTTCTGAGAGCAAAAGTTGAGAAAATTAATGCTTTTTAAATGAAAAAGGAAAATACAAATAAGGAGCATTTGTTGGACAGACTTCCGGTTCACCGGACCAAAGCGGCCGTTTGGCAGAAGATTGAACGCGATTTGGAAACCTCAGCGCCAAAAGCGGCATCCCCCGGTTTATTGAAAAAAATGCCTTTACACACACCGCCGTCAAAAGTTTGGAAAAGCATCGAAAAATCACTTGATCCGGGTAAATCAAAGACTTTTAAAATTGCCCGTGGTGTTACAACGGGCGTCCTTTTACTTTTTATCATTTTCTTTGTTTTTTATTTTGAGAATCGACTTCATTCAGATAAAAACCAGGTTTTAAGTAATTTTCCTGTGGATGTCCAAATTCCCGATACCATCATTTCTTCAAC
The DNA here is from genome assembly GCA_036735485.1 of Draconibacterium sp. Lineage (GTDB taxonomy): Bacteria > Bacteroidota > Bacteroidia > Bacteroidales > Prolixibacteraceae > Draconibacterium. The sequence continues at coordinate 2,859 of DAINOH010000169.1, read as the reverse complement.
CAAAAATACTGGCAACAAACCCGGAATAGCTGAAGAAAATGATTTATCCAATAGCAAAAACACCCCGTTAACTATTAGAAAAGAGGATGTTAACGGAAAGGCTGAAAAGATTGATTTTGGATTATCTGATAAAAAAATTGAAAATCTGAAAAACGCAATTCCTGAAAAGAAAACGGAGATTGCATTAACCGGAAAAAAAGAAACAACCCAGCATAATCTGCCCCAAACATTATCACCACTTGCAATATCTGGGCGACAATTGTTGATCAACATGCCTCCAGTACCACCATCAGAAATTCCAAAAAGGTTGGAAATAAATTATCCCAAACAAAGAGATTTTATTTACGAAGCCGGGTTATTTATTCAGCCATTTTTTGCAAAAAACGTTTCCACCATAAGTGGTGAGCTGGTTAATGGAAGGGCAGCCGGAATTTCGTTCGCAGCCCGGAATTCCAGGTTTCTGCTCGAAACGGGCTTCATTTTTAGTGAAATTGAATTTACCGACGATTTCGACATAAAATATTACAGTTACCAATATTTAGGGCCGGTGGTGTGCATCGAAAGCTTTCACGAAATTCAGGAAGTTAACGAAGAAGGCGACACCATTATCACACGGCAGTATTATCCCGAAGTGATCGAGATGTACGATTCAACGTTCAACGAAACAGAAAAGCCTGATAATGTCACAATTTCAAAAATTGAAATTCCATTTACGGTTGGAAGCAGGCTCTTCGACAGGGGAAGGTTTTTTACGGATGCAAAAGCCGGCCTCGAAATGGCCGTGATTTCAAAAAAGATATACCATTTAAACACAGTTAATAACGAAAAAACCCGGTTTGTTGCCATTGAAAACAATCAACCCGAAACCTACACTGTGAAATGGAAATACAACCTTGCGCTTCGAATTGGGTACCGGCTTAATGAAAAAATTTCAGTTTTTGCTGAACCATTTTATGCAAAATACCTTGATCAGATGCAGAAACCCGACGGCAGTGTGTACCCAAAACCCGAGGAAGCCGGGCTTAAAATTGGACTTTCGATAGAATATTAACAGCCAGGAAATGAATGAATAACACATAAAACTAATACAATGAAAAAATTAATTGGGTTTTTTACGATGATCAGTTTCTGTTTTGCCGGATTTGGCCAGGGCATTTATGACAATGTTGGCGTGATTGTGAACGACAACAGCCAGGTTTCGCTCGAAATCGGAGAGTATTTCAGGCAATCGCGAAACATTCCAACGGAAAACATAATTCATATACACACCGTAACCGATGAAATCATCGACACAACAGAATTCCGAAACATCCAATATCAGGTAAAAAATTACATTCTTGACAACTCACTTGAAAACAAACTCGAATACATGGTCACAACTAAGGGCGTTCCGTTTGACATTCAGGTGGATAGCTGCGTGGTTGGTCCACCCAACACGTTTCAATGGTGTTCATCGGTTGAGTCGGAACTCATGTTGCTTTTAAGTGCAGATAGCGCTAAAATATTAAAGAAAGGTATGACTCTAAATCCTTATTATGGAGACACGTCTTATTTCTCACGCCAAAACTATGATCTTTTGTTGGTTTCGCGGCTCGATGGCTATACCCGGCAGGATGTGTTTGATCTGATCGATCGTACCGGACCAGCTACTTATGCTGATAAACAACATGGAAAATTTATCTTCGACATCAGTTATTCCCAGGATACAATTATTACCAATCTTTTTAAAGATATGATGCAACCAGCGGTTGACTCGTTGATTGAAAGAGGGTGGAATGTATTTCTGGATATAGATAATGAAATACCAACAGATCAGGAAAACGTGCTGGGATTTGTCGGCTTTTTTCAGGAAATCATCACTTTTGACCTTAACTATTCCTGGGAAAAAGGGTCTTTTGCAGAACTATTGGTTGCAGGGCCAGAGTTTACATTTTATGATTCGCTGAATTCAACCAACAATCTGTCATTGGCCGACCTCCTGATGGAGGGTTGTGGTGGCGCTTCGGGATATATTCACCCAACCTATGCTGCACAGCTCTTGGATTACCCGATGTATTTTACGCGCTATTATTCAGAAAAAAGGCAGCCTTACAACCTGGCTGAAAGTTATTACATGGCAACAAAAACCTTATCCTGGGGGAATATCCTGATAGGTGATCCCAAAACCACAATTACCACCGAAGGGGGCAGTTCAATTGATAACCCGGAATATTTTGATGAATTAACCTTATTTCCAAATCCTGCGACAGATCAGATAAATATTCGTTTTCGTGCGAAAACCGCGGGTGAAATAACTCTTTCTGTTGTCGATCAGTTGGGTAAAACTGTCATGAAGGAATCATTCTCTGCAACGGAAGATCGCAACCAGTACATTTTAAATACTGAAAATCTTCCGGCAGGGCTTTGGTTTGTCGGGATTTCCGGCGAATCCGGATTGCCTGAATACAGGAAAATCATTATCAGGAAATAACCAAAATGAATTTCCTCTTGTAAAGCCCGGTTTTACAAGGCTGGGTTTTTGATGAACAAGAGAATATGGAAGAAGGGCGTTTACGCCCTTTTTGTTTCTATTTTTGCCAAAATTTTAAAAACAAAACATGGCTTATCCTTACAATCCGCCCGATTATTATCAGGTTGACGACCTGCTGACTGAAGAACATAAAATCGCCCGCTCGGCCATCCGCGACTGGGTGAACCGCTCGGTTGTGCCGGTAATTGATGAAGCAGCCCACCACCACGAATTCCCCGTCAGGTTTATAAAAGAACTGGGTGAAATGGGGGCTTTTGGCCCGTTCATTCCTGTTGAATATGGCGGCGCAGGATTAGATCATATTGCTTATGGTTTGATAATGACTGAAC
>DAINOH010000168.1:0-3997 GCA_036735485.1 Draconibacterium sp. | reverse complement strand
AAATACCTTCAGCCGTGGGTGTATAGATCCATGTGTATCAGAAAGTAACCCGATGCGTTTCATAAAAACATTTTTTAATGCTCCTTTAAAAGTAAATAAAGGTAAATTTGTTGGTATTAAACCAAAAAATAAAAACAATTATGATTTCAATTGTGGCAAAATTTACCGTGAATGCAGGGGAAGAAGATAAGTTTCTGAAACTGGTGAATGAACTGGGAATTGCCTCAAGGGCAGAAGAAGGTTGTATTGAATATGTACTCCACAAAGATGTTCAGAAACCGCTTACTTATTGTATTCTTGAAAAATGGAAAGACCAGGCAGCTATCGATTTACACAATAATTCTTCGCATTTTACTTCAGCAGTGCCGAAGATTGTTGCCATTTCGAAAGCCGAAATTGATGTTTATCAGCCAGTTTTGTAATATCTGAAGAGATGAAAAGGATTGTGATTGTTCGTCATGCCAAAGCAGTTCCGTATGGTTACGATATGGACTTTGACCGCGAGCTGACCGACAGGGGTGAAAATGATGCCGGAAATATTGGCCGTGAACTCAAAAGAAAAGGGATTGTTCCTGACCTGATGATTTCGAGTCCTGCTGCCAGGGCTTTGAAAACAGCCCGGATTTTCGCTGAAAATCTCGGGTATGAAGGTGATAAAATCAAAGAACTGATGGTCATCTATGAAGGACTGACCACTTCCGGGTTTTTATCTATTGTTCATCAATTGCCGGTGGATGCACAGACCGTTTTTTTCTTTGGTCACAATCCCGGATTTCATTACCTGGTCAGCAATTTACTGGCTGAATTCCGGGGAGAAATGCCAACCTGTTCAACCGTGGGTATTGATTTTGAAGTTGAAAGCTGGCACGAAATTGAAGTACGAACCGGAAAAACAGCTTTTAATTTAGTACCCAAAAACTTTCATTAGAAGTTTGTCTTTGAGTTACGGGGAAATCACCTGCATTTTCGTTTAACTGGAAATTCTGTTTGATATTTTAATAAAATGTGGTGACTTTTTAAAACCATTTTCAGGTTGCTTCTCATATTAAGAAATTGTTTAATCGAATGATGGAGACAATTTCTATTTTTCATTCAATCAGGTTGTTAATTGACATTATGTTTTGCTGAAGTCTTTATTCAACTTTTTCATCAAACTTTAAAGTTTTAGGACTGTTGAACAAATAACAGCAATCGGACATTCAAAAAACAAAAAGTAATGATGGATACATTTATGGCCGCCCGTATGCAAATGGCGGTATCACTGGGTTTTCACATTGTTTTTGCCTGCATTGGCATGGTAATGCCCTGGTTTATGTTTGTGGCCGAATGGAAGTGGCTGCGGACCAACAACCCGGTTTATCTCGATCTGGCAAAAGCATGGGCTAAGGGAGTGGCTATTTTCTTTGCCGTTGGGGCCGTTTCCGGAACGGTTTTATCATTTGAACTGGGCATGCTCTGGCCAACTTTTATGGAGCATGCCGGGCCAATTTTCGGGATGCCGTTTTCATGGGAAGGAACTGCATTTTTTGTGGAAGCGATAGCACTCGGACTTTTTCTGTATGGCTGGAACCGGCTGAACAAATGGGTACATTTATATACTGGTTTAATAGTTGGAATCTCCGGCGTTTTATCGGGCATTTTTGTTGTGGCTGCCAACGGCTGGATGAACGCACCCGCAGGTTTTGACTGGGTAAACGGACAGGCAATAAACATCGATCCGGTAAAAGCAATGTTCAACAAAGCCTGGTTTTCGCAGGCACACCACATGACCATTGCAGCATTCTCGGCAACCGGATTTGCCGTTGCCGGTATTCATGCCATTCTTTACCTGAAAAACAAGCTTGAAATACATGCCAGAGCCATTACCATTGCGCTGGCTTTTGCTTCGGTGGCAGCGTTTCTGCAGCCTCTCAGCGGCGACCTGGCAGCCAAAAACGTTGCCAAACTTCAGCCCGCAAAACTGGCCGCTTTCGAATCGCATTTCGAAACTCAAACCGGTGCACCGCTCGTAATTGGCGGAATACCGGATGTGGAAAAACGGGAAGTGAAATATGCCATCAAATTGCCCGGATTCCTGAGCTTTCTGGCTTATGGTGATTTTAATGCCGAAGTGAAAGGTCTTGAAGAGTTTCCGGTTGATGAGTGGCCGCCGGTTCCCATTACCCATTTTTCGTTTCAGATTATGGTGGGCATCGGCATGTTGCTGATGTTGATTGCCTTTATTTTCTGGGCTGCCACCTTTAAATGGAAGCACTGGCTTATAAAAACCTGGTGGCTGAAATTACTGGCTTTTGCAACACCGCTTGGTTTTATTGCCGTGGAGGCAGGGTGGGTTGTTACCGAGGTGGGCCGCCAGCCGTGGATTATTTACGGAATCATGAAAACAAGAGACTCACTCACGCCAATGCCCGGCATTCAATACACATTTTATACTATCAGCGCAGTCTATCTGTTGCTGAGTTTTGTGGTGGTCTGGCTGCTCAGCCGGCAGATAAAAGTGTTACACGCCAAATATTTACCGAAATGACAGAAATAAATCTTTTAATACTTGTAGTCAGCCTTTTATTGTATGTAATACTGGGCGGGGCTGATTTCGGCGGGGGCATTCTCGAGCTTTTCACCCGCGGAAAAGCCGAAGGGATTGTTTCAAAAGCCATTGCACCGGTATGGGAAGCCAATCACATGTGGCTGATTCTTGCCGTGGTTATTCTTTTTGTAGGTTTTCCAACTGTTTATTCAACGGTTTTAACTGCTCTGCACATTCCTGTTCTGCTGGTTTTAATAGGCATCATTTTCCGGGGTTCAGCCTTTACATTCCGGCATTACGATATTGAAGAAGCGACGCCCAAAGCCATTTATTCTTCCATTTTTCAATATTCGAGTTTGTTTACAACGTTTTTTTTAGGGGTGACATTGGGCGGTGTTATACTTGGTAACATTTCCACCGATTATCACCGGGGTTTTTACGAAATATATATTTCGCCCTGGCTGAACTGGTTTTCCATAAGTCTCGGGTTATTCATGGTTTTACTATTTGCTTTCCTGGCCGGAGTTTATACTTTAAGCGAGTTAAAAGACGAAAAATATATACCATATTTCACACGAATTGCAAAACGGCTGATTGCAGCCATGGTAATTGTGGGTGCCCTGGTTTTTGCTGCAGCCGAACTAAGCGGACACAGTCTTTTCCGCGAGTTTTATGAGTCTCCGTTCAGCGTTGGTTCCATCATTCTGGCAACCATCGCTTTGCCCTTTTTGTGGATCAATCTCAACAAACAAAAACAGAATTTACTGCGGATTCTGGCCGGATTCCAAACAACCATGATTGTTACAGGCTGGTTTGCCATCCAATTTCCGGTAATGGTGAAAATAAAAGACGGTGCAGATATTACATTTAACAATGCAAGCGCTCCCGAACTAACGCAATTTTATCTGTTCATTGCACTGGTGGTGGGGGTGCTGATAGTTTTTCCATCGATGTTTTACCTGTACAAAACTTTCAAATTTGAAAAGCCGGCTGAAAAATGATTTTAATGACCGGGAATCGTCCTCATTTCTGAAGTTGAAATACTGTTTTATTACTTTTGTGTCATAAATCAGAAAAGTATGCACCTGTTTTACATACCCGGCGTTTCAGGAAATTCGATACAGCTTGACGAGACTGAATCAAAACATGCCATCAGGGTTTTGAGGCTCGAAAAAGGGGAAAAAGTGAACGTAGTTGATGGCAAAGGTGGATTTTACTTAGCCGAAATTGCCGATGCAAATCCTAAAAAATGTTTGATTCAGATTCTGGATACAAAAAAAGATTTTGGTAAGCGGGATTTTCATCTGCACATTGCCATTGCACCCACCAAAAACAACGATCGGTTTGAGTGGTTTCTGGAGAAAGCCACCGAAATTGGTATTGATGAGATAACTCCTTTAATAACTGAGCATTCCGAACGCAAAACAGTGAATACCAAAAGGTTTGAAAAGATCCTGGTTTCGGCGATCA
>DAINOH010000167.1:0-4112 GCA_036735485.1 Draconibacterium sp. | reverse complement strand
AATTTGGCGGCTGGCCATGGCCTTCACACGAACACGTTTTTCCACGCGAAAAGGGAAGGTTTGCAAGGTATATTGGGGGAAAGGAGGAGATAAAGTGAATAAGCTCATGATTTGATGGAACAAAAAGCTAATTAGGGTCTGCTGATAAACTCAGAAAGTAATATTTCGGTGCGCTGCACCTCTCGTTTCAATTCTCTTTGATTTTCCTACAAAGATTATCGCCACTCTGTGGCTCATTTTTCAGGTGCAGCGCACCGGTAATCTTTGTAGAATTTTGTTTGGTGATGGGGTTAAAGGTGCAGCGCACCGGAGTATTGGTGCAAGGGTTTTTCAAGTAACCAAAAAAAACCTTGCATTCTTATCAATGTTTATACTCAATAAATACAATATTATCAGGGTTTTATGAATTTTTCAACAAGCCCTAATTAGCAGCCTAACTAAAAAATCATGATGGTTAAACTGGCTGAGAATGCAGGATTTGGCCTTGACAACATTGAAACCAACTGGATGACTTACAACCAAAGTACCCCTGTTTATATTCTGAATTCTGACAGCACTATTCTGCAACTCAAAGTGGGTGATTCAGATAAGACCATTACCAAATATAATGATTACAATGAAAAGTGGGGTGAAAAGTGGGGTGAAAAATGGGCAGAAAAATGGGCAGAAAAATGGGCAGAAAAATGGAACGAAATTTCAATCTGGTGGTCTGAGTCAACAAATACCCATTTATCCATCAATGAAGTCAAAATCCTTGATATGATGGCCTCCATTCCTGATGTTTCAATTGTAAAGCTTTCGGAAACCATCGGAATTGTTGAGACTGCGGTGGAAAAAAATATTCAGAAATTAAAAAAGAAACAAATTATCCGGCGAATGGGTCCAGCCAAAGGCGGACATTGGGAAATCATCAAAAAATAAATCAACGACTCTGAAGCCGAAATCCGACAGGCCATCCGCGATTACCGGGCTACCGAATTTGGCGGCTGGCCATGGCCTTCACACGAACACGTTTTTCCACGCGAAAAGGGAAGGTTTGCAAGGTATATTGGGGGGAAGGAGGAAAAGAGAAAACCAATTTATTGAAAAAATTTTATCAGCGTTAATAATTTGTTGATAATCAATTTCAAACAATAATTGGAAGTTGCTTACATAAAGTTAATCCGCAGCATAAATCCGCGCTTGTTTAATGTATAACTTCCGGTTTTCAACCTCCGAGTCGAGTTTGAATTCAATATCCACGGCAAAGCTTTCGTAGCCGCAACTGATATTGCTCGGTAAGTCGTAATAATAGTGGTTTTTTATCCGGGTGCAGTAATCGGCAAGTTCGTAAATCTCATCATCAGTCAGCACGGTTTGTCCACCCAATTGGGGCAGATTCGACTGTGAAAGATATTCGATGGTATAATTTTGATTATTCAGATTGATGGTATAAGTGATGATCTGATCGGTGATGATGCCCGGCTCGGGATACACAATGCTGTAGTCTTTATATTGAACATTGATGGTGTAGCCGTGGTTTACATTGTACAGATTCCGGGTAATGACCACGCCGTTGGCATCTTCATCGGGGAACGACCGGTTTACCAGGACGCCCATCGCCACTGAGTTTTCATCGATTTTATAATAATCGCGTTCATCGAAAGCGCGTAAATTCCACAAACTGGCCCAGACTTGCTTGATGGCTTTATCAACTGTTTTGTGGGAAGAACCTTTTTTTGCTGAGAAGGAATCGTACAATCCAGCCCCGCTGAAGCTTTCGAGGTCTTCGGCATTGGTTGACGAACGGAATTTATAGGCGTCAAAGTTGCTGAAGTTTTGAATCCGCGCCAACACTGCGGCAGTGAGGGACGGGTTGAGCGGGGCATCAATAATAAGCTGCCGGAGTTGGGCAAGTTTACTGCTCCGGTATTCCTGATTTGAATGAAAAGCTTCATCGGCAAGCATATTTTGAATTACTGTATCGATGCCGTAGGTTGTAATGTGCTGCTGATAATAATAAAACGGAATGGCAAAATAATCTTCAGGAAGTGGGATGCTGTCGAGGATGACCAGCTCGGCAAAATTGGCCGCTTTCCCACCGATGGTTTTTACTGAAGAAATACTTTGGCTGCTCAGCTCGATGATTCCGGAGGTTACAGTATCCTTTTCGAGAACTACCGGCGTCTGTGGTTCCCGCTGATCCCAAAAAGCTGTTGCTTCTTCAATGGTAGCTTTGCGGATGGAAAACGAATCGCTTTCAACTTTCAAAAATACAAGTTCGCCCAAAAGCGAATCCAACCAAGGATTGGTCCAGCCATCTTTTAAAGCCATATTTGGCGTATGCCGGTTATGACTTAAAATATTGATGTGGCTTAAGGTGGTTTGAAATTCGGTGGTGATGATTCCTGCAACTACAGAAACATCGTTCGGAATTCCATTCAAAATTATCAGATCGTGCCTTCCCAAATAGGCTGTCGGCAGTTCACCGATTTCGACCTTTCGTAAAAAGCCGTAGTTTTCTTCCAGGTTTAAAGCCTGGTAATTTTGTCCGAGGTACAATTCGTCAGAGCTGATCATCGGGACGTCCGGACAATTTTTCCATTGCAGGCTGTTGGCATAAAAATAAAGCTTTTCGCCAAAAAAGGACGTCTCCAAAAGTTTCTGATAAGTGGCTTTGATGCCATCGCAATCAACCCTATCCCAGGAATCGAACTCAAAAACATATTTTCCGATATTCCGGTGATAATTGATGGTGATGAGGTTTAAATAACGCCAGGAGCTTATGTTATACTGGGTCCAGAAAAAGTTGACACTTCCGTATTCGTAACCAAGCACGCTTTCCGCAAAACTATAATGGCTCGGATATTTTTTTACGTTGGTGTAATAAATCGTGTCGTTAACAAAATCGTACAGCGCTTTGATGGATTCCACTTCACCATAATTTGATTTTGGCGGACTACCCTGGAGCATGTAAAAGGCTTCATAACAGGGCAATTCGTTAAAATAATCGAGGTCGTCATAACTTTTTTTCAACAGCTTAACCCGAATAAACCCTGTCGTGTCGCCAATACCGACTTCCTGCGGGTAGTAACCGGATTTCGTAAATATCAAACTACTGTCGGGTATCGTAGTAGGCAACGAAGTGTTTTTTGCTTTCGCCGGCTGAAGATTGGTTCCGTCTGAAAACAGAAGCAATTTTATGCTTTGATGGTTGGAAGTTATTGTTAGAATATAAAATCCGGCCGATGGCAAAGGCAGTTGCAAACGTCCTGACTTGCCGGAATTTGCCGAAAATATTCCGGTGCCTTTCAGTGAAAACATGTTAACACAAACGTTATCTTCAAAATCCCAGTAAACCGTATTATTTATAACAGCATAATTATCAGAGTTTTCGTTGGGCGAGTCCTCGAAGGGGTTGAGCTGAATAGTAAAAAATCCCGAGCCATTGGTCTGCGCAGTCAGGCCGGTATTTGATGATGCCACAACAACACCATCCAGTGTTTGCCGGGTTCCGATATCAAAAACGATTCCTTCAAACGTCTTCTGACCCCATACCTGAATAGTGAGCGTGAGAAGAATAAATATGAAAATTCTGTTTTTCAAAATGTTGACTTTTAATACGCAAATTTAGGAATAAATGCCAAAAGAAAAACGGTGTTTGTTTTGGTTGCTTCTCAACCAAATACCATCTCCTGAAAACAACTTTATCCCCGCAGCCAGGGCAGATTTGCAAAATATCTTGATGGGAAGGAGGAGATAAGATAATAGCTATCGTCTTTTCAAAATATCAGAACAATTATTTTATTTTGGATTTCAATCTTTGATTGTTCTTAAATGGTCTAAGCAATTAGGGTTGAACAGAAAAACTTCTGGCCTGCCCGCCAAAAATCTTCGGTACTTGCCCATTCTAACTGGATACAATCTGAAAGCAATTCACAACTCTGCCAACGGTATTCAATTAAAAAGTTCGGTTGTTTAGCAATAAGTCAAACCTGCCCGCCATGCAAAGGTAATTTTATCAGGGCAGGCTGGGATACAATCTGAAAGCAATTCACCAATAGTTCTATCTCATTGTAAATTAACTTTTTATTAACAACTGTGCAATGAACAAAATTCCAAAAAAATGGGTA
>DAINOH010000166.1:0-4126 GCA_036735485.1 Draconibacterium sp. | reverse complement strand
TTGAACTGGTGATGGATGAATTGCGCGATTACCGTTTTTACACACCCGATATGATTCATATTTCGGATGTGGCCGTCGATTTTATCTGGGATAAATTTGAAGCAGCGTTGATCAATGCCGAAAGCAGGCAGATTTCTGTAAAAGTCAGAAAGCTGAAACAGGCGTTAAACCATCGTCCATTTAACACAAATACTGATGAGTACATAAACTTTGTAAAACAAACCAACGAACAGATATTAAAATTGGAAAACGAGTTTAAAAACATTGATTTTACCGAAGAAAAAATGTATTTTTTTCGTTCAGAGAAATAGACAGTCTGTATTTAAGAAATAGGAATCATTGGGTTTGAAAAAGAGTCAGTTATAAAACAAACTGAACTTTATTTCAGATTCAGAAAAATAAAAACCATGAGCTACCTGAATTTCGGAAAAGAACAACTGATCAATCTTGAGTATTCACTGAACAAGGAAATACTTCGATCAAACCAGAAAGGTGCTTACCTGAGTACAACAATCAGCGGTTGCAATACGCGCAAATATCACGGATTACTGATTAGTCCGGTTGACGACATTTTCAGTGAAAAATTTGTGTTGCTGTCGTCGCTCGATGTAACGGTTCTTGAAAATGGGTCTGTTTTCAACCTCGGAATACATCGTTACACGGGTGGCGTTTATGAACCCAGGGGGCATAAATATATCAGCGGGTTCGATTTCAGCCGCATCCCGCAAACTACTTACCAGGTGGGTGGTGCGGTTTTAACTTCTGAAATAATTCTGGCTGATAACGAGCAGCAGGTTATGGTGCGTTATACACTCGAAGACGCAGCCTTGCCTGTAAAACTCAGGTTTAAACCTTTTCTTGCTTTCCGGAATATTCATCACCTGAGTAAAGCCAACATGTTTGTAAACCACAGGTTTAAGAAAGTATCGAACGGAATTGAGATGCAGCTATACGAAAAACTGCCGCATCTGTTTATGCAATTCAGCAAAAAAACTGAATTTGTACCCGTACCCGACTGGTATTACAACATTGAATATCTGAAAGAGAAAAACAGGGGGTATGATTGTCATGAAGATTTGTATGTTCCGGGCTATTTTGAAGTTGCCATAAAAAAAGGAGAGAGTATCATTTTTTCAGGTAGTACCGAAGAAATTGAACCCGCCACACTGAAGAAAAAATTTACATCTGAAAAAAACAACCGCCCCGAAAGAAAAACTTTTGCTGAATCGCTGGAACATGCTGCCAGACAGTTTATTCTGAAACACAATGGCGATACCGGAGTTGTTGCAGGTTACCCGTGGTATGGCAGCATTACGCGGCAAACTTTTATTTCCCTGCCCGGTTTGTGCCTGGCGCTGAACGATAAGAACACGTGTACCGCAGTTTTGGATACTTGTCTGAAACACATGAAAGACGGTTTCTTTCCGGACGAAATAAACCGGAATGAACCGGTTTTCCATTCGCCCGATTCATCACTTTGGTTTATCTGGGTGCTGGGAAAAATGTTTGCAAAAACTGAAGATGCAGCCCAAATCTGGAGTAAATACGGTAAGCCGGTGAAAGAGATTTTACAGGCATTTAAAAATCCGACCCTGAAATATGTGGGGGTAACAAAAGAGGGATTGGTATTTGCTTCGAAGGAAAATACAGCATTAACCTGGATGAATTCGATTGTTGACGGAAACCCGGTTTTACAACGCGATGGTATGCCGGTTGAATTGAACGCATTGTGGTACAATGCTCTCAATGTGGCGGTGGAACTTGCGCGCAATGCCGGTGACAATGTTTTTGCCGATGCATGGAAACCCATGATTAAAAAATCAGGCGATGCTTTTCTGAAAACATTCCTGAACAATGGGCACGAACATTTGGCCGACAGCGTTAAAGATGGCAAACCCGACTGGTCGGTGAGGCCAAATATGGTGATTGCAATGGCAATGGATTATACACCGTTGAGCCGTGAGCAGCAAAAATTAATGCTTGATGTTGTTGTAACAGATCTGCTGACCAAAAGGGGACTTCGCACACTGGCGCCCAATCATTTAAGATACCGTGGAATTGTGGAAGGCGGCCCGAATGAAAGGGAAATGGCCATTCATCAGGGTGCGGTGTGGCCGTGGCTGACCCAGTTTTTTACCGAAGCCTATTTGAAAATTCACAAAAAAGCGGGCATTTCTTTGTTGAAAAATCTGCTGAAAGAATATGAAAACGATGTGGCCGAGCATTGCCTCGGAACTATTTCCGAAATGTATAACGGCAATCCGCCTCACAAGGCAAAAGGAGCCATTTCGCAGGCATGGAGCGTGGCTTCGCTGATTTATTCAAATTACCTGGTTCAGAATTATTCGGAATAATGATGAAGAAAACGAGAGTTCTGATGTTTGGCTGGGAATTTCCGCCCCATATTACTGGCGGACTTGGCACTGCATGTCATGGTTTAACCGGTGGACTCTCGGAATCAGGACAAACCGATGTGATTTTTGTTGTCCCCAAAATTTTTGGTGATGAAAAACCTGAAAATGTAAAACTTCTGGGCGCCAATAAAGTGGCTGTCAGTAAAAAGGTGTTTGAATTTTTTGAAAATTCAGAAAAAATGGAGGTGGTGGAAGTTGATTCCCCTTTGGTTCCTTATATAAACGAAGAAGAATTCTGGACTTTAAAAAGCAAAAAATACACGAAACAAACCCGGTTTATTCAAACCAATAAAGGATACGAAGTTGATTTTCAGGGAGGGTATTCAGGTGCTCTGTTCGATGAAATAAAAAAATACGCGCTGGTGGCCGAAGTAATTGCCCGTGATGTGCATTTTGATGTGATTCATGCACACGACTGGCTGACATTTCCGGCTGCAATTGCAGCGGCAAAAATCAGCGGAAAACCTTTAGTGGTGCACGTTCATGCCACCGAATTCGACCGCACCGGCGAAAATTTGAATACACAGATTTATTCAATCGAACGCGAAGGGATGGAATATGCGGATCATATTATTGCAGTCAGCGGCCTTACCAAAAAAACAATTGTTGAAAAATATGGAATTCCGGCCACCCGTGTTTCGGTTGTTTATAATGCTGTTGAACAAGTGAAAGGACCAACTCCGGTTAATATCGAAAAAGTTGAAAAAGAAAAGATTATTACATTTTTGGGGAGAATTACCTTTCAGAAGGGGCCCGAATATTTTATTGAAGCAGCAGCGCTGGTATTGAGAAAAATGAGAGATGTACGTTTTGTAATGGCTGGCAGTGGCGATTTGCTGAATACGATGGTTCTAAGAGTGGCCGAACTGGGAATTGCCGACAGGTTTCATTTTACGGGTTTTCTGAGCGGCGACGACGTTCATCAATTACTGAAAATGACCGATGTTTTTGTGATGCCATCGGTGTCAGAACCTTTTGGCATTGTTCCGCTAGAAGCCATGCAATTCAATGTTCCTGTAATTATTTCTCACCAGTCTGGCGTTTCCGAAATTATTGAACATGCCATAAAAATCGATTTCTGGGATACGCTGGCAATGGCCGATGCCATTTATGGATTGTTGAATTACAATGCTTTGGCGCGTCATTTTAAATCCGAAGGAAAACAGGAAGTGGATAGCCTGGAATGGACACATGCTGCCAGGCAGGTTGCCGGTATTTACCGGATGTTGTTAAATTTGAACTCCTGAAACAAAAAAGAATGAAGTCAATTTGTTTATATTTCCAGGTTCACCAACCATTCAGGCACCGGCGGTATCGTTTTTTCGACATCGGGGCCGACCATTATTATTACGATGATTATTCGAATGAAGCTGTTTTGGATAAAATGGCATCGAAATGTTATCTGCCGGCCAACCAGCTTTTGCTGAAACTGGCAAAAAAACTGGTGAACCAACTGAGAGTTTCTTTTTCATTTTCAGGAATTGTTCTCGACCAGCTTGAATTGTACGCTCCTGAAGTAATTGAATCATTTCAGAAACTGGCAAAAACAGGGTGTGTCGAATTTATATCAGAAACCTATTCGCATTCTCTGGCTTCACTTGCCAATCCTGAAATTTTCAGGGAACAGGTGAAACACAACGAAGAAAAGATTTTTGCATGTTTTGGTCAAAAACCCCGGGTTTTCAGGAACACAGAAATGATTTATTCCGACC
>DAINOH010000165.1:0-4479 GCA_036735485.1 Draconibacterium sp. | reverse complement strand
TTTAATAAGTTGCGATGTTAGTGTAAAAAGTGTAAAAATTTTCATAACATTCTCCTATAGCAATGCAAGATAATAAGATGAAATCACAGCGTAAAATCAAAATTCAACCCTTCATTTTTCCAGGAACATCAGACCGTAAAATGAAAGTCATTCCGGTAATCACATTAAAAGGTGATTGGTTGCAGGCAGCCGGGTTTTTTCCTGAACATCATGTTCAGATAAGCATCGAACCAAACCGGATCATAATAGAGAAACAATAATTTGCCCTTAAAAAGAAAAAAAATGAACATTCAGCAAACGAAATCAAAGTTTAGTATTGTCGGCTATATGGCAGCTTTAGGTTTGCAGCCGGTGCGCAAAACCTCAAAATACTGGTTTTATCATTCTCCTTTTCGCAAGGACATAACCCCATCATTCCAGGTTAATATCGAAACCGAACACTGGAAAGACTTTGGACGGGATTCATCAGATGGATCAGGCGACATTCTCGACCTGGTTAAATTTCTTCATCAAACAGATGTAAGGGGAGCCATTGCCATTTTATCAGGTCAACCCGTTGCCCCTTCTTTTTCTTTTCCAGGGCAAAGCTCTGTTAACGATGAACCTGGTCATGTGGAGATCAAACACATTCACCCCATCAGGCACCAGGCATTGATTGAATATTTGCGGGAGCGCAAAATACCGTTTCACATTGCACGGAAATACCTGAAAGAAGCCTACTACACCACAGGCCAGGGAAAACAGTTTTTTGCATTGTCATTTGAAAACGATAAAGGCGGCCAGGTGTTAAGAAATAAAATTTTGAAGAATCCAATGACCAGCAGCCCGGCATATTTTACAACCATTTCCGGCAAATGGAATGACCAGCTAAACATCTTTGAAGGTGTGTTTGATTTTCTTTCAGCGCTGGTTTACTTCAAAACCGAAACCCCGAAACTTGACTGCCTTATTTTAAACTCAATAGCACATCTTCACAGCTTCAAACCTTTGCTGGAAAATTACAGCCGGATCAACCTGTTTTTGGATCGGGATCAGGCAGGAATGAAAACCGCTCAACTGATCCATGAAAACCACAAAAACGTTGTGGATTATTCCGGCAAAATTTACCCACATCACAAAGATTTTAATGATTTTTTAATGGGAAAAACAGCCCGTTAATATTTATCAAAAATAGATTAATGGCATATAATTTTATAACCAATTAATAATTAACAAGTTACAAACTCAAAATTTTGTCCTTTTTTTTACCCCCCCTTTACCCCTACAATTGTGCATGAATTTAAAAACTAAAACCAATGAACGAAACGATCAACCATTTAAAATCAAGATACAATGTTGTAATTCCTGTTAGCTGGTCAGAATTATGTGAAATCAGAAAAGCAGCAAAAAAGACCGGAATGACAGTTCCAAAATTCTTGCGTAGAAAATTAAACCTGGACGAGCCAGGCAGTATTAACAAATAAATCTAAACAAAATGACCAAAAGTCAAAAAACCATTTTGATTTTGGGGAATCCAAAAAGCTGGAGCACCCAACAATTAGAAAAGGCCGTAACAGACGCCGGACATATCCCGGCTGTTTACGAGCCAGGCGACCTGTTTGTTTACCTTTCTGAATCCTCTGGACATGACCGGATTTATTTCCGAAAGGTTGAATCTGCAAAAGCCGAAAGGCTATTCACCAAAAACATTGATGCTGTAATTACCCGCCTGGGTGCTGGTACTCGATACGGCAAATATGTAGTGAAAGCCTTTCAGAATCAAGGAATTTTCACCGCAAACATTTCAGAGGCAATCGACATTTGCGGCGACAAATTCAAAACTTGCCAGGTATTAAGTAAGGCCAGGCAACCCATACCCCGGCAAATACTTTGTTATGAAAGTCGCAACCCGGAGGAAGTCATTAACTTGATTGATAGCAAACCGCCTGTTATGGCAAAGAAAATTTCAGGGAGTGAGGGAAAAGGAGTATTTGTTTTGCCCGATGCACTTTCTGCAAAAATGATCATGGAATCATTTAGCAGTGAATTTTTGGTTATTCAGCGAATGTTATCCAAAAAATCCACTGAAAAGAAATCCGACATTCGATGTTTCACAATTGGAGCCGAAACCGCAAACCCTGAGGTTTACGCATACGAACGCATTAGCGAAAGCGATGATCCGAGAGCAAATTTTTCGATTCATCATTCAGGACGCAAATATGAATTGTCGCCTTTAATGCGCCAGATAGCAATTGAAAGCGCAAAGGCAGTAGGCGCCGGGGTTTGTGGCGTTGATATTATGATCGACAGAAACCCGAACGGACCAGAAAGAGAGTTTGTTTTAGAAGTTAATTCAAACCCAAGTTTGGAAGGTATTACAAGCGTGCTGGGCGTAAACATTGCCGCAAAGATTGTGGATTATGTTTTGCGGGAATGTGAGCGGCCAGGGAAAAACAAACCATTTTTGAACAATCTCATGGCCAACGCCATTGATGTTATGCCGGGAGCGCAGCCTACATTTTCAAACGTTCCAAAGTATGTTGCACAAACCAGCCACCAACAACCGGCACCAGCAATTGATGAAATCGTTAAAAACATCGCTGAACTTGAAAACACTTTTCAGGTCATCGAAAGAACTTCACCCCAAAACTGGATGCTTAATAAGGCCGCCCGTGAACAATTTGAAAATCTTAACAAAATCCTAAAAACCTATGGAAGCAAAGTTTAAATTTGGCGATGTTGTTTTTCACAAAAGCGATCCGGAAAAATCAACGCCGATGGTTATAATTGATGTTAAACTTCGTGAACCCGCTCAATGGGAAAATCCAGTCACATTTCAAATAAACAAAGAAGAGTTTGAGCCTTATTTCAGCGTCACCGCTGAATGGTTAAACACTCAAAAAGTGATCCGTTCGCACGTTTTCCGGGAATCCGATTTTCAGGAAATTACAAACTGATTTTTTTCATTTTCGTTTTCCACCGTTTTTAACAGGTACTTTTTTTTAAGTACCTGTTTTTCTTTTAATTGAAAGGGGGGTAAAATGGAAGTTAGGGTAAAATCTTCCAATCCATTGCCCGTGCCGCCCTGTGGAAAAAGCGTAATTACAGAAAAAAATTTTTCACGTTATATGCCTGAGCGCTCCCACTTCTCCATTTCTTTTAAAAGCAATTCCGTTTCATACTTTGCATAAATTTCAGTAGTCTTTTTATCCTGGTGCCCCAGGTACCGGGCAATAATATCATAGTTGATGCCTTTGGTTTTGCAGATTGTGGCGAAGGTGTGCCGCCCGCAATGAAAAGAAATCCGTTTGCTGATCCCGGCCAGCAACATTATTTCTTTCAAATACCGGTTTGTTGGCTGATCTGTGAACACCCTGAAAACCTTTTGCCCGTCATAATAAAGATTTTCAGGTATGTAGGTTTTTGCTTCAGGGAGCAAAGGAACCAGCACCAGGGAACCTGTTTTTTGCCTCTCAAATTTGATTACTTCTTTGCTGGTGCCTTTATTGTCAATTCGGGTGATGTGCTTTTTTTGCAGCCCTTTGATGTCAGCATAAGCCAACCCGGTAAAACACGAAAAAAGAAAGTAGCGCAGAACATTCTGTTTATTCCATTTCAAGGTATTGCCGTTGTATAGTTCCACCAGCTTGTTAACTTCCGTTTCTGTCAGATGTTCCCGTTTTCCTTCAATCCTTCCGATGGTGTAATTTACAAAAGGATTCTTTTCGAGCAACCCATTTTTAAAAGCGTGTAAGGTTACCTGGTTTAAAAACTTCATGCTTTTGATTACGGTGTTATCGTTGTTCTTGCGCTCCACCTTCAGAAACTTTTCATAAGCCAGGATAAACCCCAGGTCAACATCATGCAGCTTTATTTCATTCCTGAATGAACGCAGCTTGTTAACCTGGTCTTTCATTACCTTTATTGATCCCGGCTGACTGATCCCGGTTTTGTGCTGAATGATTTTATTGGCATAATCAAACAATGATTCACTGCCCCAGGCTGAATCTTTCATTAATAGAATAAACTCACTTAATGAAATTTTGCGATTGTGCAGCATAGCCTGCTCGTTGATCTTTGCTGCTTTTAATTCGTAATGATTCAGGATTGTATTTTTCCGGGTGTGCAGTGGGTCTTTTGATGTTATCCTTAAACGGTCATGGTTCCAACAGTCTGGCCTGGTGAAAACATTCATCGACATTTCAGTTACCTTTTTGCCCTGGTTTATTCTTAAATAAACAGGGTGTTCACATCTTTTTGTTTTTACAGATGTGCGAAAATAAAGTTTTGAGTTTATCATTATTTGTCAAAAGTTACTTACTAAATATTTCCCTAACTTTTTGCGCAAATAATGAAATTTTGAGTTTCAACCGTTAAACTAAAGAACCGCTAATTCGTTGAAAGTGAAAAGATTGAAAAATTTGTTTTCAACCTTAAAACCTTCATTGAGGTACCAAGCGGATTCGAACCGCTGTAGACGGTTTTGCAGACCGTTGCCTA
>DAINOH010000164.1:0-4485 GCA_036735485.1 Draconibacterium sp. | reverse complement strand
TAAAAATGAAAGTCAATAATTAGTAAAAACTGTCAACCTTATTTAGGGATTGTCAGCCAGAAGCAAGCAACTAGTTGCCAGCCACCAGTATCTAGTATCTGTAAAAAAAGTGCAGGACACATAAAATCGTACCCTGCATTTTCTGTTTCAGAACGAATAAAAACTATTCTGCCGCTAACACAACCTTATAGGTTTTTACCACTCCGTTATAATCACATTTTACAACGGCGGTTCCGGTTTTTGAATCCGCCTGTGTGATGGCGATTTTTACTGCCGCATCGCTGGCTGAAGCGGTTACAACCGGTGTTGCAGTTGTGCTGGCCGGAACAACATATTTCGTTTCGTAAATATCGTAACCCACAATGCCGTTGGCGTTGGTCGAGCGCACAGGGGTAGCCGGAACTGCAATTGCTTCACCGTTTACACTGATACTAACAACCGGGGCAACCGGACGAACAAGTTCTTTTTTGGCCGAGCTGAAACCAAGACCAGTCAAATCAAAAAGCGCTTCGGTGTCGCTGCCTTCGGCAACCAGGTAAACTGCATGTTTTTTATCCAGCTTGTCAACCACTGCCGAAACATCGAGGGTGAATTTGGTAACTTCCTGCGCAGCATTGGCGGGAATTTCGATTACACCGATTTTTTTACCTTTCCAGGTGGCGTTGTCCCACGGGCCATCCAGCCAAACGTTTACCTTAAAAGCCGCTGTAGTTTTTGGTGTAAGAAACAGGTTAAAAGCCGTTTTATTTCCGCGTTTCACGCCTTCAAAAGCTTTCAGTCCTTTTGTGTCTTTAGCGAGCCCGCCGAAACCAAAATATTTATACCCGATAATGTGTCCGTTTTTCACACCGGTAACCGGCATGTTGTTATCCCAGATGTCCCACGAATCCTGCTGACTGCCGGTGTTCGTCAAATAACAGGCGTAACCGGCCGAATAATATTGGTACGGGTCGAGGCCATAAATGTGGAAACCTTCCGAAGTCACTTCAGCACCCGTGTACTCTTTTCCCTGACTATCTTTTGCAGTCCAGGTATTGTCAGCCGAATACGGGTCGTAGCCCCTGATGACCACTTTTCCGCCATCGGCCACCGGTTTTTCATCCCATTTTATCGTAACCGGTGCAACCGTTGCCTGGCGTGCATATCCAAAACCCCGGGGGGCACGGTGATAAAAAACATACCACTGGTCGTTGATTTGCTGCAAACTGCCGTGGGTATTGTGTCCCGAATAGCCGGTCTGCAAAGCAGTTCCGTCTTCGTTCAGCACCGGTCCGCGGGAATCGACCAGAACGCCGCCGCTTTTCCACGGGCCCAGTGGCGAGTCGCCGTAAGCATAACGCAAAGCCGAGTTGGTGCTTCCCAGTCCGTATTCAGGACCGGAATAGCCGCTGTACACCCACACATATTTGTTGCCGATGCGACGAATGGAAGCCGCTTCGAAAAAGTTAAATGAACCCAGGTCTTCGCCGGGAAACAGCGCCGGATAGGTGGTTCCCTGCGGGTCGCGGACAACACCGTACCGCGAACTGGCCGGAATAAAATAAGGAATCGCTTCTGTTCCCGGACGCAGCGAATACATCGTATTCTGGTCCAACTGACCGGCTGACGAGCGCTGAAATCCCCAGAAACCATAGGCTCTGAATCCGATGGCAAAATCCGGGTCTTTCGGATCGGTGATGTTATCGATATAAACCGACGGGTCGAAACCCATGATGCTGCCGGGAACTGTTTTTGTGCCGTCTTCAGTCATGTTTACAGGAGTAAACGGACCGTCGGGGCGGGTGCCTTTTGCCACCATCGCCTCGCGGTTGCGGCCACGACTGTGCGGGTACAGGTAATATATTTTTTTGCCGTCTTTTCCTTTAATTTCCACCAGGTCGGGGGCGTACATCACATCCCACTGGTTTTCGATGGGGTACGTAAAAATAGGGCCGTCGTCGCGCCAGCTGGTGAGGTCTTCCACCGGCGCCGACCACATTCTGATATCGGGGCCGCAATAGCTGTTTACCCGAACATCGTGTGAACCGATGATGTAAATCCGATATTTTCCCGGATTGTCGGGGTCTTCAAAAACTCGCGGTTCACCGTCGGGAAGGTGTTCCCACAACGGCAGGTACGGATTGCCCGCCAAACGGTGGGTGTACTTGGTTGCCGGAGCCGCTTGCCCCAGCGATTGTTTTGCCGGCAACACAAACAGCGCTGCTGCCGCAAAAATTACAAACCAATTTCTCAGGTTTAATTTCAGGTTCTTCATATCATGTCAGTTATTTAGTGTTTTACTTCAATAATTTTCAGCCATCCTTTGTAAAGGTATCAACCAGCGCGATGAACCGTTTTTACCGGACAACAAAATATGCGCACAAAATAATAAATTTAATGAACGGATTGGCACGCGCGACTTACAGGTAAAAGGTTTCAGATAAAATATATCCGGAATCAATCATCAATTATCTAAAATTAAAAATCTGGCTTCCGGAATCAGGCACCCGGTTGCCGGCCCGACCCGGTACGAGTCAGATTATAATAGCCCCGGGTTGGGGTAGTCAGCCATCTGCCAATTGTTCAATTGCCTGTAAACGCTGTTCAAACTCCGATTTCAGCCGTTCATTCAAAGCAATTTTGTACGAAAGTTACTTGATTTTAATATTGCCATCAGAATTCATTTTTATCAGAAACACAATGAACACGGTAGTTGCAACAAGCCAGATTCCCGAAAAATCAATCATTTCGAAAAACTTCAGAAAGATACATTACTGCGATAGTTATAGCACTTTGATTTCAACAGGCGAAACAGTTGACGCCATAACCACAAAGATTTTCTCACTTCCGCCAGCTATAAAGAAATTGTTCACGTTGCGGAATTTTATTGCAAAACGACTGGGGCTAAAAACCGGTGACAATACAGCAACATCGGCACCATTTTACCCCGTTGGCAGCAGAGCCGTTCTTTTTCCGGTGACCGACAGAAATGATCTGGAAATTGTAATGGCCGAAGATGACAAACACCTGAATTTCAGGACTTCGGTAATGATTGAAAGCATTGACGGACTTACACAGGTTTGTTTAACCACCATTGTGCACTTTAACAATACACTGGGACGGCTGTATTTTGGGCCGGTAAAACCATTTCACAAAGCGATGATTAAATCACGTCTGAAAAATCTTAAAAATGAAAATTGAAAAAATTATGTTGACTGGAAAAATCTTAGCCTCCACAATTATAATGCTGGGAATTGTGCACGACACAGCCACATTCAGCCCGCTGATACAGGACGACTTAACCTGTTTAAACCCCGGCGCGCTTCAGGCAGTTATTTATATGAGTTTAATCTGCGGAACATCACTTATTCTGAGTGGAATACTTTTACTTACACTCCTAAAATCTGTGAAAAAACTCCCTTCGACTACACTCAGCTTACTGATTATCGGCATTTTTCTGTTTTTTAACGGAATCCTCTCTGTAGTTTGTATGCCTGATAATCCTTTTGCCTGGATTACTTTGATTCTGAATGCAGGAATCTTCGTCGTTACGCTGGTTTTGCATCAAAAACTCAAATCGTTGATGATAACCTGATAACAATGACAACCTATAACTCGAAACAAATAACCCGCAACAACGACAACCAGACAACCACAACAACCACAACAACCACGACAACCACAACAACCACGGCAACCTATAACTCGAAACACGTAACCCGCAACAATGACAACCAGACAACGATGACAACCACGACAACCACCCTCCTCCCCTGTTAATAATTCCCTCATTTTTAACATTCTGCCGCTTGTTTTATTCCGCTGAAAATATATATTTTTATGTCAATCAATTTTAACCGGCTGCCGAACCAAAAAAATCGAATGGAAAAGAGTAAAAACCTTCGGAGAAATTTATGGTTTTGTATGATTAGCAGAAAAATTTAACTCATGAAATAAGAAAAAAATGTTCATCTCTCAGCCTAAAATATTCATCAGTAGCACAGTTTTCGATTTAACAAACGAAAGAACTGCTACATTCAACGCCGTGAATAAGGTTGGCGGTTTTCCGGTAATGTCTGAAAAGACAATGGAAGCTCAAAGCACCGATTCGCTTACTGCGTGTCTTAGCAAAGTGATGGAATCGGATATTTATGTGCTGATTTTAGGCGGTCGCTACGGTTGGCAACCTGAAGGCAAGGAATCCATAACTGAATTGGAATATCAAACCGCAAGAAGTAAAAATATACCTGTATTAGTAATCAATACAACTTATCAAAAAGAACCATTACAAAAGGAATTTGAAGGACGTGTAGAACCAAACTACTTCCGAAAAACAGTGAATGATGCTTTTGAATTGGAAAAAGAATTAGAACATGCTTTAAAAACTGAAATAGAAAAAAAGCAAAACGAATATTTTAATAGAACCGAGCCTGTTTATGCAAACTTGATTAGAATTCAATTTCCGAGCCATGTATATATTGCTGATTTAAACATTGATAAAAAGGA
>DAINOH010000163.1:0-4686 GCA_036735485.1 Draconibacterium sp. | reverse complement strand
TGTCGAACAAAGGTTTTGAGATATCTGCCGGGTTGAAACTGTTGAATCTCGCCGGATTTAAATGGGAACTGGGTGGAAGCATTGGTCATTACAAAAACACAATCGAATCGTTACCCGATGAAGGTGAATTTATTACCTCGTTGTATGGCGCCTACATTCTTACTTCGGTTGGAAATTCAGCCGGGGTGTTTTACGGATACAAAACACTGGGCGTTTTTACCAGCGAAGATGCTGCCAGTGCTGCAAACCTGAATCTTATTGACAAAGACGGAGTCGTTCAGTCATTCAATGCCGGTGATGTTCATTTTGAGGATTTGGACAATAACAACATCATTAATGAAAAAGACCGGCAGGTGATTGGTAACCCGAACCCCGACTTTTTTGGCTCTTTCAACAGCAAAATCGATATCGGAAATTTTACGCTGGATATGCTTTTTACCTATTCGTACGGAAACGATATTTACAATGCTTTGCGTGCCAATCTCGAATCGGGGAGTTTATTTACAAACCAAACAACAGCCATGCTGAACCGCTGGTTTTACGAGGGTCAGGAAACCATTCAGCCCAAAGTAACTTATATGGATCCAATGGGAAATTCGCGTTTCTCCGATCGCTGGATTGAAGATGGTTCGTACCTGCGTTTCAAAACTTTGTCGCTTGCATACAACATCCCGATGAAAAATTCGGTGATAGACGGGCTTAAAATCTGGGTGTCGGGAAATAACCTTTTCACATTTACCAATTACCTGGGTCGCGACCCGGAAGTTTCGGTGAACAATGAAGTTCTGTACCAGGGAATTGACGCCGGAATGCTGCCTCTCACCCGAAGTTATTTTATCGGAATAAAAATGAACCTGTAACCGGTTGGCTGAAATTGTCGAAATGAAACAAAACCAGGAATTGTTTTAAAGAAAAAGAAGATGAAGAAAATCAATCAAATATTATCCGGACTAATCGTTCTGGCAGTGATGGCAAGCAGTTGCGATTCGATGCTTGATGTAAACTCTGAACGTAACATGTTTCCGGAGAATCATAAAATCGATTCTCCAAACGACTCAATATATTCGATGATTGGCATTTTTACAAAGCTTCAGAAAATAGCCGACCGATATGTAGTATTGGGCGAGCTCAGGGCCGACCTGATGGATGTTACCGAAAATGCCGGGCCCGAATTAAGGGAAATCAATAATCTTGAAATCACTTCCGAAAACCCGTACAATGCGATTGAAGATTACTATTCGGTAATTAATCATTGCAATTATCTCATCAACAACATTGATACAGTTTTGGTATCGGGTGGCGAAAAATCGCTTTTAAAAGAATATGCGGCAGCCAAGGCAATCCGCGCCTGGACCTACATGCAGCTTGCCATGAATTACGGAAAAGCAAAGTATTACACCGAAGCGCTTTTAACAGTTCAGGCAGCACAAAAACAGTTCCCGGAGTACTCAATTAACGAACTTGTGCCGCTTTTAATTCAGGAACTTGAACCCGTGAAAAACGTGGAAACGCCTGGCGCAATCTCACTTGGAGTGGATATGAACAGCGCAAAACTGTTTTTCCCGATACCGCTGCTGCTTGGCGATCTGTACATGTGGAGCGGTCAATTTGAAAAAGCTGCCCGCGAATATTATTCGCTCATTGAAGAAAATCGCTACGTGATTGACGACAGGTACAGCTCAACCTGGACCGTGGATAACGGCGTTTTTGTGGAAAGGGATATGTTCGACCAGAATTACCTTGATATTTTTGAGCTTACAACCAGCGAGCAGATTACTTTAATTGCCGGTTCGACAGAACTGGGAGAAGAAGATGAATTGTATAAAATGACGATTGAAAACTATGAGATAATGCCTTCGCAGGTTTCAATAGATTATTGGGCAGCCCAAACTTATTACCACAACGAAAATGCAACAATACCGGGCGATCTGCGCGGACCTGCCGGTTCGTATGTAAATCAGTCAACGCCAAATATCTCGTTCAGCGCAAGTGATGGTATTTTGAAATATTTTCTGATGTGGAACGAAGCAGAAGTTTCGAAAGCGGTGATGGTTTACCGGGTTGCCACGCTTTATTTGAGATATGCCGAGGCTGTTAACCGTGCCGGAAAACCCAACCTGGCTTTTGCTGTGTTGAAACACGGAATGAATGCCGATGCGCTGGCTGTTGACACCATCGTGCCACGCCACGAAAAATACAGCGTTTACACCGATTCAACAGGCACTTTTATTGATTATGTCAATTTCAGCAATATTGCTTTTGATGATAATATTGGTGTGCATTCGCGTGGCTGCGGAAATATGGACAGGGCAACCGATTATGTAATTCCTGCAATGCCAACAAAAGAAGATTCCATTCTTTATGTTGAAGATAAAATCATTGAGGAGCTGGCGCTGGAAACTGCATTTGAAGGCAGCCGGTTTCATGATTTGATGAGAATTGCAATCCGGCGAAACAATCCGGCATTCCTGGCCGATAAGGTTGCGGCAAAACATACCGGAAACGAACAGGCAATCCGCTCAAAACTAATGGATGAAAATAACTGGTACCTGAAAAAGTAGGATTTTGGGGTGCCCGGTTTTGAGGATTTCCATTTGGTTATTTAAATCGGGTTTTAGTTTAAAATAACACGCTATTTCTGAATGTGGTTAAAACCAGACAGCGAATAATATTCTTGAATCCGTTCACAAAGCTGGCTGTGTGAAAGCGAGTTTCTTCTGACTAACTCCGGCATTTATGCCAGAGATTGAGAAAATCAACACAAATAGACTTTAGTCCAACTTATTGATATTAAGGGCTAAAGCCCGGGGTGCGGTAGGTGCCTAATCCCTGGCATAAATGCCAGGGTTAGTCAATTTTGTATTTTCACACAGACTGTAAAGTGAACGGAAATTTCACAATTAAATTCAGTTGGGATGGATTTTATTTCCGTCTGCTTCCTGCCCGTCCGGCAGGCGGGTAGCTGACGGTATTGGTAAATTACTGCATTGCAGGGCTTTAGCCTCATCTTTGATTGTATTTATTAAATGGCTGATTTCATTTAATTTTTAAGGATTTTCCTAACAACGGTTTTATTATCAGCAACAATCAGCAAAACGTAAATACCCGGGTGCAGGTTGCCAACATTCAGCTTGTTTTTTCCTGCCGACAGGTTGAATTCGCTCACTTTCTGCCCGGTTTGGTTGTAAACAGTCAGCGTTCCGTTTTTGCTGCTTTCTAAAAACAGTTCCTGATTTACCGGATTTGGGAAAATTGCCAATTGATTATCATCGTTTAAATCATCAATGGCAGTGGGTTTGCCAAGTTGGGTGATGTTAATGATTTCTGAAATTCCACCATTCGATGTAACATAAACCCGGTTTTTCCTGTCGTTTGTGCCTGAGTTTTCGCTGAATGATATTTTCAGCAACCCATTCCCGTTTCCGATTGATTCGACGTTTAACCACGATTCATATAAAACCGAAGTACGCCACAAACCATTACTTTTCACAAAAATACTACTGTCGGTTCCGGCAGAATGGTCAACCGTTAATTTGGTTTCGGAAACCAAAAGCGATTCATGAAAAGGAATCAGGTTCCAGCGCAGATAATCCTGTGCAGTTAAAGCTCTGAGCGAAATCTTAACATCGCTGCCGGTGGGTGTTGTGAGTCCCCAGCCAAAATCTTTTGTCGAAGGGTAGATTATTGTTTTTCCCGCGGGTGAAGTCACTGTCCTGAATCGCTGATTAATCGCACCTTCATATTCCGAAGTTATTAATAAGGCAGGTGTGTTGTCGGTGCCACCTGCTTCAATAAACATTTCAGGACTGGTATAATTTGAAATGGAATACTCACCGTTTCCCAATGTCTTGAAAATCCATTTTTGGGTTTGCAGGGTTGTATCTGAAGTGTACTGAAAAATCGATGCACTATCGGCAATAATATGGTTAAACGCGTCAGCAGCTTTTTTGCTGTATATATTTTCAATCTGGTAAACACCCTCATTTACAAAATCAAAGAAAATGGATGGCCAGCCATCTGTTCCCCAAACCAGTTTTGCCAGGCCGAGCGTTGGCCCTCCCTGGTTATTTACCGTCGGATTCGGATAAAATCCGTTAGGGTCGTAATAATGAAAAGTTACATAATCAACTCCATTTTCACTGAATAAACCAAAATGCCCGGGCCCGAAATACCGGTCGTTGGTACCCCGGCTGTTGTCGTGTTTTAACACAACAGTTCCGCCGCTGGGCTGCCCGGTTAACCGCAAAGATTTTCCTGATTTATCCAGGAACGGGCCTTTCGGACTTGCCGACCTTCCCATCACCATGTAATAGGTACTGGCAATTCCGGCACAGCACCCTCCTTTGTTGTAGAACAGAAAGTAGTATCCATTCCTGTATATCATCGAAGCGCCTTCTCCCTCTCCGTAATTGTAACTTTGCGGGCCAGTCCACGAGTTGGCAATGCTGGTGCCCGGAAGATTTCCGGCAGTGGTTTTAGGTTTACCTGAAACCGAATCAATTTCAGTAACCACAATTCCCTGTTCGTTAAACGAACCGTAAACCATCCAGATTTTACCGTCGTGTCC
The DNA here is from genome assembly GCA_036735485.1 of Draconibacterium sp. Classification (GTDB taxonomy): domain Bacteria; phylum Bacteroidota; class Bacteroidia; order Bacteroidales; family Prolixibacteraceae; genus Draconibacterium. The sequence goes on along the minus strand of DAINOH010000163.1, from coordinate 119 downwards.
TCTCATCAGCGACGGGTCAATGGCATTCAGCGCCAGTCCGGGCTGGTACGACCAAATTCCCAGAAAACCTGCATCTTCCCATTTAAAATCGGGGGAGCCGGGATTGAGTGTTTTGTTTG
>DAINOH010000162.1:0-4706 GCA_036735485.1 Draconibacterium sp. | reverse complement strand
GGAACCTGCGGCTGAATCACCAGTCCGTTGAAATCGCCTGTAAAAAGAATATTACTACCCTGCCCTAAAATCAGTAGTTTTTCTTCTTTCCAGCTCTGATTCGAATGCAAAAAAGTATGTAAATCGGCCAGTTCGGTGAATGCAAAACAAAACTTTGCATTCACATCAAAACCAAACGTATTATAGTGTTTCAGCGAAAAATCTTCCAGAAAACGGATCATAACAATTGTTTTTGCAAAGGTAATTTAATGCACTAACAATAATCACAAACCAATAAACTGAATTTTAACAGGAATATTTTCTCATTAAAACAATGTTCCTAAAACCTCAGATAACCTTTCAACAATAATCTTGGATTATAGAGTTTAACCTCTTCAGGCGTTCCATCAGATTTGTATCCGCCATAACCACTTTGAATATGCAATGCAATACCCAATTTATTTTTTTCAAATGCAGGACCGAATAAACCACCAGCATCAAAACCGTATAAATCTGTCCAGTTATCAGCTCTCAGATAACCATAACCCAAATATCCGCCAAGCTGCAGATGAAAAGGTTTTTCAGGGAAATGCGCAATGACAATCAATCCGATATTGTTTCTTCTGAAACTGTGCAAATTGGCGCCAGACTGGTCAGAAAACCTTACCTTTTCATGTTCAGCATAAATACCTGCCCTGACAAATGTGATTAAACGGTGCATATAAAAAACATTATACACTGGGCTGATTTCCCTGTTCGGATAAAAATCCCATGGCTCTCCAAAATACATGTCATTTATAGAAGGAGTAACACCCAGCGAAATACCCAAAGAGTTCTTTGGTAAATCTTGGCAGATTGCTGAATTACCTGAAATAATCAGTAATAAGTAAAACATCAATGATTTTTTCATACAGGTTCAATTTAAGTTGACAATAGCTTTTAAACAATACAAGTTACAACTTAAAATGAAAATGAAAAACAAAAATTATTGATTTACAGCACCTAAACCTGGTTGCAATACTATTATTCTTCCACAAAATAACGCAACTGATCCAGCATAATCGGCACATCATCTTTGTCAACACCCTGTTCAAGCAGGTAGCGGGCATCTTCGTTAAAAACCTCAAAAAATTCAGTTTCAGAGAAGAAAGAAGGTGAGATCGACTGCTTATAAAAATCGAGTGCCGTTTTGCGGTTTCCCAGGCACCACTGAACATGCCCCATGTTCATCAGGTCGTGTTTACCAGGTTCGTCGTTAATTATTTTGCTGAAATATTTTTCTGCCTGCTCCTTTTTTCCGGTAACAAACGAACACCAGCCCAGCGGACGCCAGACTTTTTTGTTATCAGGGGCCAGGTATTCCACTTTAAAATAGTATTTCAAAGCCTCTTCATACTCACCCAGTTCAAGGTAACAGTGCCCAATATTCAATTCCGTATTCAGGTTTTCTTCATCCAGTTTCTCCACTTCGAGGTAATACTCAAGCGCTTTTCGCGGTTTTTTGAGATTGCGGTAGCAAAGTGCTATTTTGTTAAAAAGCCATCGTTTGTTCAGGTCGAAAAGTTCAGCTTTCCGGTATGCTTCAAGTGCCTTTGCAAAGTCGCCGTTTTTCTGTTTACAATAACCCAGTTTCTGGTATAATTCGCCATCTTTCTCAACATCCAGTAAATACGAAAATATCTCGGCAGCCTCGGTAAAATAGCTTTTCCTGAAATAATACTCGGCAATGTTTCTCAGCACTTTATCATCCTCTTTCAGCAAGTTACCAAGCACAAGCTGGTTATGAAAATCGAAACGCCAGGTAAAAATATCCTCAAAATCGTTTTTGCGCGGATGAAGTTTATAAAACCTATACAAATCCTGAATAAACTGGTTCGAGACAATACTTTTCAGTTTACCGGGATTTGTGAATTCCTCGTCTTTTTGAATTTCGATTAACTGGTTTATTTCGGCATTCATTCCCTGCGCCAGAAATTCGCGGTTTTCAACCGGCAGGTTTTCAATACTGAAACAAAACGAGTATTTATCTGAATTACAAAGCATCGGAGCACTTTCAATTACATTCAGAAAATTCAGATTTACCTCGTTGCTGACATTGGCAAATTTATCGATTTGCGGATTGGCGATAAAAAACGGCATAAACCAGTTGGCATTTTCGCTGAAATAGGGAAACATTTTCAGCATCGCAAACGACCCCATAAAAACATCGGCGCCTTCCATCTGCAACTCCGAAAACTCTTCCATTTTATCCATCAACCCCGGCGAATCCTTAAAAATTTCCTGCCAGTCAGGATTTTTGTCATCTTCATCGCCGCTTCCCATCAATCCTTCGAGGTTGATTTTATCTTTCAGATTCGGACTGATTTTGATCATTTCAGGTATAATTTCATCCTTGATTTTCTTCTGAATTTTTTCGGTTTCGCGGCTTCTGATCAGTTGAATAATAATCTGCTCCACGTTTCTTTTAAACCCGGGATCTTCGTTCAAAATCTCCAGCCGCGAGGTAATCTGGCTGTAAAAAGTAAGCCGGCTGTCGTATTTGTGAGAGGCAATCAATAATCCCACCAGCGCTCTTTGATTCAGCTCGGCATCGGGCAATTTGTAAATATCAAACAAAACAGCAAACTTCTGTTCGTCGAAATACCGGAGTAAACTGAGAATTACTCCGGAAACAACCAGCGATTTATAATTCAGGTTGATGTATGGCGACTCAAAAAACTGTTTCAGAAAATCAGTTTCCTCATCGTTCAGTTCGTTTGCAATCCATAAATGGTTGAAAACCTGTTTGATTTTTTTCTGATGTTCGAGCGCATTTTCAAGCTTTGTTTCGGTTTTAACACTCACGTCGCTGACCAGGTTCATCAACTCCTGTTGCAGGTAATAATCTTCCAGTGATTCGGTTAATCCTTTCAAAACCAGCGGCGAAAGAAGCTGCTGCGTTCTTTTCATTTCGTATTCAACTGACGAAGAGTATTTTAACTTTACTGAATCGTAAAGTTTGTCGGCCAGTTCAAATGCCGAGACAACCAGTTTTCTGTAAATTTTCTGTCTTTCAGGGTCCTGGATTCCTTCCACGGTATATTGCAGCATGTAATGATAAGTTTGTTCCAGGTTTTGCCATTCGTCACGATAAACAAGCAACCCGTAATCACCGATCATTTTTTCAATCTGGTCGAATGCTGTTTTCAGTTTTCGTCCGGCAAGACTTGTACAAATTTCCTGATGCCTGTTATTGATTTCCCTGTCAGTCATAAAATTCTTTTCTGTAAAATATACGACAAGTCTCCGGGTCAAAAATTACGCCGAATCAGTTTTTCTGATTTTTTGACTGAAAAATCAATCAAAACATGACAAAAAACAAACAGGAATGGCTGTCATCAAACTAATTCCCGTTTCGCTCTATTAATAATACTTACGACTTTGGCCTGCTATATCCTTTTCTGTACGGACGTGCTAAAAGTTTTAAGGCGGCTTCGTTATCCACTATCGTTTCTTTCTTTGCATCCCATTTTACCACACTGCCGGTGTAATACGAAATCATGGCCAATTGAACTGTGGCGGTTGAAAGAAAGGCATCTTCGGGCAGACAACTCAACAGATTTCTGTTTCCGGTTTTTACAGCATTTACAAAACCTGCCACATGATTTTCCTGCATTTTCGGAGAGGGAATATCCGTCACTTCCTGCGGATTTCTGCCATTTTTTGTCAGCACAAGTTTATTGTCAGAAGCAAAAAGCGTTGCATTTTCGCCATAAAAGAAAATGCCGTTATTAAATTGTGTATTCAAATCGCCTGTTCCCCAGAGTCTGTGCTGCCAAATCACCGGACATTGTTCAAAATTCATAACCGCTCTGAGTGTATCCGGCGTAGTAATTTTTCCATCCAGTACATTCATACCTCCCGTTGTATAAAACGAATTTGGCATTCCAAAATCCATGATTTTTCTAACAGCGTCGATGTTATGAATTCCCCAGTCAACTAGGTGACCGTTCCCGTATTCTTTCTCCAGCCGCCAGGCTTTGTGACCGATGTTGGGCCGGTAATCGAGTTTCGGCGCAGGTCCGCACCAGGTTTCCCAATCGAGTGAAGCCGGAGGATTTTGTATGGTTGTATCGGCAAGAACCGGGTTATAATGAATTTGTACACCTATTTCATATACTTTCCCAAGTGTTCCAGTTTGAATCAGTTCTTTCGCCTTTTTAAAAGCATTACTCTGGCGCCGCTGAAACCCGATTTGTACAATATTTCCGGCTTTTTTAGCAGCCGCCATCATTGCTTTTCCCTCTTCCACGTCGTAAGAAAGCGGCTTTTCGCAATAAATGTGCAATCCTTTTTCGCAGGCGGCAATAAACTGCAATGCATGCCACTGTGGCGGAGTGCCAATAAAAACTGCCTGCAAGCCCTTTACATCCAGCAACTCACGATAATCGGCAAAAACAACGGGGCGTGTTCCCTGTAGTTTTTCAATTTCAGTTGCACTGTTATTCAGGTGCTCCGAATCCACGTCGCAAACCGCAACAACTTCCACATCGCCGGTTTCAAGTGCCGCTTTTGTAATTACCATTCCGTACCAGCCAGCGCCGATAAGTCCGATTTTCAGTTTCTGTTGCTGATTCCTGCCAAAAACAGGGAAAGAAAAAGCCGTTAACATTCCGGCTGTTCCCACTGTTGTATTCTGAATAAAATTTCGTCTGTCCATAATTATTAGTTTAATGTTTCAAGTTCCG
>DAINOH010000161.1:0-4726 GCA_036735485.1 Draconibacterium sp. | reverse complement strand
AATGAAATCAGCCATCATGAACCGTGACCATCAATCGCTGATGAAATACAAAACCCTGGGAAAGGCCGTGAATCTTGCAGTGCCAACCCCTGAACATTTCCTGCCGCTGCTTTACGTGCTGGCCTTACAGGAAAAAAATGAAACCACAGGATTTTTCAATGACAAACCGGTAGCAGGTTCACTTACAATGACTTCGGTGATGGTACGTTAAGTTGAATCTCCAAATTTTTGATCCTTTTATCAGCAGAAATGAATAAACTGACCTTTCGATTGTCGGCACAAAAAAACCCGTACCTAACTAGTACGGGTTTTTGATTTCATTGTAAATCAATTATTTGATGTTTCATTCTGCAAGCCGCTTCCTTGCATCATACACTTTTTTCCCGCTCCATGCAGCGCCAAGAGCCATCAGTATGAAAATGCCTTCGCCGATGGTAGCTCCACCTCCGGGAGGTAAGGCGCCTCCACCGCCATGACCGCCTCCTGGAGGGGGAGGTGGAGGGTCTTGTGCAAAAACTGAACTGCCAATGACTATTGACAGCATGAGTGTTTTAAATACATTTTTCATGAAATATGGCTTTTTTGTGTTTTACTGAATCATTATTTTCACAGTCTGTATCCTGCCTTCGTTTATGAAACGGGCAAAATAGACACCGGTAGGCAAATTTATCGGAATGTTTTGAAGACCAATCCCGTGTAGCTGATAACTCTGTAGGTTCTGCCCCTGAATATTAAAAATACCAACGTTGGTTATGCCTTCACTGGTTCTTACAGCCAGGCTGCCAGCCTGATACCAGGCATTGATTTTTGCTGGTTTTCCTGGTTCTGAAACTGAAGTTGCATCTTTAAAATGAAGCACAAAGCGGTCGGTGATGTCTTGTAAGGATGCGGAAAATGCGTAAACAGGATTATCATTCAATGTCTGGAAGGCACCGGTAACTTTATCCTCAAGGATAATGTAAGTATTTGCGGCAAAGGTATTTATTCCTTCAGCAGCAAGTGTATAGTTGCCCGGGGTACCAATGCTGAAACCGACAGGCACCAAACCCCCATCCAACATTTCCATCGGCAGGGTGTTGATAGCCAGCGATTTGAGATCAGATGATACAGCGTAAATTTCTGGAATTGTTTCGGTGTAGCTGAAAAGCTTGAAGGCATCAAAATCGCCATCAAATTCTTCGGTAGCTTCTTCATAAAAACAAACACGGGCGTAGTCTTTCATATTGTTACCTTCTACTTTCAAATCCAGGATGTTGGTCGTTAGCGGGGCATCTTTCCAGAAAGTACCGAGCCCTGAATGTGACCGTGTATTTTGAGTAAACGAAACTGTTTTAGTGCCACTTGTCTTGGCATGTACCATGATGCCCTGCATTGGGGGTATATCTTTTGTCCCTCCTGATAAACCACCCGTTAATGGAATGTAATATTTGTAACCCTGGGCAGCATTGTCGTAATAATAGAGGGCATTGTCCATACCATCACCCAACAAACCATTATTTTTTAAATAATCCCAGTCAACCGATGAAGCGTAAGGATTTCCAATGAGATTCCAACCACCATTACTTGTATTGGTACAGTTTACATTAACAGTTCCTGTAACAGGTACGCCAACGAAATTTTTGGTAACATCAGCCGGGTAAGCCACCATGTAACCTTTGCCGGAAACGAATTTTCCATCATCGCCGAAATCAGGATTAAGTACATGATAATCTTCGGTAGTATAGTCGCCCTTACGGTAACTTATCCAATTGTTGGCAGGTTCATCCCATTTGTAAAAGTCCGTGATTAACTCACTGGATAAATCAATAAATTCGGTAGCGATGGACTGTGCATTTCCAACAGGTGACGAGATAAAATGAAATTTGAAATCCGGAACTTCGTCATATTTCGTTAGGTAACGTTCAGCTAAAGCGGTTCCGCTTCCGCCAATGGTTCCGTTATCGATAAACGAGGCGGTTCCGGTGGCATCTGATTTTAGCACCAGGCATTGCGCCGAACCCAGCGAAGTGTTTCCTGTGGCTGTAACAGCTTTGGCTGCAGCTATGGTTAGTTTGCTGCCTGAGGCAATAATTATCTGGTTTGTGGTGAGCAGTCCAAGTTGCGTGGTGATGCCGCCGGTATTGGTAATCGATAGGTTATTCAGGGTGGTGTTGCTGCTTCCTGAAATTGTTTTTGCCACCGTTCCCGAAAAAATAACATCCTCTGTTCCTTTGGTATAGCTGCCATTGTTGATAAGGCCTCCATCCTTGATGAGGATGATGGCCGCACCCGACGACTTCACATATGCGGACGACTTAATCTCGACGCCCTGGCAAAACACCCCCGTGCCGAAAAATATCAATATTAAAAAGATAAGTAGTTTTTTCATGGGTGGTTATTTTGTAAATTCTAACCGACTGCCTTCGGTATTCTTTTCAAAATGAATATCAAATTGCAGGAATCCGGCTCTCTTGCTGTTGTATGTATCAGCATTATCACCTGAATTTCTGAACAACCGGCAAACCATCATGCTGGATATTCCATTCTGGTCTGCGGTTGGAGTAATTGATCCAAAAGATGCAATTAAATGCTTTTTCTGATCTCCTGATTTACACGCACCATTAACATAAACAGTTGTGGTGGCGGGGAAAGTTAATGCAGTTGTAGCATTATACTCAACCCAGGTGTATTCCAATCCCCATCTTACAACAGCGTCACCCTCCGGATCTGATTCAGGTGACCAATGAATATGGGGAAAAATCGCTGTTTGAGCCCACGAATGAGGAAACTGAACAGTAAAATATACTTGATTTTCGCTGTTTGAACCAGCATCATCAAAATAATTAATAAATACCCCATTAAGAAATACTGCGAAAGCTGGACTATTAGTACTTGCCTTTGTTGAAAAACCCGGGATCATAATGTCATCCCACACAGTGGCTGTTCCATTAAAAATCAATGAACCGTCATCCTGGATTGTCATTCCATTTGTAGCGTCAGTATTCAGAACCCTAGACCAACTTGGTGAACCACTGGTTCCTGCATTATAGTACAAACCAGGGGTAACATTGTTTGGAGAAGTTCCAGCGGTGGCCGTATTGTAAAGCATCAAACCTGCGGATGGTGAAGAAATTGTTGTGGCATCTGTCGTTCCGGTAAGCGCCACCCGTGGCGGCATAAAGCCTTTTGAGGTGGATTTTACATCCAGCACCGAGCCGCTGGCAGGAGTGGTGTAAGATGCGTCATCGGTAACGATAACCTGTTGTGCATTCATGTAAAACAATGGCAGTAAAAATGCCACTAACGTGTAAATCATTTTTTTCATAAGAGTTATGAATTAAGTTGTTTTTCAAGGCTAATTAAGGGTAAAATCCACAGGTAGCACAATAATATTAATAAGTGTTAAGGATTTGTTAACAAGTGATTGTTCTTACGAAAGAACCGGTGATTTTAGGATGTTTCAAATGAATGAACTAAGATTTAAGAAAAGGCGTAATTGAATATTAATCAAATTATTATAACATCAGTTATGTTGAAATGCTGTAAACTTAGGGCGATTTCTTAAAATTTCATTTTAAAACAGAATTGGACATGAAAGTAACGTTATAATCCGATTATTCTATAAAAAAGTTTCGTTTTGCGTTGCGAAACCGGGATAATGGTACACCCGTCCTTTAGCAATATTACAGGGTTGGTTTTTTTCTCTACTTTTTTTATAGAAGCAATTTTTACGATGTAGGAATGATGTATTCTGATGAAAGTATCCTCAGGCAGGCGTTCTTCAAAATAGCCGAGGTTTTTCGAACTCATGATTGTGGTATTGTCGTTAAAGTGAAATACTGAATAGGGTCCGTCGGAATGAATGAACATAATGTCGTCAAGATTTAAAAACTGAGCGTGTGCCGAGCTGATGAAAAGAACTTTCTTTTTATTGTTTATTTTCCGGACGGCCTTTACCACTGCACTCCTGAACTGTGTTTCACTGAATGGTTTTAGCAGGTAATGGATGGCTCCTGAATTTAATGCTTCAATGGCATAATCGGAGTAAGCCGTTTGGCAAATCACTTCAAAACCACGATTTTTAATTTTTTTCAGAATATCAATTCCTGAACCTCCGTTCAGAGAGATGTCAACAATAACCAGATCGGTATTTTTATTTGAAAGATGTTTTATTGCGCTGTTGACATCGTTGAATGATGCATCTATGGTAATTTCAGGAAAGCCCCGTGATAGCCAGGTTTTCATCAGCTGTTGGGTCGAAAAGTCTTCTTCTGTCAATACACAATGTATCATTGCTTAACCATTTTTACATCAACACCAATTCTTTTTTAACGCACAATAAATCAGCTTTTTGCATAAGCTCAGTAACTCGACAAAACCACACCTATTTTTCTGTCAAACATCCTGTCATTCAAATTACACCCAAAACAAAATTACCTGAATTTTTGAAACACTGTCAGGCTTCAACTAAATTATCCGGGGAATCTTTAATACTTTTCGGGCAGTTCAAAACCCACGAAAGTGTTTTTTTCAAGCAAATATTTGCCGTAATGTGTTGTCTTGTTCTTCTGATTAAAACGGGGCATTGCCATGTTTGATTTAAATGGTTTTTTTGTCCGGCATTACTTGTACAAAGTTTTCAAAATAAGTAACCACCGGGATAAATGAATGGTTTCAGGTGCTAAACTTTCGTTCTTTCCATCAAAACATGCTGCAAAGGAATTTTCCTTACCTCCGACTCTACCCA
>DAINOH010000160.1:0-4962 GCA_036735485.1 Draconibacterium sp. | reverse complement strand
ACGAAGAACCCAACATCCTGCCATTAGCTGTACAGATTAAATCGGCGCTTGCCGGTATCGATTTTGAGGCAATTTATGTTGACGATGGCTCAACCGACAACACCCGGGCAGAAATCCTGAAAATTAACGATCCCCGGTTTTTGTTAGTCGAACTGAAAAGAAATTACGGCCAAAGTTCGGCATTGCAGGCAGGTATCGACCAGGCAGAAGGAGAATTTGTGGCACTCATCGACGGCGATTTACAAAACGACCCATTGGACATTCCGAAAATGCTGAAAATGATGGAAGACGAAGAGTGGGACATGGTGGCAGGTGTTCGGGCCAACCGGAAAGACGGCATGTTTTTACGCAAAGTTCCTTCGAAAATTGCCAATTATATGATCCGCAAATCAACCGGGATGAAAATGAAAGATCTAGGTTGTACATTGAAAATCTTTACCCGGGAAACCATCAAAAGCATTCACATTTACGGCGAATTGCACCGGTATATTCCGGCGCTGGTTGCCCTCGAAGGTGCCACCCGGCTCACACAGGTTGATGTGAACCACCGTCCGCGCGAATTCGGAAGTTCGAAATACAACCTTGGCCGCACCACCCGCGTAATGAGCGATCTGATACTCATGGTTTTCTTTAAAAAGTACCTGCAACGCCCGATGCATTTTTTTGGTTCAATTGGCATTGTCACCCTGATTCTGGGTGTATTGATTAACCTCTACTTCCTGGTTGAAAAAATTCTCGGGCATAATATCTGGGGAAAACCTTTGTTGTTACTGGGCATTCTGCTCGTAATGGGCGGTATTCAGTTTATCACCATCGGAATTATTGCTGAACTGCAGATGCGAACCTATTTTGAATCGCAAAACAAAAAACCATACCGTGTAAAAAGGGTGGTGGACACAAAAAGTAAACAGGTGATTTTAAGCAGGTAAAAATCCGATTTGCCTGATTAATTTAACCCGTTATAAAAAACATCAGAATCAACCGGTTATGAAAACAAATTTCTTACTTACTATTGGATTGTTGCTGTTGATTGGCAACGCTGCTATTGCACAGGACAGAATTATCCACGGACGTGTATTTACTTTCGACAGTATTCCGCTTGTAAAAGCCAATATTGAAGTTAAAAGCACCAAACAGGTTGTTTATTCTGATACTTTGGGAAATTTTTCGGTTGGTTGTGCATTGGAAGACCAACTGAAAGTTTCGGCCAAAGGATTTTCCACCGTTAAATTCAAAACCGATGAAAAGGTAAAAGTTGCCATCATCAATCTGAAACTGAAACCCGGTGATAAAAACCGTGAAATTGCAATAGGTTATGGTTATGTCCGTGATGCCGATAAACTGAATGCAGTGGCAACTTTGAATAATAAAGACCTCGATTTTTCACAATATTCTAATATGTATGAACTGATCAGAGGGCGTTTTGCCGGAGTGCAGATTGTAAATGGCGAAGTAATCATCAGGGGTACCAACTCCATCAACAGCAGTTCTGCTGCTCTGATTGTACTTGACGGTGTACCGGTTGACAACAGCGTTTTGAATTCGCTTCCGCCTATCCAGGTTAAAAGTGTGAACGTTCTGAAAGACGGAAGCGCTGCCATTTATGGCTCCAGAGGTGCCAATGGAGTAGTAATTATCGAAACCAAAAAAGGCAACGATAACTGATCTGATCCGGAATTACCATATCCACCATTCGGCTTTTACTCCAAAATAATATCCCCAGTCTTTGGGGCCGGTATAACTCAGATAAGGCGAATACAGGCTGTTTTTTGCCGCTTCGTTATAATGAGCCATCGAAACCACAAATCTTAACTGAGGACGTGCCCATGATGATTTTTCACCGGTGGGTACTAAAACAGGTGCCAAACTAAGTTTTGTCATTGCATAGGGTTCTTCTGTCCCGTCTTTTCGGTTTGAATAATGCAATTCGCTGATAAACTGAAATTTGTCGTTAATAATGTGGGTGTCTCTGAACCCGATTGTCACATCACGTTTCCGGTTATAAACTTCCTGCCCCAGATAAGTCAGTGCTTTGTTATCTGAATCAGCAGCACCTTTGCTTTTGGTGAAAATAAAATATCCGTTCAGATTATTTTTATCCGAAAGGTTGATGAAAATTTCATCAACCACAGACAATGAATAGGCTCCCTTGAAATTGAGTTCGTCGAGGTTGGGCGCGCCAAACGTATAAAAAGTTTTCGACATCCCGCCATCCCCGCCATTTGCAAGACGCATCCCATATCTTACAGCCAGTTTGTTGTATTGTTTCGAATCTTTGGGGCCAATATCGGTTGATAATCTTGCTCCGATAACCAGCCCGTAATCGGTCGGGTAGTTGAGAATCACACTGTCGTTTTCATAAGGAGTTGGCTGAAGGTCTCCTTCATTTCCGGCCATTCTATGAAATTCACCCAAAAACGTGATCATTTGATTGTCTGAGATTCTCAGGTCGTGTTCAAGATTAAAAACCACTTTCTGACGCAAAGCGAGGCTGGGAGTACCGGTAGCAATATTCAGATAAAAATAGGGTGGAAGTGTGGAAGTGGTGTCGGTTGAAGCCACGAAAATGGTGCTGAACCGGGTGTTTTTAAATTCAATGCCAAAACCCTGCCCCGAATGGTCGTTGAAATAAAAATGGTCGGCAATATGCACATCAGGTCCGCGATAAAGTCGTGAACCAACCCAGACATTGATGCCAGAATTATTAATATTTCGTGCTTCAGCAAAAATTTCGGGAATGGCCAGTGTTAATCCTCCCAAACTCGAAGTGGTGGAATTACCAAAAAGTGAAAGGCTGCGGTTGTAAACCGAGAAACGCATCTGCACATCAATTTGTGTGGCGTCGTCATCATTAAACGGTTTAAAATGCAGTGTTGGCGCCAGTTCCAGATAGTCCTGTTCTTCCATCCTGCCGCCAATGCTACCCATATTATTCAGGTTTAAACGGCGGCCGATTGACCCACCGTTAACAAACGACCAATCGACACCAACCCTTCCATACGATCCCAACGATAAGTTTTTATTTGCCACATAAGTGTAGGCAATTTGTGCAGGCAGGCCCAATGGTCCCATCAAAAATATGATTAGTGCAGTTTTTAATAAATTCCTTTTCATGATTTGGTTTGCAGTTATGTTATGAAAATAACTTAATTAATTGCTGTTATTCAGAATCTTACACAATTTTATCTTAATGAATTTGGTTTTTTAAAAAATTAATGGCTTCTGCTTATTCTTCCAAAATCAATTAATTATTTCAAAAATACGTAAATCTGAAAGTTTTGTTAAACGGTTTCGTATTCAGCGAAACATTTGCCGCTTAAAGTTGTTTTGTGATAACTTTTTCGAAATACTGATAAAATCAGCAATTTTGAATTACAAATTTTACATTTTTGGCTTTTAATTTTTTAAAGATGAAGAACAAACTATCCGAATTGCAACCCCAGCCATTATTTAACTATTTCGAACAGATTTGCCAGGTTCCGCGACCTTCAAAAAAGGAAGAAAAAATCAGGCAGTTCCTGCTCGATTTTGCAAATGCCAATCAACTTGAAGCGAAAACTGATGAGGTTGGAAATGTTGTAATCAAAAAACCCGCTGTTAAGGGATATGAAAATGTGCAAGCTGTTGTTTTACAAACACATATGGATATGGTTTGTGAGAAAAACAGCGATAAGGTTTTTGATTTTGATAATGATGCCATCGAACCTTTTGTTGAGGATGGCTGGGTAAAAGCCAACGGAACAACGCTTGGAGCCGATTGTGGAATTGGCATTGCTGCACAAATGGCGGTTCTTACATCTCAAAATATCAGTCACGGACCCATTGAATGCCTTATTACGGTTGATGAAGAAACAGGTTTAACCGGTGCCAATGCATTACAGCCTGATTTTCTGGAAGGTAAAATTCTGTTGAATCTTGATTCGGAAGACGAAGGTGAAATGTTTATCGGGTGTGCCGGCGGAATTGACACACTGGCAACTTTTCAGTACGAAATGAGGACTGTTCCGGTAGGCTCTGCCGCAATGAAAATATTTGTTACCGGCCTGACCGGCGGTCATTCGGGTGATGATATTCATAAAAACCGTGGCAATGCCAACAAAATACTGACAAGAATTCTTCTCGAACTTGCCAAAGAGAATGATTTTGAATTGGCCGTTTTTGATGGTGGAAATCTCAGAAATGCCATTGCCCGTGAAGCTTTTGCCATAATCATTGTTCCTGCTTCGCAGAAAGAAAAGACAGTGGCTGAGTTTAATATATTTGCTGCCTTGATTTACAACGAGTTTGAAAGAAATGAGCCGGGTTTAAAACTGAAAATCAGCAGCACTGAATTACCTGCATCGGTTATTGAAAAATCGGCAAAAAGAAAACTTTTATCTACCCTTGATGGTTGTCCGCATGGAGTTCTGGAAATGAGCACACGCATGGAAGGAATGGTGGAAACCTCGACAAATCTTGCTTCCGTGAAATTTACCAAACCGGGTGAGATAGTTGTAACCACCAGCCAGCGCAGCGAGATTGAGTCGAGAAAATACATGGCAGCTTCAATGGTGGAATCGGTTTTTACGCTTGCCGGTGCTACTGTGGAACACAGCGATGGTTATCCTGGCTGGGCTCCGAATCCCGATTCTGAAATTCTGAAAACTGTTGTGAAATCATACGAAAATCTTTTCGGGATAAAACCAATTGTACGCTCCATTCATGCGGGCCTGGAATGCGGACTTTTTCTTGAAAAATACCCGCATCTCGATATGGTATCTTTTGGCCCGACCATCAAAGGAGCGCATTCTCCTGAAGAACGGCTGGATATTGAAACCACCCAGAAATTCTGGAAACATTTGGTGAATGTACTTGAGAGAATAAAGTAAGAAAGGTTACGGGTTTAAATTATCCAGAATCCAATATCGTGACAATCCCTAAATAAGGTTGACAGTTTTTACTAATTATTGACTTTCATTTTTA
>DAINOH010000159.1:0-5088 GCA_036735485.1 Draconibacterium sp. | reverse complement strand
ATTACAATTAGCATTTTCAAAATTGCTCATCGTAAGGAAGCATATTAGCTGCACGGGTTGAAAAGACGAAAATCTATGGCAGAAATCATTCACTTCGGCTCGGGATGTAAATATCTTATTAATGAGCGCCATCCCCGCACAAGATGGCAAATCCGCCATTTTCCATGTCCGCGAAACGGGCGGTAAAACGAGTACTTTCAATCTCAAAAACGAATTAACCGGCGCCGGATTGAAATGTACGCAAGTGGATGAAACCGGCGCATTGATTGAAAATGGGAATTTAGAATTGAAACCTTTTGAAAGCAAGTTTTTCAGGGTGGGGTTTTAGAGATAAAATCCAGTCAATACCAGTGAAAGATTTCATCAGCACAATTTGGATGTTCTATATCTTTGGTTTTAGTTATTTTTGCAATTAAAGCATAAGAAATATGAGCAATATTAAACTTTTTGAAAGTCATCAGATTAGGACCGTTTGGAATGAAGGTGATCAGAAATGGTACTTTGTTGTTGCCGATGTAGTAAAGGTTTTAACTGATACGCCAAACCCGGCCGACTACATCAAGAAAATGCGAAAACGCGATGAGCAACTTTCGCAAGGGTGGGGACAAATTGTCACCCCCCTTTCTGTTGAAACCGCAGGCGGTAAACAAAAGTTGAATTGTGCAAACGCTCAGGGATTGTTGAGAATTATTCAATCAATCCCTTCACCAAAAGCAGAGCCTTTTAAACTATGGTTAGCCAGAGTTGGCTCTGAAAGGCTCGAAGAAATTGAAAATCCGGAATTAGCCGCTCAAAGAACAAGGGAATTGTACAAACTAAAAGGATACCCCGATGATTGGATTGAGAAACGAATGCGTAGTATTGCCATTCGTGAGGAACTGACAGAAGAATGGAAAAACAGAGGAATTAAGGAAAAAATTGAATATTCGATACTTACTGCTGAAATCTCAAAAGCTACTTTTGGTTTAACACCATCAGAATACAGGCAACTTAAAGGACTTAAAAACCAGAACCTTCGCGACCACATGACCGATCTTGAACTGATTTTCTCGATGCTTGGAGAAGCTTCAACAAAGGAAATTGTTATAAACACCGATCCAAGAGGATTTGAACAAAACAAACGTGCGGCAAAGGCAGGAGGAAAGATTGCCGGGGATGCCAGAAAACAACTTGAATTGAAATCGGGGAAAAAAGTAGTAACCGACGATAACTATTTGCCAGAATCAAAAAATAAAGAACAATTACCACGAAAGGAAACATAACCGCGAAATGTTTTGATTTCATCATGATTGTTGGTAAAATATTTCGGTGCTTCGCACCTTCCTTACCTCTCGGTGGCTTCTTTGCTACAAAGATTCCGGTGCGCTGCACCTTTTGGTATTGTTTGGGCGCACTATTTCCATTTATCACCTTCCCATACCTTAGTAGAAATCAAATCCAGCCACCGCCCTAACCTAATTACCTTATCCCCAATAGTTTCTATTACTATTTTTTCTTTGATACACCCTTTCTACAAACGTTCGACTGAGCGCACGCTGAAGTCTCGATAATAGTTCGTTGATTAGTTCTCAGCACACCGTGCCTGCATACACTTAATCAACTTCTGTGTGCAATCTAATCCCTCAAACATCGCACCGATAAACCATTAGACTTGTAAATGTCACCAAATTGAAAAAAAAGGAGAGCATCTTGGTATTGGAATTCCAAGACACAATGAGAGGCATAAGAAGCGCTATTATCAGAAGAACTCCACCAAAAACCATAAAAGCCTTGGTGTAAGGACATTTTATTATAATAAGCATAATTGGTAATAATGCCACCTGGAAGACCCGTAAAACCACTTGAGTTTGTAGCACCGTTATTAGGTGGATACCAATGATTCGTGCCTGCTTCTTTCATTTTTCCGCCAGCAACTGAACTTCCTCCTAAATAATCAAATAAGATTGTCCATTCTGCATAACTTGGTAGATGCCAACCTGTTGGGGAGGCAGTAAGAGCTGTATTCCAATCATAAAACCTGCCATATTCATAAACTGAATCAATAAACACCCAATTATAATTTTCATCAAATCCCCAAATTAATGACCACCAATTATTTCCAACATCAATTTCGAGGTTTTCCTTCATCCAGCATTGGTCGCCTATTTCCACAGTGTTGTATATTTTGCCTCCATACATGAAGTTAGATAAACCTTGGCATCCATCACTTGTGGTTGCAGTAAATTCCAACGGAGAGCCTGAAATATTGTTACCATTTGCTTTTTGTACTTCCACTTTAACAGTTTGCTCCCCGTCTTCATTACCCAGAGTCCACCAGGTTTCGGCAAATCCATCGCTGTTGGTCCAAACATCGGTTTCGCTTAAACTTCCGCCACCGGTTTCTACTTTGAAATGAACCCTTGATGGTACCCATGTAAGTCCCAGATTATCGGTAACTTTTACTTTAAGGGGTTCGGGCAAGAGAGAATCGGGTTTGCCGGTTTGGTTGTTTCCGGAAATCATTTCCAACTTTGATGGGGTGTGGTAAAGGTTTTTTGAAAAGCCAAAGATTTCTGTACTATAGTTAACTAAATCTTCATCTTCACCAAAACCTTTTATTGCTGCTCCAAGATTTCCCTTTAGTCCAACATCAAGGCTTGCATCATAATTTAATTCTGGTAACGAAAGATTTGCTTCCAGTTTTTCCCAGGGAGGCATATTAAAATATGGCCCGGCAACACCGTAAAACATAACATCAATTTCAGGAACTAACATTTCCAGAGTTTGGCTGAAAGCTATGGTATCATTCCAAGTTATTGGATGCAATTGTGTAGCAGGTTTCAAATCCCAAATTTTTTGCCAGTCGCCATATTCGTATTTCACACCAAAAGAAAGTGTGTTTGTGTTTGTGTAGCCAGTAGTTGCCGAAAATTTGTTATCGAAATTAAAACCAAGATTGGCAGTTAACTTTGTGGTTATCACCGCCACAACCGGTACCCATCCTACCATAAAGACACCGATTTTTTCGACTTCTGCAAATGTTTTTTCAAACTCCGCACTCGCTGAACCTGTGACATTAAGCTGAACATCAATTGAGTTTTCAAAAATGGTGTTATCAGCATAAAAGGCGAGCCGTTCTACCCGTTTGTTTTTAAACTTAAAATCAAATTTAAAAGCAGGGTCAAGTGTAATATGTCCCTGAGGTATCGTTAACGAGATGTTGTTACCTTCATAAAGTACCATACCTGAAAAATCGTAGGTAAACCTATCTTTCTGAGGACTAATTTTGACACCTGGAGCCAGGTATTTTATTCGGGTGAATGTCATTACGTGTCCACCTTTGCCAGTAAGTCCGGTGTTAAAAGTGAACTCACCTTCAATAAAAGCATCTTCAAAAGTAGCATCTGAAGTTGTCAGGGTCATTTCGTTGCCGTTGATGACGGTTTCATCAACTTTTCGTAAATAACCGTAATTTTCGGTTCCAACAATAATATTATCAGCCGTAATGAGGTCTTTGGCTTTGCGGCTGCCAATGATTTCGTACCTGTAAATCCCCTGAGCCATTTCGAGGCTATAGCTGACCAGATGGTAAACCGTGGTATCAATCACTTTCAGGTTTGGGTTGGTAACGTTGGGCAATCCTTTTAAACAGCGCACGCCAAAACCATTAAAAACGCTGCCATTGCTGGTATTTACAACCGGGCTGCCGGAAGTAAAATCGTAACCAGTGGCCTGTGCACCCGGTGTTCCTGATGACGACCAAAATGTACTGAGATTGTTTTGCCCTGAGAAACCAGCGACGGCATCATACTTTCCGTTCATCAGCGCATCAAAACCGGAAGTACCTGTTGTTGCCAGTTCAGTTCCGGCTGCATTGGCGCCTCCAAAAGCATCAAATAGCGTCTGCCATTCGGCCTGGTTGGGCAAATGCCAGCCTTCGGGACAAATTCCTTTTGTGTTTTCCATGGTGTCGTAAGCCATCATTTCGTCCCACTGGTACAACCCGCCAAATTCGTTACAATTGGCGGGCACATTTTCGTAGCAATATTTTTCGATCGTCTCATTATCCGTCTGATTTAGCGAAGCATTAATTTTGGTTCCAAAATTCAGATTTTCGGCAAACCAGCACTGCTCGCCAATATGCACAGTCTGGTATTGCTGCTTGTCTCGCGGGTCGGTGAACATTTGGCCACATTCAAAAGTATCCATCGGGTCGCGGCCATATTCCACCCATTCCGAACCATTAAAGAAATTGATGCAATGCGTGTCGGTATTGAAGATTATAAGCCCGGCAGCAGGATTTGGGATGGAATCTCTTTCTTCGGTCGTCATTCGTGGCGGCAGGAAACCCTGGGAATTGGAATTTACATCCAATTTTGCTGAAGAATCAGGCTGGCTGGTGCCAATCCCAACCTGGCCCTTGTTGTAATAAACCACATTCTGGTTTTTCTGCCATTTGCTGGTGTCGCCGGTTTGCCCGGCATACAAAGCATAAGGCACGCTCAGGAATTGAGAAACTCCCAAAACATGGAACTGCCCGCTGCCGGTGAGGTCAATGGCGGTTTCGAGGAAATGAGAAAATGCACCCCAGTCAATCTCAGCAAAACTGCCGGATAAAACCTGTGTCGGGTTGCCAATTTCGAGGGTAAAAAGACCCATGTTGTTGGTAGTGATTTGGTGCTGTTCCCTGTAAATTACCGTTCCTTCCGGGCTTCCTGCCAGGATGGAGATTTTAACAGTAATTTCCTGGTTTATTACGGGATCGCCGTTTAAATCGCGGGCTACTGCCTGATATTTGAAAGCTTGCGGCACTTGAGCAAAAAGTGCTGATGACGCCAGCATAAGCAATAAAAGGATGTAAATGTGTCTCATTTTCATATGTTTTAGAACGTGAAAAAAATAGCATTTTTAATTAATTAAGAAAGTATAAAATAAATTAACCACATTTTCCTGAAAGGAACAAATAATTTTTCCAACGGTAAAAGGTTAATTTTTTCCGATTTGGAAAAGTGGAATAATACTATTTCGAAGCAAGTTTTTCAGGGTGGGGTTTTAGGAAAAATTGCACTGGCATTTTTGCGTGTCGATTTCTGACATCGGACAATTTTC
>DAINOH010000158.1:0-5284 GCA_036735485.1 Draconibacterium sp. | reverse complement strand
TATTACCTCCCCAATCTTTCTAATGAACTTCGCTATCAAAGCGGCTGCAAAAGTAATAGCCTTTTCTTTCCTGCAAAACAATAATTTGATTTTTTTGAAAGAAAAATGCAATATTTTCACAAATAACTGAATATCAATTAACACCTGAATTAACAGGAATTAATATAACGGCATTTTACTTTTAAAAGTTACATTTCTCTGTTTATATCTGAAAATCAGAATTTAACTGTTTCATCTTATTTCAGATCAGAAATTACAAATCGACTAACAGAATTCGCTAAGTTTTAGATGTCAGTCAGTTATTAAACTCCGTTAACATTAATTTAAGAAAAGCTCAATTACCGGTATTTCAACATTGGGTTTTAAAACAGGCAACCTCAAATCGACATCACCTGTTCCCTGATTGTCGCCTCCCCTGTCGTGTTGCCGTGGTTCTGACATTTTTATTTCAGAAGAATCATGAAGAAACTGTGCATATTTGATTTTCCCTTTATAACCCGGTAATCTCAAATTTTGTAATGGATAATCGAGTAAATGAATATACAACCTGTTATTTTTCGGATTATACGTAAGCAAAGTATTAGCCGGAACCTGGAATTCATCGGGAGCCTGCGTGCATTCATAAATTGAATGGCTGTTATATTTCATCCAGTCACCCATTCCTTTTAATGCTTTATCGGCCCGCTCATCAAAAACTCCGCGGGCTGTCGGACCAACATTCAATAAAAGATTTCCTCCCTTGCTTACTGATTCGATTAAAAGAACCAGTAATTGTTTATTGTCCTTCCATGTAAATTCATCGCGATAGTATCCCCAGGAACCTGAAAAAGTCTGGCAGGTTTCCCACGGAATTTTCTTTCCATCAATTTCGGGCCATTTGTCCACCTTATATTGTTCTGGTGTCATAAAATCCCAACCACCCGAATAATCCTGTAAATCGGCACGGTCGTCAATTAGGATGCCAGGTTGGAGCTGTCTCACCATTTTTATCAATTCAACAGATCCCCAGTCATCACGACCTTTGCCAAACTCACCAGGGAAAGAGAAATCGAGCCAGAGAATATCGATTTTCCCGTAATTAGTTAGAATTTCCCTGACCTGGTTTTTCAGATATTCGCGATATTTAGTCATATCCCTGTTTTTGTTTAAGGCATCGTATTCATCTTTTGTGTTTGCACTTTGCGGGTGCACCCTGTCGATGGTATATTCAGGATGATGCCAATCAATTAAAGAATAGTAAAAACCGATTTTTAATCCTTCTGCCCTGAAAGCATCAACCCATTGTTTAATAATATCTTTCCCATAAGGAGTATTCGTAACCTTATAATCGGTAAACTTTGAGTCGAACATATTAAAACCTTCGTGGTGTTTAGATGTAATTACCGCATATTTCATTCCGGCTGCTTTGGCTTTACGTGCCCAATCAGCGGGGTCGAACAAATCGGGATTGAAAATTTCGAAATACTTCTGATAATCGGCATCAGGTATCCGTTCGTTTTTTTTGACCCATTCGTGGCGGGCTGCCTGCGCATAAAGTCCCCAATGAATAAACATCCCGAAACGGGCATCTGTCCACCACTGCATTCTTTCTTTTTTCTGAGCTTCGGTTTCATCCCAGATTTTATTCTGCGAAAAACAAAGCTGGCTTGATACTATTATTAATAATAGTGTGGAAATGATAGTTTTCATTTTTCTACGGTTTAGTTATTACTATTAATTATTCTGTTACTATATCAAACTCTGCAATTCCAATATTCCCGTTTTCTTCGGCAGGAGAAAGCGCCCTTAATTTAACAAATCTTCCGTTAACCGGAGTAAACTCTTTCTTTTGCAAAACCGGACTGTTTTTAATATTGGCAAACTCGCCCGAAGAAACAGGTTTACCCCAGTTTTTGCCATCGTTGCTAATGTACAACTCATAATTACTGATGATTCCCTGGCTCCATCTTCCCTGGTCGGGCAGATAGGTAAATCCGGCGATATTTAAAGCTTCACCCAAATCAATAATTACATCAACCGGTGGTTTGTTATTAATATTCCAGGAAGTTTCAGTATTACCATCAAAAATAAAACTTGTTCTTTCTTCGTTCCCGAATTCACCTTTAATTTTCCAGTTTTCCTTTGAAACATCAAACTGAACCGATGTAACCGAACTTTGTTTTCCCGAAACCTGGTCAAATACGATTGCTTTTATTTCTGATTTTCCCTTCAGCAAAAAAGGTTTAGTATATTTCACTGATTGTGTAGTCGGCACAGTTCCATCGGTGGTGTAAAAAATATCGACTCCTGAATCATATCCTTTCATGGTAACTTCGCCTGTCTGATTTCTCCGAACTTCAGGCTCAACTATAATTTTTGGCGCATTGAACACACCAATTTCAGCGATTGCAGGACAAGCTTTTGAATCCAGAATATTCAGCCTGATTTTGGTGGCAGTAACATCGGGAAACCTCAGAATTCGTTTTCTTCCGATGGTTGTCTGAGAGGAAACTTCTTTCCATTCATTATTAATAAAGGCTTCCAGACTGAACTTTTTCACCCGTTGCCCCAGACTGATTTCTTCCTGAACCAGTAACCTGTTAAAAACTGTTGGTTCGCCGAAATCAACGGTCAATGATGCCGACAGAACTTCTTCATCGGTGCACCAATAAGTTTTTTTATCGTTATCGATTGCATTACCTGCTTTGTACTTTCCCGAGTTTCCTCTTGTATTGGTAGCTTCAGTTTTCTTGCCAGCCACAAGATTTTCAGCAAAATCATCTTTAATTGTTTCGGCAAGCTGAATAATCCGTGCAGAATCGTTCTCATGAATTTTTCCACGTTTATCAACCGGAAAGTTGATTAGTAACGATGCATTTCTGCCAATCGAATTATAATAAATATCGAGCAGTTGAGGCAGTGTTTTCACTTTGTGGTCTTCGTATGGATGATAATACCAACCCGGCCGGATTGAAACATCCACTTCGGCAGGCACCCAGTGTGAACCGTTTTCCTGACCAGTCCGCAACCATTCAATTTCAGGCACATTTCCGGGCATCACACTATCACGGTTTAGCAAACACCAGTTGGTTTCGCGAGCCCAGCCTTCCTCATTTCCAACCCAGCGAATATCGGGCCCGGCATCGCTGAACATGCAGGCATTTGGTTGCAGTTCTCTCACAATTTCATGAATTGTTGGCCACTGATAATAGGTTTTGTTATCAATTTTACGCATTTCGTTGGCGCCACCGTACCAACCTGAACCACCATTGGCTCCATCAAACCAGACCTCGAATATATCACCATAATTGGTAAGTAATTCCCTGAGTTGATTTTTGAAAAATTCAAGGTATTCTGGTTTACCATAATCTTTATGATTTCGGTCCCATGGTGAAAGATAAATACCCAATTTCAAATTGTATTCTTTACATGCTTCCGCCAATTCTTGCACCACATCTCCTTTTCCGTTTTTCCACGGCGCATTTTTAACCGAATGTTCGGTATAAGCCGAAGGCCACAGACAAAAACCATCGTGGTGTTTTGCGGTTAAAATAATCCCTTTCATACCTGCTTCGCTGCAAACTTTTGCCCATTGCCGGCAATCGAGTTCGGTGGGGTTAAAAAGCTCCGTACTCTCGCTACCCAGTCCCCATTCGATATTGGTAAAAGTGTTCATGTTAAAATGAACAAATGCATAAAATTCCAGCTCATGCCAATTTAATTGTCGCTCTGATGGCACTGGCTCAATAGGCACCGGAGGTTTGACCGAATTGCAGGATATTAATGCAAAAACTGATAATAGATAAATTGAAACTCTTTTCATTAGTCTGATTTTAAGATTTAAATATACTCTTTCTGGTAAACAATAACATTTAAATTCATTTTTTACAAATAAGAGACAATAATCTCTTTTATATACTTATGGGATTACATGTCCCAAATCCGGACACATCGATATGAAATTACTTTTTATATCAACTTGTATTTCAGCATAATAAACCAAATATCTTAATTGGCACACTCATTGGGATTGATTTATAACGCTTTTAATAAACATGAAATAAAATACAGAAAATGGCAATTCACATTAATCACTTATTGGAAAAGATTTTTAGAATCTAGTTTGCTTTTTGTAATTGTCAAGAAAATTTGAGAACGGCAGAAAAATAAATTCATCAGTAATTCCAGATTTTCTGACAACAAATCTAAAACTGCGAACAGTTTTGAATCAGATTCACATGTGACTGATTTACTGTTATTTTCTAAAACTGTAAATACTTTAAGAACTAACAATATGAAAAATTTTACCCAATTTTTTGGAAACCAGAGAATCAATCAAAGCAAAACCTTATTGACATTAAGTTTTGCTTTGATTGGTTTGATTATGGTTTTGAATCCTATCAACGGGTATTCACAAAACCAGGCGAAAATGCAAATACTTGATTCTGTAAATAGCTTTCAGGATCCTGATAATCTGGGAGGACCAGTTTACATTGGAGAAGTTGAACCCTTTGTTTTACCATCGGACAATACCATTTCTCTAAAATCGGCTAAAGTTGCGAACTTTAAATCGGCAAACATAAGTTTAAAATCGGCCCAGGCTACCAAACCAATTTGGCCGGAACCAGGAGCGATTAACATTGAAAAAACCGGTGAAGCCACAAGTACTTACGGTAAATGGAAAATCAATATTAAAGTTGAAGGAAAAAATGTTCCAAAAACAACTGATGTTGTTCTTGTCATTGATGATTCAGGAAGTATGGGTACATCGAAAATGAATGCAGCAAAAGATGCAGCCAAAGATTTTGTCGATGAATTGCTGTCAGCAACTACCGGTATCAGAATTGCTGTTGTCACAATTAATGGTGGAGGTGGAACTGGCCGTCCTCAGGTTGATCATAATTTTTCAAGCGATATTAATTCATTAAAAAGTGCAATTACTGCAATTACTGCAAGTGGTGGAACTAATTTACAGGGTGGATTTTATGCTGCCAGACAATTAATTGAATCAAGTGATGCAAATCGGAAAGTTGTTGTTTTGCTTTCTGATGGAGCACCAACATACAGTTATTCATCGGTAACAAGTACCGACTGGACATTAGCTTGTGGATCAATAAACAATTTTAATATTTCAAGGGATGATTTTGAGGATAATCATTTGCTTATAACATCTAGTACTTATACAAATGTTGTCGGAGACGGTCAAACATTTAATTATACATTATATACACAGCAATTATATTGCAATGGGAGAAACAGAACTTTTAACGCAGGAAATCATGGAAGCCCTACAAAATATGAAGCT
>DAINOH010000157.1:0-5337 GCA_036735485.1 Draconibacterium sp. | reverse complement strand
TAAAGTTTGTGAATAAGTAAGCTGAATTTGTTTCTGAATAAATTCAACTTATCTTTGCCAATAAATTTTAGAACATGAAAAAGCATTTCATCATTTTAGTTTTTCTGATTTCCGGAATTTATTCAAATGCCCAACAGCAGGAAGTGCCCTACACACTTGCCGACAGGGACAGGCTGATCCAGGTTGAAGCCAGTGTAAATGGACTTCGCAACGAAATGAACGCAAAATTTGATGCTGTGAATACGAGATTTGATTCAGTAGATGCCCAATTTGACTCAATCTATTGGATCCTTGGAGTAGTCGTTGCACTAATATTATTTATGTTGGGATTCATCATTTGGGACAGACGAACAACCCTTGCTCCTGTCAAATCGGAAATTGAAGAACTGAAACGAGCCAACGAAAAAATGAAAGAGATTTTTATCAAACAATCTGAATCACAGCCTGGGTTACTTCAAATCCTGAAAAATGCCGGGATACTTTAAATTACCGACGATAGATTGCAATTTGAATCCCGAAATTATACCACCCTAAATATCCAGAAACACGAAATTTTCGATTTTTTCAGTAAACGTGCTACCATATTTCTGTTATTTCAACCAAAACCTGAAAAATTCGAAACAGGAGCTTTTGTAAAAATTTGGTAAGTTTACAAACTAAACCCCTCAGTTTCAGGATTTGGTATGCAACCACCGGAAAAGATTTCTTTTTACGGGTTGTGTATGACCTTAATCAGCCGGATCACTCGGGCACATTTGCTGCCAATGGGATTTCTGCAATCAGAAACCTGGAAATGCTTACCGGCATTCAGGAACAACCCCTGAATGGCATCCTCATTTTCCCGAATCCGACAAAGGAAACCCTGAATATTTCCGGCATCACGGCAAGAACTAAAATTCAGGTTTCGATGCTTTCATCAGATGGCAAAACGTTGTTTACTTCCCTCCTCAATGCTGACGGTCAGATTGATGTAAGCGGTCTTAGTACAGGAATTTACTATTTGAAACTGGAAGATGGTGTTTCGGTGCGGTACGAGAAGGTGGTGGTAAATTAGCGCTTACTTTTTGGCTTTTTTGCCTGAATAATTCATCACCTGAAGTCAATAGAACACGAGAGAAACAAATGCAACGGATTCGCACGGATTTTTTTCTTTATCAGTTTAAATCTGCCAAATCTGTGTTATCCGTGGTCTATTAAATTTTGCGAATAAATCAGGTATTCATGAATACCGGCTTTTCGGTGCAAGGTGGGAAGACAAAAACGCACAACAAATCCATTCTTGTACCCTGAAAATTGAATATCTTTGCAAAAATTACAGATATGAATAACAGGAATTTAGTACGGTTTGACTTGGCTATTAAGCGATTACTGCGAAACAAGGCTAACTATACAGTTCTTGAGGGATTCCTGTCAGAACTGCTGAAAGAAAAGATTACCATTGAAACCATCCTTGAAAGCGAAGGAAATCAAAGATTTGAGAATGACAAATACAACCGGGTTGACATCCTTGTGAAAAACTCAAAAGAAGAAATGGTCATCGTTGAAATTCAAAATCAAAATGAATATGATTATTTCCATCGAATGGTGTATGGAACTTCAAAAGTGATTACTGAATACATTTCGGCTGGAGAGCCTTACAAGAATGTTAAGAAAGTATATTCGGTGAATATCGTGTACTTTGACCTCGGGCAGGGTGATGACTACATTTATTACGGAAGAACTGATTTTGTTGGGATTCATAAAAATGATAAACTAAAGCTATCCGATAAGCAGATTGAAATTCTTGGCAAGAAAGAACCCTATGAGATTTTCCCTGAATATTATGTTATCAAAGTCAACCAATTTGATGATAATGCGATATCAACGCTTGATGAATGGATTTACTACCTAAAAAACAACGAGATAAGAGAAGAATTCACCGCACAGGGAATAAATAAGGCGAGGGAGCTTTTAAGAGTTGATAAACTATCTGAAGAAGAATTATTAATTTATAAAAAGTACCAGGAAGATTTAAGATATAGCGCAAGTATGGCCTGGACATTAAAGGTGGACGAGGAATACAGAATAAGAAAAGAGGAAGCATACCACAAAGCGAAAAACATTGCTAAAGGAATGAAAAACAAAAATTTTGATATTGATACAATTGTTGAATTAACTGGTTTAACAAAGGAAGAATTAGATAGTCTATAAACAAAGGACAGCCACCAACAAGACCAGCCATCTTCTGTCACCGCCGATAGGTATCATAAACAAAATGTACGGGCGTTTGGGTTGAATTTAGAGCATCTGCAGCTGCTTTAGTGGAATGCAGATGAACGGCGATTTGGGTGGGCGGTTTTTCTCATTTTCTAAACTTTCTTGCAGTTTCTGTATCAATAGTGCTTACGGTTTTCCTTATCATCAGCCGGTTACCCGTACAGCCTTCGGCCATCACTGGCAACAACCAGCCCCATGTAAATTACGTTCAGAATTATTCGGTAGAATATACGCCCGGTATCAACTACGCATGGGATTTCCCTGCCGCCTGGATTATCAATTCAGGCTTCGATGATTTCATCAGACGGCAAAACGTTGTTTACTTCCATCCTCCATGCTGACGGGCAGATTGATGTAAGCAACCTGAGTACGGGAATTTACTTTTTGAAATTGGAAGATGGTGTTTCAGTGAGGCATGACAAGGTATTGGTGGAGTAATTCTCTGCCTACTCCCCTTTCACCGCCATGCGCAACACATTCTTATCATTTTCATAGGCATAATCCACACTGGAGCATCGGCCTCTGATAAGGATGAGGCCAAGGTCGTCGTCAAGGGCGCCTTCTTCCAACGGGTTGAAGGGAGTGCCGGCACTTTCGCACACCATGATCAGTGAACTGTCTTTTTCTGAAAAAGAAAGGTTGATGTTTATATCTGAGAAATCGGTTTGAAGTCCCAACACCTCTTCGGCAATGTGTAAAGCATAACCGGTGACCTTTTTCGACAATCCATGTTTTACACAAAAAGCTTCCATTTCGGCCTGAAGAGCATACAAATCATAGTCTTTGCTCGAAATGTGATGAGCAAAACTGCGGATGCGATGGATGAATGTTTTCGTTTTTTCCCGCAACGGGTTTTCAAATATCTGCTTTGGCGGACCTTCCTCATAAATCAGACCTTCGTCCATGTAAAAAACACGGCTTGAGATGGTTTTGGCAAATTCCATTTCGTGGGTTACGATAACCATCGTCATGCCTTCGCGGGCAAGACGGCGGATGACGGCCAACACTTCGCTCACCATGGTTGGGTCTAAGGCTGAAGTAGGCTCATCGAAAAGCAGGATTTCAGGTTCCATGGCCATACAGCGGGCAATGGCCACCCTCTGTTTCTGCCCGCCCGACAACTCATCGGGAAAACTATGGGCCTTTTCGGCAAGGCCAACCAGTTTCAGCAGTTCCATCGCTTTTAGGTTAGCTTCCTGTTTTTGCTTTTTCAATAACTTAACAGGGCCAATGGTCAGGTTTTCGATTACCGAAAGGTGGGCATATAAATTGAACGACTGGAAAACCATCCCCATCCGCTGGCGAAGTTTGGGAACGTCAGTATGTTTGTCAAGCAAAGGAATATCATCGATATAAATATTACCTCCTGTGGGTGTTTCCAACAGGTTGAGGCATCTCAGGAATGTGCTTTTACCTGTGCCTGAAGGGCCAATTACTGTAATGATTTCGCCTTTGCTGATTTTGCAGTTTATGTCTTTCAGCACCACCAGGTCGCCGAAATGTTTCGACAGATGTTCTACCCTGATCATACGTTTGCCTCCTTTGTTCTTTTTACGCGTTTAACTTTTGGATCAACTGAAACTTCGATATAACCCAGCGCCCAGGTGAGCAGCCAGGCAATGACGAGATAGAAAATCGCCACCATGATCAGGGGGAAAAAGGCGTCGAAGGTACGGCTGCGGATGATGTCGCTGGCTTTGGTGAGATCCTGCACGGCGATGTAGCCCACAATGGATGTCATTTTTACCAACGAAATAAATTCACCCTTATAAACCGGCAATACATGCCTTAGCGCCTGTGGCAGGATGATGTGAATAAAGGTCTGTACTTTCGTAAATCCCCCGGCAATTCCGGCTTCCAGTTGCCCCCGGTCGATGCTTTGGATGGAAGTACGGAACATTTCTGACACATACGCCCCGAAATTCAGGCCGAAGGCGATGATGGCCACCAGCACGGGATAAATATTTACGGAAGCAAAAACCACGTAATAGATAATCATGAGCAAAACCAGCACAGGTGTACCCCGTAACAGGGAAATATAAATTTTTGCTGTTGCTGAAAGGAAAACATTTTTCGACATCCGCATGAAGCAGATCAGTCCTCCGATGAGGGTGCCAAACAGGGCGGCAAAAACGGAAATAATGATGGTTACCTTAAGGCCGTCAACAATAAGCAGATAGCGTTTTTCGTGAATGATGTTGTTCCGGAAACTCTCCTTAACCGATTCAAAAAATGATTTTTTCTGCGCTGCCGGCTTATTTTCAGCTTCTCCATCCATATTTTTTCTGGAGGTAACCACCACCGTATTAAAATAGCAGTAAGGATCTGAAAAGTTGATCTGCTTTGCCCTCTCTTCGCTGATGGCGATTCCGTCGGAAATCATTTCCACTTTTCCTGCAGCCATAGCAGCCACAAGTGAAGAAAACTGCATGGGCGACCATTCCGGAACAAATCCTGCCTTTTGTGCAAAACGGCTTATTATTTCAATATCAAAACCCACATAGCGGCCATCCTTGTACAAAACATACGGCAGATCGTCGGTAGCAACCCCTACCGATAACTTTTTACCTTTATTATTAAATGTAAATTCCGGCATAACCGCAACTTCCGGGTCATCCACAAACCATCGTTTGAAAACAGAATCGTAAGTCCCATTTTCCCTCATTTCCTTCAAAAAGCGGTTAAATTCATCGCGGAAAGCCGGATTGTTTTTGCTGAAACCAATTCCCAGCGGCATGTCGTAAACCTTGTCGGTAAGAATGGCGAGGTCAGGATTTTTGCGGACGATGATCTGTGCGGTGTTAGAACCCATCATGGCTGCGTCAATTTTTCCGCCTGTGAGCGACAAAATCATGTCGGGGGTACTTTCGAACCTGAAAATTTCGGCTTTCGGATATTTTCGTTGTATAAAAGCGTCGTGAACTGTGCCGGTGAAGATTCCGACTTTCTTATCTGCAATGTCGTCCAGTTTCGAAAGACGGCTTTTTGGCTTTTGTACAAGATTTTCCTTCCTGGCAATAACACTCACCCCCGATTCATAATAAGGATCAGAAAAGTTGATCTGTTTTTGCCTTTCTTCCG
>DAINOH010000156.1:0-5340 GCA_036735485.1 Draconibacterium sp. | reverse complement strand
GCCTCAAAGCCATGAAAACAATTAAACAATGTTCAGAAAACAGAAAACTAGAAACAATTAAATCGTCATAATATCTTTTTCCTTGGCTTTCACCAAGTTATCAATCTTCACTCCGTAGCTATTGGTCATTTCCTGTACTTCTTCTTCCGCATCTTTTATGATATCTTCAGCAACTCCTTCTTTCTGGAGCTTTTTCAGACTTTCATTTGCTTCTTTTCGTACAGTCCTGACACTTACTTTTGCAATCTCACCTTCGTGCTGAGCCTGCTTTACAAGGCCCTTCCTTCTTTCTTCGGTAAGAACCGGTACATTAATCCGGATCATCTCACCGTTGTTATCAGGATTAAAACCCAGGTTAGCATTTAAAATTGCTTTTTCAATTACGGGAATCATTTTCTTTTCCCACGGCTGAATCGCAATTGTTCTTGCATCAGGTGTATTGATGTTTGCAACCTGACTCAAAGGTGTCATACTTCCGTAATAATCAACCATCACTCCGTCTAACATTGCCGGTGACGCTTTACCTGCCCTGACATGAATCAACTCTTTTTCAAGATGATTAATCGCGGCTTTCATTCTTTCCTTTGAATGTTCTAAAACAAAATCAACTTCTTCCTGCATCAGTAATAAGATGTTTCAAATAACTAAGGTGAGCAAATATAAAAAAAAATTAAATAATTAAAATTTTATCTAAAAAATATTCCCTGATACCTGTTGAAAAACTTTAGCGATGAACAAAGGTACCGATGTTTTCTCCTACCATAACTTTCTGTAAATTACCTTTTTGATCCATATTGAACACCAAAAGCGGCAAATTATTTTCTTTGCACATTGTTGTGGCAGTCAGATCCATAATCCTGAGATTACGGTTATATATTTCATCAAAACTGATGGTATCAAATTTTACAGCTTCCGGATTTTTCTCCGGATCGGCAGTATAAATACCGTCAACCCGTGTACCTTTCAGCATTACATCGGCTTCAATCTCAATTCCGCGCAAAGCGCTTGCCGTATCGGTGGTAAAATATGGATTGCCTGTTCCTCCTGAAATAATTACCACTTCACCATTATTCAGCGCATCAATTGCCTTTTCCTTTGTATAATACTCGCCAATTGGTTCCATCCGGATAGCTGTCATAACATGTGAGCGGATTCCATAAGTTTTTAAGGCCGAATTCAGGGCCAGACTGTTTATAACCGTGGCCAGCATTCCCATCTGATCGCCTTTAACCCGATCGAAACCTTTGGCTGCACCGCTTAATCCCCTGAAAATATTACCGCCACCGATTACGATTCCAACCTGAACGCCACTCTTTACTAAAGAACTGATTTCTTCGGCATAATCGTTCAATCTCGACTGGTCTATTCCATATTGTTGCTCGCCCATCAGCGACTCGCCACTCAACTTCAAAAGTATCCGTTTATATTTCAACATCCCGGGTTATTTTTAATTCTGCAAAGATAAAAGAGTTTTTCTCAAAAGTTAAAAAAGCCATTCACCTTATGATGAATGACCTTTTATTTTCAAGTTGATTGACAACTATAGTTACTAACAAATAAATACAACAACAAAAAAGATTTAACCGGTTGCTAAAATGAGGCATTTAAGATTTTGAAAGAATGACAAATCTCAGCCATACCTGTTAAATCTGTTAAATTCAAATGATTTCCAGTCCTTGTTTGGCACAAAGTTCGAGTGCAAGCTGACTTAACTTGTATTTCTGAATCTTGCCGCTGGCTGTCATCGGAAACTCGTTCACAAAAAAGATGTATTTCGGAATTTTAAACCGCGCTATTTTCCCACGGCAAAAATCGAGTATTTCTTCTTCGGTCAGTTGACAATCTTTCTTCAGTTTGACAAACGCCCCTACTTCTTCACCATATTTCTTACTCGGAACAGCAGCCACTTCAACAGCTTCAATCTGTGGAATCTGGTAAAGGTAGTTTTCAATTTCGCGCGGGTAAATATTTTCGCCTCCGCGAATAATCATGTCTTTTATACGTCCGGTAATTTTATAAAATCCATCCTTGGTTTTTACAGCCAAATCGCCTGAATGCAGCCAGCCATCGGCATCAATTGCCTTTTGTGTGGCTTCAGGATTTTTATAATATCCTTTCATTACATTGTATCCGCGGCAACAAATTTCACCCTGTTCTCCGGGTTTACAATCTTCTCCGGTTTCATGATTTACAATCTTCACTTCAACATTCGGGTATTCAAAACCCACGGTTGTTGACCTGATTTCAGGGGAATTATGTGTTCTCGTGGCCGTCATTCCTGGCGAAGATTCCGTCAAACCATAAACAATGATCACATCTTTCATATACATTTTTGTCATCACCTGATTCATTGTTTCAATCGGGCACAACGAGCCTGCCATAATCCCTGTACGCAGCGATTTCAGGTCGAACATATTAAACATAGGATGATTGAGTTCTGCAATAAACATAGTCGGAACCCCATAAAGCGCCGTGCATTTTTCTTTTTGTACCGAAGCCAGTACCATAACCGGGTCAAAATCCTCAACAAAAACCATGGTGGCGCCGTGTGTGATAATTGCGCATAAAGCCAGCACACATCCGAAACAATGAAACAATGGTACACATACAAGCAGCTTGTCGTCCTGCGTGTATTTCATGCATTGCCCGGTTGCGTAACCATTATTCAGAATATTATGATGTGAAAGCATTACTCCTTTTGGAAAACCTGTAGTTCCCGAGGTATATTGCATATTTACAACATCGTGACAATTAATGTTTTCCTTCAGACTTTCAAGTTCAATATCGTCGATGTGGTTACCCAGCAATAAAAGCTCAGCCGTATTAAACATCCCACGGTGTTTCTGCTGCCCGATATAAACCACATTTTTAAGTTCGGGGAAATTTTCTGATTTCAGTGTACCTCGGGGCTGGTCTTTCAACTCAGGAACGAGTTCGAATACCATATTAATATAATCGCTGTCGCGATAGCCGTCAACCAGGCAGAGGGTGTTGATATCAGCATTTTTCAGGAGATAGCCAAGTTCCGAAGTCTTATAATTTGTATTGATGGTAACCAGAACACCGCCAATTTTTGCGGTGGCGAAAAAAATGGTCAGCCAATCAGGCACATTTTTCGCCCAGATACCCACCTTATCGCCAGGTTTCACTCCAATGTAAAGTAATCCTTTTGCAAGTGCGTCAACCCTGTCGTTAAACTCGCGATAAGTAAAACGCAAATCACGATCAGCGTAAACCATAAATTCTTTGTCGGGAGTTTTAAAAGCCCAGTGTTCGAGCATTTCACCCAAAGTGTAATCAAGTAGCTGCATTTTTTATGGAATAATCGGGTTTGAAATTATAACGGATAATATACAACACCCAGAATCCTGGCTTTCTCCCTGCCAAAACCATGCACATTATGGGCAACTACCGAGTCAAGGTAAATGCTGTCGCCCGCCTGCAAATGGTAAATATCTTTTCCATAATTGATTTCCACTTCGCCTTCAAGAACATAAATAAATTCTTCGCCTTCGTGCGATGAAAGTTTATAATCAGAATGACTGGATGGTTCAATTTCAATCATGAATGGCTCCATGTGACGCCCTGTTTTATCCTGTGCGAGTGAAAAGAAATTGAGATGTTCGCGCGCTGAATCGTCTTTTGTTGAGAAACTTGGTAACGGATCTTTTGTGCCGGCTTTTACCACCACCGGGCCCAATTGCCCCTGGTCATCAAGAAACGTTCCGATACGAACGCCTAAAGCGCGGGTTATTTTAATCAGGTGTCCCAACGATGGGACAACTCCTTTTTCCTCTATTCTTTCAAGTTGTTTTACTTCGAGATTTGCTTTTACGGCAAGATCTTCCATCGAAATCTGCCTGAATTCGCGGTAGGCTTTTATTTTGGCGCCCAAACTACGTTTACCTTTCATAACTATAATTTATGTGGATACAAAATTATATTTTGATTGAATAGTTCCGACTGATAACAAAAAAAAGGTGACTGAAACAGCCACCTTTTTTCTATATCCATCTTACATATTTAAAATCCTGTCGGTGCGGGAGATTTTCGTTTTTCGGGAATATCCTGAATCCATAGTTAAACGAACCCGGGTGATTTGGATAAAAATCGAGCTGATAACAACAAATATTATTTTTGCAGACATCGGCTTTTAATTCAATGGTTTCCAGAATCCTTGATCTTTTTGGATCTTCGTTATCAGAAATAACCAGTTCAACACCCACCTCGCTGCACGAAAGACCTTTCAGATCGATTGTTACGCCACAGGGATAAACCTGTCCGATTTTCATCTTATTGGTAATTCCGTCGGCAATATTAACCGATTTAACTTCAATCTGTTCCCAGATATTGTTGATTTTGTATTTCCACGAAGCCAGTTCGCGCGCCAGTTTATAATTATCGGCCATAATTTTTACCGATCTTTCGTACTGCGGATTATAATAACGATCCTGGTAATCACGGATCATGCGGGCAGTGGTAAAATTGGGTGCTACCTGCGAAATGGTATTTTTAATATAACTCACCCATTTCTCGGGCACACCATTTGAATTTGTTTTATAAAATGCAGGAACTATTTCCTGTTCAAGAATATTATAAATGGTTTCGGCATCAAGTTCGTCCTGCAAATCCTGAACATCAAATGCTCTTTCGGCCGGAAGCGACCAGCCTGCATTTTCGCGGTATCCTTCAACCCACCATCCGTCGAGCACCGAGAAATGCAAAGTTCCGTTCATCACGCCTTTTTCGCCACTTGTACCCGATGCTTCGAGCGGGCGTGTTGGTGTATTTAACCAAACATCAACACCTTGCAAAAGCATTTTGGCAAGGTTCATATCATAATTCTGAACAAAAAGAATTTTTCCTCTGAATTCAGGTCGTTTCGAAACCTCCACAATATTACGGATCAGTTCCTGGCCGGCATGGTCGGCAGGATGTGCTTTACCAGCAAAAATAAACTGAACAGGGAAATCGGGATTGTTTACAATTTTTGCCAGACGATCAATATTCCGGAACAAAAGATACCCTCTTTTATAAGTGGCAAAACGCCTTGCAAATCCTATCGTTAATGCTTTCGGATTCAATTTTCCCAAAACATCGGTAATCAGCTTCGGGTTCTCATGGCGTTTTATCCAGGTATCAGCAAAACGCGCTTTAATGTAAGTGAAAAGTTTACGCCGCAGGTTTTCCCTGACAGTCCAGATTTCATGATCCGGTACCTTGTAAATATTATTCCATACATCAAAATCGAGTTGCGTGAGCGGGAATTGTTCTCCGAAATATTTCTTATGGATTTCTTTCCATTCGGGTGCTGTCCAGGTAGAATAATGAACCCCGTTT
>DAINOH010000155.1:0-5392 GCA_036735485.1 Draconibacterium sp. | reverse complement strand
CCTTTTCGGGCGAAATGAAGCTTACGCACCAGCCGGAGCCGACAACCTGAATGAACCGGCCATCCGCATGGTGCACAACGACGGCAATCCTTCGCTGGCGCTGTCGTTCGACAAAGTAGAGGTGAACCGCGAAAACGACAATGTTTCAACCACTGTTATCTGGCTGAAAGATGATGTTTACCCGGTTTCGGTAAAAATGTTTTTTAAAACGTGGTTCAACGAAGACATCATCGAAACCTGGACAGAAATCAGCCACAACGAGAAAAAGCCGGTTTTGCTTACCAATTTTGCCTCGTCGATGCTCAGTTTTAACGAACGCGATTACTGGCTGACCCATTTTCACGGCGACTGGGACAAAGAGATGATACTGCAGGAAACACAATTGACGAGCGGCATCAAAATCATCGACAGCAAGCTCGGAACCCGCGCCAACAAATTCCAGGCACCCATGTTTTTTCTGTCGATGAACAATCCGTCCACCGAAACCGAAGGCAATG
Source organism: Draconibacterium sp. (assembly GCA_036735485.1). Lineage (GTDB taxonomy): Bacteria > Bacteroidota > Bacteroidia > Bacteroidales > Prolixibacteraceae > Draconibacterium. Next base: position 4,895 of record DAINOH010000155.1, on the reverse strand, counting down.
TTCTGGCCGGAACGCTGGCATGGACCGGCAATTTCCAGTTTGTATTTGAAATTAACGAAACCAATACTTTGCGGGTGCTGACGGGCATGAATCCGTATGCATCGGAATACCAGTTAAAACCTGGTGAAGTTTTCAAAACGCCCGGTTTCATTTATACTTTCTCTCCCAACGGCCGAGGACAGGCCAGCCGAAACCTGCACAAATGGGCGCAGAAATACAGGGTGCTCGATGGACTGGGCAATCGCAATACCTTGCTGAACAACTGGGAAGCCACCTATTTCGATTTTAACGAAAACCGGCTTGTGGAACTTTTTGATGGTGGTAAAAAACTGGGTGTGGATGTTTTTTTGCTCGACGATGGCTGGTTTGGCAACAAATACCCGCGCAGCAACGACCGCGCCGGACTGGGCGACTGGCAGGAAACCAGGGAAAAACTGCCACACGGAATCGGGTACCTGGTTGAACAGGCCGAAGCAAAGGGCATCAAATTCGGCATCTGGATTGAACCCGAAATGGTGAACCCGAAAAGCGAATTGTATGAAAAGCATCCCGACTGGGTTCTGAAACTGCCCAACCGCCCTGAACATTTGTCGCGCAACCAGCTGGTGCTCGATTTAACCAATCCCGAGGTGCAGAAATTTGTGTTCAACGTGGTGGATGAAATGATGACAAAACATCCGCAAATCGCCTTTATTAAATGGGATTGTAATCGCGAAATGACCAACGCATATTCCACTTATTTGGGTGAAAAACAGTCGCATTTGTATATCGACTATGTAAAAGGTTTTTACAAGGTGATGGAAGATTTGCGCGCAAAATATCCCAAACTGCCAATCATGCTTTGCTCGGGCGGGGGAGGCCGCACCGATTATGAGGCGATGAAATATTTCACCGAATTTTGGGCCAGCGACAACACCGACCCGCTCAACCGCATTTACATTCAATGGGGTTATTCCAACTTTTTCCCGGCCAATACCATTTGCAACCACATTACATCGATGGGAAAGCAATCCCTGAAATTTAAAACCGATGTGGCGATGATGGGGAAAATGGGTTACGACATTCGGGTTGAGGAGTTTACGTCTGAAGAACTGCAATTCAGTCAGCAGGCATTAAAAGATTACGCCCGTTTAAAGGAGGTGATTTGGTTTGGCGACATGTACCGTTTGATTTCGCCCTACGAAGAAAGCCGCGCTGCTTTGATGTATGTTTCGGAAGCAAAGGAAAAGGCCGTGTTGTTTTGCTACACCATCAACGCTTACCGCGAAAACATCACCAATGCTGTAAAACTGCAGGGTCTGGATGCCTCGAAAAAATATGAGGTAAAGGAAATTAATATTGAAAAACGCAGCGATGGCCGTCGTCCCCCGCAGTTTGGCGGAAATACAAACCGTGTTTACTCGGGCGACTACCTGATGAAAGCGGGACTCAACGTCCGCAGCGGCCGGGGCGATTTATCGAGCAATGTTTATGAGATTACAGAAGTAAAATAGTTAACAGAAATATCTGAAAATATTGGAAGCGCCGGTTTTTGCCGGCGTTTTCTGTTTAAGGAATGTTGAGATATAAAAAAAGTCGTTCTTGTCAGGCATGATTCAATTTCGGCTAAGTTTTTCTTTCCTTGAGAATTGCAAAACAAAAAGGTATCTGGATTTAGAAATATTGTATTTTTGAATAAAATCCATCAAATCATGGAACTAACGCTCATTCAAAGCAAAATTTACGAAATAAGGGGACAAAAAGTGATGCTGGATTTTGATCTGGCAGAAATGTACGGAGTTGAAACATCTCAGTTAAAACGCTCGGTTAGGAGAAATATTGAACGTTTTGAAGGTGATGATTTTATGTTTGAAGTTACAAGAGAGGAACTTTCAAGATGCCAGATTGGCACCTTGAACAAAAGCCGCGGGAGTAACATAAAATACCTTCCTTTTGCATTTACTGAATTAGGCGTTTCAATGCTTAGCAGTGTTCTTAATTCAAAAACTGCAATCGGGATTAACCGTAGTATCATGAGGGCGTTTGTTGCTGTGCGTAAATTGATTTTGACGCCGCCAAAGGATCGGGTAACAGAACTTCAAAAAGAAATAGAAGGTTTGAAAGAATATATCGAAGAGGTGTTTTCTGACTATAACGACATCAACGAAGATACGCAAATGCAACTTGAACTAATCAATCAAACCCTGGCTGAATTACAGGCAAACAAAAAACCTGTCGTAATACCAAGAAAGCCAATTGGGTTTCGAAAAACAGATGATAATAATTGAGTGTCGGAAATAGAATGTCGTTTAAAATCAATGAGTTAATAGTTTTTGATGAGATGAAGTTTAATTTCAGAGATAAAATCCTGCATTTCGCCAAACATCTCAGTTACAATTTCTTTCTCAAACTCAACGTAAGTGTCATAATCTCCTTTCGTTCTTCGATTGAAAGCTTTGTTGATTATTTTGCCATACTTTGAATCGATTAATCCTTCATTGATAAAATTGTTATTAAACCACCCGATAAGCTGGCATGTTTTGAAGTTTCGAACTGATGAGCAAGACCTAACGCCAGCAAAGCATAAAACATTCCGTAATAAATTCTGTTAACTGCCGAACGTAGCCTGTTGTTATCAACTATCAACTGAACATCCTGAATCGTTTCACCCGCTTGTTCGAGACGATATTTAATCAGGTTTATTCTGTCTTCGTCTTCAATAGTCATGCGTAAATTCCCGATTTAATTGCTTTTTGAAATACAGGTTGCCTGCCCCTGACGGAGTTTAATTCTTTTGCCGAAATGATGTGAACATCAAGTAAAATGTCGAATTTCAAATCAATATCATAACATAAATCGAGTATCGAATTTTCGTCTTTCCATGAATAATCATTATCTAAAACAATCAGTACATCGTAGTCCGAAAAATTCTGAGAATCGCCACGTGCCTGAGAGCCAAATAAAATCACATCCTTTACCGGGTTGCTATGGTTTTTAATCAGATGATTTTTTAATTCGGTTAATATGATTTTGCTGTCAACATACATTTTGTCAGATTTTTCATAAAAATACAAAAATAAAACGATTCAGGTTTATGAGGCTATTTTTGGTTTTACATAGTTGCAATTACTCAATCTTTTTACGAAACCCGAACCACAATTCTCTGATAATAATTTATTTGAAACCCATACAAAGCCGATTTATTTTTAAATTTGGAAATCAATCAATCTTAAAGCATGAACACACTTTTATTTTAAAAATCTGAATTTTCTCCGATACTTTTTCTCATCTGGCGGTACTTTGTTAGAAACAGGCAATAAAAGTGGAAGCAAAAAATCAGAAAATAGCGGAATTTATGCGGCTGTATAAACCAGTCGAAAACCGGTTGTCGGCTTATTGCAGGGTTGTTGCCAAAAACGAAGCAATGGCACTCGACCTTATTCAGGAGACGCTTCTCGCGGCTTTCGAAAATTTTGATGAAATCAGGAATTCTAACGCTTTTGTCTTCTACCTTTTTGGAATTGCCAGAAATTGCCAGTCAAAACATCAGCGCAGAGGTAAGTTTTTAGGTAATCAGGATGAAATCAAAAACTCAAACATTGAAATTACAGACGATTCAATTGAACTGAGTTTTGATTTCGGACTTATTAGAAATTCAATTGCCAGTCTGAATGATGAGCAGCGCGATGTAGTTCTCATGTTTCACATCATGGGTTTTTCGGTTAAAGAGATTGCCGACAATTATTCAATTACAGAGGCAGCAGTGAAAAACCGTTTGATGCGTGGAAGGGAGAAACTCAGACAATTACTTTCTGATAAAGAGTCGCGAACGATTAAACGCATTTCTGCTAACAATTAAATCATCAGGGAAATGAAAAAGCATGAAGTTACAGATAGCGGACTTGATAAAATGTTCGGTAAAATTGTAGAGCAGAGCCCTTTGTTAAACGATGAACAGGTTAGTCTGTTTTTGATAAATTCAACTGGAAAGGTTGCTGAAAAACAAGATAAGAATTTTCTCCGGTACTTTGTGAAGATTTTTGTACCAATCGTCACTGTGGTTTTGATTCTGATTTTGGCTTTGGTTTGGTTGAAACCCGAGACCAGTCAGGATGAAAACAGCATCAAAAACAATTTATTATCGAAGCAAAATTCAGCAGTTGTTAATGACTTAACACAATTTGAACTACTTGATAATAAGGATAATAAAAAGGTAACGGTAACGAATTCATTAAATAAATCGGCAGGAGAAGCTCAAAAGAAAAATTCAATTTTTATTACTGATGTATTTAAAAATTTTAAGAAAAGTCCGCAGGTTTTTTTAATAAAATCAAATCGTGATACAACAATCTTTTGTAAGGAAGGAACTTCGATAAAAATAAAAGCGAATTCAATAATTTCTGAACATTCAGGCGATTTAATGTTGGAGGTTGTGAAACTTGAGGTGGAAGAGTACTATAAAATCTCAGATATGGTTTTTGCACAATTAACAACAACCTCGGGTGACAAAATACTTGAAACCGGCGGGATGCTTCATATTTCAGCTACAGCAAATAATGAAAAATGTACAGTTAAACCAGGAATGGCAATCGAAATTGGGTATCCATATTCAGTGAAGAAAGACAAAATGGTATTATTTGAAGGCGAGCGTTCAGGTAATTTAATTGACTGGAAACTTGCGAATATGACTGATGACGTAAAAATCAGCAATGAATTAACATTAATTGACGTTGCCCCGGTAAAGGAATCAAATTCGGAAGTGTTTTTTATTGTGGAAGATATGCCCGAATTTCCGGGAGGAGACCAGGCAATGCGCAGATTTTTAAAAGAGAATGCAATATATCCCAGTTCAATGCTTGGTAAAGAGGTCGAAGGAAAAGTGACGGTAACCTTCGTCGTTGATTCTGAAGGGAATA
>DAINOH010000154.1:0-5444 GCA_036735485.1 Draconibacterium sp. | reverse complement strand
CCTTATCCTGAAATTGGATACGACAACAAGTTAAAAGAATTGGGTTATGCCACCGGTGGCTATGAATTATTTACCGATCTTAAAACAAGGGATACAGCTAATTATGAATATGATTTTTCAGGTCCCATGCGTTTTGCGCACACGGTTTATCCCGGAAAATTCAACCAGCTGGCAGCACGTAAAAGTGATGGCCTTACCTATTTCAACCAGTTTGGGCACACGTCCTGTCCGCAAGCCATTCGCCCCGAGATTTACCGGAAAGTTGAAGCCAAGCTGAAAGAATTTCAACACGAAACCTATTTTTTGGATGTTTATCAGGCAAACGGAATTTTCGAATGTTACTCGCCTGAACACCGCCTGACGCGTGAACAGTTTTGCCAGGAGGTGATCAAAAACCACCAGATCATGGAAGATAAATACAACCAATATTTGGGTGGCGAATGGGGCGCCGAATACGCAAATGCCCACGTGGCTTATGTTCACGGCATGATGACCTTGCAGCGCACCTGGTGGGGATCGGGCATCGAGAAAAAAGGAACGATTTACTACACCGGCGACTGGCGGAGCAACCCACGCCCGACTCAAATGATTGGAACCCGCGTGGCCAACGACAAGTACCTGAAATATTCGAGCAACGAATACACCCGCGTTCCGCTGTACGAACTGGTGTATCACGATGCGGTGGTAACCTCGTGGCGCTGGGAAGACGGCAACCATCACACCCCCGAAATCTGGTGGAAAAAAGATTTGTTCAACATGTTGTATGGCTCGGCCCCGCTATGGAATTTGGATCGCGAACGCTGGGAAGAATACAAATACACCTTCATCGACAGCTACAAAAAGGTATTTCCGTGGTTGCAGCAAATTGCCTATGACGAGTTGGTATCTCACCGTTTTGTTTCTCCCGACCACAAAGTCCAGGAATCGGTATTCTCTTCAGGTAAAAAACTGACAGTGAATTTTGGAGATACTGATTATTCGTTTGAAGGTAAAACCATTAAAGCAAAAGGATATTTAATTAATTAATAAAATAACCGAAATGAAACCGATAAAACTTTCAATTCTGTTCATGCTCCTGTGTTTGCATGGTTTTTCACAAACCATCGAGTCGGTCATCAAAGAGCTTCCGCCACACTTTTCCATTCTCACCAACTGGGGCTTGCGGCCCGAGTGGGACGAAAAAGGCGAAAACATTTATTTCCTGAATAAAATGGTGGGCGATGTTTTCAAAATCAATATCAAAACCCGCGAGGTTACCTGTGTTACCAATGGTTTTTACCATGCAGGTATTTTCAGAGTTTTGTGCTTGAAAAACGGCGATTTGCTGCTGGGCATTGGTGGCAAGGATTTCGATCCGGCCAAACCCGAAAAGCACCGCTACAACCTCGAAATGTATATCCTGAAAAAAGACGACCTGAAGAACCCGATATCGCTGGGCGAATTCATGGACGAAGGGCCTGCCGTATCACGCAACAACCTGAAAATTGCATGGACGCTTTACGGCCAGCGCGAAATCGTTGTGGCCGATATTGAATACACGAACGGTATCCCGAAGCTGGTCAACAAAAAATCGGTGATCAACTACAAAGATTCTACAGCGTATGTCCGTTTGGAAACCCAGGACTTCAGGCCACCTTTTGACGACGAACTGATTTACACCCATTACTGGGGCGATGCGAACGATTCGTTTCATCATTCCGAAACCTATGGCTACAACCTCAAAACCGGTAAATACACCAACTACACACACTTGGGAAGCAGCTACAACGAGTGCGAGGGAATTTTTCCGGATGGAAAATATGTGTTGATTGAAAGCGACCGCCACCAGCCTAAAGAGTTACGAAATCAGTATAAACTCGATGTGTATAAACTGAAGCTCGATGGCAGCGGCGAAGCGGAACGCCTGGCCGATTTTTCAACCCGTTACCCCGGCAAGTTCAGGTCCGATAATCCGGTTGTTTCGCGCGATGGCAAATGGATTGCCGTTCAGTTTGGTTTTATGAAAGGCGCCGGCGACGGGCAAGGAATATTTCTGTTCGATTTAGAGAAGTATGAGCAATCGAAAAAATAATTCTTTAATAAGGTAAATACCAGATTTATAATTTTATAGTCCATCTAAATTGCAATTACATTTGAGGAGTTGAATGCAGTGTCTTTCAGTAAATTCATTATTTCAAAAACTTTTAATAATAGAAGATTCCGGATTGAACATGGGCAAGGACATTGAATGTTTTTGTGTAAACATAACAAGAAACAGGATAAAGTAACAAATACAAAAACGCCCAACAGATATTGACAGATTAAAAACTCATCCAAATAGGCTGAAGTATTTTGGATTGGTTCTTTCATGGCAACTTGTTCCAATTATTAAAAACCCGGTGAAAATCCTATTTTTGTCTTTCAAAGTGATTTAATATTTATGAAAAAATATATTGGGCTTTCAGTTATCCTGCTGGTTTTGATTTTTGCATGTTCAACGGGTAAAAAAGCATTACAGAAAGGCGATTATTTTTCGGCTGTTTCAAAAGCCGTCGAACGGTTAAAAACTTCTCCTGAAAACAAAAATGCAATTCAGGTTTTAACCGATGGATACCCTATGACACTGGAATGGACACAGGAAGAGATGGATTTGATTCTTTCGTCGAACAATAGTTTCAAATGGGAGCAGGCAACTGGTCTGATGCAACAGGTGAACCAGCTTTCCGATCTCATCAGGAGTACACCGGCTGCCCGTAAAATCGTCAGTAATCCGAAAACTTATACCTCAGAATTAAAAATGGCCTATGAAAAAGCAGCCGAAGAACGTTACAACGCAGGTTTGGCTGAATTGGATGATAACACACGAGAATCTGCCCGCCGTGCTTATGATCATTTTTCAAGAGCCAATCAACTGGTTAACAACTACAAAGATGCCCGTCAACTGATGGAAGAAGCCAAAAGTTCCGCCACTTTACGCGTTGTTGTCGAAGCTATTCCGGTCAATACCCAACGATACAAGCTCTCTTCGGAGTTTTTTTACAACCAGGTTTTTGAATATCTCAACAACCAGTTCAGGCAATCGGGATTTGTAAGTTTTTACACCCCGCTTCAGGCAGAAAAAGCAGGACTTACCAATGTAGATTTTATTGTGGATATGGAATTTTTTGATTTTTCTGTCGGAAATCTTGTCCATACAGAAAAGGAAGAAAATGTCGAACAAACGATAAAGGTTGAAACAAGGGATACTACCAGAACTGAGTATAAAAAATACACGGCGAAACTGAAAACTTTCAGCGATCAGGTGATTTCAGGAGGAAATCTGAGAGTGAGAATTATTGACAATTCAACCGGAAAATTGATGAACGACGAATTGGTTCCCGGATCATTTACATGGGTTAACCAATATGCCATTTTTGTGGGTGACAAAGAGGCGCTCAATGCGACCCAGCTTGAACTTACCAAAAGAAGAGCTCTTCCGTTGCCCGCCGAGCAGGATTTGTTTATTGAGTTTACAAAACCCATTTACAGCCAGGTCACCCAAAATCTGAACCGGTTTTTCAGGCGGTATAATTAGGTTTGCGATTCTGTAAAAAGGATTTTTCTAACGAATGTAATTCTATATAAATTCAGCGGACTGATTTACTCAGAACAACTGAAAATCAGAGAATATGCAACATGAACTAAATCCTGAAAAAAATGAGAAATCCGGTTCTGATGCTTCTTATGAAATCCTTCACGGGAGAATAAAGAAAGTTCTGGAAAACTATTCAAATGTTCATCGTGGCAACGGGTATAAATCGCAGGTTACAACACATCTTTACGAAAAAGCAAGAGAAACAGTACTCAGTTTTCTCCATCTTTCTCCGGCAAAATATATTGTTATTTTTTGCAGCCGATACAGAGCAGGGAAAATAACAGCGAACATCGGCAAAAATGATTTTAAAGTCATCTCTTCCGCTGATTTTGGCATTCCGCTGGGCGTTTATGCGGTAGCCATGAAAAAAAAGGCTTTGTCTCGGAACATACTATTTATTGCGGGTGGCGGAACAACGCGATTGTATTCAAAAAACTGGATTATTCACAATGGTTTTCCTGATTTTTATGAAGCCGGAACCCCGGCAATCATTAACTGCATTGCCTTCGCCATAATTCTGAAAATGAATTATAAATCTGATAATCAAAAATTACCGGCACAAAAAAATGCTTCAACTACTGTCGGTGAAATCTTTTCCGACACAGAGACACATGATTTAAGTAGTGAGCAGTTGCTGAAAGAACTCGGAGAAACGATGGTTGGAAGAAATACAAAAGTGCCAACTGTCGATGGATTGAAACCTTACGTCAATCTCGACAATGCTGCAAGTACTCCGGCATTTGAAAAATCATTTCAGGCTTATTTAAAAACCTTGATTCAGCCAATGCAACTTCAGAACGAAATTATAAGAGAGGCTGAAAAAATCTGTGCAGATTTACTGGGTGCACCTGAAAATGATTACGAAATTATTTTCTCGTCAAATACCACGGAATCAATCAATTTTATAGCAGAGTGCCTGTCGGAAGTAAAGGAAACTGATATTGAACCGGTTGTGCTGATTACCGATCTGGAGCATTCATCAAACGATTTACCGTGGCGGCAAATGCAGGGTTGGCAAGTGGAAAGGCTGCCGGTCAACAAACTCGGATTCTGGGACCTGAAAGCACTTGAAAGAATTTTAGACGAGTATAACACCCAAAAATTATATGGGCTGAAAAGAATCAAAATGGTTGCTGTAAGCGGGGCGTCGAATGTACTCGGAAGCATAAATAACCTTGAAGAAAACAGCCGGATTGTGCACCAGTTCGGGGCTAAGTTGCTGGTTGACGGAGCACAGTTGGTAGCTCACCGCGAAGTAAATATCAGCAAAAGCGGCATTGATTTTTTTGCATTTTCGGGTCACAAAATCTATGCTCCGTTTGGTACCGGTGTGTTGGTTGCAAAAAAAGGTTTTCTTACCGATGAAAAAAAACTGGCGGAATTTAAAAAATCGGGCAATGAAAACCCTGGCGGAATTGCAGCTCTTGCCAAATCTTTGCAACTGCTGAAAAAAGTTGGTTTCGAAAATATTGCGCGACATGAGGAAATACTCACCCATAAAACAATCAAAGGGTTGCGGGAGATTCAGGATGTAAGAATTTTTGGGATTGATGATTTTAATTCTCCATTGCTTAAAAATAAAACCGGAGTTATTGGTTTCGATATAAAAAACAGGGCTGCCGGCGGAATTGCCAAAAAGCTTTCGCTTCAGGCCGGAATCGGCACCCGGTATGGTTGTCATTGCGCCCACGTGCTGATAAAATACCTCCTCGATTTTACTCCTATGATCGAAAAATTTCAACGATTTGTGGTCCAGCTGGTTCCACCGCTCAAATTACAGGGTTTTATACGCGTTAGTTTTGGATTAGAAACAACTGAAAACGATATCGAT
>DAINOH010000153.1:0-5498 GCA_036735485.1 Draconibacterium sp. | reverse complement strand
CGCAACAGCGCGACGAAGTGGAAACAAAAATGAAAGCCGCCCGCGAAACCGCCAACGCAGCCAAAGCTCAATGGCAAAAAGCCGAAAAAGGCGCGCGCGAAGAGGACAAAGCCACAGCCGCCGCCATGGTTCAGCGGGCCGACGCAGCCATTAAACAGGTTCAGGCTTACCTGGATGAAACCACTATTTATTCAGGCGCTGGTGGCGAAGTTTCAGGAATTAATGTGGAAGCCGGAGAGCTTGTCAATACGGGGTTTCCTGTGGTTACGCTTATCAATCTCGATGATATTTGGGTGACTTTGTTTGTGCGGGAAGACTTGCTGAACGACTTTAAAATGGGCTCCACTTTCAGAGCAAAAATTCCGGGACTGGATAACCGGGAATTTGATTTTCAAGTGACTTATGTAAGTGCAGCCGGTGAATTTGCCCGCTGGAATGCCACAAAAACTTCGGGTGAATTCGACCTGAAATCATTCGAAATTGAAGCCCGACCGGTGTCGAAAATTGACGGATTGCGGCCCGGAATGTCGGTTGTTATCACATTAAACCGATAAGAATGTCATTTTCAAAACATCCGCTTTGGGCTGTATTGCGGCGGGAAATCAACCGAATCCGGCAAAATCCTGCATACAGGTTTCTGCTGTTTTTCGGACCGCTCACCGGTATTTTGCTGATGTATTTTATTTTCAGAAACAGCACGGTAAAAGAAATTCCCATTGCCATTGTTGACAAAGACCACTCCACACTTTCGGTAAAAATCGGGAATGCAATTGAAGCTTCTCCCGATGTGGATGTTGTTTTTCAAAGCCATGATTTTTTTGAAGCTCGGGAGCTTTTTGAACATGGAACTGTAAAGGCAATTGTGATAATTCCGGAGGAAACCGAAGAACTGGTTTTTAACGGTGCTGAAACAACACTGCCGGTTTACATCAACGGCACGAATGTTTTGTTGGCCGGATTGGTTCAGCGTTCGGTGCTTACCACAATCCGCACCGTTTCGGGTGGCGTTCAGTTGAAAAAACAGCTGATGGAAGGCAAAAATTACACCGACGCCATGGTCAGGGTGATGCCGGTTAACATTCAGAAACACCTGCTTTTCAATCCGTTTACCAACTACACCTACTTTTTGAGTTCGGCCATGTTGTACATGATGCTTTTCCTTTTTGTTTTGCTAAGCTCGGTTTATACGCTTGGAAACGAACTGAAAAGAGGCACCGGTTCCGAATTGCTGGAAATCAGCGGAAACAGTGTGCGTTTTGCCATTGCCGGAAAACTGGCGCCCTACACATTCATTTTTTCGGCATTTGCTGTTTTCATCAACTTTCTACTTTACAATATTGAAGGGATGCCGCTGAACGGAAGTTTTGCCGCCATTTTTGCCGGACAGTTGATAACCGTGGTTACCTACCAGTTGCTGGGACTTGTTTTTATCGGGGCCACCATCAACCTGCGGCTGGCATTGTCGCTGGCCAGCGCCTATTCCATGATGGCCATCACTTTCAGCGGACTGACATTTCCGATTGAAGGAATGCCGCTGGCAGCCCGAATTTTCGCTGCTCTCTTTCCATTTACCTGGTGGGAAAAACTCTTTATTTCGCAATCGCTGCGCGGTGCACCGGTGAGCGAAACATTGATTTACATCTGTTATATCCTGATTTTTATACTGGTTTCTCTGAGCGTGATGCCCGTGTACAAAAAATATCTGGGCAACCCGAAATACTGGGGGAAATCATAAACTGAGATTTTAAATAAGGCGAATGATTAAAGTAACGGTATATCAAAAATTATCACCCCTTTATCCCCTCAAGGGGAAAATTGTTGCTCACTTTTTTCTGACAATTCTGATTGTAAATGCCCCCTTGAGGGGGTTGGGGGTGATGAGCAATTTGACAAAAACCTGTTAAAAATATCCCATGAGTTCAGAAAAAAACAAAATAAAATACATCGAACTTACAGCCACTCATTTTCTGCATGAGCTCAGAAATGTCGTGTCAGACTTTGGCGCCATGCTGATTCTTATTGGCGCAGTGCTGATTTACCCAATTGTATATTCTATTGCCTATTACAACGAAACTTTAACCGAAATTTCGTTTGGCGTGGTTGACCAGGACCATTCTGAACTCAGCCGGAAATACATCAGAATGCTGGATGCCACGCAGGAACTAAAAATTTCGGAAGGTTGTAACGATATTCAGGAAGCGGAAAAACTGCTGCTTGAGAACAAAATCGGCGGGGCGGTTTTTATCCCGAAAGGTTTTCAGAAAGACATCCTCTCGGGTAAACAAACCAATATTTCGTTGTATGCCGACGCCAGCTATTTTCTCAAATACCGCAATGAATTTCTGTCAACTTCCACGGTGAACGCCTATTTCGGGGCCGGCATTTCGGTGGTGAAATATCTGTACGAAGGAAAATCGTTTGCCGAAGCAAAAGCCGCTATCGACCCGGTTTCGGCACAGGTTCATGTTTTATACAATCCGTCAACCGGCTACGGAAGTTTTATCATGCCTTCCATTATTCTTGTGATTATTCAGCAGACTTTGCTTATTGGAATCGGGTTGATGGGAGGTTCATTTTCCGAGTCAAAAACTTCGCCGTTTATGCTTCCACCGGAAAAACGACACATTGAAGTACTTCCGCTTTTATTAGGGAAAACCGGCGTTTACCTGCTTGTTTCGGTTATCAATATTTGTTTTGCGGTTTTTATGGTACACCACTGGTTTAATTACCCCGATAAATCAGCGTTCGTCCAGATTATAATGCTGCTGCTCCCCTATTTGCTGAGTACCATTTTTCTTGGAATCGGCGTTTCCACTATTTTCAAACACCGTGAATCGGCCATCGTTTTTATGGTATTTCTGTCGCCGGTGGCGTTGTTTGTCAGCGGTTTGTCGTGGCCGGCCAGTGCAATTCCTGAACTGATAAATACAGCGGCAAAAATTCTGCCCTCGACAACGGCAGTGCCCGCCTACCTGCGTTTGCGCATGATGGGTGTCGATATTACTGAAGTGCGGACAGAACTGATTTTCCTTTATGCACAGGCGCTGGTCTATTTTCTGCTTACTTTATTCTATTTCAGATACCGGCTACAAGCCGGAAAACAACTCTTTAAATCGGGGACAATTTTACAGTTCGGAGAAAACTTATTAAATCACTGATTTAATAAATCAAAAAATGCAATTATTATTTCCTTTTTACAAATTAACAAGCTGATAATTCAGGAACCGCAAAAAATTACAACATTATATTAATGAACTAATTATCCAGAAACAAGCCGGCATTCTTTCTATCAGAATAGTTTTTAATTTGCCGAATTCAATTCAATAAACCAGCTAAAAGCTGCCACACACGAAGGGATAATACCAGTGGTATGCCCTGCCCCCGGAATGGGAACGAGCGTAACCTTACTTTTATCAACCCCCTGCGCCACAAAACCATTGTAAAGATTCGTTGACGTGGTGGGCGGAACATAATTGTCGGCTGAACCATGCAGCAACAAGGTCGGGATGTTGGTTTTCCAGGCGCTGACACTGTTTTTTTCCAGTGTAGAAATCACCGTGCTGAATTTTGTATTGGTATTTGCTGTCGTTCTGTATTCTTCAGTAAAAAGTAAATCGGTGATGGTGGTAAGCTGGTCATTAATTTCCTCGCCCGATTTGGTGCCGTCGTAAAGTTTCAGGATTCTGTCGCTGTATGGCAATTTAAATACATCCGACGGACTGTTTTTAATGTCGTCCAGGTTGATGTAACTGTTAAAAATATAACCAATAAAATAGGGCATCGGGTATTCGGTTTGTGCCAGAATATAGTCGTTTACAAGTTTCAAATCATAAGGACCTGCACCACAGGCGCTGGCTTTCAGGTTAAATTCGCCGGTGGCACTCTGCTCGATGGTTTTTTGCAATTGAGCGGTCGCCCAGCCCCCCTGCGAGTATCCGGTAATATAAAGTTCTTTGCTTACTTCTTTGTTGAGGTGATTGCTCAACAATTCGTTAACCGCCCTGAGCATATCGGTCACAGTCTGAACAGTGGATTCTTTATCGAGATAGGGATGAAACATGGCTTTTGAAGCTCCAAACCCTAAGTAGTCGGGCGCTGAAACAACAAAACCGGCGGAGGCCATAAATTCGAGCAAGGTGTAAAGTTCGTTACCTGGATTTACCGACGGGGCATTGCTGTTCTGCGTGTTGGTTCCATTTTGGAAACTAAGTAACGGGAAAGCTCCTTCAGAAATGGGAATTGAAACAATCCCCGAAGCCATAATATCTTTACCGTCAAATTTGGTCATATAAGTTATTTTGTAAACATCGACCCCATGATCCATGTGATCAGAAATTTCCTTCAACTGTGGATAATCGTCTTCGAGCGCCGTAAGAATTGATTTGATAAACGACGGCAGATAAGTTTTATATTTCTCGTAACTCACAAGATATTGGTCAACGGGCTGTTCGTCGCCATTGTCGGGGTTACAAGCTGATAAAATGCTGATGATTATAATGATCAGGGTAGATTTAAAGAAAGGGATTTTCTTCATAATATTCTGTTTTTAAGAAGTTCGAAATAATCTAATGGTCATAAAAGATGGTTAAATGTAGTAAAATTTTTCAGTAAACGTTCAGGTCAGCTTTTTGGTTTAATTTTTTAAAGACTGATTATTCATCATTTTTCGCAGTTTCTTTCTTTATACTGAATTTGAATAAATAGAATTATTATTTTTAGTCGCATGAAGACTTGCAGGGAACAGGAGTTCTTGGTTCCTGAACCGGCAGTTATAACTAACAAAAACAAACCTGATGAAACGAATCTGCTTATTGGTTCTGATAATTCTTACAGCACACTTTCTAAAGGCGCAACCAGTAAAAATTATGCTTGTTACAGGAGGGCATGCATTCGACACCATTCCGTTTTTCGATTTGTTTGATTCATTTAAAGACATTCAGTACGAACATATTCAGCAACCAAAAGCCAACAACCAAATCAGTTTGGGGAAAACCGATGATTATGATGTGTTGGTTTTTTACGACATGTGGCAGAGCATTGGCGAACTCGAAAAACTGGGTTACCTGCGGCTTGCAACAGAAGGAAAACCGATGCTTTTTCTGCATCACTCCCTAGTTTCGTACCAAAACTGGCCTGAATTTGAAAAGATTGTTGGCGGGAAATATGTTGAAAAAGCACGGGGTGTGCCGCCCAATGAACAATCAGATTACGAACATGATGTTTGGGTTTACAGCAAAGTTGAAAATGTAACACCCGTTACAAAAGGTTTTAACGAACTCCGGTTTTTTGACGAAATTTATGGAAATGTGAAGATATCGGATGAGATCTTGCCGTTGCTGAAAACCCGGCACCCCAAAAGTATGGAAATCATTGCCTGGGAAAACCGGTATAAAAACTCAAAGATCGTTTACATTCAGCCGGGGCACGATTACCGCACTTATGGCGATGAAAGCTACCGGAAACTTTTGTCGCAGGCCATTCATTATCTTGCAGGAAAA
>DAINOH010000152.1:0-5889 GCA_036735485.1 Draconibacterium sp. | reverse complement strand
CCCGAAACGGCAGCTAACATCGTGACGCCGGAAGATGAAACAGCCACGGAAACCCAGTTCTTATCCTCAGGGGTTCCGGTGGGAGCGGTTTCACTCCAGTTGGCTCCTCCGTCAATGGATCTGAAGACCCGTCTGTTACTCGCGGCAGCGAGCATGGTGTTACCGTCGGACGAAACAGCCACGGTTTCCCATGTGTAATCCAAATCCCCGGCTGGCTGGGTCTCTGTCCAGGTTGTTCCACCATTTGTTGTTATGTACAAACGTCCGTTGAATACGGCTGCCAATTGGATCGATCCATCAGAGGATAACGAAACAGATTCCCAGAATTTATCAACATCACCCGCGGGCCGGGCTTCGCTCCACACGGTGCTTGACTGCCAGGCTGTAAAGGGATGATCAACAGGAATTCCATCAGATGTGGCGCTATAGGCCGTTTCCACATTATTGCCATTGCGGGCTTTAACTTTAAAAGTATACGTTGTTCCAGTGGTTAAACCTGTTACGGTTTTGGTCCCCCAGGTGGTTGCGGTTTGCCAGACGGCGCTGGTGTTAAGAGAACCATCGGCCTGTACGAATTTATTGGTTCCCGTTTCGTTAATGGTAAATTCGGTAGAAGCCGGATTGCTGTTCACATTCACTGTAACATCCAGCGTGGTGGCGGTCGGATTATTGACCGTGGGCGCTGAAGGAACATTGGCCAGGGTGTAAAGCGAGGCTGAGCTGCTTAACGCTGTTTCAATATTTGAAGCATCTCTTGCCTTAACCTCAAAGGTGTATTGCGTATTGACATTCAATCCGGTAACCGTTTTTGCCGTGTTGGAGGCATCGGTTTCCCATGCTGCCTCGGTTTGCCACACCGCGTTGTCTCCCAGCGTGCCGCCGGCCTGCAAATATTTGCTGTCCGCGGAGTCCCTGATGGCATATTCAACCGTAGAAGTGTTTCCGTTTGGGTTGATGGCTACATTCAATGAGGTAATTGTTGGAGCGCTTACCGTGGGCGCCGAGGGAGTAATGGCAATGGTGGCCTGGGTGTTGGGATTGTCGGTTTCGGTGGTTGTGAGGTAAAGCTCGCTTCCCGCATCGCCATTGTATTCAAACACTTGCACGGTGTATTGGGTACTGCTGTTGAGGTTGGTAAGCGCAATCGTACTATCTGTACCATTATAAACACAGTAGTAACCCGAAGTACCGAGTTGCGTGCCTTTGGTGTTCCAATCGGTTGAAGCGGTATAGGTGGTATTATCTGTTGGATTTGTGATAGTTCCACTGCCCTCCTTTACAAATACGGCCCGCTTGTCTCCGTTTCCTTTGGTCCAGTTAATGGTGAACGCTGTGCCCGCAACCGAGGTAAAGTTAATGGCGGATGCCTGAATGGTGGGTGGTTCAGCCAAAGGCACCGTGCAATCGGAGGTCATTACACGAAATGTTCCTCCACCTGCAACTGCCACAAACTTCCCATCGCCATAAGTTACTGAATACCAGGAACCGCCTTCTGAAGTATTATTTCGGATCGTCCATGTAATTCCATCTGCGCTGGTCATAACACGGCCCGTTCCAACTGCTGTTGCTACAAACAAATTGTTTCCATACGTTACAGAATAAAAAGATCCAGTGAAGGCTGCATTACGGGCCGTCCAGGTAATTCCATCGGGGCTGGTCATTACACGGTTGGTTCCTGCAGGTGAAACTGCTGCAAACACACCATTGCCATAAGAAACTGAACTCCATGAATTGTTTTGGGCTGCAGTACGGCCAGTCCAGGTAACGCCATCGGGGCTGGTTATGACCCCATAGGTTCCATATTTTCCTACTGCTACAAACAAACCATTGCCATAGGTTACGGCATACCAATTAGCCTCTCCGAATGATGCTGTTTGTGCAGTCCATGTGATTCCATCGGGGCTGGTCATTACCTGAGCGTTTCCAGCATTATAATAACCTACCGCCACAAATAACCCATTTCCATAAGTTACTGAACTCCAGCTAGTGCTGGAGGCAGCGGTACGGGCAGTCCAGGTAATCCCATCGGGGCTGGTCATTATCTGATTGGTTCCGTTACCAGCCAAAGCCACAAACAAGTTGTTGCCATAAGTCACAGAATACCAGGCATTGGCTTCGGCTGCGGTTCCGGGCGTCCATGTTATGCCATCAGGACTGGTCATAACCCGATTGGTTCCGGTGCCTGATACAGCCACATACTTGCCATTGCCATAGACAACCGAATTCCAGCTATTGCTTTGGGCAGCAGTCCGGGGAGTCCAGTATTGCCCGGCAAAACATGAGGAAGGGGTAAGACTGTTGGGGTTGTTGGCGGCTGATGTAGTCAGATATTGCTCGCTACCGGCATTGCCGGTGTATTCGAATACCTGTACAAAGTACTGCTTACTGCTGTCGATGTTGGTGAGCGTAACGGTACTTGCCGTACCATTGTACACGCAATACCAGCCTGTAGTAAAGATTTGCGAGCCTTTGACGCTCCAATCGGCAGAGGCTGTGTAAGTAGTGTTATTCAACGGAGAATAAAGGGCTCCCGGTCCTTCCTTTACAAACACGACACGTTTGGTTCCGTTGCCATTGGTCCAGTTGATGGTGAATGTGGTTCCTGCAACCCCGCTAAACGTAATTTCTGACGCCTGCGTGGTGGGCCCGATCGCGGCATACGCATCTGTCCATCCAAGGATGAACATGAAAACTACAATTGTAATAAAATTTCTCATGATTGATAGTTTAAGTTAAAAAAAAGTGAATAATCCAATTATCATTAATTCGGTTTGAGGTCCTGAAAAATACCTCTTCAGGAACGACAACAATGGCATCTGAACATTTGATTTAAAGGTTAAACCACTGCTTTGGTCCATGGAGGCGAACAATTCAAAGCTTTTGTAGCCCTTTACTTTAGTATCGATTACCTTGATGGTACATGACGTCGGTAATAAAGCATCACTGCAAAAGCATTTGATAAATGACTCCAGGTGTTCCTCCATCCCTTCTGCTTCAATAAGTATTTCGGAAGGGGTGACATATTTCACAAATCCCTTAACCTGGTGCTTATAGGCTATGTGCATGGCGCTAAACCTTATTCCCTGGCCCTGAATTTCACCTGATATCCTGATTTGAAAACATTTCATGAAGTGTAATTTTTGAAAACACCTCCCAAAGTTTGGTTCAGCACCTCCCAAATGATGTTTCAAAAAAGAACTTTGATTTTTCAAAATCGGAATTTCTTACAGAAAGCCATTTTGGTTTTGTGTCAAAAACAAACTTTTTTTTCAAAATCAGAATTTCAAAAGCTTTTATTACTTTAGCTAAAAAAAAGAATCAGGTTAAAATGATAAGAATTCGAAGGCTCGTTTATTTTGCTGCTACGTTCACTTTTCTGAATATCTGCATTTTATGCCCTCTGATGGCTCAGCAGCCGGTTACCGACACTGCTGTGGAGCGGTTGATGAAACAGAGCGACTATGCTGAAGCCGCAAAGCTGATATCGGCAAAGTTGAATAACCAATCCAATCTCAGCGCCGATCATCTTCTTTATTACAACAGCAAACTTAGCCTGGCTCAAATGCGCCTGCGGAATATTGATACGGCCCTGGTTTGTGCCAGGGTAGCCATTGTACTTTCAAAAAAAACAAAAGATTCGACACTTATTGTGGATGCCTGGAAAGCTGCGGCGTATGCATTTAATAATGCAGGAAAGCTCGACAGCGCCCTTTTTTATACGCAAAAGATGATGCTGTATGGCGAGCGAAACGGGGAGGAAAAGCTGTATAGAAATGCTATCGTATCAATGGCAACTATTCTGGCACAAAATAAGCGTTATAATGAGGCGCTTAACTATTACCGGAAAGCCGCTGCTCTGACTGCGAAACTGAAGGATACGGCAAATTTTTCTTCCAGTCTTTACAATCTTGGTATCACGTTTCTCAATCTGAAGCAAACTGACAGTTGTCTGATTTATTTGCAGAAAGCTGCAGTGGAAGCCAGTAACCGGCAGTTAAACGATCTTCTTGTACTCATTTACGGTTCTATAGCCGATTGCTACCTTATTTTGAGAAATAATACTGAACGAAAAAAATATTTATTGTTAGCCAACGGAGTTGCCGAAAAAATTGGCGCCAAACAATTCCTGGCCATGGGATACAGCAATCTTAGCTCAGGAGCGCTGGATGAGGGTAATTACAGTGAGAGCCTGGCTTATGGTAAAAAAGCGCTCGAATTGTTGGAGGAACAGCCCTATCCGGTTCTTAAAATTAAATTGGACAGCATGATGAGTATGGCATATCAGGGTATGGGCAATTACAAGGAAGCCTTTTATTTTCAAAATTCCTTTATCAGGGAAAAGGAAAAGGTGATCAATGAAAGACAGCAGAATCAGTTGAATGAACTGGTGGTCAATCTCCAGGTTAAGGAAAAGGACCTGAAGATAGCCGACCAGCAACTTGAAATTGCCCACAAGCAGCGTAACAATCAACTGATCATACTTATTGGAATAATTATCATGCTCATTACTTTCGGGCAATTTTTGTACATCTTTAAAACCCAAAAATTCAGAAAAGAGCTTTTCAGAAAAGAAAAAGAACTGGAAACGAAAACCAGGGATATAAAGGAATGGATGGAATGGAAATACACGAAGGATTTACCCAATACCGCCGAAAATGTTGAAAACCAGCATCATAAAACTTCAGATGATTCAACAACTGAATTAAGCGACCAGTCGATGCTTTTTGCTGAATTGCGCGAAGTTTTTGAAAATCAGAAATTGTACCTCGACCCTGAATTGAATATTAAAACGGTAACTAAAGTATTGGGAACCAACCAGAAATACCTATACACTGCTATCAACCAAAACTATGACAGTAATTTCAGAAGTTTCCTTAATCGCTATCGGGTTGACGAAGCTAAAAAACTTATTGAGCAAAAAATAGGCTCGGAACAAGACCTGAACCTTTCGGATATTTACGCTTTGGCGGGTTTCAACTCTTCTGTATCTTTTTACCGCGCCTTTAAATCGGTTACCGGACTTAAGCCAAAAGAATATGCAGCCGAGGTAAAGAGCATTATCAATCTAAAAAAGTAGCCCATTCTTACAATGTGATGCGTTGGCAGATCTCAAAACAGGATATCGGGTAATGTAGCAGATTAAGAAAATCAGGCATCTCAATTACAACTCCTGTTCATCTGGAAAAGCGATCCAGGGTTCCCTGTTATAAGTGGCGAAAAAAAATCCTCCGGAATCTTCCAATGACTCCGGAGGATGACCTGATTCGTGCAGCCGTTTATGGGCTGGTTAAAATTTTCTCCACGGCTTCTACTCTATCAACAACCGCTTAACCACCAAATTTTCATCTTTTATAAACCTGAGGAAATAAAGCCCAGGCTGTAAATCTTCAACGTTAAGCTTTGTAATGCTATCGCTGAAATTGAATGATTTCACCATTTTTCCATCAGCGGTAAAGAGGGTTGCAGAAGACCCTGATATAGTTTGATCCCGCACCTGGGGGACTGTCAGGGTTATTGTCACCACATCCTTCGCCGGATTAGGATAAATGTGAACATTTGCTAACAGGTCATTTTCTCCAATTCCGGTTGAAGATTCCTTAAACCCGCTGATTCCTGAAAGGCCATTTATATAAAATAGTCCGTCAATGTTCGGGAAGGTTGGATTGAAAGTGGCGGTGAGTTCTTTTTCAGCGTTGTCGCCAAGGCTGAAACTCCTGAAACGCAACAATTCACCTTCCATCAGGCCATCGTTTTCCGCGGTCATTGGCTCATCGCCGTAAACGGTGAGCAGGATGTTTTGTCCGGATTTTTCCAAAGCAGCATAGCCCACGCAGTTGCCCTGGCTGTCGAAAGCGCCGATGTAGTCAGCGTTTACAATGTCATTTACAG
>DAINOH010000151.1:0-6214 GCA_036735485.1 Draconibacterium sp. | reverse complement strand
AGTTCAAGGGTAGAATAGCGGTCTCCAAAACCGTTGATGGGAGTTCGAATCTCTCCGCCCGTGCAAGTAAAAAGCTGCAGAAATGCAGCTTTTTCTTTTTTATTAAGTTTTGAAACTCTATTTTCGGTTTAAAATTCCATGTCATGGAGGTTGATGTTTTTATACCGTGTTTTATCGATCAGTTGTATCCTGAAACTGCCAGTAATTTTATAAAAGTGCTTGAAAAGGCTGGTTGTAAAGTGTTTTATAACCCTGCACAAACCTGTTGCGGACAACCATCGTTTAACAGTGGATACTGGAAAGAAACGCGTGAACTGGCCAAAAAATTCCTAATTGATTTTAATTCAGGACGGGTTATTGTCGCTCCATCCGCATCCTGTACCGGGTTTATCAGAAATTATTATGAAAAGCTGTTTGCTGATGATGTGGTTTTGCTTGCCGAAGTGAAAAAGCTTACACCCAAAGTTTTTGAATTTACTGACTTTCTTGTCAATCATTTAAAGCAAACTGAGTTTGGTGCTGAATTTCATCACAAAGTTACTTTTCATGATGCCTGCAGCGGTTTGCGCGAATATGGAATTAAAGATGAGCCAAGGATTTTGCTCCAAAATGTAAAAGGTCTGGAATTGATAGAAATGGAAAATACAAATGTTTGTTGCGGTTTTGGTGGTACTTTTTCAGCCAAGTTTCATCACATTTCAACAGCAATGACCGAACAAAAAGTGGAAAATGCACTCAAAACAGGTGCTGAATACATTGTTTCCACCGAGGCTTCGTGTTTATTGAACATTGAAGCTTACATCAGAAAACAAAAACTGCCGATAAAAGCAATTCACCTTGCCGATATTCTTGCAACAAAAATCTCTTGATTATACGTTTAAATTTTTCTTCAGACTTCTAATTTGCGTCATTCTAAAACACCTGCATTTTATGTAAATGGGTGTATCTGCCTTTTAATGCAATCAGTTCGTCGTGAGTTCCGCGCTCAACAATTTTGCCTTCATGAAAAACACAGATAAGATCAGCGTTGCGAACCGTTGAAAGCCGGTGTGCAATCACCAGCGAAGTCCGGTTTTTCATCAGGTTTTCCAGGGCATCCTGCACCAGTCGTTCCGATTCGGTATCCAAAGCCGAAGTGGCTTCATCTAAAATCAGAATCGGCGGATTTTTCAGTATGGCACGCGCAATGCTGAGTCGTTGGCGCTGTCCGCCTGAAAGTTTGCTTCCGCGGTCGCCAATAATTGAATCATAACCGTTTTCAGTTTCGATGATAAAGTTATGCGCATTGGCAACTTTTGCTGCAGCCACCACTTCTTCCATCGTTGTGTTTTCAACCCCGAAAGCGATGTTATTATATATGGTATCATTAAAAAGAATGGCTTCCTGGTTTACATTTCCCATCAGGTCACGCAGGTCATGCAGTTTTATATCCCTGATATCAACACCATCAATCAGAATTTGTCCTTCTTTTACATCATAAAAACGGGGGAGGAGGTCCACAAAAGTGGTTTTTCCGCTTCCCGACTGGCCAACCAGCGCGATGGTCTTCCCTTTTTCAATTTTTAAAGAAACGTTTTTCAGTACTGTTTTTTCCTCGTATGCAAAAGTGACATTTTTGTATTCAATCGAATCTTTCAGTGTTTTTACGGTTTTAGCATCTTTTGCTTCCGGAATAGTTACTTCGGCAAGCAGAATTTTGTCGATCCGGTCCATCGAAGCCAGCCCTTTCTGAATGCTGTAAACCGCCTGTGTAAAGGCTTTTGCCGGGTTGATGATCTGGTAGAAAATTCCGAGATAGATAATAAATGAGGCGCCATTGAGTTCGCTGTTTTTACCAATAATCAACGAACCGCCGTACCAAACAACAACAATGATGACGACTGTGCCAATCAGTTCGCTCAGTGGGTGGGCAAGTTCCCGACGCCACATCAGCCGGTTCATAATACTTCGGTAATCACTCAGCTCCTGCCCGAATCGGTTGTTCATTTTCTTTTCGGCGTTGAAAGCTTTTATAATCCTTAATCCACCTAAAGTTTCTTCAATCGTGGTAAGAATCATCCCCATTTTGTTTTGTCCTTCCATCGACACTTTTTTCAGCGATTTGCCAATGCGGCCGATTAAAAAGCCGGCCACGGGCAAAACAAGAAAAATAAAAAGCGTGAGGCTCGGACTCATGATTAGCATCGAAATAAGCAAAACAGTTATGATAATCGGGTTTTTCAGAAACATGTCGAGCGACGACATGATCGAATTTTCAACTTCTGAAACATCACCGGTGATCCGGGCAATAATATCACCTTTTCGTTCTTCTGAAAAGAAGGGTAGTGCCAGTTTCAGTATTTTTGCATAAATCTGTTCACGCATATCCTTCACCACGCCATTGCGGATGATAACAGCTTCATAGGCACCCAGGTATGCGAATCCAACTTTCAGGAATGTGGCAATTACCACAAATAATCCGACAAGCAGGAGGGTCATTCCTGTTCCATTTTCGTTTTTGATTAGCGTAACATAGTAATAAAGATTGTTTTTAATTACATCGAGATTGGCAGCCCAGGGTAAAAGTTGTGTAACATCTTCCGACAATTCGAAGAGAATCTCGAGAATGGGGCTCATCAAAGCCATAGAAAAGACTGTAAAAAGAGCTGAAAGCAGGTTGAACAGAAAATTCAGGATCAACTGCTTTTTATAAGGTGGAATGTATCTTTTTAAAACTCCAAAAAACTCCTTCATGAAATCGGATTTTCGTTTATTAGCAACCTTTGCTTTTGCTTAAAAGATGCCGGTATAATTTTGTGGTGTAATCTTTTTCAGTTCTTCTTTCACCTGTTCCGTAACATTGAGCGTTTCGATAAAATTGTGAATCGATTGCTGCGTGATTGCTTCATTCTTCCGTGTCAGGTCTTTTAGTGCTTCATAGGGATTCGGGAAAAACTCGCGGCGCAAAATGGTTTGTATGGCTTCTGCCACCACTGCCCAGTTCTCTTCCAGGTCTTTTTCAATGGCGGCTTCATTCAGTAAAAGTTTGTTCAGCCCTTTTAGAGTCGATTTCAGCGCAATAAGCGTGTGGCCAAAAGGAACACCCACAAAACGGGTGACGGTTGAATCGGTGAGGTCGCGTTGCAGGCGCGAAACCGGCAGTTTATCCGAAAGTTGGGTGAATCCGGCATTGGCAATCCCGATATTTCCTTCCGAATTTTCAAAATCTATGGGGTTTACTTTGTGTGGCATGGTGGATGAACCCACCTCACCTTTTTTGATTTTCTGTTTAAAATATCCCATTGAAATGTACATCCAGATATCGCGATCGAGATCGAGAACGATATTGTTGATGCGCCGCAATGCATCGAAAATGGCGCTGTGATCGTCGTAATGAGCAATCTGCGTGGTGTATTTCGATCGTTCGATTCCCAGTGAGTTTTTGCAGAAATTGTTGGCGAAACTTTCCCAGTTGATATTCGGATAAGCTACAAAATGAGCATTGAAATTACCGGTTGCGCCACCAAATTTGGCATAACAGGGGAGGGCTTTCAGGTTTTCCAGCTGAACATTCAGCCGTTCAACAAAAACCATGATTTCCTTTCCAAGTTTTGTAGGCGAAGCGGGTTGACCGTGTGTTTTGGCCAGCATCGGAATATTTTTCCATTGTTCCGCCAATTCCGACAGTTTGGCAATCAGTTCTTCAATTACAGGATAATATTCAAATTTTAAGGCATCCAGTATCGAAAGCGGGAGCGAAGTGTTGTTGGCATCCTGCGAAGTGAGCGCAAAATGGATAAACTCTTTATATTCCGAAAGCCCGAGTTTGTCAAATTCTTCTTTCAGAAAATATTCAACTGCTTTCACATCATGATTGGTAATGCTTTCGATATCTTTTATCCGCGAAGCGTTTTCAACCGTAAATTCGCGGTGTATTTTACGCAATGCTTCTTTTTTGCCGTTTTCAACATCTGCAAGCTGTGGCAGCGGAATTTCACAAAGCGCAATAAAATACTCAATCTCCACAAAAACACGGTATTTGATGAGTGCGTATTCACTGAAATATTTCCAAAGATTTTCAACTTTATTGCTGTACCTGCCATCAACCGGCGAAACTGCCAATAGTGCATTCATTCCCATTCTGCTGATTTTATTTGATTTACAACGAAATTAACTGATTTTGTTTTTTCTCAAAACTGTCTTTTCTCAATTCAACTCTTAAATAGAGAAGCGCAAAGTTAATAATAAACAGAAACCCGGGTTTTTCAGAAAGAATGATAATGTTCAAAAAAAATCAATATTAATGTTTCTATCTTCGCTGCTGAACCTTCGCTTTTTGCCGGTGTTTAATGTGAGTTGAAAGGATTTTTGTGATGGATAAAACACGCGTTTCAGTCGTTTCGTATTTAAACAGCAAACCATTTTTATATGGGTTACAACACGCTGAAGTATTAAAAAAATTGGATGTTACTTCTGATATTCCTTCGAAAGTTGCAGCTAAACTGGCTTTTAACCAGACTGATATCGGGCTGATTCCGGTTGCCGGACTTGAGGACCTCTCCGAGTATTATATTATTGGTGATTATTGCATTGGGGCTGTGGGGAAAGTAAAAACAGTTGTCATTGTTTCTGATGTTCCGATTGAGGAAGTGGATACCCTATTAATGGATTACCAGTCACGCAGTTCGGTTTTGTTAGCCAAAGTTTTGGCAAAATTTTGGTGGAAAAAGGAATTTAACTGGGAAAATACCTGTAACGATTTTCATAAAGTTTCGATTCAGGGAAAAACCGCCGGTGTGGTAATTGGCGACAGGGTTTTCGAAATTGAAAACAAATACAAATACCTCTACGATTTGAGTGAGGAATGGCTGCGGTTTACCGGTTTGCCCTTTGTTTTTGCAGTTTGGGCTGCCAATAAAAAAATAGAAAGTTCGCTGGTAACTGAATTTAATGAGGCGTTGAAACTGGGAATCACTGAAATCAGTAAAACAATCGAAAACTTGCAGGAAGAATATCCTGGCGTGGATATTGCCGATTATTTCGCACAAAATATTAGTTTTGAACTGGATGAGCAAAAAAAGGCCGGCATGAAAAGATTTCTTGAACTGGCCCGGAAACTCGAACCCGTTGAAACTGGAAAATGAAAACACTGAATTTTTGGGGATTATTTGTTCTGTTGTTGATAATGGCAACCGGAACAGGAGCAAAGGAAACCGGTGAAAAACTGGTTTACAAACTCAATATTAAACAGGATATCAGCAAAGCCACCTGGCGGCAAACCCAGCAGGCTTTTGATGCTGCCGATTCGCTCGGGGCCGATATTTTCCTGATCCACATGAATACTTACGGCGGAACCGTACTGGATGCCGATTCCATCCGCACAAAAATCCTGCATAGCAAAATTCCTGTTTTTGTTTTTATCGATAACAATGCTGCGTCAGCCGGAGCGCTGATTTCTATTGCCTGCGACAGTATTTATATGCGTCCCGAAGGCAGTATTGGGGCGGCAACGGTGGTGAATCCCACTGGTGAGGCGATGCCCGACAAGTACCAGAGTTACATGCGATCAACCATGCGTGCAACCGCCGAAGCACAAGGAAAGGACACGATTATCACAGCTTCCGACACAATTATTAAATGGCGTCGCGACCCGAAAATTGCCGAAGCAATGGTCGATCCGTCGGTGTTTATTCCTGGTTTGATTGACACGGGGAAAGTGCTGACTTTTACGCCCACCGAAGCAATCGAAAACGGTTTTTGTGAAGGAACTGCCGAAAATATTGAAGAGGTGATGAAAAATGCCGGCATTGAAAAATATACCATCGTTGAATATGAACCCACAACAATTGAGAGAATAATCGGATTTCTTGTTTCACCATTGATTTCGGGATTGCTGATAATGGCCATCATTGGCGGGATTTATTTTGAAATGCAATCACCCGGAATCGGTTTTGCGCTCGGAGTTGCAGTGGTGGCAGCCATTCTTTATTTTGCCCCGCTTTATCTCGAAGGACTGGCCGAACACTGGGAAATCCTTGTTTTTATCATTGGAATTATTCTGGTTATTGTCGAAATATTTGTTATTCCCGGGTTTGGCGTTGCCGGAATTTCAGGTATCGTGCTGATTTTCGGAGGCCTTGTTTTAAGTCTCATCAACAATGTGAATTTCGATTTCGAAGGTGTTGAAATGTCGGCTCTTGCTGTTGCAATAACTACTGTTGTATTGGGAGTTTTC
>DAINOH010000150.1:0-6251 GCA_036735485.1 Draconibacterium sp. | reverse complement strand
CACCACGCTGAATGTTCAGTTGGATGCGGGCAGCCTGATTGCCGATTTTGCAGCATCTTCCACTGCAATCCCGATTGGTGGCCAGGTTGATTTTACCGATCTTTCATTCGGAAGTCCGGTAAGCTGGGCATGGACTTTTGAAGGTGGCACACCAGCAACCTCGGCCGTGCAAAATCCACAAAACATTGTTTACAGCCAAACCGGCTCGTTTGATGTTTCGCTTACTGTAACCAATTCAGAGGGACAATCAGAAACCATCAGCAAAACGGATTACATCGAGGTAAATGCAGAGTTTCTCATTTCAAATCAGACAATTACCACCTGTTCCGGACTTTTCTATGATTCGGGTGGTGAAAGCGGCAATTATGATGACGATGAAGATTTTACAATGACCATTTTGCCCGGAACAACGGGAGCAAAAGTAATTGCCGAATTCCAGCTATTCGATGTCGAATACGACAATTCGTGCGATTATGATTGGTTGAAAATATACAACGGATCGAATTCGCAGGCTCCACTGATGGGAACCTGGTGCGGAACCGATTCACCCGGAACCGTGGAAGCCACCAATGCAGCAGGTTCGCTTACCTTTGTTTTTCATTCCGATTATTCGGTAAACAAACAAGGCTGGAAGGCAGTTATTAGCTGTAGCGCCCCACCATTATTGCCAATTGCTGATTTTACCGCCGATACAACCCACATCCTGATGGGGCAGAGTGTTCATTTTACCGATCTGTCGGGCAATTCGCCCACCAGTTGGGCATGGATTTTCCCCGGTGGAACTCCTTCTTCATCAAGCCAGCAAAATCCAGTTGTCCAATACCCAGAAGCCGGAACATACGATGTAACACTGATTGTGCAAAACCAGTTTGGTTCCGACACCAAAACCATCGAAGATTTTATTACGGTTGACAGCACAATTGGCATCAGCGAATTGCTCGAAAATGGTCTGTCGTTTTATCCCAATCCGTTGAACGGAGATATTTTGAACGTCACATCACAGGAAATTATCAAAACCATTGAAGTTTACGACTTTTCAGGAAAACTTATTCTCCGGAAAGCAACCAATAACCATGATGTTCAGGTGAACTTTTCGTCAGTAAAACCTGGAATTTATTATTTGAAGGTGCTCGATGAAGCAGGTTGGAAATCAGCAAAAATCAGCCGGATTGAATAACTGAAATAATGACCACAGTATTTCCATAATGGAAGGCAAGTAAAAAATTCAGTATTTGGGATGGTCAAAAGACCAGCTTGAAGCAGAAAGTGTTAACTCGAAAAAAGACCTTCCTTATTCTGCACATTAAACTTCACTATTTTATTGCAAATTGGTTTAACCGATCGGAATTCCTATCTGGAAAATCAGGCGGAAACCAATCACCACAACGGCGGCAACGATCAGGGCTTTTTTATCCAAAGTAATTTTTATGGGTATTTCGTCGAAGAAATAGGTTGGGAAGACGTGAAAACGCAACAAAGTCGGGATCATGAAAATAATTGCCGACAAAAGAACGAAAAGTTCGTAAAAGGTGATTTTAGGTAACTTGAACAGAATTATCAATGCAGTACCTGCCAGGGTCGGCATGATGATTTGACTAAATGTAAAAAACGCCCGGTTGTGTTCGTTTATCTGATTGAAATATGAATTTCCTGTAAAAAGCAGCCACCTGGTCGAAAACACGCCTGCAATAAGCAAAAGAGTAAGGGCAAAAAGCGTGATGAGCAGTTTGGCGGTATCCTGCAGGTAAAAATACATGATAACATACCCAATTCCCTTGTCTAAGAGCGTTCCGGTGAGGAAGGCCCCAAAAACCCAAATCATCCCATGAACCCAGCACCACACAAAAAACATCTTGTACCTGCCCCTGTCGTCGTACAAATTGATGAAAGCAATGAGAGCCAGAATGCCAAAAAGCAATGAGATTGCAGGTCCTATGCTGTAAAGTAATTTTACGGCGTCGCTGGTCCAAGAGTACGAATCGATGGTGTAAATCAGCTTGTAGTAGTACAATTTTGATGAATAATCGAACTGCAAAGCCGCAATAGCGGTAGCCAATTGGCTCATCAGGTACATAAAATAATGCGCAATCAGGAAATACGAAAGCGAGTTGAAAAATATGATGAGAAAGTTTTGAAAAGTTCTTTTATTCTTATCCAGCGTTGCATCCATGTTTACAATACTGTTCAGGTTTGATTTTTTCCAAAATTAAAAAAAACCCATAACCGTGGCTATGGGTTTGTAAAAGTGTTTCGTTGTATCAATTAACTATTCCGCATGAAAGCACCGGCATCGACCATCTGACCCGATGAATACATGCCTGCATCAAGCTTTTCTCTCACTGTTGCAAATGCGTCGATGGTGTATTCCACATCCTCGAATGAATGAACAGCGGTTGGGATAATCCTGAGCATAATCACACCCTTGGGAACAACCGGATAGGTGACGATAGAACAGAAAATATTGAAATTTTCACGCAAATCATAAGTAATCTGTGTTGCCTCTGGCACTCCACCCGACAGGAAGACGGGAGTTACCGGCGATTCGGTGTTACCAATGTTCATTCCTTTTGCTTTCAGTCCACTCTGAAGAGCGTTCACGATCTTCCAAAGATTTTCCCTTAGTTCGGTTCTGGTCTGAATTAGTTCAAGGCGTTTCAGAGAGCCAATAACCATGGGCATTGGCAATGCTTTTGCAAAAATTTGTGACCGCAGGTTATACCTCAGAAATTCGATTACCTCTTTCTTGCTGGCAACAAAACCACCAATGCCAGCCATTGCTTTGGCGAAGGTGCCGAAATAAACGTCCACCTCGTCCATAACCCCGAGATGCTCGCTGGTACCGGCTCCTGTAAGTCCCATGGTTCCAAAGCCGTGTGCATCGTCAACAAGCAGGCGGAAAGGAACTTTTTCTTTCAAGGCAACAATGTCACGGAGTTTACCCAAATCACCCGACATTCCATAAACTCCTTCGGTAATCACAAGAATACCACCTCCGGTCTGAGCGGTAAGTTTTTGGGCTCTTTCCAGCTGTTTTTCAAGGTTTTGAATATCGTTGTGAGGATAAACGAAGCGCTTTCCAAAATGCAACCGGCATCCGTCGATAATACAGGCATGGGCTTCCGAATCGTAAACAATGACATCGTGCCTGTTTACGAGCGATTCGATGATTGAAACCATCCCCTGATAGCCATAATTAAGCAGGAAGGCATCTTCTTTTTTCTCAAATCTGGCCAGTTCGTGCTCAAGATTTTCATGCATGGTGGTATGCCCCGACATCATGCGGGCACCCATGGGGTAAGCGAGCCCGTATTCTTTGGCTGCAATGGCATCAATTTCTCTCACCTCGGGGTGGTTGGCAAGTCCAAGATAATTGTTGATCGACCAGTTAAGCCTTTCCTTACCCATGAATTTCATTCTGGGACCTAACTCACCTTCAAGTTTTGGAAACATGAAATACCCGAAAGCTTCACGGTTGTATTTTCCAAGTGGACCCAGATTGTTGAATTTGTTAAAAATATCCATAATTCTTTGTTTAATAGTTGTTGGAAACTGTGCCTGCAAAACTAAAATTAATTCACCTGATATTCAAAAAAGATGTCTTACAATATTTAAAGCCGAATTCCGCTTAAGCCATCAGTGTACACTGAAAAATAATAAGATACATCCGGCGTTAATCATTTCAACTAAAATATTACTTTTGCGCCCATGTTTAAAAAGACCGTTTTTGTTGTTGTGCTGATGGCCAGCGTGTTTTTATTATCGTGCAGTAAACATCAACGATTGATAAAAAGCACCGATAACGAACTTAAATACGAGAAAGCCATCGGGTATTATGAAAAAGGCGATTATTACAGAGCGATTCAACTCATGGAGCAAATAATCCCTGTTTACAGAGGCACAGCCAAAGCCGAAAAACTTTACTTCAATTACGCTTACGCCTATTACGGAGAGCGCGATTATGTGATGGCCAGCTATTATTTTCAAAGGTTTACCACCACTTTCCCTTTCAGCAGTCAGGCTGAAGAGGCTGCCTACATGTCGGCATTCTGCAAATACCTCGAAAGCCCGCGCTACAGCCTCGATCAGGCCACAACCCACGAAGCCATTGACGAATTTCAGACCTTCATTAACAAATATCCCTATGGAGAAAAGGCAAAAGAAGCCACCGAAAAAATTGACGAACTTAGGCAGCGGCTAATGGACAAAGCCTACAGCATTGCCAACCTGTATTATCACATGGAAGATTACAGGGCTGCAATTGTTTCGTATGAAAATGTATTGAAGGAATTTCCCGACACAAAATACCAGGAAGAAATTCTTTACAGGATCATGAAATCCTATTACAAATACGCTACCAACAGCATAAATACAAAGAAAAGAGAGCGTTACGAATCAGCCCTAAAGGCGTATTACGATTTTAATTCGTTGTACCCCGAAAGTCAGTACATGAACGAAGTTGTAAAGATGCGTGAAAAGGTAGTCGAAATTTTAAAAACCGTGCCTGAAAACGAAATATAACAAACAATAATTTAACATGGATTATAAAAAAGTAAAAACCGAACCCGTAGCAATCACCCGCAAAATGCGTGATTTCTCAAGAGCCACCGGAAATATTTACGAAACTGTGTCGCTCATTTCAAAACGCGCAAATCAGATTTCACTTGAGTTGAAAGAAGAGTTGAACAAAAAACTATCGGAGTTCACAACTGCCAACGACAACCTGGAAGAAGTTTTTGAAAACCGGGAGCAGATTGAAATTGCGAAATTTTACGAAAAATTGCCAAAACCAACCCTCATTGCGGTTCAGGAATTTCTCGACGATCAGATTTATTACCGCAATCCGTTGAGAGAAACTGAAAAGAAACCCTCCAATCCCGCGAATTAATCTTGCTTAAAGGGAAGAAAATATTAATCGGGATTACCGGCAGCATTGCAGCCTATAAAATACCCTACCTCATCAGGCTTTTAATTAAGGAAGGCGCTGAAGTTCAGGTTATTCTCACATCAAACGCAAGGGATTTTGTAACACCACTTACCCTTTCCACTTTATCCAAAAGGCCTGCCTTAACTGAAACTTTCAACCAGGTTGACGGAAGCTGGAACAGCCATGTGGAGATGGGAATTTGGGCCGATTTGATGCTGATTGCCCCTGCATCGGCTGCAACGTTGAGCAAAATGGCCACCGGACAAGCCGACAATTTACTGGTAACCACCTACCTGTCGGCAAAATGTCCTGTCTTCTTTGCCCCTGCCATGGATCTCGACATGTACAAGCATCCCACCACCCTGAAAAACATTGAAACGCTTATCTCGTTTGGCCATCAACTTATCGAGCCTCAGGTTGGCGAGCTGGCCAGCGGACTTTCGGGAGCCGGAAGGATGGAAGAGCCTGAAAATATTCTGCAGATAATCCAAAGCTTTTTTAAAAAAAAAAGTCAGTTCAGCAATAAAAAAATCCTTGTAACTGCCGGGCCAACCTACGAAGCCATCGATCCAGTGAGGTTTATCGGCAATTACTCTTCGGGTTTGATGGGTTTTGAGATTGCCAGAGAAGCTGCCGAAAGAGGCGCACAGGTTACCCTGATTAGCGGACCAACCCACCTTCGGTGTACAACACAAGGCATCAAAAAGATTGACGTTGTTTCGGCAGGTGAAATGTCAGAAGCCTGCAACCAGATTTTCGGTGAAACCGACATTACCATTATGGCTGCTGCCGTTGCTGATTTTACCCCAGTTGAAGTTTCAGAAACCAAAATCAAAAAAGAGACTTCCTTAAATTCTATTCTGTTAAAACCTACGGCAGACATACTTTCTGGCCTCGGTAAACGAAAAAAGGATTCGCAACTTCTTGTTGGATTTGCCCTGGAAACAAATTCCGAATTGGAAAACGCCCGTAAAAAACTTGAAAATAAAAATCTTGACCTCATCGTTTTAAACTCGCTCAACGATGAAGGTGCCGGTTTTGGCGTTTCAACCAATAAAATAACAATTTTGGACAAAAGCGGAGGGCAAACCAGTTACCCGCTCAAACCAAAAAACGAGGTTGCCTCCGACATCATGGATCGGCTCACAGGTTTGTTAGAAAAACAGGTTGCTCAAAATGATTAACAGTTGAAAAAATATGCGTCCAATACTTGCATCAATACTTCTTATTTTAGGATTTCAGGCGCTTACAGCACAGGAATTTGAATGTTCTGTACAGGTTTCAGCCCCTCAGATACAACAAACCAACCGCGATAAATTTCAGGAAT
>DAINOH010000149.1:0-6271 GCA_036735485.1 Draconibacterium sp. | reverse complement strand
ATAGGTATTGTAACAACGATTTGTAATAATCCTTAAAATCCATGTCTTCCTTTTTGCGAATCATCAAATCAAAAACACTGATCATGCTTTTGCGGTACCGACCAACTTTAAAGCCTGCCTCCGACATGACAACAAAATAATCCAGGGGTGATTCATCTTTCAGACTCAGGTCCAACAGTAAATCAAATTCATTTTTCATGAAATCTTTTGCTCTGGGAGTGCTGGGAATTCCAAAAAAATTCAGGTCTTGTGGCTGAATAACATCAACTTTCAATTTTGCAAGATAAAAGTCGGGTATTTTTTTTTCAGGCAGATAACAAATTGCGCGAACGGTTTTCCCGTCGTCGGCTAAATGATTGATGAAATCGTAGATCCAGTTTAACACTTTTTCATCGTCTAAATTGAACAATATTCCAATTTTTTTGGCTGAATCCAGATTAATGGCTTTTTTAACCCTTTTCTGTTTCTGAATTTCACGTCCAATGAAATGTGTTGTAAATCTGGTTTTTATCTTTTCAAACATTAGAAAAATTTAAAATTTCGGCCGTCAAAAGTAAAAAACAATTAAAGATGAAAGAAATATTTAACACGAAGTAATAAATAGCTTTTGAATATCATTTGTTTACGGATGAAGTTAAAAACAGAAACGTCTTTTTGCTCATGAATCCCATTTTTTTAAAAACGAACTGTTGGCCGGTTTCTACATTCCTTACAGTCTTTGAGCACGAAACTTCTGCATTTGTACCATTTCAGTTGGCTTTGAAAACGACTACAAAACAGGTTAAAAACTATACAGATACGAAACTCTTTCCTTATATCGGATTTTTTGATTTTGATGGTGTTATGACTTTACTTTAATTTGCTCTTGAAATTTAAAAACTTAGTAGGTATGAAAAAATTCAATTCGTTTCTGATTTTTGCTGTGATAACAGCTTTGTTCTTCCTTACGCAGTCGTGTAAAAAAAATGTGGATGATCCAACGCCAAATCAGTCAGAACAAGGGTTTGAAACCTTGCAGGTGCCCGAAAATTTCAACTGGCTTACCTCAACTCCATTGAAAATTGATCTGAAATTTGTTGATCAGAATCAAGATGCTGTGGTTACCTCTTTTGAGGTTTACAGCAAATTTCCTGATGGGGTAAAGTTTATGACCGGAACCTCAAAAAGCGATGGTTCGTTTGCAAAAATGTATCAGATAGCCAATTACAGAAGTTCATTTTTTGTTGTAATCCCAGGTCAGGACCCGGTTGAGGTGGTTTTTGGAGAAACCGAAGTGAACGAAATCAGCGCTTATGAAGCGAAAGCCACCATTACGGTTGTAAACCCGTCGCTGAAATCTGTTGCTGCCGAAACCTACGAATACTATCCCGCTGAAGGAAAATACGGTTCCTTGTGTTTTGAGGACAACTGGCCGTCGGAAGCAGATTACGACTTTAATGATGTAGTGATTGATTACAACGTAATTGCTACCCTTAACGACGATTTTTTAGTTACAAAAATAAATATGCAGCTATTCCTGAGGGCTTCAGGAGCCAACAACCACAATGGTTTTGGTATTTCTTTCAAACATTCATGGAGCAATGATGGCCCTTATCCCGACATTGCAACAGTAACCGTTAACGGAACCCCGGTTACAGCCGAAGCTACTGATTATCCCTCGTTTATAATCATTGAGGATATCGAAACCTGGCAACCAACCTATAATTCATTTATGAATCAGGCTTTTGTTGCTCCAACCGAATTTAATGTTGAAATCGTCTTGAATACGCCGGCATCAAACTGGTGGGAACTGAGCCTTCCGTTACAAAATCCTTTCATCATCGTTGATCAGGAACGCGGACGTGAAATACACCTGCCCTGGCATTTACCAACATCACTTGCTGACCCTTCATACGTTGGCAAAGGAGTGGATGCTTCCGACCCTTATGCTTTTGATCCGGGAAATTTTAAAGCCGGCAACATGGTGATTGGTTACTACACTTACATGACCGAGGAAGGTTTTCCCTGGGCAATGGATATTTACATGGACAGCGATGATGAAGATTTATTCCTGTATCCCGTTGAATTTACTGACATTGCCAATGCTTACACCTCTTTTGAGGGCTGGGTTGAGGAAAGTGATCCCTGGGAATGGTATCTCCCTGAATACCGCGTAGTTGACAGTATTTATTCCAAAATACCAACTCCACCTTACGGGGAATAAACGAATCCGGAGAAAAAATTTCAAAACCACCAACCAAGACTATTTGATTGGTGGTTTTTTGTTTTCACTGAAAAATCGTTCTATTTTTACCAGAAAAAAAACATGAAAATTCTGCCAGTAAACCTGATTCGTGAAGCCGATGCTTTCACCATTCATAATGAGCCAATCACGTCCATCAGTCTGATGGAAAGAGCTGCCACACAGTGCTTCAAATGGATAAAAAAACGAATAACAGGACGTACCGTTGTGCATGTTTTTGCCGGCCCCGGAAACAACGGCGGCGATGGGCTTGTGATTGCCCGGCTGCTTCACAGCAAAGGATATCAGGTTAGGGTGTACATCGTGAAATTCACAGATAAATTCAGCATTGATTTCCAAATCAACCTCCAAAGGTTGAATGACCTTGATGATGTTGCTTTGTTCGAATTGACCGGGAATGAACCCTTGCCCGAAATTACCCGTGAGGATGTGGTTATTGATGCCATTTTTGGTTCCGGGTTATCGAAACCGGTGACAGGCTTTGTTGGTGATGTTATCAGGAAAATCAACCATGCCGAAGCTGTTGTAATCGCCGTAGATATGCCTTCAGGGCTTTTCAGCGATGAATGTTCGGTTGATAAAAACGGAGCCATCGTTGAAGCTGATTACACACTGAGTTTTCAATTTCCAAAGCTGGCCTTCTTATTTCCTGAAAATGAAAAATTTGTGGGCGAATGGCACATTTTACCCATAGGTTTGATGAACGAATTTGTGGATAAAGCTGATGTAAAGAATTTCTTTGTTCATCGGGTTGATGCTGCAATGATTCAGAAACCAAGAAGCAAATTTGCCCACAAGGGAAATTTTGGACATGCCCTGCTGATTGCCGGAAGTTTTGGCAAAATGGGCGCAGCGGTTCTTTCATCGCAGGCGGCTTTGCGGGCTGGAGCAGGTTTGGTCACAGCACATATTCCCCTGAAAGGTTATGCAATTATTCAAACCGCTGCCCCTGAAGTGATGGTAAGCATTGATGAAAATGATTTGGTTTTCAGCAAACTTCCCGAAATGGGTATGTTTAATGCTGTGGCCATCGGACCAGGAATTGGTACGGATAAAGTTACTCAAAACGCTCTTAAACTGCTCATTCAGAATGTTTCTTCACCCATTTTGCTCGACGCCGATGCCATCAATATTCTGGCTGAAAATAAAACATGGATTCCCTTTTTACCTCAAAACAGCATTCTCACCCCACACCCGAAAGAGTTTGAAAGGCTTGCAGGTAAATCATCCAACAACTTTGAAAGAAACCGGTTGCAGGTCGAATTTTCGGTTAAAAACCAGGTTTTCATTGTGTTGAAAGGTGCTCATACCTGTATTTCAACACCAAAGGGAAATTGCTGGTTCAATTCGACCGGAAACCCCGGAATGGCAACTGCCGGCAGCGGTGATGTGCTTACCGGGATTATTCTTGGATTGCTGGCTCAGCAATATTCCCCGGCAAATGCCTGCATTCTGGGGGTTTACCTGCACGGCCTGGCCGGCGACCTGGCCGCCAAAAGGATGTCGCAGGAAGCCATGATTGCCGGTGACCTTATCAGCCATCTGGGAAAAGCTTTCAGGCTGACAGCTGAAATTTAGAGAATGGATTGGTTTTGAGTGGTTTGCAAACGTATTTTTCTGAAAATCAATCAACAGGCAGTAAAAAGTTAACTTCTAAACAGGCGTTACCAAAATAAAAACAGTCCCGCAAATGCCGGACTGTTTTTATTTAATGATTAAAAATCTTTTCTAAACTTTTACTTTACCAATCCACTCGAAATGAGGAAGGTGGTGGCAAAAGCCACGATGGCATAAAGTTCCGGGAAAACGGCAAGAACCATCGTTTTACCAAAAACATCGTAACCCTGAGCAATACCGGCAATACCATTGGCACAAACCTGACCTTGTTTTATGGCTGAAATTAAACCAACCAGCCCAAGAAGGAAACCGCAGGCAAAAATGGCAATCCCGTTCATGATCGAAATATCAGGTGTGAGAATCCCCGACGAGTTGATGATGAAAAAGCCGGCAAATCCGTAAAGTCCCTGTGTGCCGGGCAAAGCACTCAAAAGCATGTAGCTTCCGAAAGCATCATCTTTTTTCTTTAATGCGCCAACGGTGGCATTTCCTCCGGTGACAACCCCGATAGCACTGCCAGTTCCGGCCAGTGCAACCATCAGAGCCAAACCAATGTAAGCAAGAATAATAGCAGTTGACATAACAATTTCTCCTTAAATTTTTATTTGTAATTGTTTAATGATCAATTTTTTTTGAATGGCTTGTAAGCTTTGCCACCTCCGGTAAAACCGGCATTTTTATAAAATTCGACAAAGGTGAGACGCATGGGATGCACAAACGAGCCTAAACCGGCAAGCGCCAGGTTTGCACCATGCCCAACTATCATGACAAGCACAAAAAGCACAGGACCTAATACCGGAATTGAGTCCAGCAGGGGCAACGAAATGCTGTTGATAACAAAGCCCAGAATGCCGCTTGATGCACCCAATGCAAAAAGCCGGATGTACGAAAGTACATCCCCGAAAATTCCGGTGATAATTCCGTACAAATCCCAAATGCCCTTGCCAAGTCGTCCGAAAATTACAAGTTTTGGATCGCTCCAGAAAACGATCAGCACCAGGCTGAAATACATGATGTATTTAGAGACATCGCCCAACGCTTTGATAATCGTAAGATCCAATACTCCAAGGGTCCCGATAATAATGCCAATGGTCGAAATTCCATACTGGAAACCAAACTGCCTGATTTTGGCGTAAGCCTGAATTCCCAGACCGAACAAAATCTGAACCATCCCAATGGCTAATGCCAGGTAGAAAAGTTCCTTGTCGTTGAGCATCAAAAATTTAACCGGATCGAAGGTGCTGATGGTTTCCATGTCGAAACCGAGGAGGGTTCCCGAAATAAAGCCAAAAATGATGGTGGCGGAACCCAGGAAAATTCCCAGGTTAAGGATGGGTTTTGTTTCTGAAGAAACCCATTTGCGCAGGATTAATGAGGCAAGAAGCAGCACAATTCCATAACCGGCATCGGCCATGCAAAATCCGAAAAACATCATAAACCAGGGTGCAAAAAATGCGGTGAGATCGAGCTCCGAATACACCGGGAGCGCATATAGTTTTCCGATCGGCTCAAACAATCGTGCAAACCTGTTGTTTTTTAGTAAAACCGGAACCTGCTGGTCGGGTGTGGGCCGTTGGGTGAGGAAAAAATGCCCGCTCTGTTCGAGGTATTTTTCAAAATCACTCTTCTTGTCTACAGGCACCCAGCCTTCGAGAATCATCAGGTGGTCGTCGGCCTCTTTACCCGTGTTTTGTATGACTTCAGAAAACGAAATCCGGTTTTCGAGGCTGGCCTTAATTTCTTCGAGTTTTGGTAAAAAAGAAGCTGCGTTTTTTGCAAAATATTGCTCAATTTCGGTTACCCTCTTATGGAGGGCATCTCTTTCTTCCTGTATTTCGGTGGCCGAACGCTCGGGGTGCTTCATTTCGTCGGCGTCAATTTCGATGGAGGCGTTGTCGCGCTGAACAATCACAAAATAGGTGTGACCATCGGTCTGGCTAATTATTTCGAGGGTGTACTGCTTTTCCCAGGCTGGGTTGAATTTCTTTTCAGAAACCACAAAAAACCTGACATTTATGTTTTCCTCAGCGAGTTTTCTGATGAGGCTGGTCGAAAAATTTCCCCACGGACGTGCCTGATTCAGAACTTTTAACAAACTTTCAGCTTTCAGTTTCGAGTATTCCTGCTCACCCTGAAGGTCGATAATATGCTGAAAAATATTTTCGGGCAGTTCCTGGCTTTCTGTTTTATTGTCAGGTTGTAACTTGGTGTTCAGGAATTTAATGGTTTTTTCGCATTGCCTGAGTTGCTGAATCTGATCCAAAGTGTCGCGTGTTGGCTCTGCCTTGCGGTCAACCACATCGAGCACTCCCAGGCGCTGTATTTCATTCAGAAATTCATCATACTCGCTGTGATGGATCAGAAATGAATATTTCAACATGGGTACAATCATGCTTCAACCTCCGTTTCTTT
>DAINOH010000148.1:0-6478 GCA_036735485.1 Draconibacterium sp. | reverse complement strand
CAATCTTAAACTGAGCCATTTATTATCTGATTTGTCCAAATTTTCTTGCGAAATTTGAAGATTCCTATCCCTCAAAGAGAACGGAACCCTTCGCTTTTTCTTGATGGTGGGTCTTTTTATTTTTTTCACCCTTTTGTAAAACGATGTCGATTTTTTTTGGAGATAGGTTTATTTCTTTAATAATTCCCGAAACCATTTGGTTAAAGGCAAAGTACCTCATGAAAAAAAGCATATAGCCATTCACCCAAAAGACCACATGCAACAATCCTTTCAAAACCTATATTTACCGCTGTAGCAGTAAATTCGAATGTCAATTTTACTAAAAAAGAGTAATTTTAATATATTTTACTGTTTCAACGGTAATTTTGCAAATAAAGATTGGTTGTTTAATGCAAAATGATTAATATTGCCGCTTTAAAGGTAAAAAATGGATCAAAATCAGGAATTAGCACAAATAATCCGGATGCACAGAAAGGCAGCCAAATTAGGGCGTGTTCAGTTGGCAGAACTTTCAGGAGTGGGAAAAACCGTGATCTATGATATAGAAAATGGGAAAGAATCGGTTAGGCTTGACACCCTCAGGAAAATTTTAAAGGTGTTGAACATCACCATAATATTAAAAAGTCCTTTAATGGAAAATTTACAAAATACCCGAGATGAGAAGAGCTAAAGTTTATGTAAATGGCGCTGATGCTGGCATCCTTACCGAAATCGAGAAAGGGAAAGAATATCTTTTTGAATATTTCGACGGGTACTGCGGTCCTGGTGTTTCGCTAACCATGCCGGTAAACGAAAAAACTTTCAGATTCGACAGATTTCCACCGTTTTTCGATGGCTTGTTGCCGGAAGGAATACAGCTGGAAGGCTTGTTGAAAATCAAAAGAATTGATAAGGATGATTTCTTCTCGCAACTGATGGCTGTTGGAGAGGACATGGTTGGAGTTGCCACAGTAAAAGAAATTATGGAATGAACATTTGTCCGATCACATATACACAATGTGGAGATAATCTTTACAGTGAGGCCGGACTCAGGCTTCTGTCACCCGGACTGAAGGCTCTCAGCGAACTGGAGTTTACCGCAGAGGAGCAAAGAATGGAGGCATTTAACCGGGCTTCAAGGATGTCGGTTCAGGGAGTTCAGCCCAAAATGAGCGCTAAACTCAGTATAAAAGATGGGAAATTTGAAATTGTGGATACTGGTGGGAAATACATTCTCAAACCCCAGCATCATATCTTCCCTGAAATGCCCCAGAATGAGGACCTTACTATGAGGCTTGCCAGTGAAATCGGTCTGGAAATCCCTTTACACGGATTAATCTGGTCGAAAGATCGTTCACTAACCTATTTTATCAAACGGTTTGACAGAAAAGGACAGAACGATAAAGTTCCAATTGAAGATTTTGCGCAGTTGGCCGGCATGACCCGGGAAAGTAAGTACAGCTTCAGCATGGAACAAGTTGTTGCCTTA
The DNA here is from genome assembly GCA_036735485.1 of Draconibacterium sp. Classification (GTDB taxonomy): domain Bacteria; phylum Bacteroidota; class Bacteroidia; order Bacteroidales; family Prolixibacteraceae; genus Draconibacterium. The sequence goes on along the minus strand of DAINOH010000148.1, from coordinate 5,010 downwards.
ATTGATGGTTTCTGCACGTTCCCTGCCATTGAGAAGTTGAAGCTGTTTAAACTTACCCTCTTCAATTTCCTTGTCGGCAACGATGATATGCACCTTAAAAATTTCTCCATCATTAAAAAAGAAGGGAAGGTAGCTCTCTCGCCATGTTACGATCTGGTGAACACGACCATCAAATATAAGAAACAGGACGAAGAAATTGCTTTACCTCTAAAAGAAAAAAGAAAGAACCTTACACGCAATATGCTGGTTGACTATTTTGGCAAAGACCGATGTGGGCTGACAATTAAAAGTATTGATAAGGTACTGGAGACAATTTCTTCAGCTGTTCCAAAATGGAATGAATGGATAGAAATTAGTTTCCTGTCGGATGAAATGAAAGAGAAATACCGCCAACTATTGGCTATACGGCTTACGGTATTGGATATCCGTTAAAAAGTCTTGGGTATCCTGTTCAATACCTGTAATTAAAATCCAATTCCGAAATAAGAAGGTTTTAAACCCTCATTCCTTTTTTTTACCACCAAAAAGATTTCATCATATTTTAACTGGGATGAACACTTTACCAACCAGAAACCCTGCCGGTAAATTTACGATTTCAAAATACTACCGGCGCAAATCATCCCTATCTTTCACCCCCCCTAATAACCGGCGCCCAGCTAATCCTTTACACAGCGCACCGATCTGGCCCTCCAGTTAAAAGTTTGGGTGACTTCATACTTCACTATTACAGAATTATTGTTTCTAAGACCATAATAAGCAGGCTTTAGGATGTTCGAGTTTGACCAAAAAATTGCCCAAGTACTCAAATATCTAAATTCACCCAAATAATAAATTTCGCCACCTGGAAGCGCTGTAAAACCGCTGCTGTTAGTAGCTCCTTCGTTTGGATCAGCCCAATGGGCAGTACCGGTTTCTTTCATTTTTCCACCTGCAATAATGGTTCCGCCAAGGTATGTTATTAATGTCTGGAATTCCTGGTTAGTTGAAAAATGCCAGCCGGCAGGGCACGAAATAAGAGCAGCCTCATAATTATACATTACTCCATAAGTCTGGTAATTGTATGTGGCTTTCGCAGATGAAACATCGGTTCCATCATATCCGTACACGTAGTATTTTGGGGCATAAATATCATAGGTAGCAGGGCCGACAACGGACGGCAGGTAGGCCAGGTTTTCCTTCATCCAGCATTGGGCATCAATTTGTACGGTGCTGTAAACCTTGCCATCGCGGGCATCCTTAAAAGTGGCGCCGCACACAAACGGCTGAACAATGGTTTCAGCGCCGTAGCTGATCTCTTTCCAAACGGCTTCGGCGCCGCTGAACAGATAGTATTTGTCATCGGTGATGCAGTAGGCCATCAGCCCGTCGGCAGGCGCTTCTATGGCTTCAATCTGTGCCTGCGTCATCCGGGGAATCAGTGCTCCCTTCGTGGTTGAACTTACATCTACCAGCGCCGAACCGTCGGGCACAGCGCCATCGGCATTGATGCCAATGCTTTGAGACTTTGCACCAAATGCAAAACCTGCTAATAAACAGACTGTCAGAAAAATTTTTGCTAAGTTTTTCATTGCTCTATTTTTTTATTTTTTCTTTTTTGAAAATGAAAAGCCTTTGATATCCTGAATAAAAATTGCCGCTTCAAAGAAAGGTCAAACCAGGATAGCGATTGGCTGGTAACGAATTAACCAAATGGCTTAATTATCCTTCACACAACGAACCGAAAAACCATAACCCTTGGCATTGTTGTTACGGAATACGTCAGCATTGTTGTAGCTCAGGTCTATGTACCAGGCGCTTGGGGTGGAAATTTGCGTAGAACTCCAGAAGGGACCGTTATTGCCAATAGCATCAAATGTTCCATCAGTATCGCGGTAACCGCCCGGAAGGGTTGTAAAACCACTTGAATTTGTTGCTCCGGTATTGGGGCTGTTCCAGTGTGTTGTACCGGTTTCTTTCATTTTACCTCCGGCGTCACTACCGAGGTAAGTTGATAAAGCTGTGTATTCGGCATCGGTGGGTAAATGCCAGCCCGCCGGGCAAATGCCCTGAATTCCCTGTGTTGTTGAATATTGCATCATTTCATCCCACTGGTAAAGTCCGCCGTATGTGTCGCAGTTGGCGTCGCTGTTGTCGTAGCAGTATTTTTCGAGTGTGGCGTTGTTGGCCTGGCTGACGACGCCATTAACCCGTGTTCCTACATTCAGGTTCTGGCGCATCCAGCACTGGTCGCCGATTAGCACCGTGTTGTAGGTTTTGTTGTCGCGCACATCGGTAATGATGCCGCAGCTTTGGTACAACCGGCTGGTTCCAAAACTCAAATCTTTAAAAGCCACTTCCGAACCTACAAAAATGTAAGCACGTCCGTCGTCGGTGTTGTACACCAGCAGTCCGTCGGCCGGATTTAAAATAGCCTCAATCTGGGCGGTGGTCATCCGGGGAGGGAGAAAGCCTTTTGTGGTAGAACTCACATCCAGCATAGCCGAATTATCCGGCGCCGAGCCGTCGGTGTTGATGGCTACGCCCTGGGCATCTGCATTATGCAGGCCAAAAACTACGAATATGGCCAAAGCCATAAGTTTTGTAATTGTGTGTTTCATATTTTTTGTTCGTTTATGGATTTGTTACTTTATTTTTCTTTTAATTCATTACGGTTGAAAACATCGTAAACCTTTGCAGAGGCATAGCCGGTTGCCAACACAACAAGGGCTATTATTCCACTGCCAACGGGAGCGCCGCCGCCTACGGGGCCGGTTCCACCACCATTGGATGGATCGTCGGGTGGCGGGGGTGGTGTTTGTGAAATAAGAGCAAGACTGCTGATGGCTGCGAAAACTGTAAGTAAGATGTACTTCTTCATTGTTTTATGTTTTTAATGTTCTTTTAAAATGTATTTAATTCAGTTTTACCGCAGAGTTACGCAAAGTTTTTCGCAAAGTACCGCAGAGGTTTCTTTGCGGATCTCTGCGTGTTTTTCCTTTGCGGTACTCTGCGGTAAAAAATCTATTTCATCAAAATCCCTTTGGTTGTCAATACTTTTTGTCCTGTGGTAAGTTTTACAATCACAAATCCTTCTAAATTCAGATACGTTGTTGTAAGTTCATTCAAAACCAGTGACCTGGTCATCAATCTGTTACCAGAGGTATTGAATACCTCTAAAAGTGCTTGTTGCCCGCTTAATTCAGGAATATTGATAAAAAGAATATTATCCGCAATCCACATTTTTTGGGTTTCGGTCAATGGTTCTTCCACTCCAATGGCGCCTCCAAACAAAACAGTGAAACGGCCGGCAGCATTGGCCGGGTTGTGATTGAAACTGAACTCCGGCTGTGTGCGGACATTCATGGTTTGCCCTGTCAGGTTGTCTTTGAGGAAAATGGTTACTGACGGGTCAAAACTTTCGGTTTCACTGAATGTGAGGGTTACCGGCTTACTTACCGATAATTCAAAATTCATGGGAACCGAATAAGCTGTTTCAAGGTATGGAAGGCTATTGATGGAAAGCTTTTCAGCGTCGCCAGCCAGGGTGTAAAGTTGTGGCGCTGCTTCAAGGCCGGTCAGTTTCCAGGCATCAAAATCGGGATCGGCTGTGGTGGTGGCATTTTCGGTAAATCTTACTACAACTTCATCAGCATAATTATTGGCTTCTGCTTTAATTCTGAGCAAATCAGCAATTTGCCCGCCACCTTTGTAAAATGCCTGGCTGTTGTGAACCCTCACATTGTCGTTCATCGTTAGTACCGGCGAAGAAGCGGTCGCATTTACGATAAACGACTGCCCGGCAGGGATATACCTTGATCCATTATTCACACCGACACCATCAATCCATGTAGCATAATTGCCTTCAGTTTCGCCAGAAGGCCACACATAAACCGAATTGGCAATGTTGGTTTTTGTCCAGCCACTTGCAGCATCCCAATCAATGGCCGAAGGGTAAGGATTTGGAACCAGGTTGTTGCCTTGCCCGGCATAAACCACCGTAGGGCTGAAACTTCCGGCGTTTATCGGGCCTTCAAATACAAAAGTGTGCGTAGCTGCGGGGTAGTAAACCATGTAGCCTTTGGTTTCGTCTAATGGCGAAGTTGTGGACGTTCCGTAAGATTGCCATGAATCTGAGGCTACATCCAACTGGTAGAGATAAGCGCCCAGAAGCAGGTTTGCCGTTGAATTGAAAGAAGGCATTAGGGGCACCGATACAAAGTGGTATTTCATTGCCGCCAGGTTTGTACTTCCTGTAACATACCTGTTAATGGTGGCATTAACTCCATTTGTGCTTTGGATCAGCGATGAAGTCCCGTCAACCGTTGATCGCAGCACCAGGCCATCGGTTCCGGAGCTGTTGGTTAGGGTACCGCTCACAGTAACATACGATTGTGGAGTGAGCGTAAGTGAGGCATCTGCTTCAATTTTGAGGTTGGCCATGGTGGCCAGGTTGGTTGCACTTTCACTTTTCAGGGTGAAGTTACCGTTGTCGATTACCCAGTAGCTTCCGCTCTGGCTTACAATGTGTGTGCCATTATTGTGGATGGTCTGGGCAAAAAGGTTACTGCACAAGAGCAATACAAGAAAAGCGGTAAAGATTTTTCGTTGCATAATGAATAATATTGGTTTCAATTAATTATAAATCAGAAATAGTAATCAATTTTTTAATGTCAATATAGATCAGGGTGGGAGTTAAAGGCTTTTTCATTTCTGATCATTTATTCCGGAAATTAAAAAAGGGCATGTACCTCCGCTAATTCTGGCAAGCTATAGGTGTGTCCATGACCCGTACAAAACCAAAACAGCAAGAGGACACACCCTGTGTGGGTGCGTCTCTCATCTGTTTTTCTTTGTACAAAAAGTTTGGACACTTTATAGCCAGAAAAACAACTTAAAACGCAATCTCTTATTTAAAGAACTAACATTTCCAGCTTTTTTTCACGCACTTATTATCACTTTCTGTTGTGGAAATGGGTTCTCAAATTTACATGAAAAACTTCATGAACACACAGACAAATAAAAATCCAGTCC
>DAINOH010000147.1:0-6654 GCA_036735485.1 Draconibacterium sp. | reverse complement strand
TGCATTTTTCATTTCAGGCTGCCGGGTTTTCCAGTTTCTTTATCTGGCTTAACTCCGACTTTTTATCCCTCATTGTTTCCTCCAGGTCGAAATCATCCTGTAATCCGAGCCAGAATTTCGCCGAGGTCCCGAAATACAAGCTTAACCGTAACGCAGTATCAGCGGTAATTGCTCGCTCACCCTTCAAAATTGCGGAAGTCCGCGTTTGCGGAATTCCAATGTCTTTTGACAGTTTGTACGCCGAAATATTAAGTGGTTTTAAAAATTCTTCCATTAATATTTCGCCGGGATGAATATTTTCCAAAGTTTCCATAATTCAGTTTTTAATGATAATCAACAATTCTTACCTGCTCCGATTGTCCTTCTTTCCATTGAAAAATAATACGCCATTGGTCGATTATCCTGATGCTGTAAAAATCTTTTAAATTACCTCCCAACTTTTCTAACCTGTTGGATGGAGGAATCCTTAAATCATTTATATTTTGAGAGTTATTCAGCATTCTCAGCTTCCTGCGCCCGACATGCTGCATTTCCAATGGCACGTTTTTTATTCTCTCTCCATTCCAGATTGATTCCGTTTCTTTATCTCCGAATGATAAAATCATAGTTACGACAATCGTTACTAACGCCAAAGATAAGTATAGCTGTTTTAAATTGCAAAATAAATAAATCGTTAAGCCAACAACATCTACCCGGCGGATAACCTGGCTTTAATAAGGATTTTCCATCGGCAACGCAGCCTGCTGTGATAAGTTTAAAGGAAAGGTTTAAAGGTTGTTTTGGGTTTTTGGGCTTTGTGTTTTGTGGGTTGACAATTTGGCTGGTGAAACTATGTGATGAAATGCACCGGAGCATGGTTTGTGCAAAAACATTTACAGAAAGCAGAAAAAGAGTAGAAACAAAAAAGATTTCCTCACCGGTTATCTTGTTTTTTTAGTACCCGATTAAAAAAGCAAATTGTGTCTTTGGTTCGTTTTATTATCAGCAATGGTGCCTGTTCCGACTTTGCCACCGCAACCTTTAAACCTTTAATCATGAAACGGTGTTTTATTTGATAATGAATAATTTAATCATCCTATGGAACGAAGGAAATTTCTTACAATATCAATGACTGCACTCCCGGTTTTGTCCTTTTCACAATTGTTTGCTGCACAAAACCAACAATCAAAAGCCATAGTTTTAAAACAGGGTGAAAGCAGATTTGGATTTCCAACACCTTTTTTAGGAGTGAATCCCAACGATTTAAAGGTTTCTTCGAAAGACACATCGGGCAAGCTATCGACATTCGATTACATTGGTTACCAGAAAGCGGGTCCGTCGCTCCATTCGCATTTATACCAGGATGAGGCGTTTTATGTGCTCGAAGGCCAGTATATTTTTCAGTTGGGCGACGAAAAGCAACTGCTGAATGCCGGTGATTTGATTTTTTTACCCCGAAAAATTCAACACACGTGGGTGCAGATTTCCGAAAAAGGGCATTTGTACTATTTTCTTCAACCAGCCGGAAAAATGGAAGAATTTTTTACCCGGATGACCGAAATGAGTGCCGATGCAACCGCAGAAGAAAGGGCGCAGGTTGGCATTGATGTGGGGATTGTTAACCATGGCCCATCATTGAATGCCGATGATAAACACATTATAAGCAGCAAATTAAGTAACGGTTTTATTGTGCGAAACGGCGAAAGCCGGTTTGGTGAAAGCACAATGCTCAACAACGTTAACCGGAACGACATTAAAGTATCGGCAAAAGATACCGGAGCCGAACTGAGCATTTTTGAATATAACGGCCAGGAAAAGGGCGGGCCGCCGCTTCATGTTCATTATCATCAGGATGAAATATTTTACGTGGCAGATGGAAATTACATTTTCCAGTGTGCTGATGAAAAGCACCGGCTAGGCAAAGGCGACATGATTTTTCTGCCCCGCGAAGTTCCGCATACTTTTGCCCAGTTAACCGATGTCGGACGGCTTTTGTATTTCTTTCAGCCGTCGGGTAAAATGGAAGAGTTTTTCAGGGATTCAGCAAAATCAGCAGCCCAAACCAATGGCGAAGATTTGTTTGCCAAACACGGTATGAAAGTAGTTGGTTCACCCATTCAAATATAAAAATATGGAAATTACACGCAGGCAGGTTTTAACAAGTCTTGGATTGCTTCCGTTGGCAGGTGTGGCGGCAACAGGTTTTTCATCAGAAAAGAAAGATGTAATTTTTGTTTTGGTGCATGGAGCCTGGCATGGCGGCTGGTGCTGGAAAAAAGTAAAAACCATACTCGAAAATCAGGGATTTTCTGTTTATACGCCAACACTTACCGGGCTTGGCGAAAGAGCGCATTTGCTGAATGAAGAAATTGGCCTCGATACTCATATTCAGGATATTGTTTCGGTTTTGGAGTATGAAGATTTGAAAAATGTTGTTCTTGTGGGTCACAGTTATGGCGGAATGGTTATTACCGGGGTGGCTGGCAGGTCGGCAAAGCGAATCAGCCATTTGGTTTATCTCGATGCTTTTTTGCCGGAGAACGGAAAGGCTTTAAAAGATTATTTGCCGGGGAATAATTCGGAAAATAATCAGCCACAGGAAAAAACAGATTGGAAAGTGCCGCCGCGTTCAACTGCTGCTGAATTTGGAGTGAAGGAAAAAGAAGACATTGAATGGACAGAGAAACGGTTGGGGCCGCAATCGGCAAAGACATTTGTGCAGGCTGTTACCATTGAAAATCCAATTCCGGATTCAATCAAAAAAGTTTACATCCAACTTACCGACGATTCTCCGTGGTTTGTTGAAGCGGCAGAAAAAGCTCGGGCAAATGGATTTAAAAGTATAAAATACCTCGGTGGCGGACACGACGCCATGATTAGCAAGCCAGCCGAAATCGCTGAAATTTTTTGTTCGATTGTGGAATAAAGCAGAAAATCAGGTTAAAAATTCTTTCTTAGATTTTTCACTTTGCACCAGATTCATGCTGAACGGAAAAACCAGTTGAATGTTTTACAGGGATTGAATGCTTCAGAGAAAAACAGCCTGAACCACTGACTGCCTGGCTATTAAAATCCGGGTTTTTCACTGCTGATTTTGTGGGCTGGTAATTTGGCTGGTAAAACTATGCGATGCAATCGCGCAGGAGCGGAGTCTTTAGGATTGGTAAGTTGGGCAGTGTAGCAACGTAATGCAATTGTGTGGAGCATTTACAGAATCCAGCCTCGTTGAGCACATCTTTTATAAGCTCAATTTCATTAATCATTATACAATAAATTTAATCCTATTGTAAATATGTTTCCTTGTTGCAAAAGTTTCCAATTGTGTTAAAACTATATGAATTTTTAGAAAATAAATGAAATCATTGAACTCTGTGATATCTGCTTTTAACTTTGTCTTTGAATTATCTTGAGGCAGTTTCCATTCAAAAAGTACAGCATGACAATCTCTATCAAATTTAGATGAAAACTCGCCAAGCGTTGTGTCATCTACGTGAATTAAATACTCACAATCTTGATTTTGCATTAATGTCAAAATAATTCCTTGCAAAACGGATATAAAAGCTGAAACCAAATCATAATACAGTTCAATGTCACTAATTTTAGGGACTTCATACTGATGTTCCATTTTATTTCTTAATGTATTCAGTCGGCCCAATGAACGAGAACTGAATACTCCAATTCCCTTTAAAAAATCAAGTTTCTTATCAAATTTAATATTTCTATCAGCTATAGTCCTATATAAATTTATTGAATAAAAAAAAGTATCAAGCTGACAATCAACAGCGCGCTTTAAATGAGCAATACAATTTATAAGTTCCTCAGAATCTTCTTTATACATTTCAATATTATTAATTCTTTTCTCTGCAAAATCTAAATAATCAAATGCATACAACTCAAAATCTGGCAGATTAGGCCTACTACCACCTCCTCCGTCATACTCAATTTTTTCAAGATGTGTTAAGAGAAAATTTTCTAGTTGTTTTGATTTATTCATAAGTATTTACTTAACTAATTATTGGGTGGTCACAACTTTTCAAATGGCATTTTTATTAATTCTCATTTTATAATTCGATTCAGATTTACAGTTTTGATTATCCAATTATTTTACCTGTACCTCCTGGTCGAAGACCGTCGCGTACTTCGCAAACCTAAAACACCCAAAAGTCCGCGGGTTATTTCTGTGGCAATGGTGCGGGTAACCGGGCTTTTCATAATTTTTTCAAAGTTCGATTCTTCTTCTTTTGCACGGCGTGTTGGCGCCGGACGCTCGTAATCGTTTTGCCGGCGCAGGGTTCCATAATCTTCTTCCTGTGCTTCTTCCTCTCTTTTGTTTGCCCTTGCAATTTTCTCCTGCAGAATTTCGTAGGCGCTTTCCCTGTCAACTTCCATATTGTATTTTTTTGCCAGTGACGAGGATTTCAGAATCTGCCCGATTTCAAAGTCGGTGAGCACGTCCATCCTCGAAAAAGGTGGTCGTACAATCGTATGCACCAGTTCGGTGGGCCGGCCTTTTTCGTCTAAAGTCGAAATCAGCGCTTCGCCAATTCCCAGTTGTGTCATCAGTTCGTCAACCTTGTAATATTCCGAGTACGGATAATTTTCGGAAGCCGTTTTGATGTCTTTGCGATCTTTGGCAGTAAAAGCGCGTAGCGCGTGCTGTACTTTGGTACCAAGCTGGCCAAGAATTGCCGCCGGTATGTCGGTGGGCGACTGCGTGATAAAGAAAATGCCCACCCCTTTTGAGCGGATAAGTTTGATGGTCATTTCAAACTGGTCGAGCAGGCTTTTCGAGGCGTTGTTAAAAATCAGGTGCGCCTCGTCGATAAACATTACCAGTTCGGGTTTTTTGGGGTCGCCCAATTCGGGCATTTTTTCAAATATTTCGGCCAATAAACACAGCATAAACGTGCTGAAAAGTGCAGGTTTTGTCTGCATGTCGGTAAGACGTAGTACATTCACCACTCCCTCTCCCGAACTTTTATGCTGCATCAGGTCTTCCACCTCAAACGATGGTTCGCCAAAAATATCTTCGGCATTCTGCTGTTCGAGTGCAATAATTGCCCGTGTAATGGTTCCGGCCGATGTGGAATGCATAAACCCGTAATCGCGCTGAAAATCTTCTTTTCCTTCCTCCTGAATATATTTTATAACGGCTTTCAGGTCTTTCAGGTCGAGAATGGGCAGGTTGCGGTCGTCGCAATATTTAAAAATCATCGACAAAACGCCGGCCTGGTTGTCGTTCAAATCCAGAATCTTAGCCAGCAAAACCGGACCGTACTCCGAAACGGTGGCACGCATCTTCGCACCAGGTTCATCTGAAATACTCACAAATTCCAGCGGAAAACCTTTGCCTTCCCAGGCAATACCAATCTGTTTCGCCCTTTTCTCAATTATTGGATTCATGGTTCCGGGAGCGCCCAATCCGCTGAGGTCGCCTTTTACGTCCATCACCAGCACCGGCACACCGGCATTCGAAAGTTCTTCCACAATCACCTGCAGGGTTTTTGTTTTCCCGGTTCCGGTGGCGCCGGCAATCAACCCGTGACGGTTAAAGGTTTTCAGTGGCATTTTCACCTGCACACCGGTTTCATAATCATTATCGTAAACGGCAGAACCTGCCAGAATCCATTCTCCTGAAAAATTGTATGAGGCTGAAACTTTCGAGATAAAATTTTCTTTGTTCATGAGTAACGTTTTTATGTTGTTTTTACTTTTTCTTCCGAAATGTAAGTACTAAAGTTCAAACTAATTTTTAATTGCGACAAAATTGGCACAGAAAATTAATGAAATTGAAGGTTTCAGACTGGCATTTGTTGAAAAACTAACTGTTGTCGGGGGAAACACGGTAAAGGACTACCCGAAACCCTGGCAAGAAACGATGACAGAATAAACCGGAACCGGTGAAGATAAATTCCTGAATTTGGGCAACAGAGGCAACTTTTTCACACATTATTTTACCGTATCATTATCCCAATTCCTCATTACGTCGGCTAAACTTTTGCCTATTTCAGATTCAAGAAATAACAATAATTCAGTATCTGAAAGTTTTTCATTTCTGGTTTTAAGTGCATCCCACCAAATCCGGTTTATCTGAGCCCCGTTGGTATTGTAAATTTTTTCGGCTGCGTTATGCCATCTGAATTGATACCAGCCATAATTGTTCGGATATTTCTGTCCTATTTCGTTATACCTGTTCTCAATATCTTCAAGGCTTGTAAAGGTTAATCCTTTGGTTCCCGCGCCAAGCACCATTTTGGCAATTAAAGTAAGCTTGGGCAGTGATTCAGGTTCAATTTCAGCAATATAGGCATGGAGCAGACTGTTCACATATAATTCAGCCAGCCATTTTCGTTGCATTATCAGGTTGGCCTGAAAATGAAATGCATGCCCGAGTTCATGAATTGCCAGCAAATCAAAAAAGGCCTGCATACTGATTTCACCTGTGTTAGTCCGGTAAACCGCCTGAATTTGTTGCCGTAATTCATCGGGCAATTGTTCAAGCGGTGGAACAAAGCTTTTCCAGAATGGATTGTCATTTGCGGCTACAATCAGAATACTGTCTCCGTTATAGTGGGGCATTCCGTAAACCGGGAATTTGGTGTATTCCGGCCAGTCATCCTCACTTAAAATCAACAAATTTACCGATGGAGTAAAATCCAGTAGTTTTTCAAAATA
>DAINOH010000146.1:0-6710 GCA_036735485.1 Draconibacterium sp. | reverse complement strand
TATTCCCATTTTTTGACCTAATTTTGGTCAACCTATTTCAGGGATGGACAGGATATTGGATTGATACCTGTAACCACTGACGATATATGTCAGGGTTTTAACCTGCAACCCATAACCTGTAACCCGTAACTTTAAACATTAAACGTTGATCGCTGTTTTGTTAACTGAAAAAAACATTGAAAAATGGACATTCAGCAAATATTTAAAAACAACCTGAAGTGGGTGGCAGAAAAACTCAGCATTGATGAGGAGTATTTCAAAAAGTTATCCGAAGGACAAAAACCCAATATTCTTTATATTGGTTGTTCCGACAGCAGAGTGAGCGCCGAAGAATTGATGGGTGTTGCGCCGGGTGAGGTTTTTGTTCACCGCAACATTGCCAACATGGTTCCCAACAACGACCTGAATTCGCATTCTGTTTTAAGTTATGCAGTAAACCACCTCGAAGTTGACCACATTGTTGTTTGCGGTCACTATAACTGTGGAGGGATAAAAGCAGCAATGATTCAACAGGATTTTGGCATATTAAACCCGTGGCTGCGCAGTATCCGCGATGTGTACAGGCTGCACAAGGACGAACTGCAACTGATTACCGGAGATGAAGAAAAGTATAACCGGCTGGTGGAGTTGAATGTGCAGGAACAATGCATTAATGTGATAAAAACTGCTGATGTGCAGAAAGCTATTTTAAAACGGAATGTGACCATTCACGGATGGGTTTTCGACATTCATTCAGGCCAGTTGATCGACCTGAAAATTGACTTCCACAAAATCCTTGAAAAAATCATGGAAATTTACAGGATTCACTGATATCAACGGATGTTATTTTTATCCCAGTCTTTTCCGGTAACCGTTTACCTTATCGGTTCCGTAACCCAACGATTCATAAAGTCTGTGCGCACCTTCACGGTGGATGCTTGAAACAAACAAAATCATGTTACAGCCTTTCAGTTTTGCCTTTTCTTCAATTTGCAGCATCAGTTTTTTGGCAATTCCATTTCTTCTGAAAGCGCTTAACACGGCCACGTCTTCCAATACCATAAACGGAGTGCAGCGTCCTATCAGTTCATGACAAATCACGCCCAAAACCGATCCAACTACTTTGTTCTCTGCTTTTGCGACAAGAATAATGTGATTCGGATCATTTTTTATTTTGCTGAAAGTTTCGGTCATTTTTTCAAAGTCGGTTTCTCCGCCAAATGCATCTTCGTACAGCTCTTTTAATCCTGGTAAATCTTCGTGTTGAATGGGTTGAATGGTAATCATTTTGTGTTGGTATATTTTTGATTTTTAAAGAAATAAAGAATCTGCGATTATTTTAACTGGCCCTGTTTTTCCTGCATGTTTTCAAGCATTTGTATTCTCACGGCCATCTGGTGAATAATTGTTTTATCGTAATCGTTGGCTGTGTCTCCGTATTTGTTGACCAGTACAAACAATTCGATGGAAAGGAAGAAGAAAAACAGCAGAATCCAGATGGTCAGTGCAATTCCGGAGGACAGCAGCACCGATGAAAACAGGATGGTCAGTTCGTCGAGAAAACCGACTTTGGCATTTAAATCGTCTTCCAGTACCTGTTGCATGTTCAGTTTTTCGTTTTCCTTTTTTGTTTTTTGTTCCTGAAAGGCTTTTAACTGGGCATCCAGTTGCACAATCAGTTCAGCTTTGGGATTCTGAATGGAACTGGTGGTAATTTCCCTGCCAATTTCCACCATTTTGCCCGATGTGGAATCTTTTTCAAATCTCCCGGTGACGGTGGGTGCCGAAATCATCGGGTTTTTGTTGTAATCGGCCAGAATCAGTGCGCGCTCCGTTTCCTTTGCCTTGATAGCTGAGTCAAGCTGGTTAATCTGCATCGTCAGTTCGCGGGTTTTGATGGGCAAAATCTCGTTCACCTTTAATTGAACACTCTCTATTTTGTGTTTTTCCACGTCTTCCTTAAACATCACCTGGTCGAGAATGACCGAGCCGATAATGGCCATCACAATCCCGATTAAAACCCTGAATGCAAAGGCCAGTTTGTTCTTTCCCACCGATAGAATGATCTGTCTTTCGATCTGTATGATGATGATGATCATGACAATGGCGCCAATTACCGCCACCAGCGTGCTGCCATGAAGGTATCTTTTTGTAAACGCAAACCCGATAAATCCCCAGAGTGTGGCGATAATCAGAATTGCCGATAAATATTTTTTTACTGCTTTGGCCGAGGCTTCGCTTGAGTTCTTAACAATTGCATAATTATGTCCGGTGATGAAACAACCTGTTTTTAACCATAAATCTCTCATGACTTCAGAATTTTTTATTCATAATAGTTGATTGGGTAATGGCGGAAATACCCTTCATAAAACCGCGCTGGTACGAAAGAACCATTCGTTCCGACATGCCTGCGTTTCCTGCCATTTCTTTCTTCAGTTCATTGACCTTGTTTACATGATCGAGCACAATTTCCCGGCGGGTTTTCAGCTCTTCCACCAGGTCAATCAGTCCGGCACGGGTGCGCGAGGTCATGTGATAATCTATTTCTTTGATAGAATCGCTGTAATAGGTTTCTACTTTCTGAATCAGAATGCCAAGATCGAGCTGAAGCAGCCGGATATTGTCGAGTTTGTTGCTTTCATCGGGGCTGACCAATGCATCGTTGTAGCCCTTGCTTTCAAAATCGGCCTGCAGAAAGGCATAAATGGCATCAATGCCTTTTACTTCTCCGTTAACCGGAATGTTTTTCAGAAGACCGTTGTGATTTGGCTGGTCGGGATGGTTTTCATTCAGGGGCAGGGCGGGCATCTGGTTGCCCGGTTCCGGGTTTTGTTTCTTTTTAAACAGGTTGAATAATCCCATAGCTTTATTTATTTAACGCGGTTAATTTTCTGTAAAATCAAAAAGGAATTTATCAGTGCTGACAGGTTTCAGTGCACCATTTTTTCATCCGTTTTTTGTTTTCACAGCATGCTGTTTCTATTAGATTATTTTCACAGAAATATGTTACTGAAAACTCAGGCTTTTTTCTCTTCCGGAAATAAAATACAGAAGCAGAATTTTTGTGTTGTTAACTCTCAAAACCGGAGGTTTATTGCGCAAACGGTTTAAAAACAAAAATATTAAGCGATAGCGGTTTTCCTGGCAAGGTTGTTTTCAGAGGAAAAGAAAAATAAGATTTCCCTGCTTCCTGACAGGTTGATTCTTACAGAAACACAGGATTTAATTATTAAAGGGATGAAACCACTCTGCTGAAGCCGAAAGATAATTTCAGGAAATTACCTGCTGAAAATAATGTTTGTTATCAGCGTAGTATGAAAAGATTACAGAATTACAGCGAATCATTTACATATTACAGGATAACAATAGCCAAATAGTTCCGCCACGATGCCTGTTTCAACATTGACTATGCTTATTCCAACAATGCAGATGCAGGAAATCAAAACGTGCGAACAAAAAACAAAACAGCGGATGAAAGAAATCACGGCGCGGGTTCAAGAATGCAACGAGCGGGTAGAAGAAAGCAAAGAGAACAGACAAAAAAACAAAACACGGAAGCAAAAAACAAAACAGCGGATGAAAGAAAACACAAAGTGGGTGCAAGAATGCAACGAGCGGGTAGAAGAAAGCAAAGAAAACAGATAATAAAACAAAATGCGGAAGCAAAAAACAAAAACGCAGGTGCAAGAAATCACAATACGGATGGAAGAAACAAAAACCAATCAGCCTGTGCTAAAAAAAACGTCCCGGAAAAATATTGCAGGACGTTTGGATAATGTTTGAATATTCAGGACTGTTGCCGGAAAAGCATCATTATTGCAGGTATAAAGTCAATTCATGAAAAACGGATACACTACCTGCCCGGTTATTCCAGAATCAGGTTGATTCCGCTTAAATCTGCTTTGCCGTTTTTCAGGAATTCATAAGTCATGCGGTCGGCCAAACAGTTGACGAATTTGATCTTTTTCAGGCTTTTGCATTTAAAGAAAGTGTTGCGCAGCGTTGCATTGCTGAAAGTGACCCTTAAAAATGCACAATTGTCGAAACTGCAATCTTCCACGGTTCCTTCCAGAACAAGGTCGGTGAGTTGCGAACCGATAAACGAAACACGGTTCCAAACCGTTCCGCTGGTTTTGCATTTTTCGATTCCGCCCGATTTAACAACAGCCCCGGTAAAATCGGCCCCCGAGATATCGCACCCGGTCAAATAGCTGGCTGTAAATTCAGCGCCGGTGAGCAGGCAGTTGCTTAAATCGTTGCCCGTCAGAAACGATTTCTGAAACCGGCTGTTGCTGAAGTCGGAGCCCGGGAAATCGCAGTTTTCGATGGAATTGCCTTTGAGGATGAGTCCCGAAAATCCCGACCCGATAAACCTGCAGTTCTGCATGTTTGATTCGCTGAACTTATCGTGCAGGTTTTTCAGTCCCGAAAAATCGGCACCCGACCAGTTGCCGCGCGACATGTCCCAAGTGGGTTTTTTAGGTGTTTTAACGGCGGGCTGGTTGAGAGTTTCAGCAACAGGCCCCGGCGTGCCTGTTTCGTTGATACCGGTGCCGAAATCATCCGAAAAATAATTCAGGTCAACACCCAGGATTCCTGCGAGCCGGTTCATGGTAATAAAGTCGGGGATGGATTCGCCGCGTTCCCATTTTCCCACCGCCTGTGCGCTGATAAACAACTGTTCTGCCAGTTGTGCCTGCGACAGGTTTTTACTCTTTCGTGCTTCGGCAATTTTATTGCCCATTCTTTTTGTTTCCATGTTTGCCTTTTTTAAAGTTTTTATCTGACATGGCAAAGATAGACCGGCCTTTTTTGAGCATCGCCCGAAATTAGGCTACTCCTGGTTGTAAAGCTGCTACATTTGGTTGTATTTTACAACGGGTGGTTGGATTTTGTTGATGCTTGATTCTTGATTCTGGATACTGCCTGCCCGACTGAATTTGTTCAGGCAGGGATACTGGATTCTTGTTGCTGGTCAGCAGGTACTTTTTTTTTAACGCAGAGAACGCAGGGAATTCGCCGGGGGTCGAAAAGATTTAAAATTTGCTGTCAATCGTTGCAAATGCCGCAGGAATGCCGCACGAAATATTCACGAAATGTTTGTCAACCGGAAACAATCGGTTTAATTTTGATGAAAAAACAAAACATTATGAAACAGCCGGAACTTGGATCCCGGATTCAGGAAATCAGGAATCAAAAAGGAATAACCCAGAAAGAACTCGCCGATTCGTGCAATATTGATATCCGCACCATACAAAGAATAGAAGCAGGCGACGTCACTCCCCGGAATTCGACCCTGAAATTCATTGCCGAAGCCCTGTCGTGTGAGCTGAGTGTTTTTAATGGTGATCATCCCGAAAACGGAAACGCTGTCTCTCCGTATTTTTTATTTTCCTGGCTGGTAACCGGTGTGGTCTATTTTATCAGTTGGTTTCTTTTTTCTCCCATCATTCCCGCAAATCAATTTTTACAATCCATCAGCCTGTTATCTGGTTTTATTTATACCCTCACCGGTGTTTTATTTTATTTCGGGTTCTGGCACCTGGGAAATTCTCACCGGAACACGCTGTTGAAAACGGCGTCCATTATCGTCATGGTTTGCATCCCGCTATTGTTTATTATCATGCTGATTTCGGCAGAATTCAGCTTTATGGTTCATGTTAACAAACTGGTTGTTTTCCTGATGAGTGTTAATAGTATTGTTTTTGGGCTGGGGCTGTTGAGAATTAATAACCAGCTCGCGATTTTGTATAAAATCACCGGCATTCTGCAAATCCTGATCGCTCCCTTTTTCCTGATACCTCTCTCCGTCACCTGGTTAATCGGTTTCTGGCTATCCGTTCCGTATCTGTTGCTGCTGCTGGCAATTGTTTATCTCGAATTCAGGGCATCAAAAAATCCGCAGTTGCAGGCAGAAATGGCTTGAAACAAAACAGGGTGCTACATTCCAATTGAGGAACAATCAATCATTTCGAACCGAATCTTCGGGTTCGCGCGGGTTGTAACCCGATTCTTCGGGGCTGCGCGTGCGAAAGGCGAAAAGATGAGTTTTGATGATTAATGTAATTTACTCAATACTCTTATTAATACGATAATAACACCCACCAGATAAATGGTGGTGAAGATAATTTTGTTATGCCGTGCCAGCCAGTTTGGCAAATAAATATCAAAGTTGTCTTTCTCCGAATCGGAGTATTTTCGCGCGATGAGTGTCAGCGGACAAAACATCTTAAACAGCACCAGCACAACACCTTCGGCAATAATTAGCCCAATGGCAATCCATGTATAAATCGTGATTTTGTTGCTGATTCCCGAATACAGAATATAAAAAATGACAGTTACAAAAAACAGCCAGATTAAAGTGTGTACAATTTTTACGACTGTCAGTTTTCCGGATGGATTCATTTTCTAATCGGTATTAAATTATTTATTACTGATTGGTTAGTCGGAAATTCCGGCAAGCCACTTCTTCGTTTAATTCACCTTCTTTAAAAACATGTAGCTGTTTAATCGTCAGATGCTCAAATTTAGGAATTTAAGGGGAATTGTTGTTTGCCACGCCAGCAATCGCACGGGAGCGGAGAGCGGGGTTATTTATAAGCTAAATTGAAAAATTCTTTAAGCTGTTGTTTGTCCTTAATCTGATATTTTCCATCTGAGCAATCTTTTATAACTAGAGGTAAAACATCAAATAAATCCTCCAATGCAGTTTCAGAACCAGTTACAAGACT
>DAINOH010000145.1:0-6757 GCA_036735485.1 Draconibacterium sp. | reverse complement strand
TGAAGAAGCGCGCACCAGCATCGAGATTGTTCACCAAATCAGAAATTTCAGGGTTAAATAACAGTTCCGGAGTAATTTTCACATAAAAAAATTCCTGCATTGACAGAAATCAGTAAACCGCCTGTTGCCGAAAAAGCCTGGTATGTGGTATATACTACCCCACGTGCCGAAAAAAAAGTAAACAATCGTTTGCTCGATGCCGGCATTGAAACCTACCTTCCTCTGGTGAAAACCATCAGGCAATGGAGCGACAGGAAAAAGAAGGTGGAAGTTCCGCTGTTCAATTCATACCTTTTTTTGTACCTCACCGAAAAAGAACGGTTTCCTGCACTCCAGGTACCTGGCGTTGTGCGCTTTTTGTATTACTGCGGAAAACCTGCCATCGTCAAGCCCAGAGAAATTGAAGCCATAAAACGATTTCTTAACGAAGCCGAGGGATTTCAGATAAGTGTTCAAAAAGGCGATACGGTCGAGATTTCAGCCGGTGTAATGGAGGGAGTTTACGGTGAGGTTATCTGGGTAGGAAAAAATAAGGTACTCCTTCAAATTGAACAGTTAGGCTTAGTCCTGACTGCAGAGGTTGATAAAGACATGTTGAGAAAACATAAATGATCTCATTTCTAATGTTTTAAACTGAATCAACCGGCTGGATTTTGCATTGTTATCAGAAGCATCGGTTTTAGTGATAAAAAGGTCGGTTGAATGAGCTGAGGATTCATTTGTTTTAATTTTTGAATTTTAATGAAAGACACCAACAACATTTTTCCTGTTTTCGATGAATTGCTCCAGCGTGAGCACAAGGAGCAACTGCTCAATCAGCGGGCGAAAGTAATTTGGTTTACCGGCTTGTCAGGTTCAGGAAAAACAACCCTTGCCCGTGAACTCGAAAAGCAATTATTCGGAAAGGGCTTTCTTACACAGGTTTTGGATGGTGATAACATCCGAATCGGCATCAACAACAACCTGGGTTTTACGGATGACGACCGTACCGAAAATATCCGCCGCATTGCTGAAGTATCGAAACTGTTGATTAACAGCGGGGTTATCACCATCAACAGTTTTATTAGCCCTACCGATAAAATCCGTAATATGGCCATCAATATCATTGGAAAAGACGATTTTATTGAGATATTTTTAAGTACGCCATTGGCCATCTGCGAAGAGCGCGATGTGAAAGGATTGTACAAAAAAGCCCGGTTAGGTCTGATCAAAAATTTCACCGGCATCGATGCTCCTTTCGAATCACCTGTTAACCCTGATATCCAGATCGACACATCGCTCATCAGCATTGATGAATGCGTAAAAATAATTCTTGACCAAATTTTACCAAAAATAACATTCTGAAAATGAACGGTTACAATCTTACCAACCTGCAGGAACTCGAAGCCGAAGCTATTCATATTATTCGCGAAGTAGCGGCTGAATTTGAAAATCCGGTGATGCTTTATTCCATCGGAAAGGATTCATCGGTGATGGTCAGGCTCGCCGAAAAAGCTTTTTATCCCGGCAAAGTGCCTTTTCCGCTCATGCACATCGATTCGAAGTGGAAATTTCGTGAAATGATTGAATTCCGCGAAAGCTATGTGAAAGAAAAAGGCTGGGATTTGATTGTTCATTACAACAAAGAGGGTTTTGAAAGTGGTGTCGGGCCATTTACCCATGGGAGCAAGGTTCACACAGACATTATGAAAACCCAGGCATTGTTGGAAGGGCTGTCGAAATACAGGTTTGATGCGGCTTTTGGAGGAGCACGGCGCGATGAGGAAAAATCGCGTGCCAAGGAACGCATCTTTTCGTTCCGCGACCGTTTTCACCAATGGGACCCAAAAAACCAACGACCCGAACTGTGGAATATCTACAACGCCAAAATCCACAAAGGCGAGTCAATCCGTGTATTTCCGCTCTCCAACTGGACCGAATTGGACATCTGGCAATACATCCGCCTCGAAAAAATTCCGATTGTTCCGCTTTATTTTGCCAAAGAGCGACCAATTGTTATTTACAACGACGCAATGATTCTTGTTGACGACGACCGCATGCCCAAAGAGTTGGCTGCAAAAGCTGTAATGAAAAAGGTAAGATTCCGCACACTTGGTTGCTACCCTTTAACCGGCGCCATCGAATCGGAGGCTGATACCATCGAAAAAATCGTTGAAGAAATGATGACCGCCACCAAATCCGAACGAACCACCCGTGTCATCGACTTCGACCAGGACGGAAGCATGGAGCAGAAGAAGAGAGAAGGGTATTTTTAGCAGAGGGCAAAGCGCAGAGGGCAGAGCGAAAAAAGGCAAAGGGCAGAGCGCAGAGAATTTGTGTAGTAAAAGCATTAATTCCCTGGTATTTCTGGGTTAGAAATTATGATTACAAAATATTGGATTTCTTGAACCACGATAGTATCGCTTCAAGCGATGCTATCCTTAAAAAATAACACTTTTTCGCTTTAATCGAGGCTATTCTTAAAAAATTACACCATTTAATCTTAAAATATTAAATCAGATGAGTAAGTTTAGATTTGAAGATTTGGAGATTTGGAAACTCGGCCAGGAGATTGGCGCTGAATTGTATGCAATTGCTGATTTGCTTGAAGAAAAAGGAAATTCAGATTTGCGAAGCAATTAAATTCAGCAACAATGAGCATATCGAATAACATTGCTGAAGGCTCTTGCTCGTTTTCAGACAAGGATTTTGCTCATTTTCTCAATGTTTCCCGAAGATCAATTTTCGAATGTGCCAATATTTTTGCAATATTGCTGATGAGGGGTTGCATTGATGAGGAAAAGAAATCATCATTTTTTCATAAACTTGATCATTTAAGTAGTATGATAGTGAATTTCAGAAAAAAAACTTTTAAAAGATGAGTAAAAGTGGAATAACTTACTTTTTCGCTCTGCGCTTTTCGCTTTTCGCTCTGCGCTTTGCGCTTTGCATTAAATCTTTTCACCCATGAACATAGAATCTTTCCTTAACCAGGACCAAAAGAAAGACCTGTTGCGGTTGCTGACTGCCGGGTCGGTGGACGACGGGAAGTCAACATTGATTGGCAGACTGTTGTTCGATAGTAAAAAGTTGTACGAAGACCACCTTCAGGCGCTTGAACGCGACAGCAAAAGGGTTGGTCATGCCGGCGAAGAAATTGATTACGCTTTGCTTCTCGATGGGCTGAAAGCCGAACGCGAGCAGGGCATAACCATCGACGTGGCCTACCGGTACTTTTCGACCAACAAACGAAAATTCATCATTGCCGATACGCCGGGACACGAGCAATACACGCGCAACATGGTTACAGGTGCCTCCACCGCTAACCTGGCCATCATTTTGATTGATGCCCGAAAAGGAGTGATTACACAAACAAAAAGGCATTCATTTCTTGTTTCGCTGCTGGGAATCAAACATGTGGTGCTGGCAGTGAATAAGATGGATCTGGTGGGTTACAGCAAAGAGGTTTTTGACAGTATTTGCAGCGATTACCGGAATTTCATCACCGGGCTTGATATTCCTGATGTGAATTTTATTCCGCTTTCGGCTTTGAAAGGCGACAATGTGGTGGATGTTTCAACAAAAATGCCCTGGTATCATGGCGAAAGCCTGCTCGAATTTCTTGAAAATGTTCACGTAAGTAGCGACCGCAATTTCCATGACCTGCGTTTTCCCGTTCAATATGTATTGCGGCCAACCCTTGATTTCAGGGGATTTTCAGCCAGGGTAACATCAGGTGTCATCAAAAAGGGTGATGTGGTAAAGGTACTTCCTTCAGGAAAGGCCAGCCGTGTTACCTCAATCGTAACCTACGATGGTGAGTGTGAATATGCCTTTCCGCCACAGTCGGTAACGGTGACGCTGGAAGATGAAATTGATATTTCGCGGGGAGATATGCTGGTTCATACTGACAACCTGCCAAGAATTGAAAGACATTTCGAAGCAATGCTGGTTTGGATGGACGAGAAATCCATGTCGCCCGAAACACAGTTTTATTTCAAACAAACCAGCAACACCACAAAAGCCAGGATTGACCAGATAAAATACAAGATTGATGTTAACACACTGGCAAAATCAGAAATCGACAGGTTTGTGCTTAATGAAATTGGTCGTGTTGTCATCACCACCAACAAACCGGTGTTTTTCGATTCTTATCAGAAAAATCACGGAACCGGCTCGTTTGTTCTGATCGATCCGGTTACCAACAACACCTGTGCTGTGGGGATGATCCTTGATGAATTGAAAGACAAAGACCTTCCATCGAAAATTACCTTGATGGACAAGGAAAAAATTGAACGCGGCGAGTGTCTTATCAATAAAAAAGACCGTGAACTGGTTTACAACCAGGCCGGGACTACCCTCTGGATTACAGGATTGCACGGTTCTGGAAAAAACCACCTGGCCTATACTCTCGAAAAACGGTTGTTCGACGAAGGTGCAGTTGTGGTTCTTCTCGATGGAAGTACAATTCGGTCGGGACTTTCGCGAGAACTCGACCATTCACCGGCTGACAGGGCCGAACACCTGCGACGGGTGGCGCATGTTGCCCGGATTCTGAACGATCAGGGGATTATCGCAATTTGCTCGTTTATTTCACCAGATGAAAACATACGCAACCAGGTTGCCGAAATTGTTGGTAAAGAGCGGTTTAAATTGATCTACATGGATGCTGATGTTGATTTCAGCCGAAAAAACAGACCCGAATTGTGGGAACAGGCCGACCGGGGTGTAATAGAAAATATGCCTGGTCTTGACGCCGTTTTTGAAGTTCCGGTGTCACCCGAATTAACGTTACGCCCTGAAAACGGTGAATCGAACTGCGATTTGATCATGGATTTTTTGCGTACAAACAAAATTTACCCGCGAAATCAGAAAATCAGATAAATTTGAAGCATTAAAAATTGAACGATGAAAATACTGGTAACAGGTACAGCAGGTTTTATTGGTTTTCACCTTGCTCAGCGACTTCTTGAACGGGGTGATGAGGTGGTTGGCCTCGACAACATTAACAATTATTACGATGTAAATTTAAAATATGCCAGGCTCGAAAAAACCGGAATCCAGTCGGCATCAGGTGGGCTGCTGCCAGCATCGCCCGGACAAAGCATTCAGTATCGTGAAATTGGTTACGGCGAAATGCTTGATTCCGTGAAATTTCCGAAATACCGTTTTATCAGGTTAAATCTGGAAGACAGGGAGAATATTTTGAAAGTGTTTCAGGAGGAAAAATTCGATAAAGTTTGTCACCTGGCTGCCCAGGCCGGCGTGCGCTACAGCCTCGAAAATCCTTTTACCTACATCGAAAGCAACATTGTCGGGTATGTCAATATTCTGGAAGGTTGCCGGCACAATGGTGTGAAGCATCTTGCGTACGCTTCAAGCTCCTCAGTTTACGGAAACAACACCAAGATGCCGCTTTCAACCGGCGACAGTGTCGATCACCCCATCAGCCTTTATGCAGCCAGCAAAAAAAGCAACGAACTGATGGCGCACACCTACAGCCATCTTTTCGGAATCCCGACGACCGGCCTGAGATTTTTTACCGTTTACGGCCCTTGGGGACGACCCGACATGGCGTTGTTTATGTTTACAAAGGCGATCCTTGAAAGCAAGCCCATCCAGGTTTTCAACAATGGAAACATGGTTCGCGATTTTACGTATGTTGATGATATTGTTGAAGGTGTGATGCGTGTGATCGACAATCCACCTGTAAAACCGGAAAAACCTGCAACATCTGATATTTCCCATCCCGATCCTTCGGTTTCACCCACTGCACCTTACAAGGTTTACAATATTGGAAATTCCAATCCGGTAAAACTTCTCGATTTTATCGAAGCCATTGAAAAGAATACAGGAAAACTGGCCATAAAGCAGATGATGCCCATCCAGCCCGGCGATGTTCAAATGACTTTTGCCGATGTTCACGACCTGGTCGAAAACCTCGGCTACCAGCCCAACACGCCCATTTTTGAAGGTGTCAGGAATTTTGTTGGGTGGTACAGGGGGTATTATGGGGTTTAGCAAAAACCCGGTTCACTAATCCGTCAGCCTCATATCATCCTCATGATATTCGGGGCATTCCTTGCATTCGAGGCTGCGGTTGTACATCTGCATCGCCCGGTAGCTCATACCCATGCTCGAAAAACCGCCATCGTGGAAGAGATTTTGCATCGTCACTTTTTTGGTCAGATCCGAAAACATGGTAACGCAATAATTGGCACATTCATCCGCAGATGCATTTCCTAACGGCGACATGCGCTCCGAATAATCCATCAATCCATCAATCCCTTTAACACCGCTTCCTGCAGTGGTCATGGTGGGTGATTGAGAAATGGTGTTTACCCTGATTTTTCGCTCACGCCCGTAAATGTAGCCAAAACTCCGTGCTACCGATTCCAGCAAAGCTTTGGCATCGGCCATATCGTTGTAGCGGTAAAGGGTGCGCTGGGCAGCAACATACGAAAGTGCTACAACCGATCCCCATTCATTTATTGCATCAAGTTTGTAGGCAATCTGCAAAACCTTGTGGAACGAAACTGCCGAAACATCAAGCGTTTTTAAGAAATAGTCGTAGCTGAGGTCGTTGTATGGCCTCCCTTTTCTTACGTTCATCGACATTCCGATGGAATGAAGAATGAAATCGATTTTACCGCCAAAATGTTCCATGGTTTTTTTGAGAAGCATTTCGAGTTCTTTTTCGCTGTTGGCATTAGCAGGAATTACGAGTGAACCGGTTTTTCCGGAAAGCTCGTTAATTACACCAAACCGCATGGCAACC
>DAINOH010000144.1:0-6940 GCA_036735485.1 Draconibacterium sp. | reverse complement strand
TAGCCTGTTGCAGGCCTTTGCTGATGAACTCGAAACCCACCAAACCCGAAAGCATATAAACAGCAAACGGGATATTTTCCCTGTCGCCACGATGCCGGAGGTAGGTAAAAACAACAAGCATAATAACCAGCAAAGCCAGCGGTTCGAGCACCGCCCACGCCAGCCCGAAATAGTTGCGGCTGTATTTGATTTTGAAGTCGCGGCGGGCGAGGTGGTATATCAGGTTCCGCTTTTTAACAAGATCGGCAATAAAATTTTCTCTGTTTGTTAAAATCATCTTAGTTTAAAGCTTTAAATTTTCCTGGTTTCATGCGGATTTTGAGTTTTAAAAGGATAAGCGCCCCCAAGGTACTTTTTCCCTAACTTTAGGTTGGATGCATAAAAATGATTATAAAGAAACTTCTTATCATCATCTGAAAGCAAGCTCTTGTCTTTAAAAAACGGAGCTAATCTCGTAAGAAAGTTATTAATGCGATAATCACATTTTAATGATTTTTTTCCTAATATCCTGAATAATATATTTATAATCCTTTTAATTTCGACCATATTGTTTGGCAACCGCGGATTATCTTCTTTGTTGCGCCTTTGTGAGATTATCGGTAAATTTTTAAAATTGGTTGAATTGCCGAAACCAATAGCTTCAAGCACATCCGCGACAACTCCATTTGGAAAATATAATTTATCGTAAATCCGAACAATGATATTCTCAACACCAAATACGTTAGTCCATTTTTCAATTTCTTCAAAATAGTCAAAAGTTAGCCATCCTTGATTTATCATTTTTTTTATTGTGTGTATTTCGTTGCCGCTTTTTATTGCCTGATTATAGGCCGACTCGAGATAAGCGGTTGGCTCACGAATGTAAACCAATATCTTAACCTTGTAATTATCGAACTGCTCTTTAATAAATCGGATCTGCGACTCACATTGCCTGAATCTGCTAAATGCCTCACTGCTGATAAAAATGCTTGTACATTTTGTTTTCTCCAACTCCTGACGCAACAATTTCCAATAATGATCGGTACTATATTTGGCATAAAGCCCCGGATTGACAAAAGTTGGCAGAGGCTTATTACAGGCAAAAAGTAAACTCTCGGCGAGCGAATGGTGAGCAGGCGACTCTCGGTCACCGCGGCATTCTAACGGGTAAAACAGATTATTTTCTTCCAGAAACTTTACATTTTTGAAAAATGTTTTTTGAATAGCTGTAGTGCCGGTTTTGTTATAGCCAATGTGGAGGTAAACTGTTTTCATTACTGTTGGATTTTACCAGGTAAAATCTTCACCTAAAATTGATTTCAATTTTTGATTGTGAATGTGAAAATACCTTTCGAGCCTTTTTCGGGTTTCGATTTGCATGGGCGGATAGTTGCTCTTTAGCTGAATTTCAGAATCATCAGGCATTTGATAAGAAATTCCGAGGAAGGAAAAAACCCTTTTGAGTTCACTTTGCAGATTTGCAAAAAAACGCTCGCTTTTAATGAACAGAAAACTTGATATTGGGAAATATTGAAACCAGTTTAAGAGTTGCTCATCATACTTTCCTCTTGAGAGGTAAGAATAATGCTGATGTATTTTGCTGCGATAATCTGGCTGTGACAGTATTTTAGCGGTTTCCTGTTCAAGGCGCCAGGCTTCTGCCTCGGTGGCTTCTTCAAATGTTGCCAGACTTTCCTGATTACGGTTTTTAATCATCCAAAAGTGTGAATAGGCCCTGTCAATTGGGTTTCGGAGTAAAACTATCAATTTGATTTGCGGATAATGGATGGCGATTCGTTGCGGGACAAGCGGATGAAACAGGTAATAGGGGGTAGCTTCTCCCGTCTTTTTATCTGCTTTCTCTTTGTGGCTATAATGATTTTCATACCAACTTATACCGTTTTGATAATTTACGTCGAAAAAATGAATTTCCTTTTTTTCAGGCAATGCCAATTCAGGATGCTGCAATAAATAGTAGAACAGTGAAGAAGTTCCGCATTTTTGAGCGCCGATGATCAGAAAATCAGGCATAAGCTAATAAAGTGAATAAAGATTTGATGTCAGAGCTTAAAATTCGTAGTTAAATAACTTCAAATCAATTTCATAAATTTCCCGAACCAAATTGATTGTCGTAGGGGTGTAAAAGTCTCTGTAATTTTGCAAACCGGTTTTGTTGGTATGCAAAATGCTATTTTTCGGAATATTAAACCTGTTGGATAAAAAAGCATAAGCTTCATCCAGTTTTTCAAATCGTCCGATGTAATCAAACCGGGTAATGGATTCGTTTATTGATAATCCCGGTAGTTTAAAGAATTCAGAATATTTTGAGGTGCTGGGGAGACTTACAATAAATTCGCTGAAGTTCCTCCATTTGTCTTCCTTTATTACCATAGTCCTCCATAGCCATCTCGAAACCAATCGTTCAAAAGGATTCCTTACTATCGTAAATTTAAAAAAGGTATCAAATTCGGCAGGATAATTTAGGTTGTAATACTCCAGATTCTTATGTTTTTCTCCAAAATCAGTATTTCCCAAATGACTTGTTCTTAAATCAGTGGTAACAGGAATACCGGCTGCCCTTTCAAAACTCGTGCCTCCGGTGCGGCCCACGTGAACAAAAATAAACTTGTGTTGAAATGAGATCATTAGCAATTAATTCAAAGTTCGCCAATAATTATTCTTTTATCATTTATTTTGGTGAAATGTAATGGGGGTGGTATCTGGAAACCCTTTTCGGACAAACTTTTTAAACAATTTGAAGTAATAATACCCGAAGTGAGGCTTTCGCCGAAAATGCTAAGGTTCGACTCGGTTACAAATAATTTGTGCGTGAGTGGTTTAACTTGCTTATCCTTCAAAGCATCCATATATTTGGCATTTTTAATGATGTCAGGGAAACAGGTAAAAAGATGTCGTAAAACCTTTACCTGAACAAATTGATGAATCCAAATCTGATGATAGGCTTTCCTTTCCAGCAATCGCTCATTACCAGCCATTTCAGATGAAGCAATCACAAAAGCAGGATCGAGCATTCGTCGGGCCCGGCAAAACAATATGCCATGGATATTTTCAATTTCGTGATTGATTATGGAATTGTAAATATTTGTTATATTATTAATCTTCAATTGGATAGGGTATTTATCGTCAATACACCAGTAAACCCATTCTTCTTCCTGCAGGTCATGCAAAAGTGTTAAAACCGTTGCTTTTATTGCCGATGGTGATTTGATAAACTCTACTCTTGCATTTGAGATAAAACGTTTTTTGTTTTGATATGGGATTCGAAAAGTAAAAGGATTGTCGGGCCAAACTTCATTATAACATGAAATCATGTGATCCGTAATTATTGCATTTCTGTCGTATGTTAAAACTATGGCTTTCATTTAAACATTTTTTCATAACCAAAATATTCAAACTCGAATTCAAACAAATGATTCACCGCTGAAGCTGTGTCAAAATTATAAAAGTCGCTTACCAGAGTATTGGCTGGGCGAATATGGGTTTTTAATCCTGGCAACAAATCTGGCTCATATGGGATATTCAAGAGTTTGCAGGCTTCTGCCAGATCATCGCACAATCGTTCAAATCGGATAAAGAAATCAACACATATTTTTCCATCTAAAAAATACTTATCCCTATCGATTAGTGGAATTTCTCCATTTTTGACCCAATCCCTGAATTGAGTGATTAACACAGGCCGATTATCGGTTGTTAGTTTTTTAAATACAACAAAGTGGAAAAATCCGGATAATACTTTTTCATAGGGGTTTCTGATCGTGCAAAATTTGAAATATTGATTCCAGATTTCATTTCCGATTTGATTACGTATTTCCTCAGCAGCCATGTGATTGTACCATTTTCTGGTTTTCCTGAGTTTTTCGGCAGGGAGTCCGCCTCTGTAGCCAATTATTCCCGTTTCTGATTGATATTCTTCTCTTTTGCGGCAAAAAAACCACTCGTTTTCCGGCATGCAATACTTTTCAAAATATGATTCGATGGATGTTCCCGCCGTTTTTACAGTTTTGAGATAAATGAATTTTTTTCGGTGGCTTATAAGCATAAAATCAACTTTAATGGCTTAAATAATAATCGTCTTTTTTATTACAGGCTGGCAAACGGGGTTGAATGTAAAGGAATTTGATTTGTCGAAAATTATTTCTATTCCGTTTTAAAACAAAAGCGTACATAAAATAAAAGAGCATTAAATTTTTAAATTACGAAATTTTTCCCTTGCTGCCTGGTAAACTATAAGATCGAACCTGTTTTTCGCCAACACCTCCTCAGCAATATCCCCCAATTCTTCAAGCACTTTTTGTGCACGAATTTCGTAATCGGCATTTTCGAATGGCTGTGCGACATTTTGGGCACGATACGAAAAATCGAGTACGATTCCAATTTCTCTGAAAGCACTATCAAAATGCCTTAAACTCTCATCAAACATATCCACAATGCCAACGAATTTTTGTTTCTCTACCTCTTTCAGTGCATCATTCAAGTGTTTATGTTTGAGGGCTTTTACTTTTTTAAATCCGGCAAGATAGCGGGTTTGCATATTTCTTATTACAGCAATAACCTGGTCGTCCATCATCCATTTAACGTACTCCGTGAAATTCATTGTTTTGGCATTCAAAGCGCCAGGCGTATCGGCCTGCTGCTGCCGCTCGAAATTATAAACCGATCGAATTCTTTCGATAGGGTGGCGCAGAAAAAGCACCGGAATCAGATTCATCTCACTTTTTGATTGTACATTAAACCAGATATGATGGCTCGAAAGCGCTTTGATTTCGGGGTGTTCGTTTAAATAACCGATCAGATATTTTTCGCCTTCTTTGCGCATCGGAACATCATCGCGGTGATCGCAAAAAGCTTCGCCGAAATTGTTTTTCAAAATCGAGTCGAAAGTAGTGCCGGCATTTTTAAAAATATGGCGGTGGATGATGACGGTTCTTTTTGTTTCTGGTTTCATGGCTTTGTGGACTTTGTAATTAGAATTTACAATTATTCATTTCCTGATTATTTGATAAGAAAAGGTTCCAAAACATCCATTTTGTCGTGTAATTCCTCAAGCAGGATTTTCTCATAATCAGGAATTGGCCTGTCTGGAGGGTAAGTTTCGGGATACATCGAAAAATCCTCATCAAACAGCTTCTCCCGTCCAAACCATCTGCGTGCAACCCGATTGTTGGATTCTTCAAAGTGTTTATAAAATGCTTCAGCCTCGTGCCTGAGCGGTTTTTTGCCCGGACCGGGATATTTGTTGTTCACATTTTCGATAAGCTCTTTTCTGATTTTTTGAAGTTCTTTGAGTGTAATATCAGTTGACCCTACCGGAAATTTGTGGTTAAAAAGTTGAGCTACTTCCTGCGCAGTTTCTGATAGTGATTCGTTTTTATTTTCGGGAATGACGAAATTCAAATTAGCCGGCAGTCCGCATCTGTGAATGAAATCGGAAAGCAGGTCGTTGTTGTAAAGCATGGTTTTTTCAAATAATGCCGGATGTATATTTTCTTCTCCAAAAAAACTACTCCATTTATTCAGAAGGTTCTGATAATTTACAAAAGGGCGGAGCTTTGACGGGTTGGGCAATATGTTGTCGGAAACAATGCCTGCACGGCAAACTGTGCTATATGTGCTGACTGTTAAACTATCCTGCCGGCGCAAGTAAAGAACAACCTTAATGTTTGCAAACCATTTATGCAAAAAATGTCTTAAAATTTCCATTTCGTCTGGCTGGTTCAGCAGCGAACTAAAATGTTCTGACGAAATAATTACCTGTGTGGTTTGGGGATTCAGGCTGGATAATTCATTTTCAAACTTATTCATCAAATCTTTCCTCCATTCTTCCCGCTGTTTGGTTTCGATAAGCTGATTCATTCGCAGAAATTGATCAATTTTATTTTCCGACAAACACCAGCTTGCCAATTGCCGGTGATTGCGCATTCCAATGGATTTAGGGAAATAAATTCCTTTGTCGGCCAATAAATTCCTGTTCAGGTGAAGAAATTCCTGAATAGTGGTTGTTCCGGTTTTTTCGGTACCTATATGAAGAATAAGGCCAGGCCGTTGCCCGGAAACAACCTGACTATCGGAGGATATTATATTTCGAATGAATTTCATCATACAATTCAAACCTTGCGCTGTAGCGTATGTATTCCACTTCGTTTTCCGAAAGCATCCCTTTTGCTAATCTTTTATTTGGCGCTTCTTTTCGGGCATCCGTTAATTCTCTCAATACATTTTCATCAATTGGAAGTCCAAGTCTGTCGAAGATGGGTTGGATTGATTTTTTGGAATATAGCAACTCTTCATAGCTGATACAAATTATATCAGCGCCACTGCGCAATTCCGTAAGGGTATTGCCCAACGATTCGTTCCACCGCTCTACTGCCATTAAAAAGTTATTTTTTGCCGGCCATTTTTTGCCTCTCGCTACCTTGCGATTCCACGATTCGGCCACATCATAAATATTCCGGTAAATGTACAGGTAATGAAAATTTCCGAAAACCTGTTTTAGTTTCCAAAAAACCTGGTCGGATAAAGTATATTTCGTGCCGAAAAGCGCGGCACTGTCCCATTTTTCGGAAATAGAACGATGACAACGAAATTTATTAAAGTCAGTATAGCCGGTATCGTTTTCATGGATGGTAAGAAATCTGGTTTTTTCGAAATGCTCTTGCGACAACTGAAACTTTCGTGGTTTCATTAAATTGTTGAATCGCTCCATTCCTAAAACAATACGGTGATGACTGCCAATGATAGTTGTTAAAATACTTGTACCAGAACGTGCACAACCCCCAACAAAAAGATATTTGCTTTTTTTAGGCGTTTCTAATGTTCTGTTGCCTTCAGTTTCAGCCAACAATTCAGGGTAAAAGTGTTGGAAAATATAATAATATTTGTGTTTGATGGCTGCAATGGCTTTATCACTCAATTTTTGAGGTTGAACACTATTATCACTGCT
>DAINOH010000143.1:0-7088 GCA_036735485.1 Draconibacterium sp. | reverse complement strand
ATATTGCTGATTTAAACATTGATAAAAAGGAGATAAAACAATACAACAAAGAAAGGAAGCGTTCATTTTTTAAACCAAGTCTACACGATTATGCGGTTTCAGCATTATACATGCAAGATATTTCATTTCCACACGACTGGTTAGTTTGGGATGGAAAAATCATCACCTTTCATAATCTGCAAGATGACTCAATTGGTTTGACCAGAATTATTGATAGAGGAACTGCAGAGCAATTTCTTTGCGATGAGTTTTATGATACGTCTCCTGATCATTTGTCGCAATTCAAATATTTATTAAAAAAATGCTTAGAAACCAAACTTCATAAACTAAAAATCAAATGGTTTAAGAAAGAGAAACTATTTGCTTTTCTGCCAATCAGTAAAGACGATGCAGGTAGGTGGCAACCACGTTCACATTCTTGGACAAAAACAAAGAAAAGTGCGACTCGAAAAGTTGTTGATATTAAGTATGATATTAAAGATAAAACAAAAGTATTCAATTTGAGAAGCCTTGCCTTTAGAATAGGTTTTGAAAACTTTGATAACGAATGGTATTTATTTTTAAAACCTGAATGGATTTTTCTTTGGAATGATTTGAAGGTTTGTGACTATGCTTTCAAAAATATTCAATGGTTGAAAAAGACTGAACGGAATATGCATGTGTTTAATCATTTTAATTTTATCCTTCGTTATCTCCAGCCCTCACAAATGGAATCTTTATTCATTGAATACAATGACTATCCTTTTTTAAAGTTGGAGCAAATTGAGAAGTTTGATTTTGCCCCAATTGTGCCTGACTCTGTTTGGAATAGTTTGGAAGCGATTAGCGCACAGAAAAAACTCACAGACGAAGGTGGAAATGTAGATTTATTTGGAATATGAAAGCTGACTATATACAAGAACCTTTTTTATTATTTGGTAAAGGCAAAAGTATCTGTCCTAGAGAAGGTATTGCCGAATTAAATGTATATGACACGGTAATTGAAGCAAGAAAAAATCAGTTGCTAATCGGCATAATTGGCATTGAAGAAGATGTAGAGAACCTGAAAAGCTGGTTGAAAAGGTTTGAAAGCTTTATTCCTGCAAATCCCAAAGGCAAGCAGAAAGGATTGTTCAAATCGTTTCTGGGATTCAATCAAGATAAAGGGTTCTGTGCAAAATTCATTTATGATTCAAATTATGAGAGGATTCTCTCACCAAATGACGTTAAAAGGATTTTGAAAGAACCTGATAGGAATAAGAAAGTATTGGATGCAGTAGAGTTGTATAGTGAAAACATTGGCTTTCTCTCCGATATTAAAAACTGCGACGTAATAGTATGCATCATACCAAAAAGCTTTGAAGGAAAAATAGTAAAAGAAAACAAAGATGATGAACCAGTTGAACAAGTGGCTGAAGATAACGAAGAGCCTGAATTGGAACTGAATTTCAGAAGAGCGTTAAAAGCCCGTGCCATGAAATACAACACACCTATTCAGTTGTTGAGAGAATATGTATTGCACGACAGCACCAAATCACAAGATACTGCTACTAAGGCTTGGAATTTTTGCACTGCAATTTATTATAAGGGCCTTCAAACCATTCCTTGGAAGTTGGAAGTTGACGACAACAAGCCAAAAGTATGTTTTGTAGGTATTGGATTTTACAGAAGCAGAGATAAGAAAACAATTCAAACCAGTTTAGCACAAATTTTCAATGAAAATGGAAAAGGCGTGATACTTCGTGGAACCCCTGTAATGGAAGATAAAGACGATAAAAAACCTCACTTAACTTATGAGCAATCTTTAGGCCTTCTGAAAGATGCCTTGACCAAATACAAGTTTGCGACAGGTACAATGCCAGGTAGAGTTGTTTTGCACAAGACTTCAAAATACTATGAGGATGAACTTGACGGCTTTATTCAAGCAATGCAGGATTTGGGCATAACTGAATACGACATCGTAACTGTCATGGAAACCGATTTGCGTTTCTTTAGAAATAATCTTTATCCACCAGTAAGAGGGTCAATATTTTCATTGACAGAACAAAGACACATACTTTACACAAGAGGTTCTGTTCATCAATATCAGACATATCCGGGAATGTATATTCCTGCTCCAGTAGAAGTGCGAATAGTAAGTTCCGTTTCATCAGTAAAGACAGTGTGCAAAGAGGTTCTCGGACTGACAAAAATGAATTGGAACAATACGCAATTCGACAACAAATACCCAATTACAATTGGCTGTGCAAGGCGAGTTGGAGAAATAATGAAATACCTTGGAGAAAATGAACATCCAAAGGAATCTTATGCATTTTATATGTAAGTGACTCACCGCTCGCGCAGGTTTGTAACCTGTGCACAATTCGAAAGAATTGAAAATATTTTTTTAAGCAACAACAAAAACTAAAACATAAAACATCAACAAAAAACAAAGTAACCATGAAAAAAATCAGACACTTTTTGCTGATGATACTAACGCTAATTGGCGTTACAGTGCAGGCACAAAACCCGAAATCGGAAGAGCTCTCAAAACTTTATAACACCGGTGAATTTGAGAAAGTCATTGAAAAAGCCCGGGAGTATTTAAAAGAAGACCCGCAAAACGTGGATTACACAGCAGTGCTGGGCAGGGCGCTGGTGGATAACGGCCAGTTTGCCGAAGCCATTGAGCCGCTGAAATATGTGGCGGAAAACGACAACACGTGGAGGAAAGCGTGGTCGGCCGGGTACCTGGGAACCGCGTATTTTATGCTTTCTGATTACAAAAATTCAGAGGCGATGCTGCAAACCGCCATGCAACTGAACATCACCCAAAACGCCACAAAATATGCTGCCAGGCACCAGTTATTATTTGGGTTTCACCCGTTTTTTGCCGACTGGCAAACCCGGGAAACCGCCCATTTCAGGTTTCATTTTCAAAATATGGATAGCACGAATATGGAGTGGTATGCAAAATCGAGGGAGGATGCCTTTGAAACCATTAACAGTTTTTTTGGCAGTGTTTTGCCAAAGAAAACCGACTTTTTTGTATGGCAATCAAATGAAGACGCGCAGAAAATATTGAAAACCCAAATTGGTTTTGCCCAACCGCAGTATTGTGTGATTCACGCCAGCTACCGGCAAACCCGCGGTCATGAAATGACGCATATCATTTCGGGATACCTGGGGAAAAACCAGGTAAAAACCGGGCTCATCAACGAGGGAACCGCTGTTTGTTTCGACCAGTCGAGCAACAACCGGGAGGAGATGGTAAAAACCTGGCTAAAAGCCAACAACGCAAAAATTGACCTGAAAGATATCTGGGTAAACTGGCAAAAATACCCGGAGGAACTCACCTACCCGCTTTCGGGATTGTTTGTCGGAGAGCTGATTTCGCGTTTCGGAAAAGAAAAGTTCCTGGCATTTTTCGCCAATCAGACTTATGAAAATGCCGTTGTTGTTTTTGGCGACGAAACCAACAAACTGATTCAGGAATTTGAGAACAGATTTAACTGATAAAAAACTTTAAAAACTAACTTATGACAATCAAAACATTCTGGAACATCTTACTTAAATTTCTGGGAATCTGGCTTATTCTTTCAGGATTCAGCGTGATTCCTCAATTTATCTGGGCTTTTTCAGTTTTTGAACACCTGCCCGATGGTAAAATTACTCCGGGGTTAATTTACCTGGCTATTATATTTCTTATCGCTACAGTGTTGTTTATCATCATCCTGTGGCTGTTTATTTTCAGGACAGGATGGATTATCAAAACGCTGAAACTCGACAAAGGCTTCGGGGATGAAAAAATTGATCTGAACATCAGGTTGAACACTGCGTTAACAATCGCCATTATTATTATCGGGGGTCTGATGTTTGCAGATTCGCTGGCAGAGTTGCTCCGAAATATCTATTCAGCTTTTCAGCAGAATGAACTTGTGAGAAGAGAACCTGTGATACCGTTGATTATCCTCTATTTTGTAAAAGCTGCCATTGGTTATTTATTAATGACCAACAGCCGGGTGATTGTCGGGTTTATTACAAAACACAACAGGATTAACGAAACAGAATGATTTTTCTCGCTCGCGCCGATTTACAATCGGTGTTCAATTCGAAAGAATTGAAAATGAATTTTTTCAAGAAATTTAAATTGAAAACTATTACAACAAAAAAGACCATGCGAATACAAATGATTGGACTTATTTCTTTGCTTTTTCTCCCTTCCTGCGAAAGAAATAAAACCGTTGAAATCGACAGAAAAAATGAGGACGCTATTAAAAAAATCATAATTCAGAATTATCCAAGTTTTCATCTTCCTTCTATGTTTTTGTTGGATATTGAAAATCGTGAAATTATTTTTCACAGAATTGGCCAAAAGGAAGTAATTGAAGTAACACCTTTGCCAGAAGGTGAAGTCAACATAACTTTTGCTCCTAAAAGCTATCGATTTGCAATTGATTCAGTTAATTATCAATTACTGTATGATTCTATTATCTGCAAGTTTTCAAGTGATGATTACAAAGACAAGTACGAAGATTATGACGACGGCAAGGGAAATTCTGTTTTGTATATTTTTGAAAGCGGCAAATCAGAAGACATTACATTATCAAATAGTTACACAGATAATCAAAATAAACTAATAAAGTTTTTAATTACACTTACAGAAAGTATGCACCCTGATAGTTTAAGTAAAGATTACCTGAGAAATTTAGGCAATTACTACTATTGAAATTTCCCGCACCCGCCCAATTTCATCGCATTCTAAACAGCAACTGCAACAAAACAAAACAAAACAAAACAAAACAAAACAAAACAAAAACAACATGAAAAAAACCAGACTCCTTTTCCTGCTGATACTGACAATGTCCGCCATTTCAGTTTCGGCGCAAACTCCCACGGTACAAGACATTGTAAACGAAGGCATCAAATACCACGATGAAGGGAATTACCCAAATGCCATTGAAACCTACAAAAAGGCGCTGGAAATTGACCCGAACTCAGGGCTGGCGAATTACGAAATCGCCTTGACTTACTTCGCCATCAAGGATTATAAAAATGCAGAACTCCACAGCAAAAAGGCTGTTGAAGCAAATGATAATCATAAAATGCACGCTTGTATTATGTACGGGAATTCGCTTGACATGCTGGGCGAAACCAAAAAGGCCATCAAAGTGTATGAAAAAGCCATCAAAGATTTTGATAATTACCTGTTGTATTACAATTATGCGCTCACTTGTCTGAAAGCGGGAGAAACCGAAAAGGCGTATGATGCAGCCATCAAAGCCATTCTCAATAATTCATCACATGCCAGCAGCCATCTGATACTGAGCCAGGTGATGGAGAAAAAAGGATCGCGTGTAAAAGCCATGCTGCCATTGTACTTTTTTCTGATGCTGGAACCCAACTCAGCCCGCTCAGAAGTCAATTACCAGGCGTTGCGGGGTTTTATTGACCTGGGAGTAACTCAAACTTCGGAAAAGAACATCAATGTTTCGGTTCCAACCGATAAAGATGCTGATTTTGGGGCTGCCGAAATGATGATCAGCCTGTCGAAAGCGTCAAACACGCTGGAAGAAAACAAAGGCAAAACCGACCTTGAATTGTTTGCCGGGAATAACGAACAAATATTTTCGATTTTAGGCGAACTGAAAAAGGAAAACACCGGATTCTGGTGGGATTTTTATGTTCCGTTTTTCTATGGACTGGCTACCGAAAACCTGGTGAAACCTTTCAGTTATTACATCTCGCAATCAATCGGAGAAGAAGCCGGAAAATGGATTGAAGATAATAATGCAGAATTTGAGAAATTCAAAAACTGGGTAAATAATTGAATCTCATTTCCCCATCGTTTGTAAAAAAGGGGAAGTTTTCAGGGTTTGCAAAAAAACGCAAATTACTAACCCGATACAATCGGTAAACAACTAGCCCTTCGTTGCAAACGTGGTGCAGCACAAAAACAAATCAAAAACAAAAACAACTAATTAAAAACCAAACTTTATGGAAAATACAACATTCGAAACACAGCCAACCGAAACCTTTGCAGTAAACCGTGAAATTAAACTTTACCTGGCCGAAACCGCCAAATGGGGCAATCTGCTGGCCATTTTCGGCTATGTTTTTATGGGACTGATGGTATTGATTTCGCTGGTTATGATTATCGCCTTTTCGTTTATTCCGCAGCAAACCGCATTTCCGATGTGGATTCTAGGCATTGTTTACCTACTGTTTGCCGGAATATACTGGATTCCGGTAAGCTACCTGTACAGGTTTTCGGCACAAATGAAAATAGCTGTCAAAAACAACGACGAAGATCGATACACTGCGGGATTTGCCAATCTGAAATCGTTGTTTAAATTTTTTGGCATTTTTACGATTGTTATCATCGCACTCTACGGAGTGATGCTGGCAATTGCCGTGCCTCTGTCCATTTTTTTAAAATAGAATCGGGTTGTTGTGTGGCGATGCCCTGATTCTAAACGTTTTTAACCATGGAGAAATTGTTCAGGATTTCAGGCAACAATTATAACCATCCCGTTGTAACCGGAAAAACAAAAACCCGGTATTGAGTAAATTGCATTGACACTCGATGGTTTAACAACTAAAACATGAAAAAAATTATAACTGTTTTACTATTTCCGTTTTGGTTTGCCTCGTGCACGGCACAAAATGATAATGCCGAAACAAAACGCGAACTCGCCGAAATTGTTGAAAAATATTATAACAATCATGATTTTATGGGTTCGGTGCTGGTGGCGCAAAACGGGAACATTCTCCTCTCTGAAGGTTACGGATTTGCCGATATTGAAACCAAAACCGAAAATACGCCCAACACCTGCTTTTATCTTGCTTCGGTTTCGAAATTATTTACGGTTGCCTGTATTGCCGAACTGAAAAACAGGGGATTGCTCAACTACAATTCAACCTTGTCGGCGTTTATTCCCGATTACCCGAACGGCGACAAAATTACCATCGAACATTTGATTCAACACAAATCGGGCATTGTTGATGTGGTAAACGACCGGCCGTATGATTTTAAAACGGAGTTCATCAGTATTAATGGTCTGATTGAGGAGTTTAAACATCTGCCGCTGCATTTCCAACCGGGTGAACATTATCAATATTGTACTTCT
>DAINOH010000142.1:0-7272 GCA_036735485.1 Draconibacterium sp. | reverse complement strand
CGATGAAAGCTACCGGAAACTTTTGTCGCAGGCCATTCATTATCTTGCAGGAAAATAACTGAATTCAATAATTTTTTATCAACCAATTAAAAACTAAAACGAATATGAAAGATGTAAATCAGAAACGGTTATTTGTAGCGGCCTGTCTGGCGCTGCTGGTAACAGCCATCACTTTTGCCATCAGGGCACGGATCGAAAGTGTTTTTATCGACGACTATGGTTTGACTGCCGAACAGGTGGGCCGCGCATTTGGCCCCGCATTCTGGGGTTTTGCGGTAGCCATGTTTGCGGGTGGCTATTTTATCGACATTGTAAAAACCAAATCGATTATCTGGGCGGCTTTTTCGCTGCATCTTGTGGGAATTGTACTGTTACTTTTTGCAAAAGATTACACTTCACTTTTTATTGCCAACGTGTTTATAGGGCTGGGTAACGGAAGTGTTGAAGCAGCCTGTAACCCGCTTGTTACAGCTCTTTTCCCCGATAAGAAAACAAAAATGCTGAACCGTTTTCATGTTTGGTTCCCCGGCGGCATTGTGATTGGCAGTTTGCTGGCAGCCCTTGTAATGGACACACTACAAATGCGTTGGGAAATACTCGTGAGCTTGTTGTTTATTCCGCTTGCCATTTATGGTTTTCTTTTCTTCAAACAAAATATACCCGAAACCGAGCGTGTTTCAACGGGTGTAACTTACAAGGAAATGATGCGTAATGTGGGGGCCCCGGTAACCATTACACTGGCTGTAATTTTTATGATACTGGTGGCCACCAATGCCGGCATTTCGGCTGCAGTTACTTCAAGTTATTCTTTACCGCTGATTATCGTCGGTGTTATCGCTGTTGCCATTATTATCGAAGGCCGGTTGATCAATAAAATCAGCCTGTTGTTCCCGTTTATCTTTTTCTGCATGCTGTTAACTGCTTCCACCGAGTTGGGAACAACCCAGTGGATCAACGCATTGCTGGCCAATAATGGCATTCACCCGATGATTATCCTGGCTGTTGTAACAGGTTTGATGGCTGTCGGACGTTTCTTTGCCGGTGGTTTGATTCACCGTTTGAATCCTCCGGGAGTTTTGCTCGGTTCAGCTATTTTTTCGGTAGCCGGTTTGTTTTTGCTCAGCAAAGCCAACGGCGCTGCCATGACTGTTTTCTCAGCAGCAGTTTTTGCAGTGGGAGTCTGTTATTTCTGGCCCACCATGATTGGTGTGGCTTCGGAATATGTTCCGAAAAGCGGAGCATTGGGCATGTCGATTCTTGGTGGTGCCGGTTTTGTGGCCACGTCTATGGTTTTGCCGATTATGGGAAAATCCATCGAAACATCAGGCCCGCAGGCAACATTATTCAATATGATGTGGCTTCCTGTTATTTTGGTGGTGGCTTTTGTCATATTGAACCTGATTGTCAGAAAGAAAGAAGCATAAACAATACGATTTTTAATACTGAAAAGGCTTCTTCCGGTTCGGGAGAAGTCTTTTTTATTATATTTTATTCATGTTTATTAGTATCCAATCTGTTTATAAAGAACACGGAGAATTACAACAAAGATTGATAATTTTACACGGTCAAGCAGAGAAAAACAAAACATGAAACAACAACTTTATCGCACTTTTAAAGGATTATCAAAACCCGTTAAAATATTGATTATCTTTTTGTCTGTATTGACTGTTCTGATCGTTGTAGCTATGATTTTTGCCCCTGGCATTGCCAAAAATTATATCAATAAAAACGGAAAAGAACTGGCCGGACGGACTGTACACATCGAAAAACTGCAATACAACTGGTTTACCTCCACACTTCGGGTCAATGGGTTTAAATATTTCGAGAAAAATGATACCGATGTTTTTCTTTCGGCTGATTCGTTTATGGTGAATCTGCGGCCCCTTCGATTGTTGTCGGATGAACTGAATATCCAGCAGTTGCGGATTGTGAATCCATACGGGCAGTTCATTCAGAATGATTCAGTTTTTAATTTCGATGACCTGGTTGCGTTTTTTTCTTCATCAGACACCACTGATAATCAGGAAGAAAATTCAGAACCACTGAAACTGAATCTTAACAACCTGGAAATGAAAAACGGATTGGTGAATTACACCGATCTTGAGATCAATAATACTTTCACATTAAAGGAAGTCAGTTTTCTGATTCCGCAAATTCTCTGGAGCCGGCTCGACCAGAGTAATGCCGATATTGCCTTTGAACTCGCTAATGGCGGCAGTTTTGAAGGATCGCTGAACTACAACATGGAAACCAATTTTTACGATGGTTATGTGAGTATTCAAAAAATGGAGGCTTCTGCAATTTTGCCTTATTTGCAACAGTATATGAAAATTTCGGCGCTTAGCGGAACCGCATCAGGGATGATGAATTTCAGCGGACCGGTTGATGATTATAACCAGATAAAGATCAGTGGTAAATTCGATCTTGATAATCTGGCAATTTCTGATGACCGGAACCGGAAAGTAATTGGTGGCGATCATTCTGAATTTACATTGCTTGAATCGGAGCCCTTGAAATACAGATATATAATCGATTCAGTCAAACTAAACAGCCCCTATTTGTACCTTGCTTTGGAGGATTCTCTGTTTAATTTTGAGAAAATGATGGTGGAAGAAGTTTC
The DNA here is from genome assembly GCA_036735485.1 of Draconibacterium sp. Lineage (GTDB taxonomy): Bacteria > Bacteroidota > Bacteroidia > Bacteroidales > Prolixibacteraceae > Draconibacterium. Next base: position 4,652 of record DAINOH010000142.1, on the reverse strand, counting down.
AGTAGCCGATTCAAGTGAAACAGAAGAAACGCCAATGGAATTTACCGTCAACCACCTGGTGATTCAGAATGGACTGATGGATTTCAGCGACCAGACCCTGAACGAACCCTTTAATTACGAACTTTCGCAGATTGCGGTTGATATGGATACAATTTCACTGCAGGATGAATGGGTCAATATCAAGGCATCGATGAAACTCAACAAACGCGGAAACCTGGATGCAATAGTTGGTTTTAACCCGATGAATCCGCTTGACAAAATTGCGCTTGATTATGAACTGACTGATTTTCAATTGCCCGACATCAACATTTACTCGAAGTTTTATACCGGGCTGCCCATTCTTTTTGGCGAAATGTATTACAAAAACAAAACCCGCATCAATAACAAACAGCTTGTCAGCGACAATAAATTGGTTATAAGGAAAGTGGAAATTGGCCGGAAAACAGGAGGGTTGTATGATGTGCCGATAAAACTGGCGCTTTTTATTCTGAAAGACATCAATGGCGACATCAATCTGGATATTCCGGTGCGCGGCGATTTATCGGACCCGAAAGTGAAAATCCTGCCGATTGTGTGGGATACATTCAAAAGTTTCAGTTATAAAATTGTGGCATCGCCATTTAAAGCTTTGGGACAAATGCTGGGAGTAAGCGAAAAAGAACTGGAGGAAATTACTTTTATTTACTCCGATTCAACGCTAACCAGCAGTCAGACCCGGAGTCTTGACCATTTGTTAAAAATTGCCGAAATAAAACCCGAATTGCAGATTGAGTTGCTTTACCGCAACGACACAAAACTCGAAAAAATGGATGTCATCAGTTGGTATTCACAAAACAGTTTTTCAAAGAGAACCGGCAAAAAGCCACTCACAAATCCAGCCGAATACCTCAGTTTTCTGAAAACTGAAACAGGACGTGATTCATTGAATATTTCAGATTTTGAAAGGATTTTCACCCCGCCGGCAGTTGCCGACTCAATACTTTTGATGCGCGAAAAACAGCGGTTAAACAATGTTGTGAATTACCTGAAAAGTAAAAACGATTCCTCCACCATCAAAGTAAGTGGCTACAATGCCAATGAAGTGCTTAATATCGGCAGCCGGCCAAGGTTCGAGGTGAAATATTTGTTGGCGGAAGAGGAAGAATAGTGAATGCTATAATGCTTCAATGCGTGAATGCACGAATAAATGAATGCCTGAATGAATAAGGGAGTCGCGGTTTTCAACCGCGATTTATTTCATTGATGGTTATGAACCACTACTCCATTCAACTTGCCGTTTCAAAAAATGTTAGGCATTATAGCATTCACGCATTGTAAAATGGTCTTTTCAATCCACTTTAACTGTCAGGTTTTGATCGGTACTGTACTTCAGTTCTAAGGCGGGCGTATGTTTTAGTAAAACATTCTTTCCCAAAATTTCGCCTTCAAAAATGTTGTTTTCGATGCCGATGTTTTTGCAGCCTTCAAAGGTAAAAGTGTATTTCCGGTTATGATAAGGTTCGAAACGGTTACTTTTTATGAGTTTGTTATGGGTGAAAGTAATTCCGTCAACTGATTTTGCAAAAAGCACCGGGTAATCAAACGGGTGAAATGTATTTCCGGTAATCGTGATATTCCGGTGAAACTGACCCGATTTTGCATTCATTTCCGGAATTTCGGGATAAACAGAAATAATTCCTTCGCAAAACTGGTACGAACTGGTATTGCACAAATCGGTAAAAGTATTGTTCTGAATTAAGACATCGGTAACAGCGCCCGATTCATACCAGTAATTGGCATCGCCGCAAATAAGAATGGCACTTCCGCTGCTTTCAAAAATATTGTTTTCGATCACCACTTTTCCCGGTGTCGAAACCAGCAAACCACGGGCACGACAGCTTCCGAAACGGTTGTTGGCAACTTTCAGGTCGGGGCTCCAGGTCAGGTTTTCCAGGGCATCGCCCGGTTCAAAACCCGATGGTACCGGTGTTTTTAATGTCAGCATAAAAGTTTCTTTGTCGATTGTTTTAAAACCGGCAATTTCACCAGTGCTGATCGTTTGCATCGAACTGTTTTCAATAAAACCGATTTTATCGCCTGCGTGTCCCCAGGTCATCCCGATGCTCTGGTGGTGCATAAATTTGCATTTCAGTTGTTTACCAGCAACTTCCAGCACTTTCACACTGGTGCCATGAACATTCACCGGGTCGTCCATCAGTCCTGCAAATTCGCAGTTTTCAATGGTAATCAGTCCGCGGCAGTTTGAAATCTGAATACCATCATCGCCACCACCAAAATAGCGGTTTTTCGCTTTATTCGGAATTGCCCGGTAACCATTAAAAGTAATGTTTTCGCTGTATTGTGCCAGTGCACCCAACCCGGTTGCATGGTACAGGTTCACATTCTGAATGCGGATATTCTTTGAGTTCTGAATAAAAATGCCTGAATGAATCCGTTCTGCAAAACGCATTACGAGATAATTGCCGACTGCCGGTTTTCGCAGAAACGGAAATTTGAGATCGACAATTCCTGGCAGAATATTTTCGGCCTGGTAATTTCCCCAATCCTTACCCAGGCAACCGTTGTCGCCGGTTTGCGGAACCACAAAACGCTCCGCAGCATCAAATTCCATGGTACTTTTCCAGGTTTGAAGATTGTCTTTTGATGTGCCGAAAAGTATTTTTCCATCCTCTATTCTGAAAGGAAATTCTTTTACATCCATCGAAATCCTGATTTTCCGGTCGTCAACCGAAATAACGCGGGCTTGCGCAATTTGTGGTTGTTTCCAGTCGATATTGATGTTTTTGAGTACAATGTTGCTGCATCCGTCGAAAGTAAAAGGCTGCATTTGTTCATGAAAAACAAGTGTGCTTCCATTTCCTTCAATCACAAGATTATTCCGGTTTTCGAAAACAAGTGCACAGTTTCGCGGATTAATATCTGTCGTATTCGATTCGTAATAAGGGCGTTTATTGCTGAATTCAGGATAAAAGTGGTACTCGCCACGGTTGAAAATTATTTTTGCCGGTTTTGTATCGTCAACCGTTATTAATGCAGTGTTGATGATTTCAGTACAATCGCGCTCCCGGGTTTTTACCAATCCAAAATCTTTCAGGTAAATGTAAACCGTGTCTGTTTTCTGAGGCTGGCTGATTGCCGCCTGACTGAATTCCGAAACAGAAACCACACAAAAAATCAGGATTGAAATAAACAGCGATTTTTTCATCTGTACAAATTATTAAAGTTATTCTTTAATTGGCGGTTGTACTCCATCGCTTTTATCAGCTTTATCACCCGATGGAACCTGCCTGACGGCAAGGCAGGCTCACATTTAATTTGTTCATTGGTATTTGTGTTTTTCTGCAACATGTTCGTTCATTATTATTTTTTCAGTGCCTCGTTAAAAAGTTGTATGTATTTCTGGTCATTTTCATCGCTGTCGCCATATTTCGTGCGAAGTTCAGCCAGTTTTCCGTGCAGCATTTTCTGTGCATCCGCATATGCCGGATCGTTGTAAATGTTTTTCATTTCCTGCGGGTCAGTTTGCAGGTCGTACATTTCCCACTCATCAATGTCATAGTAAAAATGAATCAGCTTATATCTTTCAGTAGCAACGCCATAATGGCGTTTTACCATATGTTCGGCAGGATATTCATAATACGTATAATAAACCGCATCGCGCCATTCTCCGGTTTCTCCGCTGACGAGTTTTCTGAATGACTCTCCCTGCATATCCGCTGGTATATCAATTCCTGCATAATCAAGAAAAGTCGGGGCAAAATCAAGATTCTGAACCAATTTGTCAATTTTTGTTCCCGGTTTTATTTCCTTCGGATAACGGATTAAAAGCGGAGTCCGGAATGATTCCTCGTACATAAAACGTTTGTCGAACCAGCCGTGTTCGCCCAGGTAAAATCCCTGATCGGACGTGTAAACAACTATCGTGTTTTCAGCCAGACCAGCTTCGTCAAGGTATTTCAGCACCTCGCCAACACCATCATCAACTGATTTGATACAACGCAGGTAATCTTTTATGTAACGATTGTATTTCCACAATGCAAGCTCTTTTTCTGCCGGCATGTTTTTCAGGAACTGCTGATTTTCGTCTTCATAGGCAGCCATCCAGTCGGCACGTTGCTGTGGATTCATTCTTTTAATATCATTGTAAAACTCAGTTGTGTCGCCATCCGGATTTACTATCAGCTTAAAATCGTGTCCCCACCTGGCGTGCCCGTCAATCTTCATTTCCTGCTCTTTGGCAGCCCTGCCGCGATTGCTGTAATCATCATAAAAATTAGCGGGTGGTGTAAAGGTAACCGAATCATACAGGTTGAGATATTTCGGAGCCGGCAACCAGTTACGGTGTGGCGCTTTCTGGTGATAAAGAGCACAAAAAGGTTTGTTTGGGTCGCGTTTGTTTTTCAGCCAGTCTAACATGGTTTCAGTGATAATTTCGGTGCAGTATCCTTCAATCCTTATTTTTTCACCGTTCACCAGGAAATCGGGATTGTAATATTGACCCTGTCCGGGCAAAACCATCGAAAAGTCAAATCCTTGCGGAATTCCATCAAGATGAATTTTGCCAATCATTGCGGTTTGATACCCGTTTGCCTGCATGAGTTTCGGAAAATTAGGTTGATTCCAGTCGAATGGCATCCGGTTATCAACTTTCC
>DAINOH010000141.1:0-7330 GCA_036735485.1 Draconibacterium sp. | reverse complement strand
ATTTTAATCAGCGACGAGTAGATGGCACACAAGACTTCGGATATACGCATTAAAAACCGCAAGGCCACTTTTGAATACGAACTGGTGGAGAGATTCGTGGCGGGAATCAAGCTGCTGGGCACCGAAATCAAATCGGTACGCGGCGGAAAGGCCAACATCACCGATGCTTACTGCCAGTTTTTTGATGGTGAGTTGTTTGTGAAGAATATGCACATTTCGGAGTACGATCTCGGAACGTGCAACAACCATGAGGCCAAACGCGACCGCAAACTTTTGCTGAACCGGAAGGAACTTTCGAAACTGGAGAAGAAAGTCAAGGAATCGGGGTTTACAATTATTTGTACCGTAATGTTTATCAACGAAAGAGGGCTGGCAAAACTGGAAATTGCGCTGGCACGCGGAAAGAAGAACTATGATAAACGCGAGTCGCTCAAGGAAAAAGATGCGAAACGCGACATCGACCGCATGATGCGGAACTGAAAACGGGCCGTCATCACCAGTGAACAGGCAAATCCGTTTCTCGTTTACAAACAAAATTTACATTTCAGGAAGTATGTGTTTTAATGCCAGGTTTTTGTTAAAGATGGCGCTGAAACGGGCGCAACATAACCATTCAAAGGATGTTGCTTACTGGGAGAGCTTGCTGATTCAATGGGATGAATGGTTTCTTGTGTCGGGGTTTGCACATCCGCGGGTTGTGGTTTACAGCAACCTTGAACCTTTTGAGCCGGAACCACATACCTGGGGTCTGGTGCCCGGCTGGGCAAAAACAAAGGAGAGTATTTGGAACAATACCCTGAATGCAAAGTCGGAAACGATGTTTGAAAAACCGGCGTTCAGAAAAGCAGCGGAAACACAAAGATGTATCATTCCGGCAGCAGGGTTTTATGAATATCATCATTTCAGGAACAAGGCATACCCGTTTTATATATACCCGAAAGCACAGGACCAGCCATTTTATTTCGCGGGTTTATGGGATGAGTGGGTGAACCGTGATAACGGGGAGAAACTGAAAACCTTTTCGATAGTAACCACGCGGGCCAACGGGTTGATGGCCCATATTCACAACAAACCGCAGTACGATGATAAACCCCGGATGCCCGTGATACTGTCCGAAGCGCTGACCGATGAATATTTAAAACCATTGTCGCGGAAACAGGTGGAGGAACTTTGTGAACCATATCCCGAAACATTGATGGAAGCGCATACGGTGAGAAGCATATCGGGAAAGAACTCACCGGGCAACGTACCCGGAGCCAATGACAAGTTTGAGTATAGTGAGCTTGATTTTGGAGGAAAAGACGGACAATTGAAGTTGTTCTGAAAGTGAGTTTGAGGTGAAAATATTGCTGAAAAAATGCGGGCAGATATAAAATCTGCATTTTAGCCTTCCTGATTGCTGAGAAATTTCTGCTTCCCGAAAAACCGGATACATGCAGGCAATCTGAACCCTGTCCTTCCGGATTTCTTATTATCAGTTCCTTATAAACTGAAAACAGGACTAAACTTCCAAAAAACTGACATTTTTTTCCCGATCTCTTAATTATTGGTGCAGAAAACTGACCCCCGATGTACATAATTCTTACCACCGAACCGGAAAAATGTTGTTGTTTTTTCATCGGTTAACGCTTTTACAATCAGTTATTAAAATGCAGATAACCCCGTCGCTGCCCGATATTTTTACCTCAGGATTTGTAAAAAATAAAGGGTCATGAAATGGTCAGTTATAGCAGCAGTTTTTTTTAGCAGTCTGGGTGCCATCGCCCAGGAAACTGCTACCATTGAAGACGATGCTACCATCAACATCGCTCTCGACGAAATCAACAAAGTTTACATCGCTCCCGAAGTCAGCCGGCTGAAATCGGCACAGGCGGGTTGTGATATGGTTGTTACCTATAATAATGTAACTGAAGAAGCAAAAGGAGCTATTGAATACGCCGTTGCTTTGTGGGAATCAAACATCTCTTCCGACATTACAATTAATCTCCATTTTTCGATGGAAAACCTGCCATCGGGCGTTTTGGGACAGGGGAAACCTTCGGTATTTCTGCGCAATTTCAGAACGGCACCGCTGGCCGGAGTTTATTACCCGGTAGCGCTCGCCGAAAAGATTGCCGGAAAGGAAATGAACCAGTCAGGCGAAGCCGACATTGTTTGCACGTTTAACAATAGTATGCCCTGGTATTTTGGCACCGATGGCAATACTCCCGTTAATAAATATGATTTTGTGAGTGCAGTTTTGCACGAAATTGGCCACGGCCTGGGCATTTCGGGATTTTTCAAAAACGAAAACGGCATTTCAAAATTCAATAATTCGGGCAATGCACCCAGTGCCTACGACTATTTTATTTTTAATAAAAATGACCAGCGAATTGCCGACAATTCAGTGATTCCATGTCCGTCGGCCGAGCTTACCACACAACTGACTTCTGATGCGTTACTGGTTTATGGAAAAGATATTTCGAACCAGGAGAAAAGCGCCGTAATTTATGCACCGGCCACCTGGAGTAACGGCATCAGCATCTATCATTTAAGAAAAGATAAAAGTTCGGGGATTGAAGAGGCTGAAACCATGTTTCCGTATGCTTTAAAAGGCGAAGCCAAACACCGAATCAGTTCAAATACTTTGATGGTGCTTGCCGAAATTGGATGGGGATACAAAGCGGGCGGAGTAAAATCGGAAGTTACCACTGCAACCACCGACCTGGCAAATGGTGCGAATGTAAATGTTTATCCGAATCCCTGCCGGAATTTTCTTACCGTTCAAATGTCAGCAAACGAAGTTGTTTCCGAAGTAGCCATCGAAGTTTTCAATCTTTCAGGAAAATCGGTTTACAAAGAAAACTGGAACGATGCCGCGTTTAACCCTGAAAAAGACATTGACCTCTCAGCTCTTGAAGCAGGTGTTTACCTGGTTCAGACAATCAGTGATAACAAAAAGTCTGTCAATAAAATCATTAAAAATTAAGACTATGAAAACACTATTAATAATTGCTCTTGCTGCATCAATTGTCGGAATCATTATTTCGGCAGTGATACTCTTTGAACTTGCAATCAGAAGAAATAACAGAGTGTTCTGATAAATCTCTGGTGTGTAAAGGTTTTACAGAAATAACAGAAATCAGTAAAAATCAGGTAATATGACAACACTATTAACAATCGCGCTCATTAGTGCAGTAGCCGGATTAATCATCTCGGGGTTTGTTTTTGTCTATTTCACGAAAAATCAGGACAGCTTTTTAAGAATTAAATAAACAAATTACAAATCTGCTGAATACATGGAAATACAGAGGGTATTTTCCGGGTTTCAGAATTGACCTATCAGAAAAAGGCGGTGAATAAACCGCCTTTTTCAATTGTCTCAGCAGCCTGTACCGGAGTGTTAAAAAACGGATGAATATGTCATTTATTCCTTTTTTTGGCTAATTTTCTGCGCAATTACATAAAACCATCGGAAATTATGTTGTTTAAGGATGAAAAAACCGGCCTGTTCACCGACTTGTATGAACTCACCATGGCACAAGGGTATTTCTTTTCCGGCAAACATTCCGACAAAGCAACATTCGAATATTTCTTCCGGAATAATCCTTTTCAGGGCGGATTTACCGTATTCGCGGGGCTGGCCGACTTCCTTGATTTATTGGGTGAATTTTCATTCAGCGTTTCCGATTTACAATATCTTTCGGAACAGGGTTTCAGAAAAGAGTTTCTTACATTTCTGGCTGGGTTCAGGTTTGCCGGCAACATCAGCAGTGTAAAGGAAGGCGAACTTGTTTTTCCTTACGAGCCGGTGGTGAAAGTGGAAGGCAATATTCTGGAATGCCAGTTGATTGAAAGTATGTTGCTGAATATCCTGAATTTTGAATCGCTGATTGCCACCAAAGCTTACCGGATAAAACAGGCAGCCGGCGGTCGCCCGTTTTCCGATTTCGGGATGAGGCGCGCCCAGGGCCTGGCGGCCATTCATGCAAGCAGGGCGGCTGTGATTGGTGGTGCTTCCTCAACATCCAACGTGCTGGCCGGGAAAATTTTTGGTATCCCGGTTGCCGGAACCCAGGCACACAGTTGGATTCAGAGTTTCGATACCGAACTGGAAGCTTTCAGAACCTATGCAAATATTCATCCTGAAAATACAACTTTGCTGGTTGATACTTATGATACTTTGAAATCGGGTGTACCCAACGCAATCACGGTGGCAAAAGAGATGGAGCAGCAGGGAGCAAAGCTGAAAGCGATCAGGCTCGACAGCGGCGACATGGCTTATCTGAGCCGGCACGCCCGCAAAATGCTGGACGACGCTGGTTTGCCATCTGTGAAAATTGTGGCTTCGAACCAGTTGAATGAATACATTATCAACACCTTGCTGAAAGACCAGAATGCCGCCATTGATGTTTTCGGGGTGGGAACCGAAATGGTGACCGGCAAACCCGACGCCGCACTTGATGGTGTTTACAAATTAGTTTGTCTGAATGAAATACCACGCATGAAACTCTCTGAAAATCCGGAAAAAACAACACTTCCGGGCAAAAAGCAACTGGTAAGATATTTCGATGCTGAAGGACAGTTTTTCAGGGATGGCATTTTGCTGGAAGATGAAAACCCCGGGGAAACCGGTATGATTTATCATCCGTTTTATCCCGAAAAACTCACGCCTGTAAGCCATTTACGCTGTGAAAACCTGTTGTCGGAAGTGGTAGCCGACGGACAAGTTTTACCGGTTTCCCGTGATTTAGTCAACATTCACCATTATTTGCTGACCCGGGCTACCAGTCTGCCTGCCGAACACAAACGGTTTTTCAGTCCGCATATTTACAAAGTGGGGATCTCGCAGAAACTGATGAATTTGAGAAACGAACTATCTGAAAAATACAACCATTAAATCAGGTGCAATGAATATTATCCGACCGACATTGATACTCGATGAAACTGTCTGCCGCAATAACATCAGGCGGATGGTACAGAAAGCTGCTAAACTTGGTGTCAGGTTCCGGCCGCATTTTAAAACCCACCAGTCGGTAAAAGTGGGAGAGTGGTTCAGGGAAGAAGGCGTAACAGCTATTACGGTTTCGTCGGTGCAGATGGCCGAATATTTTGCTGCTGCCGGCTGGAAAGACATCACAATCGCATTCCCACTGAATATTCTTGAAATAGAAAACATTAACAGACTTTCGAAGTCGGTGAAAATTAATGTGCTGGTGGAGAATACGGAGGTTGTTCGTTTTTTAAATGAGCAACTGGCTACCCCGGTTGATGTTTGGTTGAAAATTGACACCGGTTATAATCGCACTGGTATCGAAGCCACAGATTTTGAACTCGTCGATGCAGTGGTGAAAGCGGTTGCCGGTTCATCAAAACTAAATCTGAAAGGTTTTCTGACACACAGCGGGCAGACTTACCAGGCTAATTCCGTCGACGAAATCATGCGCAGGCATTTCGATTCGCTGCTGAAACTGAAAAACCTGAGAAACCGGTATGGAGGAATGTACGGGAACCTTGAGATCAGCATGGGTGATACACCTGCGGCATCTGTTTGTGAAAATTTCAATGGTGTTGATGAATTACGGCCTGGAAACTTCGTGTTTTACGACCTGATGCAGCAAAATCACAGTGTATGCAGCTTCGATGATATTGCTGTGAAAATGGTCTGCCCGGTGGTGGCTATACATCCGTCGCGCAACGAGGTGGTGATTCATGGCGGCGCTGTGCATTTCTCCAAAGATTACATTCTGAATACAGATGGTAAAAAAATGTTTGGCCGCATCATCATCGAAAAGGAGGGGAAAAAGGTGTTGATGGATACAATGAATTATTTATCCGCACTTTCACAGGAACATGGCATTTTAAAGGTGTCACAGTCGCAGCTTCCCCATTTTTATGTGGGGCAACTGGTTGAAATTTATCCGGTGCACTCCTGTCTCACCGCCAACCTGATGGGTCATTATTACACCACTACCGGCGAACGGATTGAAATGATGCCGAAATATTAATAGATTTAATTACTGTTTGCTCTTCAAAACAGCTATTTTAAAATTGAATTACCGGTGAAATAAGGCTTCAACAGCCTGTATCATACGCTCATTGTCAGAATAGGTGATTTTGTAAAACGGAGTATTGTCAATCCATTCAAAAAATGCCTGAACATACCGGGCTTTCGGGTTCACCCAGGTTTCTTTCAAAAAATGTTGCAGTGCTTCTTTTTTCCCGGTTTCCACCAGGCTGAAGCCACTTCCTGACTGATATTTCACAAAAACAATCCCTGCTGTTTTGATTCCGTTTCTGAAGTAATCCTGGTTGTTAACCGGCAGGTACCTGACTAATTTTCCTGTGGGTGTTTTTTCCTGAATCTTGTGGCGCAATTCAGGGTAATAATCCGAAAGCACAGGTACAGAACCCTCTTTAACCGAAATGGACGCCGGGAACGGATAAACATTTCCATTGGAAGATGCGGCAATAAAGTCATCAGAAAGATAACCTGTTCCTGTAGCTTTCATGATGGCAGCAATGGTGCTCTTCCCATTACCTGCAGCAGCAGTAAACAGCAGCGCCCTGTTGTTATTATAAATTCCGGAAGCATGCAAGGTACACATCCAACCTGAAAAGGGCTTTTTGTAAATAATACTGTAAAACAACTGAAAAATGGAACCTTTGTAATATTCAGATTCGCTATCCTTGAAAGCCTCCTTTATTTTCCCGTTTAAAGCAACAACAAGCAAATTCCCCGAACTGAAACATTGGATGTGATGCCGGGCTGCTGTTTGTGCAGGAATTTCAAGATGGTGGAAAGCGGGGTGAATCAGGTTATACAACCATTCATCCTGGTATTCAATTATGATTACCTGTTTTTGAATACGATAAGTTTTACGGATACTGAAATTTTCAGGAACCAGTGAAGAAGAGACCTGATTTTTTCGTGAAACACGATTGTGAAATTCAGGATTGTTAAACTGGTTGATAATCTGAATGATTTCATCCACAAACGCATCAGCAACTGATTTATGTTTCTTGAATTGTTGCCGCCATACTTTTTTGATTTGAGAAATCTCTTCCCCCGCTGTCAGTAATGTCAAAATTGAGAATGCGGGTTTTTCAAGCAGCAAAAAAGAACGGCTTTTTTTAAACCAAACCACGTGACTATCTTCAAAGGGGTATATAATCACGGGGTATTTTTTGTTTAAACTGATTTCCTGTTTCATCAGGTTTCAAAAATAGAATATATATGTTAAGCCGCAAAAAAAGAGCGACCCGGTTTATAAACGGATCGCTCTGATATTAACCTGATTTTTTATTACCATCCGTTGCCGGGGTTATCAATTCCTGAAGCAGCACTGCT
>DAINOH010000140.1:0-7374 GCA_036735485.1 Draconibacterium sp. | reverse complement strand
CTTCTTAACTGATTTCCTTTGCTTTTCCATAATAAGTCGTTTTTGTGTCAACTTAATTCAGGACGGGACACGTTTCTGATAAAAGGATATCAGTCTAAAGACCTTTTTTGCGACAGGGAAAAGGAACTTGAGCAACTATCAAGAAATGTGATGAATGGCATTGACACCACTTTGATTTCGCCAAGACGAATGGGCAAAACAGGGCTTATTTTCAGGTTTTTTGACCATCTCCGGGAAACTGGTGAAATAAAATCAGTTTATGTTGACATTTTTTCATCACGTAATCTTGATGAATTTATCAAACTGATGGCAGAAGCAATTTTGCTCGAATTTCCTGAACAAACACCCATCGGAAGCCAGTTTATGAATTTTATCAAAGGATTCAGGCCGCTAATCGGTTTTGATGCTTTGAGCGGACAACCGCAGATTCAAATCAATTATCAGTCAGCACAGGAAAAAGAATATACCCTGCAAAGTCTTTTCAGCTTTCTTGACAGTCGAAATCAGACAATTGTAATGGCTATTGACGAATTTCAGCAGGTTTCGAACTATCCTGAAAAAAACATGGAAGCGCTTTTACGTTCTTATATCCAAAAGCTTACAAACGTAAGATTCATCTTCTGCGGAAGCCAGCGAAACCTGATGATAAACATTTTTTCCAATACAAAACGCCCATTTTATGCCAGTACACAGTTTCTGTTTTTAGATAAAATTAACAGCGATTCTTATGCAGCTTTTATTTGGGAAAAGTTTGAGAAATCGGGGACAGCAATTTCTGATGATGCCCTGGCGATGGTTCTGGATTGGAGTCGGAGACATACATTTTATACTCAAAGTTTGTGCAATATGTTGTATTACTCCGCAGAAAATGAAATCACTACCGAAACAGTTAAACAGGCTGCCCTGGAGCTCCTCACCCAAAACGAGCCGGTTTTTTTCCAATACAGGCAGTTGTTGACCTCAATTCAATGGAATTTTCTGATTGCCATCGCCAAAGAGGGAGAGGTGAAACAACTTACCGCCCAGAAATTTATTTCGAAATATAAAATAGGCACACCTGCCAATGCACGCAGAATCAGTAAATCGCTTTTAGAAAAGGAATTAATACTTGAAACCTCATCCAAAGAAGGGACTTCTTACAGAGTTTACGATGTGTTTTTATCACGTTGGTTAGAAAAAGAGTACTAGAGCAAATTGCAAAAGCCGGAAGACAGGAGTCGGGAGAAAGCCAAATTGCACGGGGCAAGGAGCATGGAGCAGGGGGCAAGGAGCGTTTTCCCCAATCTCAACCAATCTCTATCAATCACTTTACCCTTTTTCCTCCTCAATCACACAATCACCCAATTACCCATTCACCCAAATTCTCAGTGTCCTCTATGGTTAAGAAGCAGGGAGCTTGGGGCAAGAAGCTAGAAGCTAGGAGCGTTTTCCCCAATCTCAACCAATCTCAATTCTTCCATCCAGTATCCTAAAATCAAGTATCCGGAATCCAGACTTCAAACTTATTTCGGTAATATTGCATTATAAACTGACATTCAATTTCGACCATGAAACTAAAATCATTACCATTTCTGCTGGCGGCTGTTTTGCTGGCTGCACTGACACAGGCCCAGAACAATCCTGAAAAGTTTTTCCCTGCCAAAGACCTCACCACCGTGGGCGTTTATTACTATCCTGAACACTGGGATGAGTCGCAGTGGGAACGCGATTTTCAGAACATGGCCAACATGGGCTTCGAATTTACCCACTTTGCCGAGTTTGCCTGGGCGCAACTGGAGCCCGAAGAAGGAAAATATGATTTTGCCTGGCTCGACAGGTCGCTGGCACTTGCTGCCAAATACAACCTCAAAGTGGTTTTATGTACATCGACTGCCACCCCACCGGTCTGGCTGGTGCGCAAACACCCTGATGTACTGGCCACCGATGAAGGCGGTAACCAGATGGACCATGGCAGCCGGCAGCACGCCACTTTTTCGAGTAACTACTATCGCAGCTATTCGATGAAAATGATTGAAGAACTGGGCAAACGCTATGGCAAAGACCCACGCGTGATTGGCTGGCAACTCGACAATGAACCCCGCCGGTTCCTGGATTATGGCAACGACGCCACACAACGTTTCCGCAACTGGCTGAAAGAAAAGTATGTTACCATCGATGCTCTCAACAAAGCCTGGGGCAACAATTTCTGGAGCGGAACATACTCCGATTTCAGTCAGATTAATATCCCGTTACATAAACAATGGGGAATGAATCTGCACCAGCGTCTCGACCACTACCGTTTTGCCGACAGCGAAACTGCCACCTTTCTGGATGAACAGGCAAAAGTGCTCAGAAAATATACTTCAAAAGACCAGTGGATTACGAGCAATTACATTCCGATGTATGATGTGGGTTATGTGGGCCAGAGCCGCGAGTTCGATTTTGTGGCTTACACGCGCTACATGGTGTATGGCAGCGACCGCGGTATTGGCGAAAAAGGCTACCGCGTGGGCGAATATTCGCGAATTGCCATGGCCAACGACTTTTTCCGCCCGCTGAAAGGTTATTACGGGGTGATGGAACTCCAGCCCGGCCAGGTGAACTGGGGAAGCATCAATCCGCAGCCGGTGCCCGGCGCCATCAGGTTGTATCTGTGGCATGTTTTTGCCGGTGGCAGCAAATTTACCTGCACCTACCGCTACCGTGCCCCGCTGTATGGTTACGAAGCTTATCATTACGGAATTGTGGGAACTGACGGAGTTACACCCACTCCCGGCGGACTTGAATTTGAACAGTTTATGAAAGAAATCGGCAAGCTCCGTGAGAATTATAATGCATCGGCACAATTGCCAAAAGCTTACCAGCAGCGGAAAACAGGCATTCTGTTTAATGCCGACAATGTGCAACAGGTAAACCTGAACAAACAAACCACCGAATGGAATACCGAAGCCCACCAGTTGAAATATTACAAAGCGCTAAAATCGTTTGGCGCACCGGTGGATTTTATCCGCGACACATTTGATTTTGCGCAATACCCTGTAATTGTAGTGCCAGCTTACCAGATGATTGACCAGCCGATGATTGACAAACTGACAAAATATGCCGAAAACGGTGGCAATCTGGTTTTGAGTTGCCGCACCGGTTTGCAGGATAAAAACGGCCATTTGTGGGAAGCCAAATTCTACGAACCGATGTGGAAACTGTTTGGTGCTGAAGTAGAATCGTATGATTTGCCAATGCCGCATTCACCCGGAATGGTGAAGTTTGAAAACCGCGAAATCCCCTGGACAAGCTGGGGCGATTTACTCAGTCCGTTCCCGGGTACCGAAACCTGGGCCACTTACGAAAAGGAATTTTATGCCGGAACGTCAGCTGTGGTTCATCATAAACTGGGTAAAGGAACCGTAACCTACATCGGTGTTGATTCGCGTTCTGGAGAACTGGAAAAACTGGCACTGAAAAAACTGTTCAGCCAGCAGAATATTCCGGTGGAAAATTATCCCGAAGGAATTCTGGTGGAATACCGCGATGGTTTTGGCATTGCCATGAACTACGCTGATAAGGATTTTGAAATGAATTTACCTGAAGGAGCCGAAATCCTGATTGGCGAAAAAACCATCAAAACGGCAGGGGTGTTGGTTTGGAAAGTAAAATAACCCTGTTATTAATGGGGTTAAAACCCCTGTCATTCCTGCACAAACAGAATCCGTTCACTGAAGTGAACGGCAATATTCAAAAAATGTTAGTATTTGTTTTATTGCCGTCTGCTTCAGCTGACGGTAAAGATTGGCATTAGAATCCGGCTTTAGCCAAATCATTTATATTCATTGAAAACAGAACAAGTTGTATTGAAACTCCTCGCAGCAAAGCTGACGAGGAATCCGATTCCGTCGAGGACTTTTTTAGTGTCTTGTTCGCTAAACCCGCAGCAAAGCTGACGGGGAATGCGCTCACCGGAATTCAATCTGAATCAAAAAATGTCGAAATATTTTTAAATCTTGATAAAGATTTTCCGCTGGTACATCCAATACGTTACATACCAAAGTGAAAACCACACAGCGCCGCTTATCAGCATTCCGGTAAAAATATGTCCGGTCCAACCCAGAAAAGCAGTGATAAACGGTTTGTAAAGTCTGGCAAGAATATCGGCACCACCCAAACTGAAAACCAGGTAAATAAAAATACAGTTCATCCCCACCACGATAAAAGCCTGGGTTCCGGCTGCCCATTTTTTGATGTCAATCATCCAGTATGAAAGAGTCAAAGCCAGTATCGCCCAGCCGCCGCTGGCAAATACAAACGAAGCGGTGGCAATCTTTTTAATAATGGGTGTAATTGATAATAAATCGATGCCAAAACCAACCACCAGCGCGGCTACTCCGGCGATCACCAGCAGTTTTATTTTCTCCGCAGCCGATTTGCTCTCCATCAGAATTTTCCCGCACAAAACTCCCCAAATGGTGTGTGCTGTGGTTGAAACTGCATTCAAACTTGCCCAGATACTGGCCTTGTCAGTGTTTTCCAACCAATTGTTCACCCATGAACCCAGATTTTGGAAAGGTTCCCAGGGCTGGTTGAATCCGGCAACCGGAAAAAACCGGTAAGCAAGGTCGGCAACCAGCAACAAAACCAGCGATAGCGCCAGTTGATAAAACCATTTCCAGCGAAAAATCAGAAAAGCAACTAAGTAAGTTACCGATAACTGCGCCAGTACATTCTGTAACCTGAAAACGATTTTGTCTTCTCCTGAAGTGTAAAGCGCCAGTCCGAGGAAAAACAGCAGTGCCGAGCGTTTCAGTGCATGAAGATACAATGACTTGTTGGTTGCTCCCTTTTTCAAACGGTTGGCAACCGCAAACGGAATGGCCACACCCACAATAAACATAAAAAAGGGCTGAATCAAATCCCAGAAATAGAGTCCATGCCACTCGTGATGTGTTAGCTGAGTACCGATAAACTTTGCAACACCAAAGTTTATTTCACTGAAATAGTGGAACATACCTGTGCTTTCGCCGATGAGCAAAAACATTGTGAGGCCGCGAAAAAAATCAACAGAGGTAATTCGGTCGCTGGCAGGGATTGCCGTTTGTAAATTCTTCATACCTGAATGGTTTAGCTTTTATCTGTATATTCTGATGAGAAACGTACACCAAAAATGATAAAAATACACGAAGAATTTCAATGACTTCTTAACAAAAAATAAGCAGAAAATTGATCTTTTCGATTGTGGGATAATTCAGGTTTTACTCGACTGAAACAACTGCTTTGGTTGTATCGGGAATAAATTTGTGGCGCAAAGACTCGGGTTTATCTTTTTCGGTAAAAATAAAAAGACGCTCAACACCTAACTGGTTTAAAATTATCCAGGCTTTTGCAGTCTGCGCTTCGTCGCCAGTTAAAAGAATTTTCTTTTCAGATGTTTCCAGTTGCTTTCTGAAATTTTTGTCGGCCAGACCTTCGAAAGTAACTTTTACTGCAGTTGGAAATTTCGCTTCACCTGAATTATCGCCCAATTCAACCACCAAATAATCATTCAATTGCAAATTCTCAGCCTCAATAAAAACTGACTCATTTTTAAGTGTTTCAATAATATTTTCAGTCGTACCCGAAAACCTGTTTTTATTGGTTGCACGAACAAAAACAAAAACCGCTGCAATCAGCAGTAACCCGATAACCCATGCCAGTTCTTTAAATCGTTTGATCATTATGATAATGTTTTAAGCTGAAAGTTTCCAAATTTTAAATGCTCCCCTTGCAATAATTACAAACACAATGGTCCCGATAATTAAATCGGGGTATTTTGAATGAGTCAGAAAAACAAGACCACCTGCCACAATAACACCAAGATTTACAATAACATCATTTGAAGTAAAAATCATTGTCGCCTTCATGTGAGCTTCCTGGCTTTTGCTTTTTTGCAGCAAATAGAGGCAAAGACTGTTTCCCGCCAAAGCCAGCACAGAAACGATAATCATTGTCTGGAAAACAGGAACAGATTCAAAACCGATAAATCGTCGGATTACCTCAATAAAACCGAGGATAGCAAGCACTAGTTGAAATGAACCGGCTGTTTTTGCGATGTTTTTTTTCAATACTATTGAACCGCCCACTGCAAAAAGGGCAAGACCGTAAACAAAACTGTCGGCAAGCATGTCCAGGCTGTCGGCAATAAGTCCCATCGAATTGGAAATAAATCCGGTTATAAGTTCCAGCACAAAAAAGAAAAAGTTGATGGCAAGCACCTGCCAGAGTAATTCCTTTTGCGAAGTATGGCCACTGGTTGAAATATCCTCTTCCGCAATGCTTTCAACAAATGATATCTCAAATTTCAGAAGGTCAAGTTGCTGAAATATTTCCTGGTAAGAATCTGTGTGAAAAACGGTCAGTTTTCTGTTCGGAATATCGAAATCCAATGATTTAATTCCAGAAAGATGAGCCAGTTTCATCCGTATCATTTGTTCTTCCGACGGACAATCCATTTTTGCTATTCTGAAAGTTGTTTTGTGCATACCGTTTTTCAGTTTACAGAAAGTATTTTCTGCAATTTTTTACCTTTTTAGCAGCCACCATCGAGTTTTTTCCTCTGCAGCCGTTTTGCATCGAAATATTTGTTTTTCAGACTGTCGGGCAAACTGTTAATCTGGTTGAAAGCAGCCCGGGCTTTGAATCTGTTTTCGAACAGAGCATTTTCGCGTGCCGAAATCTTTTCGCCCGAAAACTCAGAAAGCATCACCGTTTGAAACCATTCATTCAATCCGCCTTTCATCACAAAGACATTTTCGTTTCCCATTCCGGTGGCGATGGTTTGTGCCATGGATGCCAGCAAATTGTCGTTGCTGTAAAAAATGGTTCGTACATTTTTACGGTTCAACACACTCTCCCACCCTGATTCAGTAAGGTTTTCGAGCGGAATATTCACCGAACCCGGAATATTGCAGGTTCGATATTCAGCAGCACTTCTCACGTCAATCAACTGTACCGTGCTGTCTTCGGTATTCACAAAACGAGCCACTTCATCCACGGAAAACTGGTTTTCACTCGCAGCTTTTGTTGCCAGTTCTGCCGGTTTCACCCTGAAACTTTTCCCCGAACCACCCGGGATAAAAGCCAGCAAAACACCCAGCCCCACCAGCAAAACCGATATTTTAACACGTGTATTCATTATATTATCAATAAATCTCAATCAATTACAATTAATCTCTTTTTTCATGTTCTGCCATTCTCAAAATTCCCTTGCAAATTTCTTTTCGGCTTTCTCTGCAAACCAGAACATCACCACAGCCGCCACAATCAGCAACAAAGAAAAAACACCCGCTGAAACGCCCATCCACTCATTAATTTTCACCGGACCTTTGTAACCACTGGTTGCAAGCGGCAGCACGAGTGAATATGTTT
>DAINOH010000139.1:0-7780 GCA_036735485.1 Draconibacterium sp. | reverse complement strand
TATCGATTTCCTGTTGTTCCACAGCCCGTGAAAGCATTCCCAAATCAACGGCTCCTGAAAGTGCATCGGCAACACCTTTGCCTGCGCCACCTGCCGAAATGTTGAATTTGATTTCAGGGTGTTCTTTCTGATATTCTTCACTCCATTTCACCGCCATCGGGTAGAGCGCGAAAGCACCGGAAAGACTGATGGTTTGTTCTTTTTTCTTACCCGATGAACAGGCTGAAAGCAGTATCGCAACTGCAAGAATATAAGTCAGATTTTGTAGTTTCATATTCTGGTATTTTAAATTATTTACTTTGTTTAAACAGTGAAGGAGTGACACATAATTGTACATACAGAAACTGTGAAAATCCGCCGTTTTTCACGCCCTGAATGGTTTTTAAAGATTCTGTGGGCAGGTAGAAAAAATAGCCTCCTTCCAGCAAACCCCAGACGGCAAATTTGAATTTGGCAACAAGGTCGTTTTCAGTTCCGAGGTTTTTATCGGCAGGTGTGGCCGGGTTGGTTTCGGCAAGGCTGAAAAAGTGAAAGTTATTGCGGATACACAGCTTTTTTGATGGATTGATTTCGGCGAACAGGTACAAATCTGACAAACCACCGCCCGCTGTTTGTTTCTGGTAGCTTGAATAATAATCCATAAAACCGTTAAAGTTGTGGCGCGACCTGTAAATGGGGTCATACAATTTATCAGTTTTCAGGTTTGTGCCGGTTTCAGTATTGCCCGAAATGTAGCTGTAACCCGCTCCCAGACTGACAGTTTTTATTTTGTAACCCGCTTCAACATCAAGCAAAAAGGCGCTGACTTTTTTCCCGGCCTGACTTTTTCCATACTGGTAATATGCATCGCCCCAGATTGTGAAGTTGTTTTTTGCATACAGCGTATAAAATCCGGTTGTTTGTCTGAAATAAATTGTGTTCGAAGTGTCAGATTCAGTTCGCCCTGCAGCCACATGAACCAGCGAAAGTTTTAGTCCCGATTCAAACTGCCGGTTGAGCCAGGCAAAATCGATGCTTTTGTATCGGTCGGTGGGGAAGTAGTTGTTGGCTGAAAGTGACTGCGCTGTGTTCCAGGAACCGGCAAGATGAAGATTCCATTTCTTTAGTTTCAGTTTCATCAACACAGCGTCGGAACTGATGCCATTTTGGTTCCAGTTGGCGTTGGAGAGAATACTCTGGTTATCGTAAACAAGCTGCTGACGGCCAACGGCAAGCCAGTTTTCCTTTCCAATTTTAATGTCTGCGAAACCTTCAAAAAGGTCGAGTGAAGCGCTGTTTCCGTTACTTCCCGAGAGTGAAAAATTGGTATCGTCGCCCCAGATTCTTACATCCTGTGGCGTGATTTTAATTTTCAGTTTTTCCGATTCGTACCCGAAAATGAGTCTTGTGC
The DNA here is from genome assembly GCA_036735485.1 of Draconibacterium sp. Taxonomy (GTDB): domain Bacteria; phylum Bacteroidota; class Bacteroidia; order Bacteroidales; family Prolixibacteraceae; genus Draconibacterium. Next base: position 6,390 of record DAINOH010000139.1, on the reverse strand, counting down.
GCTGCGAAATCTGAAATGCCGGTGTTGCCCCGTCGGCAGCAAGTTTGGCGTAACCATCGCGAACCTCAGAACGATTCCGCAACTCGGCATCGACTTTAAATTGAGCAAAGCCTGAAAACGGTAAAAGTATTGCGATAATAACTGCAGTCTGAATCAGTTTAATTTTACAAGAAGAGTTTTTTGGTTTCTTTTCAGTATAAGTTTTTACTTCTGTCATCCTTTAAAATTTTTTCAACGACAAAAGTAGCCGGACCCCCAAAAAGCAGAAACCGTCAAAAAACGTAAATTAATCTACGTCTTTTTACCTACCAAAAATGATATTCAGATTTGTAAAAGACCGCTCTTGATAGCAAAAATTACGAGGTTAGCTGTGTTTTTCGATTGGGTTTTCAGCAGCAGGTTTTCGCGGTGTTTGTCAACAGTTCGTTTGCTGAGATTAAGTTTATCGGCAATTTCGTTGTTGGTGAGCCCGGCACAAATCAGTAATAAAATTTCCTTTTCACGTTCAGTAAGTTCACCATACAAATTCCAGCGATCGTTTTTTTGCGGGTTTTTCAGAATGCTGTTCAGAATTTCAATCGAAACATAAGTTTTTCCGTTGTAAATATCCAGCAGCGCTTTTTCAACCTCCTGGAAATTGGAATTTTTCAGCAAAAAACCACTGGCACCGGCTTCAATCATACTCAGGTAATAACTCACATCGGAATACATGGAAAGGGCGATGATTTTTATTCCCGGAGAAATTTCTTTTGCTTTTTGTGCCGCCTGAATACCGTTCATAACAGGCATTTCAACATCGAGAAGCACAATGTCTGTTTTGTTTTTTGTGAGGCCCTCAACAAATTCGAGCCCGTTTTCGGCTTCATAAATGTTTTCAATGTAATTCAAACTCGAAAGCAAAAGTTTCAGTCCTTCGCGGAAAAGAGAATGGTCGTCAACTATATAAACCGAGATGTTTTTCATACCGCCAAATTTATAAAGAGGTTTCTGTAAAATGAGATTTTGTTTTACCTGATTTCTTTTTAGGAAAGTAAAACTCGATGGAAAAACCTTTTCCGGGTGCGGTGTTGATATAATACATTCCTTTCAGCAGTCTTGTTCTCGATGTAATATTGTCGAAACCCATTCCTGTGTGTTTACTTTCGGTGCGCAGTTGAAAATTATCAAATCCGTAACCATCATCTTTGTAATTCATAACCAGTAGTTTGTCTGATTCTGTGATTTCGAGATAAACTGATGTCGGTCGTGCGTGTTTCAAACTGTTGTTCATCAGTTCGCAAACAATCCGGTACAAACTGATATTCATTTCTTCGCTGAGGTTTTGTTTATCGATGTTCAGAAACAGCGAATATTTAATTGCTGAAGCAGAAAACAACTGGTCGGCAAACGTTTCGATGGCCTTTTCGAGGCCAAAATTTTTAAGTAAGTGGGGACTCAGGTTGTTGGCTATTTCTTTTAATGTTACCAACGAATTGTCAGTTAAGTTGCACACGTTGCTAATGATTTTGCTGTTGAGCGGAGTGAGCGTTTCCTGATTTACGGCGCTCAGCGTCATTTTTATGGATGATAAAGCCGGACCAAGACCATCGTGCAACTCGCGTGCAAATTTCTGACGCGCAGTTTCTTCGGTGTTAATTACTGCTGAAAGCACTCTTTGTTCATTCTCTGTGCGCAAACGTTCCAATTCGTCCTGCAGGTTGAAAATTTTACGGATGAAAATTACTCCGGCGAGTAAAAAAATGGATATTACAACGCCAATCCACGCGTTAACTTCTTCCTTTTTAAATAAACTGGTTTCCCAGAAAAGCAGCGAAAAGTCAAAAAGACGGCGGATAGCCATCAAAACAAAACCTGCCGAAATAAGAATCCACGAAATATTGTAGCGTGTGCGGCGAATCAGGGTTAATGCAAAAACTGCTGCACCAAGCTGGAAAAGCATTGAGACGAGTAAAGCAACTTTCAGCATCATAAAATTTTATTTTACAGATGACACAAAGGTAATTCGTGGTTACATACCTTTTTTTTTGAAACGCTAAAATTATAGATGTTTTGTTGTTTTCCGGATTAAGAGAAGCTTTGAATGATGAAATTCAGTAATCTTAAAAGAAAAAACCCCGGAACTCTTTCCGGGGTTTTGCAAACTGTCGAATAAAAATAAGGGTTTTGCTAAATATTCTACCTTCTCTATATGGAAAATAACTTCTGTAATCTTTTTTGTGTCTATTGACGATTCAAAGGTAAATCCAAAGCTCTTGTTGATTGTAATATTTCTTGCTGATAAAAAAGGTTTAGTTGTCTGAATTCCAGTTCCATTTTTAGTCAATTAAAAAACAAAAAAAATTCTGAATAAACTGAATTTTATAAAAATTGCGTTGTGGCTAAATAGCATGATATCAGTTTTTTATGTGATGTTGCTCGAAATATTAGCGAATTTTTTATTAAAGTTTAATTTGTAAGTTGTTGAAAATCAGTACTCAGAAACTATGAAGGCAAAAGGTGCAAAAAACTGAGTGTATGTAAGTTTTTATGAAGTGACAAATCAGAAAACCGGAGTATTACAATCAGGATTTTATTGTTCAATGCTGAGAATACAATTGCATAAATTTACAATGCAAACCAGTTTTATAGTTAAACACAAAACAATGAAATTCTCCGGGTATGATAAGCTTTTTAACTGTTGAAATTTGAAAGTAGCTTAAAACCAGGATATAATAAATGACTGTCGGATAAATAACCTGTAAAAAACAACTGCTATGAAAAAGATTACCGTTCTATTGATTTGTGTAATATTTATGCATATTGCCAACGCACAATGGTCGAACAAATGGTTATCGCATACTGACCATAAACATTTATTGTACACACATGGTGATGTTATGGTTGGAAGCAACAGTGGCGGAAATCTCGGGATGAGTTTTGTTTTTAATAGCAAATATTCTGTTGAAATAGGCTATTCGGCATCATCGAATCAGGTGTTGCCAACCTTTACTGAAGTGCTGAAATCGGCTAATAAGTCTGAGACAGCAGATATTATTGCATCGCCTGACGAAATGTTGGAAAATTATCACATGATGATGGGACGGCATTTTAATCTGAATTCGAAAGGTACTTTCAGACTGGTTGTTCAGGGTGGTCCCGGAATGTCGGTTGTAAACACAAAATCGGCAGTTATGAAAAGTACTGGTTATACAATTATTCCAACAGTCAGAACCAGTGATTTCAGTGTGATGGTAAATTCAAAAATTGAATTTCCGATTAATAAGATGATCGGCTTGTCGGCTGGTCCGACTTTGTTGATGAATCACGATAGAAAATATTTCTCAATGGGAGTAGGATTTATTTATGGTATAATATCAAAAAACTGAAGGCGAGGAGAGAGGAGAGTTAAGCGTTAGATTTTGTCAGGCCTGTCTGTATAGTAACGGACAGGCCTTTTTTATTATTCAAGTCTGATCAGGCCATTTTTTAAAGCGTACTTAACAATATCGGCATTCGATTTTAAACCCAGTTTATCGAGAATATTTTGTTTGTGTGTGTTTACAGTTTTAACACTGATAAAAAGTTTATCGCTGATTTCCTTTGTCGATTTTCCTTCGGCAAAAAGCAGAAAAATGTCTTTCTCTCTTTCCGATAAAGTAGAGTATTCATTCGTATCGGTTGCCGACGGTGTTAAATAGCCGCTGATTACCAGTTCCGTAATATCCTGGCTCAGGTATTTTTTTCCATCGTAAACCGATTGAATAGCGTCTGTTAATTGCCGGTAAGTACAGTTTTTTAGTAAATATCCGTCTGCCCCGGCTTCCAGCGCTCCTTTAACATATTGTTTATCAGAGTGCATTGATACAGTGATTGTTTTTATCTCAGGAAACAGGGCTTTTATCTTTTTGGTTGCCTCTATACCGTTTAAAACAGGCATAGCGATATCGAGTAAAACCACATCGGGCTTAAAGTGTTTTACTTTTTCAATAGCTTCGTTTCCGTCTTTTGCCTGTGCAATCACTTCAATATTTTCGGCTGAAAATAGCAGGTTTGCCAACCCTTCTCTGAAAAGTTGATGATCGTCGGCAATTAATACTTTTATTCTCATGGTATTTAATTTCAGTTAAAACATCTTATTTTATTCTATTTAAACACTTAATTGTAAAATAGTTCAATCAGCAGTTTATTTATTTTTAACCGGAATTTCAATCCGGGCAGTTGTTCCCTTTCCGGGTGCCGACTTTAATTCAAGCTGGCCGTTAAAACTTTCGAGACGCTCTTTAATACTCATTAAACCAAATCCGTCGGCTTTTGTGGCCGATTTCCCATCTATAATTTCAAATCCTTTTCCATCGTCTTTTACCGAAATATAATATTTTTTCGGGGTGTGTTCAATTTCAATTGTCAGTTCGTTTGCATTCGCGTGTTTTATTACATTTTGAATCAGTTCACTAACTATTCTGTAAATAAAAATTGCTATATCCTTTTTGATGTTTAATGAAACATCTTCTCCAATCAAAAGGGTTTTTAAAGGGTGTTTTTGTTCAATTTGTTCCAGTTTCCATTTGAAGGTCGGGATTAATCCCAATTCGTATAGTATTGGCGGGCTTAAATCGTAGGTAAGTTCACGGGATTCGGCAATTGCTTTGTTTAACAAACCAAAAGTATCTTCCCAGATTTTTTTTGTAACCGGTTTGAATTCGTCGGTGTTAACTGCCGATAATTTCAGGTATGCCAGCGACAATGTTTGTCCCAGGCTATCGTGCAGATTTTCAGCGATTCGCCTTCTTTCCCGTTCTTCAATCCTTGTTATTTCGATATTCAGTTTTTTAAGTTTTTCCTGGTATTTTTCAATTTTTTTCAGGTTTTCAACCAAGGCTAATTCTGCTTTTTTTCTTTGGGTGATGTCATAACAAATTCCTCTTGTGCCAGCAAAATTTTTCGCTTTGTCGAATACAGGAAAACTGCTTAATGTAAACCAAAGATCATCGTTTCCAGAATTGAGCAAAATTTCACATTCTTTCAGCTTTTCAGATGCCGAAATCCTGACATGTTTATTTACGGTTTGTGTTTGAAAGAATGAGTTAAAATCTAATTTACCGAGAATCTCGAGGTTTTTCATTTTCAGAATTGATTCAACTACCGGGCTGATGTATGTAAATTTTCCGGTTGCATCAATTTCCCAATAAAACTGCCGTGCGTGTTCCGAAATGGTATTGAATCTTTCTTCCTCTGCCAGAAATTTATCGGTTTCTGCTTTAATGTTCAGTTCAAGGCTTTCATTTCTTTTTCTCAACAAATCTTCGACACCTTTTATACGCAAAGCAACATTTATTTGAGCTTGTAATTCGCTCGACATGAATGGTTTGGATATAAATGCGTCGGCTCCGGCATTTAACCCGCGCGTTCTTTCAGCCGGATTTCCACCGAGCGCAGAGATCATCAGAACAGGAATATTTTTAGTTTCGGCATCGGTTTTCAAAATTTCGCAAACTTCGTAACCATTCATTCCGGGCATTAAAATATCGAGCAGTATAATTTCCGGTTTTTCAAGTTTTGCCTTTTCAATTCCTTCAAAACCATTTAATGATCTTATGAATTGAAAATCAGGATAATATCTTGTGGTAAGCTGACTGAGCAGTTCAAGATTTATTTCATTATCATCAATTGCCAGAATTTTCTTCATTTTGAAACTGGTGATGGTTAAGAAACTAAAAATTAATTAAATACGACAGTTTGTAAATAAAATAGCGCACTTTAAAGTAAGCACTTAAAAATTAATTTAACTAAAAATAGTAAAAAAAATAATGCAATTAATGGTTGTAAATATTATTCAGTGCATTGAAAACAAAAATCAACTACATTTGAGCAAAATTTCATCGTAAAATTTCTAAATTCTTAAAATATGAAAACATTATTATTGGCATTTGTTGTAATATTTATGACATCCATGCAGTTGAAAGCACAATCAGATACAACATTGGTTATAAGTTTTGAGAAAATGGTTCATGATTATGGCACCATTGAACAGGGTAGTGATGGTGGTGCTGAATTTGTGTTCACCAACACGGGCAAAACACCACTTGTATTAAGTAATGTAAGGGCTTCGTGCGGTTGTACAGTGCCAACGTGGCCCAAAGAGCCGATTCTGCCTGGCGCAAAAAGTTCGATTAAAGTTGTTTATAATACCAATATTGCCGGTAATTTTCATAAATCGATAACAGTTAATTCAAATGCCAGAAACTCAGAAGTTGTTTTGAGTATTAAGGGGAATGTGGTTGCAAAAAAGCAATAAAAAACTATACTTTACATAACTTTGAAAGGCAGTCGGATTGGCTGCCTTTTTTGTTATATTGACTGTCCCGTCCTGAAATAAGTTGACACAAAAACGACTTATTATGGAAAAGCAAA
>DAINOH010000138.1:0-7810 GCA_036735485.1 Draconibacterium sp. | reverse complement strand
CAATTTCAGGAGTTTCTGCAACTGGGCAACAAAGACCGGACGCAAATGATGAAAGAGCTTTTCGGCCTCGAAAAGTTTGAATTGTACGGAAAAACCGTGGCTCTCGAAAATGCGAACAACGAAAAAATTCAAAACCTGCAGGGACAACTTTTGCAGCTTGGTGAAACGGAACCGGGCAAAATCGATGAACTTGAAACATCCCTGAAACAGCTTGCAGAAGAACTTGAGAATCTGGGAAAACTAATTGAAAACGGGCAGAAAAATATTGCTGTGTGGCTCCAAATAAAAGAGTTGAGCAAAAAACTGGAAGTCGCTGGAAAAACATTGGCTCAACTTGTTGAAAAAGAACCGGAAATCAATGCTCTCGAAAAACAGTTGCAGCAATACGAACGCTGTGTTTTCAGTTTTAAAAGCGATATTGAGGCATGGAAGGCTGCCGGTAACCGGGCTGCCATAAAATCGGCACAGATTAAAACCGATGAAATCAAACTAGCTGATATTCAAAAACAATTGCAGGAAATTCAGGCGAAAATAAATGGATTGAAACCTGATTTCGATAACCGCGAAATATTCCGGCAAAAAGCAATTGAACTGGAAAAAGTGGTTCAGATAAAATTGCTGAAATCGCAGGTTGAAACGCTTACAGAACGACTTAAAAACGGAGAAGCCAAAACTGCCGAAGAAATAAAAAAGTCCGAAAATCTGACGCTGGAAAAGGAATCGACGGAAAAATCCATCAGGGAAGAACGGCAAAAACTGCCTGATTTTGAATTGCTGGCGAAAGTAAAAAACTGGCACCAGGAAAAAGTCCTGCTCGAAAAACAACTTGCTGAAAACAAGGAAAATGCCGGCAAAACCACAACAGAAATTCGAACCATCAAAAACAAAATTGAAGAAGAACAGCAAAATCAGCTTTTGGCAACACTCCCGAAACCCGCCGGAATTGCTGAAACCATAGGTTTTATAAAAAACAGACTGGCAGAGCAGAAAACCGAAAACGAAAAGCTGGCTCAAGAATTCACGCAACTGAAAATAAGTTTAAAACTCGAAGAATTCGCGGGCAATCTGGAAGAAGGAAATCCCTGTCCGCTGTGCGGCGCGGTTCACCACCCGCAAAAATACAGCGCATCTGGAACCGCAAAAGCCATTGAAACCATTCAAAATCAGCTTAAAACCAGTGAAAAAGAAAGTGAAAATCTGAATCAAATCATTCAGGTTTTTTCCGATTTCTGCAAGCATCTTGAATTGCTGGAAAAACAGCTTTCCGAAATCAGTTTAAAAGAAACTTTTCTTTTGAAACAAACAGAGGAGCATAAAAATCAATTTCAATGGAAAGGTTTTGAAACCGTTGAATCTGTTGAACTGGCATTTTCGGGAGCCCGGCAACTGCAGGAAAACATCAGAATCAGGGAAGAAAAACTGGTCAATCTTTCGAAAGAGCTGAAAGAATCTCAGGTTTTGGTTGAAAAATACCGGACTGCACTCAACAACCTGAAAGAAGAAAAAAATACAGCAGATACAACCGCGCAAACCCTTGAAAAACAACTTCAAATTATTGACAGTAAACTATATAAAAATATTGAACCAGAGGAAATTAAAACCGAAATTTCATCGTTGAAACAAAAAGCGGATGAAGTTGAAAAGCAATTCAATTCATTTACTGAAAAGCTGAACCAGTTACAGGTTGATTTTGGAAAAACGGAAGGAACGCTTGAAAACAACCGGGCGGATTTGAAAAAGGAAAACGAAGAAACCGCAAGATTGCAGCTTCGGTTTACAGAAAAACTGGCGTCTTCAGATTTTGAATCAGTGGAAAAAGTGGAACAGGTGATAGCACAAAATCTTGACACAGAACGACTCAGAAAAGAAATAACAGCATTCAGACAAAACGTACTGAATACGCACTCAAACATCCAAAACCTCCGCAACGAACTGGGCGACAGATGTTACGATTCCGAAAAACACCGCGAAAGCGAAGCAGAACTGGCCAAAAACAAGGAACTTCAGAATCAGAAAAACCAGGAAAAAGGAAAAATCAATGAACAACTGATTCAGCTGAAATCAAATATCGAAACACGGTTGTTGTTAAACGTTCAACTGGAGCAGGTGCAACTTCGCGCCGAAAACATCAAAACAATGAAATCGTTGTTCAAAGCGAGTGGTTTTGTGAATTATATTTCGTCGGTGTACCTGCAAAACCTTTGCAATGCCGCCAACGACAGGTTTTTCAAACTCACCCGTCAGAAACTGAGTCTCGAAATTACGGAAGACAACAATTTCCAGGTGCGCGATTTTATGAATAGTGGCAAAGTGCGAAGCGTGAAAACGCTTTCGGGCGGACAAACCTTCCAGGCGGCGCTTTCGCTGGCGCTGGCACTGGCCGACAACATCCAGAAAATCACCGAATCGAACCAGAATTTTTTCTTTTTGGACGAAGGTTTTGGCTCGCTTGACAAAGAATCGCTTTCCATTGTTTTCGACACACTTAAATCGCTCCGATATGAAAACCGCATTGTGGGCGTGATTTCGCACGTTGAGGAAATGCAGCAGGAAATCGAGGTACACCTGCGTGTTGTAAATTCTGAAGAAACCGGGAGTAAAATTTGGGAGAGCTGGGCTGGATAAATTTTTATGAATCCTAGATTTAGATTTTTTATCTTTACAAAAAAATATTGGAAATGGATATTCAGGCGTTAAAACTCGATTTGGTTGAAAAAATAATTCACACTGAAAAAACTTCAACTCTGTTTAAAATCAAAGATTTACTTCAGGAAGAAAAGGCTGACGACTGGTGGGAAGATTTACCTGTTGAAGTTCAGGAATCAATTATGGAAGGACTCCACGATCTTAAAGATGGGAAAGTTATTACTCACGAGGAGATAATTTCAGAAGCAAAACAAAAATATGGGTTCTGATGGAAATTGTCTGGTCGGCGAAAGCTAAAATCACATTTTTTAATGTTCTTGATTACCTCGAAAAGAACTGGACAAAAAAGGAAATCCTACAATTTTACCAGAAAACTCAACTCGTTTTAAATGCTATAAAAAGAAATCCGGGAATATTTCCGGTTTCATCAAAACACAAAGAAATAAGAAGGGCTTTCGTTGACAAAAACAACTCATTCTTTTATCAGGTGGATAGCTACAATCAAAAAATTTACCTCCTTACATTTTTTGATAACAGACAAAATCCAAAAAGTCTTATGTTGAAATAAAATGTTCATTCCTCTGCTGTAAACTTCTCCGGGAATTTACCAACCACCCCTTTTTCGCGGTAAAAAGTTTTCATGCGTTTAATGTCTTCCTTGGAATCGTTGGTGAGTTCAAATTTATTCCCGATGGTGATTTCCTTTCTTCCCCAGTCGAAACTGCCGAGGTACACCGGAACGTTCGCCATGGTAGCGATAGTATGAAAACCGGCCTTCCAGTTTTTTGTCCGCTCGCGGGTTCCTTCAGGAGTAAGTGCCAGATGAATGTGGTCCATGTCGTGAAACAACTGAATGGTTTGCCGCACAACATTGGCACCTTTTGAGCGGTCAATCGGGATGCCTCCCATTTTTTTCAGAAACCAGCCAACCGGCCAGAAAAAGAATTCTTTCTTTATCAGAATCCGGGCACGACCGCCAATGGAAGTGTAAAAGAAGTAAGAAATCACAAAATCCCAGGCACTGGTGTGCGGAATCCCGATGATGATGCATTTTGGCTCGGGAGCCACGCCACCAACAGCTTTCCAGCCCAGAATTTTCAACATGAATTTGCAAAAAGTCCTCATTTTTATTGAATGTTTTTTATTTCGAAATTGACAGCCCCGGCATATTGAACCAGCAATTCTTTGGCGAGAATTGTGGCTTTGTCAAGCAGTGATGTAGCAGCGTAATCAATAATAATCATCAGAAACCGTTTTGTCTCCATCGCAACCGAAGTACGTTCCGAATCGCTGGTTGGTGTTCCGAAAGCGCCAGCAGAATCACGAAAAACCGGCATTCCTGAAATATTCAGTTCGCCACGGCCAATTCCTGAGTAGGGCTCCCCTTCCCAGCCGATTCCAAAAACAATATCGCCTGCAATTTTTTCAGCATCGTAGCCGCCAATGGAAAAACCTGTCGAAATAGAAACAAGGTTCAGCGCATCCACCACATTGTTTATCTGGTAAATTTCGCCGCGATTGACAACCCGCCGCAACAAGGCTTCAGCCGAAAGGCGGTATCGGGTCGGGTCTTTCCCGCAGGCTTTGTAGGCTTTGCGAGAGGCCGCAATGGCAGGAATCGTGCTGATTTCGTCAACCTGCATTTTACTGGCCAACTCAGCAACTTTCTTTTCAAGCAAAATCCACAATTCGTCATTTTTGGGTTGCAATACAACATCACATTCAATACAGGAAAGTTTTAAGGAGGGGACTTTGGAGCGAAGTTCTTCTGAAATTGAAATGTGTTGCATCTGTTTTTTACTTAATCAGAAACCAAAACTAAAAAATTCAACTGATAAAATCGGAAACTAACCACCCTGAAATACAAAAGGGCTGTTATAAAACAACCCCTTTGATATCAATATTTTGAATCAAATCATTCTGCCAGCAATTTATCAGCCATTGCATCGGCCAGTTTTATTAACTCCTCGCGGTTATTTGGTTTTAATGCACCTTTCTCTTCAATCGGGTTATAAACCAGTTCCCATTTGATATCTTCGGCAAATGTCATCAGGTTTTTTACGCCGCCGCCATTCCACGAGTAGTTGCCAAATATTCCCAGATAATGATTTTTGGGAGCCATGTGTCCGATGGTTGAAAGCAGTATTTCCACATTCGGAAACATCGCATTATTATAGGCAGCACTGCCCACAATAAAACCTTTGTATTTAAAAATATCGTTGATAATGTAAGATGAATGCGTTTTTGAAGCATCATAAACCCTGATGTTTTTGATTCCTCTTTCTGCAATCCGGCGTGCAATCACTTCGGCCATTTTCTGGGTGTTTCCATACATCGATCCGTAAACAATCACAACGCCTTTTTCCAGATCATAAGAACTCCATTTGTTATATTTCGACAGAATCCAACCCAGATCGCTGCGCCATACCGGTCCGTGTGTGGCAGCAATCATTTGAATATCCAGTGGCGCAAGCTTTTGAATGGCACGTTGTGTATGCGGACAATATTTACCCACTATGTTGGTGAAATACCTCATCACTTCAATTTCGTAAAATTCGAGATTGATTTCATCGTCAAAAACGCCGCCATCTAAGGTTCCGTAACTTCCGAAAGCATCTCCGGAGAAAAGGATTTTGTTGGTTTCTTCATATGAAACCATTGTTTCGGGCCAGTGAACCATCGGAATGGTTTGGAACTGAATTACAAATTTGCCCAGTTCGAGCCGGTGATTATCATGAACAACCAGCACATTTTCAGGTGTCATGTAAAAGCTTTCCACAAAAGCAAAAGTCTTTTTGTTGCCAACCAAAGTGATATCCGGATACTTCTGAACAATTGCTTTTAAAGCTCCCGAATGATCCGGTTCCATGTGATTAATAATCAGATAATCAACCGGGCGGTCGCCAATGATTTCTTCAATATTATCAAGATATTCATCAATAAACGATCGCTCAACGGTATCAACCAGCGCAATTTTTTCGTCAACCAATAAATAGGAATTATAGGAAATGCCGTGCGGAATCGGCCAGATATTCTCAAAAAGATGGGTACGGCGGTCGTTGTAACCCAGAAAATAAATATTCTCAGCAAGATTTACTTTTAACATATTATCGTTTCTATTGATTCGTTCCGCAAAACTAATGATTTTAGCCTTTTAAACATGATTTGAAACATAGCCATAATTCAAAAACAACAATTTGATACAATTCCGCGAGAACCACTATTTTTGCAAAAAACTTCGTTATGACAATTGATAAGTTAAGCAAAACAAGGTTGCTTTCAAAAGCCGGGAAATATATTATGCTGGGCGTTGCCGTTGCATTTGTAATTGCCGGAATCCGCGCTTACCAGCTTTATCAGTATGTTTTCAGGGAAAATGTAAAAAAGGATTTTGTACTTTTTATTCCGGAAAATGCCACCTACCAGCAGGTAACCGACAGCCTGACAAATAATGATGTGTTGGAAAGCATGAAAGCCTTTCACTGGATATCGAAGAAAAAAGATTACAGTAAAAACATAAAAACCGGGCGGTACCTTCTGAAAAAAGGAATGAATACAAACCAGGTTGTAAATATGCTGAAAGGCGGTTTACAAACACCGCTGAATGTAACGTTTAACAATGTCCGTACGCCACAGGAACTGGCCGGGAAAGTGAGCAAATACCTGGTTGCTGATTCAGTTTCGTTACTGAATCTTTTTTCCGATACTGCACTGATAAAAAGCTACGGTTTTACTCCTGAAACATTCAGAACCATGTTTTTACCCAATACCTACGAGTTTTACTGGACCACTTCAGCCAGCGAATTTGCAGAAAGAATGAAAAAGGAGTACGACCGGTTCTGGAATGCTGAACGTAAAAAAAAAGCAGACGAATTACAATTTACTTTGCCTGAAATAACCACGCTGGCATCCATTGTTCAGGCTGAAACTGCCAAACGTGAAGAGATGACCCGAATTGCAGGATTATATTTGAACCGGTTGAAAAATGGTCAGCCATTGCAAGCCGACCCAACCGTTAAATATGCCGTCGGTGATTTTACGCTGAAACGAATACTTTACAAACATCTTGCAATTGATTCGCCTTATAATACTTACAAATATGCCGGTCTTCCTCCCGGCCCCATTAATTTCCCGGAAACCAGCGCCATTGATGCCGTATTGAACTACGAAAAACACAATTATCTGTATATGTGTGCCAAAGAAGATTTTTCAGGCTATCATAATTTTGCTGTAACTCACGCTGAACACAGCCGGAACGCTGCAAAATACCGGAAAGAACTTGACAGATTGAATATAAAATAAATTGGAAACCCCGGAATGAAACCGCAATGAACTGCGGATAAAATCCGCGTCACCTCCTTTTATACACAGTTTACTTCACGTTCAAGTTCAACACCGAATTTTTCGAATACCGATTGTTTTATTTTTTCTGAAAGATCGAAAATCTGTTTTCCGGTAGCCTTTCCATAATTCACCAGCACCAGCGCCTGTTTTTCATGAACACCGGCGTCACCATCGCGGAAACCTTTCAAGCCTGCCATTTCGATCAGCCAGCCTGCAGCCAGTTTCGAAGTTTCTGTTGTTGCAGGGTAAACAGGTAAATCCGGATATTCCTGTTTCAATGCGTCCGCTTTTTCTTTCAACACAACCGGATTCTTAAAAAAACTGCCTGCATTTCCGAGTTTTTTTACGTCGGGTAATTTTGAGCTACGGATTTCGATAATAGCCTGGCGAATGGTACTCAGATTAATTTCCCCTTTTTCGGAAGCCTTTTTTTCAACATCACCATACCCCAGCACCAGTTCAGGAAATTTCTCGAGTTTGAAAACCACCGAAGTAATAATAATCCGGTTTTTGAATGTGTTTTTAAAAATGCTCGACCGGTAGCCAAACTCACATTCGACGCCCGAAAACTCGACTATTTCACCAGTTTGCAGATCAAAACCTTTCACTTTTTCAATCGCATTTCCGGCTTCCTGCCCATAAGCACCAATATTCTGTACCGGGGCAGCCCCCACATTTCCGGGAATCAGCGAAAGATTTTCAATGCCACCAAAACCATAATCAACAGTGTATTGCACAAGATCGTCCCAGTTTTCACCGGCTCCCGCTTCAATCCAAACATTTTGCCGGTCTTCCTTCACAATAAAAATTCCGGGAACCT
>DAINOH010000137.1:0-7874 GCA_036735485.1 Draconibacterium sp. | reverse complement strand
ATATTATTGACAATAAACAAATTGCTAATTTCGCTTAGGTCGAACTCACGTTAATATAATAAAAGCAAATAGTCCAATTTTAGAATACATATTATGGCATTGATCTACCAGCGGCAACCAAAGGATTAATGTGAAGAATATAATTGACATTGTGGAAGTTATCCTATCAAGAATAAGAATAATCTTATTATTAGGAATTAGTCTTCTATTCTGTATAGATTCTTGAATCTTATATTCGTTCATATATTATTGCTTTAAGCTAGCACATAACTCGTTTATACACGCAATAAAACTTCCCAATATTTCCATATTTGGATGAAAGGACGAAAATTTATATTGCTTCATTTGATTCGAATTTGAAGTTCTAGCGGTATACTTTTTCAGTTCCTAAAAATAAGCAAGCTTTTTGTTAAATACAAGATGTACAATGAAATAACTGAATCAGAAAGTATAGTATCTTTTTTCTTTATGATTTCCTGGATAAGTTACTTTCCCGGAGCAGCCGGTTTGTTGTATCCCTGCGACAAATCAAAAATCTTTGTTTTAAAGGCTTCGGTTCCGGGGAGGTCGAATTCGAGGCCGCTGCTCTGGTCGATCTCAAGTTTCAGGTTGGCAGCTTCAAACTCCAGCACATGGCCGGCTTTGGTTTCGTCGGCCGAGATAAAATGGAGATGAAAACCGGGGAGGTTCACGCCACCCACATATTCCGGGAACCAGAATCCCACCAATGTTCCTTCCACATTAAGCCACTCAAAAACAGGGCGGTTGGCAATGGCTTCACTGAGGGTTTTTTCATAAGGAAGTTCCTGTTTTTCGGCGCTGCCGCATTTGATGCGCGAAAAGGTTCCGGAAACTTTCAGCGCATAAATATAATTGGGCGACGAAAACTGTTTTCCGGCCAGCGTTTTCAGTGCCGGATAATCGGTAACCGGGCCGGTTTCAGCCACAAAATCGGGTTGAAAAAACTTCACCACGGTAAACGGAACCAGCGAATTTTCAGCGGGCATTTCTACGTTTCCGTCGGCCGGAAACTGGTACACCTTTCCGTTGTTTACAATCATTTCGCCATCCAGCCCGTTGTAGGTTCCCAAACCCATGTCGCCTTTTGTTTTTACACCTGCAACTGTCATAGTTCCGTCGAAAATACTGTTGGCCAGCGCTGTAAACAGCGAGTACTGGTAAACCCTGTCGGTGTTTTCAAACGCGGCAGTAGGTACAGTCAGTTTTTTGGTGCTGCATGAAACAAGTAACAATCCGGCGGCTGTGAACCAAAAAATTTTATTCATTTTCAAGTTGTTTTAGCTGTTTCACTTCGCTTCCCCACCAGTTGTTTCCGGGGTCGAAATACTCCGAAAGAAAACTCAACCGCTGCTTTTCGAGTTTTGGCAACAGTTCGGTTTCCACTTTGTGCAGGTATTCCTTTTCTTTTAGCTCATCGTATTGTGGGTCGGGTTTCGGAAAACGAGCGTTCACTTCGTTTAAATACGAAAACAGCTTTTCGTGGAGTTCCTTCACTTTTGCAGGTTCACACGTTGCAAGGTCGTTGGTTTCGCTGATATCGTTTTTCAGGTTGTACAATTCCTCGTGCCCGTCTTCGTAATAATGAATCAGTTTCCAGTCGCCCAAACGAATAACCGAAGAAGGTTCGCCGCCCTGGTTTCCGTAATGCGGGTAGTGCCAGATGAGCGGCCTTTCAGCCATCGGCGCACCTTTTAGCAGCGGAACAAGACTCTGTCCGTCGGTGTGTTCCTGTGGTTTCAGCGGGATTCCTGCCAATTCAAGAATCGTGGGGTAAAAATCGGTTCCGGTTACAGGAGTTGTGCATTTTTGTCCGTCATTTATTCCCGGAACCCTGATAAAATATGGTTCGCGAATTCCACCTTCAAACTGGTAACCTTTTCCGGCACGTAAGGGTAAATTTGAGGTCGATGAGGCATCGCCGGCAGCCACGCCGCCATTGTCGGACGTAAAAATCACCACTGTATTTTCAGCTAATCCAAGCTTATCGAGCGCTCTCAGAACTTCGCCCACTGCATCGTCCATTGATTCCACCAGACCGGCATAAACCGGGTGGTCCTGCACCTGGCGGATGGGAAGAAAATGACCCATTTGAAAAGCAGTTGGAGCGATTCCCTGTTTTACAGCTTTGTCGCGGTATTTTTTCCATTTTACGTGGGTGGTTTCCAGCGGACCGTGAACGGCATAAAACGACAGAAACGCAAAAAACGGCTTGTTTTTGTTTTCTTTTAAAAACTGAACCGTTTCGCGGGCCAGCCGCATTTCGAGGTTCTCACCGGCCGGGCCATCTTTTAAATTTGGATTCTCGTAAGGAGAATAATAACCTCCGCGTGGACTACCTGCATCCCAGCCGCCTTTGTTGATGTCGAAACCGTGGTCTTCGGGCCACGAACCTTTTTCGCCGAGATGCCATTTCCCTGCAAAAAAAGTAAGGTAACCGGCTTCCTTCATTGCTTCGGGCAATGTGATGTATTCTTGCGGCAGATTATGCACATATTCGGGTGGAAGTAACTGGTTAAACCGTCCGGTTTTTCGCCATTCCTCTCCAGTTGCAGCGCCAATC
Source organism: Draconibacterium sp. (assembly GCA_036735485.1). GTDB lineage: Bacteria > Bacteroidota > Bacteroidia > Bacteroidales > Prolixibacteraceae > Draconibacterium. The sequence goes on along the minus strand of DAINOH010000137.1, from coordinate 5,293 downwards.
CAGTCGGTTATTCCATGGCGGGCGGGGAATTTGCCGGTCATGATGCTGGCGCGCGATGGACTGCAAACTGCGCAGGCAGCATAACCATCGGTAAAAATTATTCCTTCGCCGGCAATCTTATCGATTGAAGGTGTTTCATAAAATTTGCTTCCTGAAATGCTTAAATCGTGGTATCCTAAATCATCGGCAAGTATAAACAGAAAATTGAGCTTTTGCTTTTCAGCTGCAAACAAATTGTTAAAACCTGCAACTATCAATACAAGTACCAAATACAGTTGAAATTTCCAGTTCATCTTATCATTTATCAACCCGTTCAAAACTGATGTAATCGTAATTCATATCGCCATATTCAACGGTATGCAGTGTGATGGTCTGAATTCCTTTTTCCAGTTTTATCTGCGCCATATTTTCCAGATAATTCCAGTGGTGCCATTGCCGCCAGGCAACTGTGTCGGCTTCAACAAACGTGCTGGGGATCTCAATTTCTCCGGTCGCATCTGTGTCGTTCAACGAAACTGAAATTTTTCCGCCATTGTTGGAAGTGTACATCAGACCCAGTTTATACAATCCTGAATCAAGCGCATTAACCGTATATTTTGTCCACTCGCCCTCTTTGGTCCAGCCAATATAAAGCTGGTCTTTTTCAGGCTCCACAAAGTTGTAGGGTGAATTGTCCACGGCATTGAGATAAAATTTGGTGTAAGAAATATCAACGGCTTCGTTTTTTCTGAATTCGTTCAGGTAAGATCCATCAGCCGGGTTCAGTGCACCGCTTCCGGAGTTAACCGAATCAGCATCATGGAAGGCAATTCCTTCGCCACCCAAATCGTAGTACTCACACTGCAGTTTCCCGGGAATGGTTTGCGGCCCTGCCAGATAAACCGAATCCTGGTAAGGTTTTCCAGTGTAAATGGCCTGCTTTTTTGCAGGTTCACACGACTGAAGAAAAAATGTTGCAGCAATAATAAAAATTGAAAAACCTGAAAGGTATATTGGTTTCATCTGTTTTGGTTTTAAACTAAATTTTCAGTATTAAATTTTCCGGTTACTCTTTTACCAGTTTGCAATCAGCTATTTTCTTCCCGTTCCGGTGCATATTTACGATATACATTCCGGATGCCAGACTGCTTTTCAGTTGCCACACAAACTCGCCGGAGTTTGACTGAATCCCATTGAAAATCTGTGTCTCGACAAGATTTCCTTTGATGTCGCAAAGCGAAAATTCCACCGGCGAAAGTTCAGCCAGATTGTACTTTAACGTAAAGTTGCCTTTAACCGGATTTGGCATTACAACCAGCGAATTACCATTGTTTACTGCTGAAAAATCGCCAATTGCTGTTGGGTACAGATAGGTAAGGTTCAACCAGTTGATATTCCATCCTGCCGTTACACAATACAAACGGATGATTTGTTTTCCGGCAGCTAAATTAATGGTGTCGGAAATGGTTGCCCATTTCTGCAATCCACCGGTTGCCGGAACAACCGCAGATGAAATTACAGCCTGTGTGGTTTTCCGAAGTTCGAATTTACCGCCACCTGTGCTACTTGCAACCCTGAATTCGATTAAATAAGTTCCGGCTTGTTTTACATTTACGCTGTAATCCATGTAGTCAGCAGCATCAATGGCGGTCACATTCCAACCTCCTTCCACGTCGCTGGTCGTCTGTGTCGAAATGCCTTTCATGGCTGTAAAATTCTCGGCTTCAATTTTTCCAGGAACCTCTGAAACCTGAAAATAACTGAACGTATTTGTTTTTTCTGAAGTTAGACCCGACTTGTCGTATGCCAGTATAGTTACTGTATGCGAACCAAACGCCAATGATTCAACCGGAAAATCGAACTGACCGTTTTCAGCTACACCAACAAATCGGGCATCCATATAAATTTCAATCTTCAAAATTCCATCCGGATCAGTTGCTGTACCTTTAATTCTTAATGGTTGATCGGAACCAATATTTGAACCATAAGCCGGAGATGTAACATTTAAAACCGGCGGATTATTTACACTTGTCTGCACTTCAAAATTAACATCCGAGTTATCACCCAGCACCGCATCAACCCCGGCAAACAGCGCTGTCATCGGCGAGTTCCAGTTGATGCAAACTTCGTTTGAAGCATAACTTCCCACTACATCGACAAAACTTTTAGCCGCATTGCTAAAAGGGTATTTTTCGCCATCTTCCTTATTCACATTCGGTCCGCCTGAAACAAAACCCGGAACCGGCTGCACAATTCCGTCAGCCGACGATGGGCGGTGATGAAAATTCATCGGTGTTTTTTCCCCGTAGCCCGAAACAAACGAAAACCCTGTGGCATTTTTCCCCAGCAGGTAATCGGCACACTCGGCAGCGCCTTTGATGTATTTTGCATCTTCAGTAAGAATATAGGCATACAGCAAACCAACACCCATGTTGGCAATGCTGCTGTTTGAACCCCAGTTAAACCCGAATTGCGGAATGCGTGCTGCATTGGCGTTAATCTGGCTGAGCCAGTTGTCGGAAGTGGAAACGATGGAGTTTTTGATGGTGGTGAGCAACGACGCTGATAAACCGTTGGGTTGAGTGGCCAGCGAAAGCGATGCCAGCGGCTGAACACTGGGCCAACCCGGTGCATTATTGTACCGCAGCGAACTGCTTTTACCTTCGAGATAGGTTTTAAATTCGGCTTTTTGCGTGGTGATGTACAATTCTGCAGCAGCCCAGATAAACTCGTCGGAAACATTGCCATCGCCATATTCGCCGGTTGAAACATCCGATGGATTTTTGAAATAGATGGCCGGGTGTGCTTTTGCCCAAACCCACGCATTTTCAGCACGGGTAATACAATCGGCGGCATAAAGTGAGTCGTAATCGCTGTAAATTCGGCCAGCCATCGCCATCATAGCGGCAAAATCCAGTGCCGAAGCGGTGGTTTTTCCAATCACATAACGGTCGGCTTTGTCGGCAGCAGGCATCACCATTCCCGAAAAATTTAAGGTGGTAAGTTTGAAGAAAACGCCGCCGTCAGTATCCTGCATGGTTTTCAGCCAGTCGAGTTCAAATTTTACCTCATCCAGAAGGTCGTTCTGCCCATTTCCTGATTCGGGAATCATAATGGTGCTGTCAGCAAAATAGTTGTTGAAATTTTCGTAAAACGATAACATCGAAGCCACCGAAATTCCGGCGTTTATTACATATTTCCCGTAATCACCGGCATCGTACCAACCTCCGGGCGAAGAAATTTTGCCGCTTTTCCCGGTTGAAGAATGCAGAATACATTGCGTGTCGGGATGACCGGCCGGCCGGGCCCACAATCCGGCAAAGGGCGCGGTTAATTCGTAGGAACTGCGCTGGTAATAATATGATTTTAACGATGCATAAGCGGCTTTCCGAAGTACTGTTTTTGAAATTTCAAACGGATAAGATTCGGCAAATCCCGGAATCCGTATTTTATAGGTTCCTTCGGTTGTAAGCGCTGAAAAATCAGCCCGTTTCAGAGTGTCGCCCGAATCTTTCCAGTACATTTTTGCCGACAGGTTGCCACTGAAAGCGACTGTACTGTCGAGCGTGTTTATCACTTCGAAAGTGGTGGCGTTGGTAAAAACAACCAGTGCAATTTTATTGGCGTCGGGATAATAACCCAACTGGTTGATGCGGATTGCCCCGGTTTGCGCTGTTACCACCGACGAAAAAATTAAAAGAATGTTTAAAATAAATAGTTTAGAAAAATTGTTCATTGAGATATTTTTAGGTTTTTAATTAGTTTCTTGCTTATTGAATTCCCGGAGTTCGGAATTCATCATTTTGAGTAACAGATATTTAGCTCACTTCTAATAAATTAAGCAACTGATTATTGAATTCAGCGACTTCCTGAATAAATGGTGCCACCGTGTTTTCATCAAAGTCTGTAAAATCTGAATAATCACTTTCCTGTCTCCACAAAAACAAATTAGAATACAATTTGCCTTGTTTTAAATCTATTTTGCCAGATTTTACAAAATTCAAATTGAATTGTGTTTTGGTTCCGTTATGGGTTTCAGCCTTAATTTCATGCAAATAAAGCAATGCACTTATCAGATAATAACTTGAATAATACAACCTGTTGATACACGAGTTCCATCTTTGGTTGTTTGCCAGTAAAATTGCGTCATCAAAAACCTCCTTTGATTTCTGAACCCTGTAATTTATATAATCCTGTTTTGTACCCGGCATCACAAAATTATTCCTTCGCGTTTTATATTTTGATAAAGTGGAGTAATCGCATGTTTTTGCTCCCACTCGTTTTTTGAATAAACCAGTGCTGAAATCGGCTCACCAATTTCCAACTCAATGTCATACAATTCATCTCTGTATTCTTTTTCAATTAAACGATTGACATTGGTCTGGCTTAACAGAATCAGAATATCCCAGTCTGAATCTTTATGCGTTTTGCCACGGGCATGCGAACCAAAAAGAATAACATCAGCAAAAGGATTTTTCCGTTTTATCCTTTCCTTGATTTTTTGGGCAATATGAAGTTCTTTTTTGTTCATAGCCACAAATATAACCTGAACTTTGAATAATCGCAACCAATCTAACTGCTATCTGGCTCATCTCCTTTATTTCACCGCAGCAAACGGAAAATCCACATTTTCGGTTCTGGCTGTTTTCATCAGTTCCGAAAGTTCTTTTACTATTTCGGGATGTTTTTCTGCCACATTATTTTCCTCGCTGATATCTTCTGCCAGATTAAACAATTCGATGGTTGTTTTTGCGGGGTCGAAAACCTGGTACGAAACCAGTTTCCAGTCGCCTTTTCGCACTGCCTGCCGGCCACCAAGTTCGTGAAACTCCCAGTAAAGATATGCATGTTGTTTTTGTTCTTTTCCCAGTAATTCGGGTAAATACGAAATTCCATCAATATTTTCAGGAGTTTTTACACCTGCAATTTCGGCAACCGTTGGCAAGAAATCCCAGAAAGCCGAAATATGTTCGGATGTTGAACCGGCCACAATTTTGCCTTCCCAGAAAGCAATCATCGGAACGCGGATTCCGCCTTCGTACAAATCGCGTTTGTAGCCTTTTAACGGACCGTTGCTGTCGAAATAATCAGGATCGGCGCCACCTTCCCGGTGTGGTCCGTTGTCGGAACTGAAAATTACCAGCGTATTTTTCTCAAGCCCTAATTCTTTGAGTTTTCCGAGAATTTCGCCCACCTGTTTGTCGAGCAAACTGACCATGGCTGCAAACGCTGCATGACTTTCGGGTTGAGTTCCGTAGCCACCTTCGCGAAAATTTTTATCTCCGGGCCCGGATCCTTTAAAAGCATTTTCGGG
>DAINOH010000136.1:0-7999 GCA_036735485.1 Draconibacterium sp. | reverse complement strand
ACCTTGTTTTTTACAAATAATTTTACCAATTTTTTACATCGAACTCACGTTATTTTATGTTTTTAATCAGTTCTGTCAATGCTTCAAAAGCAAACCGTGCCGACGGGTAGGTTAACGAACCTCCACCGACAACGCCGATTTTTATGGCTTCAATTATTTCCTCGCGGGTGGCGTTTTCAGCAAGACAACCCTGTAAATGATACAAAATACACTCCTCGCACCGTGACAAAACCGAAATCGAAAGCCCGGTCAATTCCTTGTATTTTTTGGGGATTGCACCACCGGCATAAACGGCATCATCCAGTTTGTCGAATTGTTCAAAGAAATTGTCTGAGCCAGCCATTTCGCGGTTCAGACAATTTCGTTTTTCGTTAAACGATTGAATATCCACTTTTCAGATTTGTTTAAAATATAACCACCGGCGCTTTTGAGGTCAGTGGGTCGTTGTTGATGCCGTGTTTGTAATCGATAACTTCCATTGAAACGGGTTTAATTTTTATCAGTACAAAAACGTCTTTCCAGTCAGGAATTCCTTCCCAGTAGTCGCGTTTCATTTTTACAAGCAGCTCTTTATCGTCGATAACTTCCGCTTTTCCAGAGATGGAAACATAACCGATTGCCTTGCCGTGGTCGGCGAAATAAACGTTAACGTTGGGATTGTTCCTGATTTCCTTTACTTTTTCGCTGGTGCGCGAAGTGGCAAACCAGATAACAAAATCATCCTTAAAAGGAAAAGGGTTCATGGTGCGGGTTTGCGGAAGTCCGGCCGCATCGATGGTAACCAATCCGCAATAAGTAGTCTGACCGATAACATCTTTTGCACCTGCCAAAACTGAGTCACGGGGGATGACGTTCTGTGCGCTGATGGTCTGGTGGATTAAAAGTGAAATTAAAAAGGCTCCGATGATTTTTCCAATGGTGTAAATTGTTTTCATTTTTTTGTTTTTAGTAAAGTTAAAATTGACTTTCACCAAAGGTGAAAAACTTTCTTCAGGCAAACCAATTTTTGAGGATGAATCAGCGAAACAGAGCGACGGAAGTGTAAAAAATGACACCGAATGGAAAACAGTCTTCTCAAAAAAGAAACTGACAGGCAATTAGTAATGTGAAGTATTTCTTGACATTATCTAACTCACTCACCCCAAGCACGACCTGGCTGTTCAGGCGGGCAAGCTACCTCGCGGTGACTTTGCCCCTCTCTTGCAAAGAGAGGGGCAGAGTTCTGACGATTTAAATCGTCAGAACTCGGGGTGAGTGAATATATTGAAAACAGACATTTTATCGTTTTCAATACTTAACAGTCATTCTCAGAACAAATTCCCATTTTAACTAATTGATTTAGTTTAAAAACTTAATAAAATAGTTGCTCAACTAAAAAATATAGTTATATTTGTTTTGTTGTTTTTTTAATACTCTGTACTCATTACTTCATACTCAAAATCTATAGCATGAAAAAGCTTACACAAAAGGAAGAAGAAATCATGAACCTGTTCTGGGAGAAAGGCCCGATGTTCGTGAAAGAGCTGAAAGAATTGTATTCTGACCAAAACCTGCATTACAATACACTTTCAACCATGGTTCGCATTCTGGAGGAAAAAGGGTTTATCGGCCACGAACAGTTTGGAAACACTCACCGCTATTTTGCCGCTGTTGGTGAGGAAGAATACCGGAAAGGCGCTTTGGGAAATGTGGTGAAAAAGTACTTTAACAACTCCTACAAAAACGTGGTTTCGCTGTTTGTGGAAGAAGAAAAAATTACGCTGGAAGAAATACAGGAATTGATCCTTCAAGCACAAAATAGAAAGAAATCATAAGATTTAGAAAGACTAAGCTCTACTTAAATTGCGTCTGGACTTATTAACGATAGTTGAATTGTAAAACCAAAAATTATGGATAGTTTTTTTATCTATTTGTTGAAATCAACTTTCAGTATAGGAGCATTTTACCTGCTGTTCAAAATTCTGTTGCATCGCGAAACTGCATTTAAAATCAATCGTATTGTGATACTCACTTTTATTGTCGTCTCTTTTATTATCCCGATAGTTAAATTACCAACGATATTAAGCACACCGGTAAATGTTGAAATAACACCTGATTTTTCAAAAAGCAATTTACATATACAAAGTTTTCCGGTTGTTAAGGAAAAAGAAGCTTTAACCATTAAACAATCTGTACAAGAATCAGTTCCGGCATCAAATGGTCTTACCATTACATTGAAAACCGTTTTGATAATAACCTATTTAACAGGAGTACTAATTGCTTTAATTATTCTTATTCGAAATCTTGTTTCGGTGTTTCTGATTTTTCGTAAAGCGAAATTTATTCAGATGAATGGCTATCGGCTTTTTATAACCAATACAGAAATTCCAAGCTTTGCATTTGGTCGTTCAGTGGTTATTTCACAAGGTGATTACAAACTACACGGAGATACAATTCTCGCTCATGAAAAAGCTCACATAAAACTGAATCATTTTTATGACTTGGTTCTTTTTGAAATCGTTAAAATCTTTCATTGGTTTAACCCTGCGGTTTACGGGATTATTAGTGTTATGAAAGAAATTCATGAATTCCAGGCCGACAATTTCACACTTAATTCAGGAATTGATTCAACTCAATATCAACTATTAATAATTAAAAAAGGAGTGGGTCCAAAACGGTTCGCACTTGCGAATAGCTTTAATCATTGTCAAATTAAAAAAAGAATTACCATGATGAACAAATCAAAAACCAGTAACGCTTGGCGTTGGAAAGTGGCAACCTTTATTCCATTGTTTGCCTTGCTGCTATTAGCTTGTGGTAACACAGGCGGAACTTTAAAAACTAACGGGACTCTTGGTGCAAACATGTTAAAATCAACCTCAGCGGAAATTGAGGGTGCATGGAAATATGTTTTGTCTGAAAAAGTTGTGAATGGAAATAAGATAGTTCTAATCGCCCCCGGAACTGCTTATGAAGAAATGAAAATCTGGACAAAAGGATATTTTGCTTTTGTTGGCAATCAGGGAATGGGAGGCTATCCTTTTGGAGGAAGTGGAACATATAAGTTGAATGGAAATCTGTATGAAGAATCAATTATTTATGCTCCAGGATATAATCCCAGTTCGCCTAAAGTAAAATTGCGGCTGGAAATTGTAAACGATACTCTGACACAGATTTGGCCAGTTGATGATGCCGGGAAATATGATAACCTCAATTACAACATTATTAAAATGGTGAGAATGAAGTAATAACTAAAATCAGGCAAGAATTGTCCACTTTTTAATCCTTGATAAATCACTGCTTCATAATCTAAGAAAATTTAAAACCCAGAATTTGGTTTCTTCATAACTAAGGCAGAAGAATCTTGGCTTCATTATAGAATTTCGTATTAAACCATTCCTTGTTGAAGGAATGGTTTTGCCTATTACTATTTAAATCAATGCTGGGGGACATAATAAATACGATTCTGAATTTTCCACAATCTTTTATTCCTCTCGTAAAAAACGATTAGCTGACGGTGGTCGCTTAGTAATTGTAAAGTCAGAATTTTGAAATTTATGCTGTTTTTCTTATGTAAATAATTATGTATTTTGTTGTATGTTAAACAAATTGCACGATTATTGCTGCTAAACGATAAATCTAACTATCAAAAAATGCAAAAATATTTACTCGGTGTAAGTGCGTTGGTTATTATAGGTTTTTTGAACTTTTCAGGAATATACTTATCTGACGAAAACGTTCAGCAACTCCTCGCCAAAACCAACCTTTTCAACCTTCGTTATCCGCAGGAGCGGGTTTACCTGCACCTCGACAGGCCATCGTACTGGGCTGATGACGATGTCTGGTTCAAAGCGTATGTAAAAAACTCGCCCATCAACGAGGGCAATCTGTACATCGAAATCATCAATGCCACGGGCGATGTGGTGAATAAAAATATAGCCTGGGTACAAAACGGTCTGGCGTACGGCGACTTTCACCTGGCGGACACACTTTCCAGCGGGGTGTACCAGGTTCGTGCCTACACCAACTGGATGCGGAATTTTGATGAGGTGTGGTTTTTCCGCAAAGATTTGGTGATATGGAATCCGCGCGACAAGAAAATTGACGCCGAACCTCTAAAACTGCGGCAACGTGATATCGATTTACAGTTTTTCCCCGAAGGCGGAACTTTTGTTGCAGGGGTAAAAAACAGGGTGGCTTTCAGAGCTACTGACAAACAGGGAAAAGGAATTGATTTTGAAGGAACAATCGTTGACGAATCAGGCACCAAAGTCGCTGAAATAAAAAGCATATACAAGGGAATCGGCAGTTTTGTTTTTCAACCCGAAAGCGGGAAAAAATACACAGCCGAAGCTGTCTTTGCCGGAAATGTGGAAAAGAAGACCGACCTTCCGAAACCGGAAAACGAGGGCGTTCTTTTGTCGGTTGATGTTTTGGGTGCTGCAAAAATTGCGATTCAAATAATTGAAAAATCATCCAAACAGGAAACATACTTTTTGGTTGTACAAAGCGGCGGAGAGATTTTTTATCACACAAAAGTTACTCCCGCAAACGGAACAAGTACCCTCGAACTGGATAAAACAAAACTTCCGGGCGGGATTCTGAAATTCACTTTGTTCAGTTCCGATTTAATTCCTATTTGCGAGCGGCTGGCTTTTAACAACCAGGTTGAGGTTGTAAATCTTGTCATCAGGCCTGACAAACCCGAATACAAACAGCGGGAAAAAGTAAAAATCGGTGTGGCCGCCATCACTGGCAGCGGAGAACCCAGCGAAGCCAATCTTTCGATGTCGGTGTACAATGTGTCAGCCCAGTTAAAAGAGGAAGAATTTGCCAATAATATTTTCACCCATTTTCTGCTTAATTCAGAATTAAAAGGCAACATTGAAAACCCGGCCTGGTATTTTAATAATGACAGCCTGACCACTTTGCAGGCACTCGACAACCTGATGCTGACCCACGGTTACCGCGAGTTTGAATGGAAGGAAATTCTGGAAGATGATTTTCCGGAGATTAATTTTCAGCCTGAACCTTCGATAGAAGTAAAAGGCAGGGTGGTTTCATCCGGCACCAACAAACCGGTTGCCGGTGGAAAATTAACGATGATGACTTTGAAAAGCCTGCTCAATGTTTCGCAACAGGAAACCGACTCACTGGGACAGTTTGTTTTTCCGGAGCTCTATTTTTACGACACGATTTATGTTTCGCTGAAAGCTGAAAACAGTCGCGGAAAAACCGCCACCACCATCGAAATCGATTCCAGTTCGGCAACCTCGCCCGAATCAAAATATCATCCTTCCCCGGTGGAATATAAATACGATGAACCTTTTGAAACACTGACCTACCTAAGCGAAACCCAAAGCGACCTGATAAACAAAAAATGGAGTTTAACCGACACCATTCTAATTGGAGACATCAACGTGATGGCGCGGAAAAAGAAAAACGATGACGGACATGTCCGCCCTTATCTCGAAGCTGATTTTGTGTATGATTTGAAAAATAATAAAGGTCCACAGGGAAATATTTTTGAATCGATTGAAGGTAGAATACCCGGCGTGATGTATGACGATAAAACCGAAAGTTTTTCTGCAAGGGGTGATGGTGTGATAATTTTTTTAGACGGGATACAAGACAGGTTAGGTTTGACTAAAGATTTGCCAATTCAGATGTTTGACAAGGTTGAATATATTAAAATGGGGATTAGTGCCGGTATCAATTACAGAGGAGGACTCCTGTTTTTCTACACCAAACGCGGGGAGAAAAATTTTAATCGTCCTGTGGCAAAACCTCAGGGAATGGAGGGTTTACGGGTGGTTGGTTATTCCGTTTCCCGAAAATTTTATGCACCTGTTTATGATTCACCAGAACAATCAGATAAAAAAGAGGATATCAGAAATACCATTTACTGGAATCCTTTGGTAATGACAGATTCAACCGGTGTTGCCATTGAATCTTTTTACCAAAGCGATGAAACTGGCGAAATGAAAATTGTGGTGGAGGGAGTTACCAAAGATGGAAGGCTTTGCAGAGGAGTTGCTCGTTACAATGTGAATTAATGATTCAACTGTTGGCGATCTGAGATACATCTCTTGCTTTATTAAAGCAAAAGATGAATTGCACTTACAGGAAGGGCAGAAAATTGACAAAAAAATCAGTATTTGTTTGATGATTTATGAACTCCAATATCTGATTAGGATAATATTTGAAAAGACAGAGGTATATAAAGACTTGTATATGAATGACAATGCAATGCAAATCAATATTTGGAATTCGAAAAAGACTTGTTATCTTTGGAGATAACTTTTTGTAGATGGCGAGACAAATTATATTCTACGGAGAATACTTCATCGACTTTTATAAAGAACTGGATTTAAAGGTTAAACAGAAAGTTCAGTATGTACTTGAATTAATAAAGCAGGTTGACAGAGTGCCGGAGAAGTTTTTATCTCCACTGACAGGATATGAAGGGTTATATGAAATACGAATTGAATACCAGTCAAATATTTACCGGATATTCTGTTGTTTCGACGAAGGAAAGTTGATTGTTCTTTTTAACGGGTTTCAAAAAAAGACAAAGAAAACACCAATGAATGAGCTTGAAAAAGCAATGAGGATAAAAAAAGAATATTTTGAATCAAAAAAATGAAAACATGACTGATTATAAAGAAATAAAAACATTTGATGAGCTTATTGAAAAAGAGTACGGTAAAATTGGAACTGAGAGCCGGAATAAATATGAAGAAGGAGCTCAGATGTTTATCGTAAGCGAGATGCTTAAGGAAGCAAGAAAAAATGCAAATATGACCCAGGAACAACTGGCAATAAAAGCAGGAACCAGGAAAAGCTATATTTCAAAAATTGAAAATGGCAAGGGCAATATTCAATTATCGACACTGATTCGGATTTTCGAAAAGGGTCTGAATAAAAAGGTCGGACTGACATTTCTGTAACCAATTATGCCCTCTGAAATCTGATATCCACAAATTCGGTGGCATGAGGGCGTCCTCCCAGCCAATCCCGATTAATTTGAATTGACAAAAATACGGCACATACTAAACCTGTTAAATAACCAGCCAATGAAAACTCTTCGAAACCTGTTTTTATTCCTGATTGTAACCTTTGCCTTTTATTCTTTTTACCTGATTGCAGAACAGGACAAAAACGTTCAGCAACTCCTCGCCAAAACCAACCTTTTTAATCTTCGTTTTCCGCAGGAGCGGGTTTATCTGCATCTCGACAGGCCATCGTACTGGGCTGATGACGATGTCTGGTTTAAAGCGTATGTAAAAAACTCGCCCATCAACGAGGGCAATCTGTACATCGAAATCATCAATGCCACGGGCGATGTGGTGAATAAAAATATAGCCTGGGTACAAAACGGTCTGGCGTACGGCGACTTTCACCTGGCGGACACACTTTCCAGCGGGGTGTACCAGGTTCGTGCCTACACCAACTGGATGCGGAATTTTGATGAGGTGTGGTTTTTCCGCAAGGATTTGGTCATCTGGAATCCTCGCGACAAGAAAATAGATGCCGAACCCCAAAAACTACGTCAGCGTGATATCGATTTACAGTTTTTCCCCGAAGGCGGAACTTTTGTCGCCGGGGTAAAAAACAGGGTAGCTTTTAAATCCACAGACAAACAGGGAAAAGGGATTGATTTTGATGGAACAATCGTTGACGAATCAGGCAGCAAAGTCGCTGAAATCAAAAGCATTTACAAGGGAATCGGCAGTTTTGTCTTTCAGCCCGAAAGCGGGAAAAAATACACAGCCGAAGCTGTTTTTGCCGGAAATGTAGAGAAACAAACTGACCTTCCGAAACCACAAAACGAGGGCGTTCTTTTGTCGGTTGATGCTTTGGATGCTGTAAAAATCACGATTCAGGTCATTGAAAAATCATCAAAACAGGAAACATATTTTCTGTTTGCTCAAAGCAGCGGAGAGATTTTTTATCACACAAAAATTACTCCCGCAAACGGAACAAGTACCCTCGAACTGGATAAAACAAAACTTCCGGG
>DAINOH010000135.1:0-8115 GCA_036735485.1 Draconibacterium sp. | reverse complement strand
GTGCCTGCCTGTTGGCCTGCCTACCAGAGGTACGAAGGCAGGCAGACAGGTTTTGGTGCCTGCCTGTAGCCTGCCTGCCAGAGGTACGAAGGCAGGCAGACAGGTTTTGGTGGCAAAAAACTAGTTTTTAGACTGAGCTCAAAAATGATTTAAAAATAAGAAATGGAACAATCCTACTATTATTACAGGGCTTTTGGGCTGATGTTTAAATCATGTATCGAACATCCTGAGTTCATTCCCGAAAAGGAGACCGAACATGTTGACTGTACTATAACATTTGGAGAAGTGCCTAAAAAGCTCAGAAGTCCTGAAAACACAGGCGGAGTTTACCAAACGAAGGGGAAACAATTTCTGCTGAAAGTAGAAAATGTAGGCCGCTACCTTGTCGAAAACGGAAATTCAATCCGGATTGATAGAGCGCCGGATGCATCCCAACGCGAAATGATTATTTTTCTGTGGGCTTCGGCTGTCGCAGCACTTTTGCATCAACGCGGAATGATTATCATTCATGGTAGTGCGGTAAAAACCGGAAACAGTGCTGTGATTTTTTCGGGACGTTCAGGAAGTGGAAAATCAACCTTTGCCTCAGCCTTCAGCAGTCTTAATGATTCTTTAATAATTTCAGATGATATTTCGGCCATCCGAATCAACGAAAATGGCATTCCCATGATTTTACCAGGGTATCCAATGCTAAAGTTGTGGCGCGATTCGTCCGAAAAATTTGGGATAGAATGGGATGAGACTCGCTTTATCCGTGAAAACATACAAAAAATGGTTGTGAACACCCGCGATCGGTTTCATGATAAGGAAGTTAGCCTCCGGCAGTTTTATCTGCTTTCATACAAAAACATTGGAAATCCTGAAATTAATGAAGTAACCGGTTTCAGAAAACTGGAGCTTTTTACCGGGAAAATTTTCCGGAAAAACTACATGAAAAAGCACGAAAACAGCGGCTTTGACATTTTCGGGAAAGCCTCCGGAATCATAACACAGGTAAGGCTTTGCGAAGTAACAAGGCAACACGGAATGTCATTCTTTGATGAAACTTTTGAATTGATAAAAAATGATCTCATCCAATTACAAATTTGTTAATCCTGTTGTTTTGTCTTCATCCTGTAATCTTGTTTTTAATGTAATACTGCAATAATACCGAAAAGTGAAAAACCTTGTCTGGCTTGCAAGCTATCCCCGCTCAGGAAATACCTGGTTCAGAATCTTTCTTTCGGGGTTGATGGGCGATTTCCACAGCAAAACTGACCTCAACCGGATTGAAATTGGACTCATGGCCAATTCGAGGCACATGTTTGATGAACTTTCGGGTATCAGCGCATCTGATTTAACCATTTCAGAAATTGATAACCTGCGGCCAACGGTTTACAAACTACTTTCGCAACAAACAACTGACCACATATTCCTGAAAACTCATGACAGGTATTTTTTTAACAATTTGGGAAAACCTGTTTTTCCAACCGAAAATACCTTTGTCTGTGTTTACTTTATCCGTAATCCGCTGGACGTGGTAGTTTCAAATGCTTATTACTTTGGCCGTTGCATCGAAAAAGAAATACAACTGATGAGCAGCAACACCTACACAATAAATTCAAACCCAAATGGCCTTTTGCCGGTGTTGGAGGAAAAAACAGGATCATGGAGTGAACACGTAATGAGTTGGTACAATTCAGGCTTAAAGGTACATTTCGTACGTTACGAGGACATGGCAAATAATCCGGTAGCCACGTTTGCCACAGTTGTTCAGTTTTTGGGGTATCAATATTCTGATGATTTAATAGCCGCAGCGCTTTCACAGTCTGCATTTGATAAACTCAGGGAAATTGAAAAAAAATCAGGTTTTAACGAAAAGATACAAGGGGAGCAGAAATTTTTCAGAAGTGGCAAACCAGGTTCATGGAAAACGGAACTTAACGATAATCAAATAAATAAAATCCTGACTGATCACGAAACGGTCATGAAATTGTTTCGGTACCTTGATCCGGAAAACAAAATATTGGATTGAACTCATAAATACTTTTTAATATTGCACCAAAAACTTTAATAAATTAATCAGATCATGGCTGTAACTTTGGAATCAGTGGTATCAAGAAATCCACAAATCATTTCGAGCAAGATGGACGATGAGGTAGTGATGATGAGCATTGAAAAAGGAAATTATTACGGTTTGAACCGGGTTGGATCGGAGATATGGGAAAAACTAACCGAACCAATTAAGGTTGCTGGTTTGTGTGACCGACTGCTGCATGAGTTCGATGTAGAAAAGGAGCGATGTGAGCGGGAGGTGATAACCTACCTCGACAAAATGGTAAACGAAGGATTGATTCTGGTAACCGGCCAACCTGATAAATAACATTCGTCTTGAAGTCAGAAGAGGTTGGCTTATCGGATATTGGATACTTTCTATTGGTAACACTTTGCCTGTACTTTACCCAGTTGCTGATATTAATAATCCCATTTCGCTTGTATTCAGTACTTTTTAAGGACAAACCCGGTTTGGTTTACAACGAGATAACTCCCGAAAGGATATTTATTGTCCGCAAGGCATTGCTACGGGGACTTAAATACCTTCCATGGAATGGAAAATGCCTTGTGCAGGCACTTTCAGGAAAATTATTACTGCGTAGAGTTGGATTGCCCGGGACCATTTATCTTGGAATTAAGAAAAACGACGGCAAACTTAAAGCCCATGCCTGGCTTATTTCAGGTGATCATTTTGTTTCGGGTAAAGAGGGGCATAAAGAATTTACTGTTGTTCGTACGATTAAATAGAACCTAAAAATAATAGATTGAAAATGTTTTTTTATTGATTATTAATGGTTTATCTATAGGAAACCTAACAGGTTTTAAAAACCTGTTAGGTTTTGGTGGTGCAAACCAGGCTGTTTCAAAAAAAAAGATAATAAATGAGCACAATTTTTGGCATCTTCGATAAAACCGGACAGGGGTTCGATAAATCCTGGATCGAAACCATGAAAATGGATTTGTTGCACGGAAATCCCGACAGATCCAATGTCTGGCAAAACCAGCAAACTGCCCTTGGCAACCTTACCATTTTTAATACTCCGGAATCCATTGGTGAAATTCTGCCCTTTAGAGATGACAAATCGGGGTTGGTAATTACCAGCGATGCCAGGATTGACAACAGAAACCAACTTGCCGGGAGACTGAACATTGATGCTGTGACTTTCAAAAATTTGCCAGATAGCCAGTTTATCCTTCGTGCCTACCAAAAATGGGGGATTGATTGCATCAACAATCTCAGGGGAGATTTTGCCTTTGCCATTTATGATGAGCCACAACATAGGCTGCTCATTGCCAGGGATCATTTTGGAATGAAGCCTTTGTTTTATTTTGACCATCCTGAGTTCTTTGTTTTTTCTTCAGAACTTCGGGGTATCTTATCGTTGCCGTTTTTTGAAAAGAAACTTAACGAAGAATGGCTTTTCGATTTTCTGATCAATGCCTCAAGAAAAGAATTTGACACCTTTTACCAAGGAATATATTCGATGCCTCCCGGGCATCATTTAGCCATTGAACCTGGCAAAGTGGTCTTGCGAAAATATTGGGAACTTACTATTCCTGAAAGGCTCAACTATAAGAATAACCAGGATTACATCGAAGGCTACAAAGAGTTATTTGAGGTCTCGGTAAAAAACCGGATCAGG
Organism: Draconibacterium sp.; assembly: GCA_036735485.1. Taxonomy (GTDB): domain Bacteria; phylum Bacteroidota; class Bacteroidia; order Bacteroidales; family Prolixibacteraceae; genus Draconibacterium. Next base: position 4,438 of record DAINOH010000135.1, on the reverse strand, counting down.
TCGGCTTACCCGGTGGGATCGGAGTTAAGTGGTGGATTGGATTCTTCTTCCATTACCGCGGTGGCTCAAAAATATCTTATCTCCGAAAGCAAAGCATTGCATGTTTTTTCCCGGGTTTTACCCGAAAACAAAATCACCGGTCTTGATGATGCCGATGACGAATCTCCGGAAATAAAAATGGTGTGCGACTTTTGCAGAATTAACAACATTCACCGGGTGACCATGGAAGATGAAAAAATTACGGAAAATATCCATAAGATTATTGCAATCAACCAGTCGCCTTACATGAGCAATTACGCTGCGTACAACCTAAATGCCCACCAATACGCCAAAAATGCGGGTGTGCGTACCATCCTGTCAGGTCACGGCGGCGATCAGTTGCTCAGCAACCCCGCCTGGTTTGTTTACAAGGATTATGTAAAACAACACCAGTACGCTAAACTTTTTACTGATGTAAGAGCCAAAGGCACCCTGCACCAGATAAGTTTGTTAAGGACTTTAGTGATTATGTACAGATTGAGCTTTAAAGGCAAAAGTTCCGGAAATAATGACAACAAACTCAAAAAGCTGGAAAAACTTGGGATTGACAAAACATTCGTTCAAACGCATCAATTGACAGAAAAATACCTGAAAAACCGGGGAGCAGATTATTATTCCATAAAAAGCATGAGTGATCTTGTACGGAAAATCACTTCCCGGCATCTGAACGACAGGATCGAAATCACCAACCTGATGGCAGGCCAGGATAACATCGAATACAGGTACCCGCTTTTCGATGTTGATTTAATTGCGTTTTATCTCTCCGTTCCCGATGAAATGAAGTACAGGCACCGCCAGGGACGATATTTGCACAGGGCAGCATTGCATGGTCAACTCCCGCAAGCCATACAGTGGCGCAGGGATAAACATGGCACCATCAATCCCGGCCTTGCAAGGATATTTGCAAACGATGCCGCTGTAATCAACACAACTTTTAAACAACTTTTAAGTGAGCTTCCTTCGACGAACACCACAATTTTTGACCGGAAAATGATTGAAAAACTGGTTGCTGCACCCGATGAAAAATTATTCGGTTTCAAATCGTTGATCAACAAGTTTTTTCAGTTGAAAAATTTTACAGAAATTATTGAAAATAATTTTGGATAATCCGATTTTGTATCTTTCATTTGTAATTCAAAACTGAATTAGTTTATTGCATAATTTAATACTGACAATTATGGAAGAAAAAATTACAGAAAAAAAAGTGTGGGAAAGCCCGGAAGTTGAAATTATTAACACAAAAATGACAAGTGGTGGGTCACACTCCTTTACTCATGAGGATTCATTATATTATGATGCTTACATTTCTTAAAATTGCTTCACTCCAATTGTTTCAATTCGATTTATCATTGGGTTTTGTAATAAAATAATAAAACAGCAGGCTACAGCCTGCTGTTTGTTTTTTAGCATTCATCTGTTATTTATCAACCATGCATTTTAAAAGAGATGATCTGAAGAATTTGTCGCATTTTTTTCGCGATCTGGTGGATATTTCGGGATGGCATGTGGCGATCTCATTAGTGCTTCAGATTTTAACCGGCTTTACGCAGGGTATCGGCTTGCTGATGCTTATCCCGCTGCTTGGTGTCGTGGGAATTTTTCAGGATCAGGCAAAAGTTCCGGAAATAATAACAACAAACTCAACAAACTTGGGCTTGATAAAACATTCATTCACAGTCATCAACTCACAGATAAATACCTGAAAAACCGGCAGGCAGATTATTACCCAATAAAAAGCATGAATGATCTTTTGAGGAAAATCACTTCCCGGCATCTGAACGACAGGATCGAAATCACCAACCTGATGGCAGGCCAGGATAACATCGAATACAGGTACCCGCTTTTCGATGTTGATTTAATTGCGTTTTATCTCTCCGTTCCCGATGAAATGAAGTACAGGCACCGCCAGGGACGATATTTGCACAGGGCAGCATTGCATGGTCAACTCCCGCAAGCCATACAGTGGCGCAGGGATAAACATGGCACCATCAATCCCGGCCTTGCAAGGATATTTGCAAACGATGCCGCTGTAATCAACACAACTTTTAAACAACTTTTAAGTGAGCTTCCTTCGACGAACACCACAATTTTTGACCGGAAAATGATTGAAAAACTGGTTGCTGCACCCGATGAAAAATTATTCGGTTTCAAATCGTTGATCAACAAGTTTTTTCAGTTGAAAAATTTTACAGAAATTATTGAAAATAATTTTGGATAATCCGATTTTGTATCTTTCATTTGTAATTCAAAACTGAATTAGTTTATTGCATAATTTAATACTGACAATTATGGAAGAAAAAATTACAGAAAAAAAAGTGTGGGAAAGCCCGGAAGTTGAAATTATTAACACAAAAATGACAAGTGGTGGGTCACACTCCTTTACTCATGAGGATTCATTATATTATGATGCTTACATTTCTTAAAATTGCTTCACTCCAATTGTTTCAATTCGATTTATCATTGGGTTTTGTAATAAAATAATAAAACAGCAGGCTACAGCCTGCTGTTTGTTTTTTAGCATTCATCTGTTATTTATCAACCATGCATTTTAAAAGAGATGATCTGAAGAATTTGTCGCATTTTTTTCGCGATCTGGTGGATATTTCGGGATGGCATGTGGCGATCTCATTAGTGCTTCAGATTTTAACCGGCTTTACGCAGGGTATCGGCTTGCTGATGCTTATCCCGCTGCTTGGTGTCGTGGGAATTTTTCAGGATCAGGCAAAAGTTCCTGAATTTATTGAAAAACTAACTTATTTTTTAAACAATAGCGGCCTGCCACAAGGGATTATTTCCATTCTCATTTTCTATATCCTGGTTGTTTCAATCAATTCATGGTTGTCGAGCTACCAAAGTGTTAATAATGCCAAAATTCAGCAAAGTTTTGTTCGTTACCTGAAAAACAAATTGTACACATCTATCGGGCATAGCCAGTGGCAGTTTGTTTCGCAAATGAAGCTTTCGGATCTGGCTCATGTTATCACCACTGAGGTTCAGCAATCTGGGCAGGTCATTTTTCAGCTTCTCAGGTTCACAAGCAACACCATTACAATGTTGGTTTATGTTGGGGTGGCCTTTATGCTTTCAGCAAAAATGGCATTCCTTTCACTCATCGGCGCTTTGCTGCTTTTATTGATTGGCCGGCGAAAAAACCGTACCGCCTACAAAATTGGCAAAGACAGCCAGAAATCGATGAAAAAGGTTTTTAACATTGTCATCGAGCATCTTTCGGGGATGAAGGTGGCTAAAGGATTTGCCGAGGAAGACCGCTACATTGCCGATTTTATACACTACTCCGAAGATGTGGAGAAACGGAAAATTGACTATGCCCGTTTGTCTTCACGTACTTCGCTGGTATTTTCCATTGGCACTGTCATTCTGCTGAGCACTTACGTTTATCTTGCTATCGAGGTGGTTGGAATGCCAGCAACCACGCTGTTGGTGTTGATCTATATTTTTTCACGGCTTCTGCCAAAGGTTTCTGCGCTTCAAACTTCTTATCAATCCATTTTACAGGCTTTGCCCGCTTTTACATCGGTGAATGATCTGCAAAACCAATGCGATAAATACGGTGAAGATTTAATAAGAGACCAGGGCAAAATCGTCAAAGTTGGCGGAACCATACAAGTTCAGGGTGTCACTTTTGGTTATGGTCAAAAAAATCTGCTTGAGGGTGTTTCGTTGACAATACCCCGGCAAAGCATTGTTTGTTTTACAGGAAAATCGGGTTCAGGAAAAACCACCTTGGCCGATATCATTACCGGTCTTTTAAAACCCTCTTCAGGTAAAATTACCATCGACGGAAAAACACTCGGTAATGAAACCATGTATGCCTGGCGAAAAAGCATCGGCTATGTCACGCAGGAGTCGTTTCTTTTTAATGATACCATCAGGAATAACCTTTTATGGACTAATCAAAATGCAACAGAGGCCGAAATAAGGGAAGCGTTGATTCAATCGTCAGCTGATGAAATGATTGAAAGGTTTGAATTGGGACTCGAAACGGTTGTTGGCGATCGTGGGGCTAAACTTTCGGGTGGTGAAAGGCAACGGCTGGCGCTGGCCAGAGCATTGGTTCGAAAACCTACACTGCTCATCCTGGATGAAGCAACCAACGCCCTTGATCCAGAAAATGAAGAAATTATTATTAAAGCACTAAAGAAACTCAAAGGGCTGACAACCATAATACTGATTACCCATAAAGCCGAATTGATAGAAATTGCCGATCAGGTTGTGAAAATTGAAAAAGGAATGTTACGAACGTTAAAATCCTGAATGTGAAACGCGTAATGTAATTCCAATTAAATTATGTGTTTTAAACCTCGGTTAAAGAAATTACCATTTCTATTTCCATGCCTTAAAAATTAACAAAACTAGCAACCCTAAAACCACCAGCCCG
>DAINOH010000134.1:0-8508 GCA_036735485.1 Draconibacterium sp. | reverse complement strand
CTGCCAGCCGTGAAAGCGGCTTCCATCGTAATTGAGTTCGATGAAATATCTCATTCGATTATGTGTGTATTAAGTTCTCAATGAAAAAATGGTTTTCTTTGTTTGTTAACAATTTTCAAATATAGAAAAGTCAACGTAATGCAAACAAAACAACCTACAGATTTTGCACTCCGGTTTTTATTAACCTGCTGCAGGCATCACCTTGCCGTAAATGAAAATTTTGACGTTGATTTTGATGATCATACTCAACTTGATTCTGCCCAATTAATTGAGCTCATTGCACAACATCGTCTTTTCCCTGTAGTTTATTCAGCGCTTACCAAAATTCATCCTTCATTGCCATCATCCTTTTATGACGAGATAAAAAACCGGACCGAAAAAAACAGGCAAAGAATGATGAAACTTGCTGGTGAACTTTTACGAATTCATGAATTATTACAAAAGGAAAATGTCGGATTCATCAGTTACAAAGGACCAGTCATGGTTCATCAAATTTTTTCCGATTTCTCGCAACGTCAGACCCGTGATCTCGACATTCTCATTCATGTCAGCGATCTTGATAAAGTTATTGAAACACTTACCAAAGCGGGTTTTGTACTCCTTGACGAATACTTTATTAAAGATACCCGCAACCGGGATTTGTATCTTTTACGTGAAAACCATGTAAGGTTTTCTATTCCGGGCCAGCATCTTGTCTTGGAAGTCCATTGGGCATTGTCGAAATATTTCACGACTTTTAATACTGAACAGATATTTCAACAAACTGTTTCGGCTTATTTCCTGGGTAAAGACTTCAGAATATTGCCTTTGCACCTGTTGTTTGTTTACTTATGTGCTCACGGCACCTATCATAAGTATGAATCGTTATTCTGGCTTTTCGATATTGCATGGATCATTCAAAAGCAAAATATTGACCTTTCTATTATTTTGAAAGAGGCGGAGAAGTTGAAATGCAGGCAGGTAGTGGTTTCGAGCATTTTTCTTTCGCATCATTTTTTTAATGTTTCCATTCCAGAATCATTCCCTGAAATGAACCTGCAGGAACGGTTTTTATTCAAACAATGCAAAAACGAGATTGAAAAACAGCATCTCATTGCACCTGGAACGAGGCAAAAAGGTGTATGGAATATTTTACATCAAAGGATGCAATGGCTTTTATTCCAGATGTTTATGACCAATGACACGAAAAGTCGTAAAAGGATACTTTTTCTGAAAATGATTAAGCCTTATGTTTGGGATGATGCCTGGAAAATACCTTCAAACAAGCTGGTTTATTTACTGATGACACAGATAAAGTGGATTGGAATGCTGCTAAAAGGAAAAATGAGATTGAGTGGAAAAGTGGTTACTTCAAAAAAGAAAAACTAGGTATTCCTGATTTCTCAGTTCTTGTTAACCAGTATGATGCACACGATGAAATTATTGTCCCTCGAGTTTTTTCTTCACTTCCTTCCACTCTGATTCCCACAACCTGATAAAGCCTTCATAATAAGGGTCATTCAACAGTTCATCCAATTTTGAAGATTGTATCCAGGGTTTGTACTTACCCGTAAAGTGTAAAACCTTGATTTCATCACGATTCAATTTATTTTTCAGAATTAACTCAGGCGATTGGGACAGTATCAGATTATACGTTGCCGGCAGATAGGTTACCATTCCGTCGAAAAGCAGGTTCAACACTACCTGGTCGGTATTGTGGGTGGTGATCTCTGAAAAAATATTGATATGGATAAGTTGTTTCAATGCTTCATAAGTTTTGTTATTGAGGTAGCTTTTACCCACCGCCATAAAACCAGAATTAAAAGTTTTTGTAAGCACTTTTGATTGATTTGCAACGGAATTGGCTGAAATTCTCTCAAATGTAGTCCGGTCACGCACTTCATCCAATCTTTCATAATGACTATCACTACATGCCAGAAGTTCGCCAGGCAACTTAACTACCTGATTTAGATCACCTGTAACAAGCATGTCGCTGTCGAAAAACAACAACCTGTCATAACCTTCCATGCCAAATGCCTCAATGGAATAAAAGTGCCTTCGCTGAGGCAGAAGTTTTCGGCGATTCCAGCATAGTTGTCCAATCTTCAAGAGCAGATCATCCTCAGTTTTTTTGAAAACAACGTTTTGGAAAATTCCGAACTGTTGTTTTTGAGTCGCGTCAAGGTCATCATAGATGATGATAATATCTCCTTTAAACCATGGGTTGTGCTTCAGAAACGAATGAATTAACACAAGGGTTCCCGGCAGAAAATTGGTACTTGATACCGTTGAAATGCAAATTTTTTCCATCGTCTTCAGTTTTTTATGGTTAAACCCACTCAAAATCGCGACCTGTCAACTCATAAAGTTGTTGGTTAAAAGGTTCAAAATAGGCTTGCAACTGTATTCGGGTTTCTTGCTTCATGGGAGGATAATCTGATGTTTTATGCTCTTTTGAAGGTATAATTTCGAAAGGAGGCAAGCCAAGAAACTGAAAGACCTGTTGGAAAGTCGCATTTGAATTATAAAAATAATCTTCGCTTTTGATGATCATAATCTGCTCCTTTCTGAAATACTGATACCAAACCGCAAGCTGCTCGGCATAACGGCTGCGTGCAAGGAATGAAAACCGGCGGTAGATTAAATCAGAATTGTTTTCCTCATCAAAATAGGCGTCCTTTCTGTTTTTCAGAATTTGCGGTTCCAGGAAAATGGCGTTTTCAAAAGATATCGAAATCCTGTCTTTACGTCGCTGGTGATGATACTGGGAATAAGCCCGGTTGATTGGATTGCGCAATAGCAGGATAAGTTTAATGTCAGGTAAATGTTGATGAATCCTTGAGGCAGCAAGGGGATGAAAAAAGTAAAATGGAGAAGCTTCTCCTGTACAAAATGGTGTTTGTGGGATTTTTTTCCGGTTGAAGTACCGAAAGTAACGTCCTATGCCTTTTTCATATTTTTCATCAAAAAAATGCAATTCTTTTTTCCTTGGAAGAAAAATATCAGGATGTTTATTCAAGTTACGAAACATGGTAGAAGTACCACACTTTTGTGCTCCAATAATAATGAAATCTGGCTTCTTAATGGTTTCCATAGTCAGCTACTGGTTCAGGATTGATAAGAATAACATGAAAAGTGGTCAAATCTCTTCAATTCCCGGGAAACAAAGTCAATGTCCTCCTGAGTCCAGGAAACATCGTACCTGCTTTTGTGTGGAGAGGCAAAAATCACTTTTCTGCAGTTTTCGATAAAACCATCAGGTACATCCAGTCCGAGAAAATTGAACAACGACGTAACTGAGACTTCCGGATTTGCTAAGATCTGTTCATGATACATATCATGCCAATCTGCTTCATTGGTGGATTTTCGGATTCTATCTACCTGTTCTATTCGTTCAATGCATTTATTTATCGCGATCTTGTTGCGGATGTCTATTGGATTTTGAGTCTTTCTAATAATTGTGCTGATCATATCATAAGGATTTCGCATAACATGAATGAATTTTACAGGCAAATCGAATCTGTCGCCAACTGCATGAAATATTTCTTCCTTTCTTGAAAAAAACCTAGAACTTCTTCCACCTTTTTTATCACCAATTACCAGTAACTTCTCAACCCGTCCATTCCATTCTCCAGGAATGGCATACGAATAATTGTTCCATATGCGGCCTTTCTGTGCAAATCTAGATGCATTTATAAGTATCATTGTGAAAATCTGCTCTTTTGTTAAACCTCTTTTTACCAATTTCCCCACATGAAGTTCGTGTGAAATGGCTGCATTTGGATGTGCATCAATGATGGAGCCTACCAGACTATGGCCGCTATAAGGGTAGCCAATGAACATACAGAAATAATTTAATGAGTCAAAAAATGTCTTGTTCATCTTAACCCCTCACCTTTTTTATTTTGCAATTTGTGGACACGTCAATTTTCTTTTGTAAATGATAAAACTTTAAAAATTCAACATAATAGCTGAACCATAGGCTGTAAGCCTTTATCCAGTTAAGGTTACGGCTTGATGATGCCAATACTTCATCAAAATTCCATGGTTTGTATTTTGAATAAAAATGAATGATTTTAGCATCTTCAAATGCAAAGCCCTCTCTTTCCTTCATTATCCGGGCAGCCCTTGCCCGGTAATTGTAGCGTGTGTCAATCATATTGATTTTACCTTTAAAATACTGGTTAATAATCAATTCATCGGTGTAGGTAAGGTCGTTTTTCTTCCACAAAGCCGGCCTTATCGACTCAATCAGTTTCTGATAATGGTTTTGGGTTAATATTTCACCATCGAGAAGCAGAAAACCGGTATTTATCGGGCTTTCAATAATTTCAGTATTGTCATCACTTTTCATTTCTGCAATAAAAGTTTCGTTGTTACGGCCTTTTCCTTTGTAATAGCATAATTGTGCACTCGCGTAAAATAAGCCGGGAAGTTTAAAGATTTCTTCGATGGATTTTACAACCACCATGTCGCTGTCCAGAAAAAGCACTTTATTGTACCCCTGCAACCTGAATATTTCAAGTGAGAAAAATCTCACTGAAATATCTTTGAACTTCGGCAGTTTATCAGTAATCATATCAGCTTTTTGCAATAGAACCTGCGATGGTTCAATAATTTTGATATTTCCAAAAGAATTAAAATCCTTTACCATTTCATCAGGCAAATCCTTGCAAATTAACACGATATCACCTTTAAACCAGGGATTGTTTTTTAGGAACGAATAGATCATGGTCATCGTCCACTGAAAATAACTTTCGGTGGTAACGGTTGCAAGGCAGTATGTTGATGAGGTACTCAATGAATATTTATTGTTTAATACACCCATTCCGGAATTTCAAAACCCAAAAAGTTGAACAGTCTTTCGTTGTATGGTTTATAGAATTGATAAATTTCCCTGACCAATTTTTCGTCCGGTTTTTTCGTGTATTCCGTTTTTCTTTTCCATGATGACTTCTCTGAATTAAAGTGGGCAACATTTAAAAATTCACTCACTGTTTTCAATACTTTGACGGGTTGGGCAAAATAGTATTCTGAAATAAGGATCAGAACCTGGTCACGTTTGAAAAATTGCATCAGATGTTCAATCTGATCAATGTAAAGCCCCCTCGAAAAAATGTCAAGGGGTTCGTTGAAGCGGCAAGGAAGAGCATTGGACGATAAATAATGGTAAAACAGCTGTGAAAATCCAATGTTCTCTATTTTGTTTGTGTAGGATTGATTAAAAAGGTGAGCCTGAGATAACAGACGATTTTGCACAAAGCGCATGTTCCAGTTCGAAAATGCCCGTTTTACCGGCTCTCTTAAAATGATGATCAGTTTTATTTCCGGATTGTGTTTGAAAATCCTTTCATGGCAAGCCGGATAATATAAATAGGTGGTTGATTTTTCGCCCTGAATTTTTTCAGGAGCTTTAAAAATGGCCTTGTACCAGTCGGGTCCATTGTCGTAATAACGTGAAAAGTAATTAACCTCAGTGCCAGGTGTAAAAATTCCAGGATGTTTCCTGAGATCAGAAATCAGGGAGGTGGTACCCGATTTGGCCGCGCCGATAACAAGAAAATCAGGAATAGGCTTGTTCATTGTTTATCAGGTTATTAATCTTTGACTTCAAATGGTAAAATTTCAAATAATCAACAAAATACGTGTACCACAACTTAAATGCCCGCAAATTGACCATTTCATGTTGGGATAGTTGAAAGACCTCTTTAAAATTCCAGGGTTTGTATTGACGGTAAAAATGGATGATTTTTGCATCCTCAAAGTTGAGGCCGTCACGTTGAAGTATTCCTGCTGCAATGGTGGGACGGTAATTGTAGCGGGCGTCAGAAAGTGTAATCCGGTCTTTAAGAAACAGGTTAATAATGAGTTGGTCGGCATGGAAGGTTAATTTATTTGACCACAATTCAGGTTCAATCATGTTAATCATACCCAAGTAGTTGTCATTTTTAACAAGTTCATGATCAATCACCATGAATCCTGAGTTTATTGGATTTTTAATAAATATTTCCGGCTCAGAATAATCGCTCACAGTTTCATAGTTGTCGGTTCGCCTTCCTTTACCCGCATACCAGCACGATTCAGCTGAAGCAACAAACCGGGCATCAAAATCAAAAACCTCTTTGATTGATTGGGTTACCAACATGTCACTATCAAGGAACAACACCTTTTTGTAACCTGTAAGGTCAAACAATTCGAGGGAATAAAACATGGAACCAATATTCTTAAAACCCGGTATGCGATTGCTGAGATTGGTAACCTTTTCGATCAGCATGTTGGTGGGTTCCTTAAAAATGATGTTGGGGAAAATAGCATATTTTTTTTTGGTTTCAGATGTCAAATCATTGCTAATTATGAAGATATCACCATCAAACCAAACATTTGATTTTACAAAGGAAAAAATCATCACTTCAGTCCAAAGCGAATACGACTCAGTGGTAACTGTAACCAGGCAATATTTAACTGCAGTTTTCATTCTAATTACCGATCACACTGATCGTGATTTGTTTGAGACTAAAATATTTACTTTTTGCTGCAAATGCAGCCACGTTAAAAAATCGAAATACCAATTGTACCAAATCTCAAATCCTTTCAGCATATCCAACTTCTGGCTGGCTGTTTTAAACACCTCCGTCAGGTTCCAGGGCTTTGCTTTCAGCATAAAATGAAGTATTTTGGCATCTTCCAATCGTATTTTTTCTTTTTTGTAAATCCCCTCTGCATTTTTTGGCCGGAAATTGTAGCTGGCATCAATGATATTAAATTTACCGTTAAAGAATTTGTTAATAATCAATTGGTCAGTTAGCAACGAAGTATTGTTTTTCCAATGTTCCGGTTGGATAAAGCCAATAATCCTTTGATAAAGATGATGTTGAAGCAGGCCTCCTGAAATTACCATCATTCCCGTATTAACAGGCTTTTCAATAAAATTGTCACCGCTTCCTGTTTGTTGTGAAATTTTAAAATCCGACAATCGCCTTCCTTTGCCCGAAAACCATTCGAGGCTTGCGTACAAATTGCCAGGGAGATGAAATAATTCCTGCACATTTTTAATGACGACCATGTCGCTATCGAGAAACAGGACTTTATCATACTGGTTCAGCCTGAAAACCTCAACAGATAAAAAGTTGTTGATGAGTCTGCAAAAACCTGGTAGTTCGGCACAAAGTTGACCCAACTTCTGGTTGAGCATTTCAGAAGGTTTTTCGATGATAATTGATGGGAAAAGTGACAAAACAGATAGTGATTTTTCTGATAAATCGTTGCTTATGACCACGATATCCCCCTTAAACCAGGGATTGGACTTCAAAAACGAATAGATCATTACCATGCTCCATTGCACGTAATTTTCACTGGTAACCGTGGCAAGTGCAAATTTACCTACGTCTTTCATCTGGCATCTGCTTCGCTGTTTGATATTAAGTAATTGGAATACAGATTTGCCGGAATCAGTTTAAAATTCGAAAAACCCATGCTGTAAAACTTATCCACATCGAAAAAGTAAAAAGCGTATTCCAACAAACCCAATTCCTCCTTTTTACACCTTACCTTATTGCTTTTGGCCTGGTTAACTTTTGATATTTCGGGGTAACAAATACGGGCGGGGCAACTGTAAGCACAAGCTGCATTGGCAAAAAGCATTATTCTGTGTTTCTCAGGCAAGCTTTCCAGAAATTCATCATCATCGTTCAAATCCATTGGAATTACTACATCATCATACAAATCAAATGCTTTCTTAACTTTTTCGAGGGTATTCAGATTTTTGATGATACTTGCCCGCAATATGTAGTTTGGGAAATTTCTCCGGATTTGTTTTGCCAGTTCATCAGAAGTGCAGATAATAACATTACCACTACGATGATGCTTTTCGAGAAACGGCAGGTTTTTAATGAACAAATCATGTGAATAAAAGTGATTTGTAAGGGTTAGCGCCAGGTGGATGTTTCTGTTGAGAAGTGTATCAAGATGATGTGGGGTAAACGACTTCTTCGGATCATAAATCCTGCCTCCGTAAAATTCGGAATATTCGGTGGTGCTCCCAAAAACAGTACTTATTTGCGAGACGTTAAGGTAAATGAAGTAAAACCGGAGATAATTCAGAATGTTCATCCTTTCGCCAACCCATCTCCCTGAAACAGAATAAGAATACTTCGGGTTTTTGAAAATTTCGTGCTTTGTTTTAAGATCAACCAGGTTTTTGTATTGTTCCTTCATCCTTTCCCTTTTATTCAACATTGGCGCTGTAAAAATAATTGAATTATCAAATAAAGTCTTTTTGATGTACAAATTACTCTCGTGAAAGAACCCGCTTTGTTTTGATCATCTTATCTGAATTTAAAATCTATTTTTGCACAAATGACGATGGAATAATGAGTCCGGTCTAAAAAGGTTGTATTTTGGAAAATGCCACAAAAGCGCGAAAACACTAAACAATACATAATAATGGATATCAATAAATTATAAATTCAGAAAATTTTGTGCCTGCCTGTTGGCCTGCCTACCAGAGGTACGAAGGCAGGCAGACAGGTT
>DAINOH010000133.1:0-8582 GCA_036735485.1 Draconibacterium sp. | reverse complement strand
ATGGAAGCACTTCAGGATCACGGGATCAGCAAAGAGGTGGCAGCAGCAGCAGCTACCCTGGCCATGGCCATCTTTTTTGCACTTTTTAACGGGCTGGGACGCATCATCTGGGGTATGATCAGTGATAAGATTGGCAGAAAAACTTCCATAGCCATTATGATGGCCACGCAGGGTGTTTTTGTCATCCTGTTTCAATGGATGGCGGGGATCCAGGCAACTCTCTACATTTTTGCCGTACTCATCGGCTTTAATTATGGTGGCCTTTTTTCACTGTTTCCAACAATTACTGCCGATACTTTTGGAAGCAAATATTTCAGCCAGAATTATGGCTGGGTTTTTCTGGCTTATGCCATTGGTGGCATCGTTTTCCCCATACTGGGTGGAAAACTCGGCGATCTGAATAATTTCCCGCTTTCTTTCACTATTTGTGGAATACTTTGTTTTGTGGCTGTATTAACGATTCTGCTGGTAAAACCAATAAAACAGGAAATTGCCCGTTAACAACAACCGGGGCAAAATAAAAACCAAATCCGAAATAATTATTAATTTATCAACAGCCCGATATTTCATTCGGGCTGTTGAATTTCAGTAAATTACATGATAACAATTTACCGAAATTCAGGACATTTAATCCATGTTTCAATCAAAACCGCTAATTCCTGTTTTAAAACAACTTTCTAAAGTTTTTTTAACTGATTTTTTTCACGAATTTTAAGACCACTTTCATTCAAATTTATAACCTGAAACGAAAGCATTTGAAGTTTAAAACCAAAAATATTACACATGGCCATTAAGAAATTAGACAGTATTTTCAAACCGAAACGGATTGCATTGATTGGTGTTTCAAATAATCCCGACAGTGTTGGCGGAATCACACTCCGTAACCTGGTTGGAGGTGGATACAATGGTGTGGTTTACCCGGTAAACCCGAAACGTGAGGCAGTTTTCGGAATTCCGTGTTACCCCGATGTAAAAAGCCTGCCTAAAGTACCTGATCTTGCTGTGATAATGACGGCAGCCAAGTTTGTTCCCGATATTGTGCGCGAATGTGGCGAAGCCGGGATTCACGGGCTGATTATCATGTCGGCAGGATTTAAGGAATCGGGTGAAGAAGGAAAAATACTGGAGGCACAGGTTTATGCCGAAAAAGCCAAATTTCCGGATATGCGTGTAATCGGGCCAAACTGTCTGGGAATTCTGGTTCCGGGATTGAATATGAATGTAAGTTTTGCCGCCGGAATGCCGCGAAAAGGTCATGTCGCTTTTATTTCGCAATCAGGTGCTCTTTGTACCTCGGTACTCGACTGGGCTTACAATACCAACATCGGATTTTCCTATTTCGTTTCTATCGGTAATTCGATGGATGTGAATTTTGGCGACCTGATCGATTATTTTGGCCAGGATCCCAATACAAAATCGATTGTTTTGTATGTTGAATCCATCAGCAATGCGCGCACGTTTATGTCGGCGGCCAGGGCATTTTCACGCGAAAAACCAATTATTGTTTACAAATCGGGGCGTTTCCCTGAGTCGGCTGCCGCCGCCGCATCGCATACAGGAGCGCTGGCTTCAGAAGATTCAATTTATGATGCCGTTTTCCGCAGGGCAGGTTTGGCAAGAGTTTATGATTTTGGCAACATTTTCGATTTTACCGATTTGGTGGGTCGCCGTCGAATACCAAAAGGGAACAGGCTGGCAATTGTAACCAATGCTGGCGGGCCCGGTGTTATGGCTACTGACTCACTGATTTCACTTGGAGGTAAACTGGTGAAACTCACCGACGAAACCATGCAAAAACTGAACGATTATCTTCCGCCATTCTGGTCACACGGCAACCCTGTTGATGTTTTAGGAGACGCAACTCCTGAAAGGTTTGCAAAAACAACAGAAATTGTGCTTGAAGATCCGAATGTGGATGCTGTACTTGTTCTTCTTACTCCGCAAGCGATGACTGCCCCAACCGAAACGGCTGAAGCAATTGCCCAACTGGCTTCAAAAACAACCAAATCAATCATGGCTGCCTGGCTGGGTGGTGCAAGCATGATAAATGGAATCCAGGTTTTTAACAAAGCCGGAATTTCAAATTACCCAACTCCGGAGCAAGCAATCCGAGCCTTTATGACTTTGTCTGATTTTTCTGAAAACCAGGAAATGCTTTACGAAACACCGCGTGAAGTACCGGTTTCTTTTGGGTACGACAGGGCTGAACTCCGTAAAAAGTACATCAACGAGATTTTTCCCAAAGCCAGGGTTCTGAACGAAGATGATTCAAAAATGCTGGTGAACGATTATGGAATTATTACCACGCATCCGCAACCTGCTTATACCGAGGACGAAGCAGTAAAAATTGCCGAACAAAAAGGATATCCTGTAGTATTGAAAATCTATTCGCCTGATATCACCCACAAATCAGACGTTGGCGGAGTGGCATTGAATATCAAAAACGAAGAAATGGTGCGCGCCACCTTCCGAAACATGGTAAAAACGGCCCAGGAAAAAAGGCCGGATGCAAGGATTGACGGGGTGACCGTGCAAATCATGGTCGATACCCGCGACGCAGTTGAATTGATTATTGGCATCAAAAAAGACCCGGTTTTCGGAACTGTGATGCTGGTGGGAATGGGTGGAACCACCGCTGAACTTTTCAAAGACAAACGACTCGAATTTCCGCCATTAAACGAGCGACTTGCAAAACAAATGCTTGAATCGCTGCAAATTTACCCGCTATTAAAAGGCTGGCGTGGCGATGCTCCGAAAAATATCGACAAACTGGTTGAAGTTCTCATCCGCATGTCATACCTGGCTGCCGATTATCCCGAAATCAAGGAACTCGATATCAACCCACTGATTGTAAATGCAAAAGATGTTATTGCACTCGATGCACGCATTGTGGTTGACGATGAAGTAATGCAAAAACCGGTGAAAGACTACTCTCACCTCATTTTACGTCCTTATCCCGAAAGCCTTATCAAACCATCAAAACTGGCTGATGGCACCGATATTTTGCTTCGTCCGATAAAACCAGAGGATGAACCCATGTGGCTTGAATTATTGGCAAGTTGCTCGAAAGAATCAATATATCACCGCTTCAGGTATGATTTTTATTTTGATTCACACGAAATTGCATCGAAATACTGTTTTATCGATTACGACAGGGAAATTGGTATTGTTGCCGAGCTGGAAGATAATGGTCATAAAAAACTGATTGGCGTTGGAAGGCTGATTGCCGACCCGGATGTTGAACTGATGGAATATGCCGTTTTGATTACCGATGCATGGCAAAAGAAGGAACTGGGCCATATTCTGACAGAATATTGTGTTGAAATTGCCAAAGCACGGGGTGTAAAAAGACTTGTGGCTGAAACCACGCGCGATAACAAACCGATGATTTCGGTATTCAGAAAGCTGAATTTTAAAATCAGGTTTAATGAAGACACCACTGTTACTGTGACAAAAGATATTCAGGAAGAAGAAGTATAAAAATAACTCTGACTGTTAAATGTAATTTTCCCGGCAGTTCAACCTGAGTTGCCGGGATATTTTTAAACAAATTATGAATATCGAACTGCTGGAAAAAGCTGCTGAAATCATCCGAAAATCGCGTTACACAGTGGCTTTTACGGGTGCCGGAATCTCGGTGGAGAGTGGCATTCCACCTTTCAGGGGCGAAAATGGATTGTGGAACAGGGTGGACCCGATTTACCTCGAAATCGATTTCTTTAAGACTAAACCCTATCAATCATGGAAAGTAATTAAGGAGATTTTTTACGATAAACTTGGTGATGCCGCTCCGAATATTGCGCATCTCACGCTGGCAAAAATGGAAGAACGCAGCTACCTCGAATCGGTTATTACCCAAAATATTGACCATTTACACCAGAAAGCCGGGAACAAAAGGGTTTGTGAATTACACGGAACTTATAAACAACTGGTTTGCACACAATGTCATTCGGAATATGATCTCAGTTTTGCCAATCTAAATTTTCTGCCGCCCACCTGCTACATCTGCAAAGGAATTCTTAAACCCGACATCGTGTTTTTTCATGAGCCCATCCCCAGATTGGTGGAGAAACGATCGTTTGATGAAGCGGCAAAAGCCGATGTGATGATTATCATCGGAACCAACGCAGAGGTGCTGCCGGCTGCAAGAATTCCGGAAATTGCAAAAGAACACGGCGCAAAAATTATCGAAATTAATATTCAGCCCACCCACTTCACCAATTCACTGACTGATATTTTTCTGGAAATGAAAGCTACCGAAGCGCTGGGAAAAATCGGGGAGTTATTGTATCTGTAAGTAATTTTCTTCAATAAAAACCAACTAATCTGTTATCAGCATTGTTCTGAATTAAAAGTTCATTTTAAAATCATAATAGAAAAACTATGTTAAAAACTGCATTCAAATCATGGCTGGCAATACTTTTTCTTGCAGCCTCTCTTTCGGGAAATGCCGCCAACGATGCGCGGATGATGCGTTTCCCCGATATCAATAACAACCTTGTGGCATTTGTATATGCCGGTGACATCTGGACCGTTCAGGCAAATGGCGGTGAAGCACGCAGACTGACATCGCACGAAGGCTTTGAACTTTTCCCCAAAATTTCGCCCGATGGAAAATGGATTGCTTTTTCGGCAGAATATTCCGGCAGCCGCCAGGTTTATATAATGCCTGCCGAAGGAGGAAAACCGCGTCAGCTTACCTGGTACAATTCTGTCGGAGTGATGCCGCCCCGCGGTGGTTACGACAATGTAATTCTTGACTGGACACCTGACAGCAAAAATATTCTGTTCAGAGCCAATCGCACCGAATTTGGCGACAGAAACGGAAAATACTACACTGTGAACATTGAAAGCGGGATGGAAAAACCGCTGCAGATTGTAAATGGCGGGATTGCCGTTTTTTCACCCGATGCAAAAAAAATCTGTTTTACACCGGTTGACCGCGAGTTCCGTACCTGGAAACGCTACAAAGGCGGACGCGCAACCCAACTCTGGATTTATGACCTCGAAAAAGACGGTTCGGAACAAATTACAGATTTTGCAGGTTCCGACCAGTTTCCGGTGTGGTTTGGCAACAAAATCTTTTTTGCTTCCGACCGCAATCTCCGGCTGAATATTTACAGCTACGATACACAAACGAAAAAAGTGGAACAGCTCACCGATTATACAGATTTTGATGTGCTCTGGCCCTCGGGCAGCAATGGACAGCTTGTTTTTGAAAAAGGTGGCTTCCTTTATAAAATGAATCTCGAAACTGGTAAAACTGACAAAATCATCGTCAATATCAATTTCGATAATCCAAACCTGGCTTCCTACTATAAAAATGTAAAGAATGATGTTCACAGTTATGCGGTTTCGCCAACGGCCAAACGTGTTTTGCTGGATGCACGCGGTGATATTTTTTCAGTTCCGGCGGAGAAAGGTGTAATCGAAAATCTCACTAATACGCAGGGAACCAGGGAAATTTATCCAAGCTGGTCGCCCGCTGCACGATACATTGCCTACTATTCCGATGCAACCGGTGAATACGAAATCTACCTTCTCGAAAATAAAAAAGGAGCCCAACCACAACAACTTACCACGGGTTCTTCAGCCTGGAAATACGACACAGAGTGGTCGCCCGACAGCAAATACATCCTTTATTCCGATCGCACCTTACAACTGAAATTACTGGATGTTCAAACCAAAAAGGAAACGATTATCGACAAGGCAACCGAAAACGAAATCAGATCCTACGTTTTCTCGCCCGACTCAAAATGGGTGGCCTATGAAAAACAGGCAGGCAACAGCAACACAACCATCTGGGTTTATAATATTGCTGATGCGAAAAGTTACCAGCTTTCCGATGGCCAGTTTAACGATTACTCGGCAGTTTTCTCCACTGACGGTAAGTTCATTTATTTCCTTTCCGACCGCGATTTTAACCTCGATTTCTCAAGCTTCGAATTCAATTACGTTTACAACAACTCCACCCGTATTTATGCCATGTCGTTACAAGCCGCCGGCGACAAGCTTTTTAAATACAAAAACGATGTTGAACCGGTGAAGGATGAAGCAAAAACTGCAGAAGTCGCAAAAGATGCAAAAGATGCAAAAGATAAAAAGGAAGCTGAAAAAACAGAGAAAAAAGAAGGAGTCACTGTTTCAATCGATTTTGACGGAATCAGCAACCACGTTGTTGCCCTGCCTCTGAAATCGGGCAATTACAATAACCTCGAACCTATCGAAGGTGGGATTTTGTACATCAGTGATGGAAAACTGAAAAAATACAACATTGCCGACGAAAAAGAGGAAGAAATTATGGAGCGCGTGATGCAGGCGACTGTTTCGGCTGACGGCAAATCGTTTTTGTATCGATCAGGCGGCGATTTCGGAATTGCGAAAATAGCACCCGGCCAGAAACCGGATGCCGGCAAACTGAAGCTGGATGACATGCAGATGAAAATTGACCCGATGAAAGAATGGGAGCAGGTTTTCAACGATGGCTGGCGTATTTTCCGCGACTATTTTTATGTGGGCAACCTGCATGAAGTTGATTGGAAAGCCATTAAAAAAAGTTATAGTCAACTGGTTCCATATATTGGTCACCGGGCTGATCTTGATTTTGTGTTGGGTGAAATGATTGCCGAATCGAACACCGGGCATTCATATGTTGACTGGGGTGATTTTAAAAGACCCGAAAGAGTGGACGGCGGATTATTGGGAGCCAGGCTCACAGCCGATGAAAAAGCCGGTTATTACAAAATCGGAAAAATTTACAAAAGTCAGAACTGGGACGAATCGCTGCGCTCGCCTTTTACAGAACAGGGTGTGAATGTAAAAGAAGGTGACTATCTTGTATCGATTAACGGGAAAGAAATAACCACTTCATTAAATCCTTATGAATTTCTTGAGAATACTGTAGGCAAACAGGTTGAAGTGGGCATCAACGACAAACCCGGCATGGATGGTGCCAGAACCTACACTATTAAACCGATAAAAAGCGAACTTAACTTATTGTATTACAATTGGGTAATTGAACGCCGCGCCATGGTTGACAAACTTTCGGGGGGAAGAATTGGCTACATTCACGTTCCGAATACATCGACAGATGGAAACCGTGAACTCTATAAAGGAATGTATGCCTACCACGACAAAGAAGCGCTGATAATCGATGATCGTTACAACGGCGGAGGTTTCATACCCGATGTGATGGCTGACCTCCTCGACCGTAAAACTTTAAGTTACTGGAACCGAAACGGACTGGTTCCCAATAAAACACCCGGCGTTTCGCATAACGGCCCGAAAGTGATGCTCATCAACGGTTACTCTTCATCGGGTGGTGATGCTTTCCCTTATTATTTCCGCAAAAAAGGACTGGGGCAGCTCATCGGCACAAGAACCTGGGGCGGATTGGTTGGCATTTCAGGCAATGCCCGGCTTGTTGACGGTGGTTACATTTCGGTTCCGCGTTTCGGAATTTTCGATGAAAACGGGGAATGGATCATCGAAGGAATCGGAGTTTACCCTGATATCGAAGTGGTTGATCGTCCGGAACAATTAGCAAAAGGGATTGATCCGGGTATTGAAAAAGCAGTGGAAGTGTTGCTGAAAGAACTGGAAAAGAATCCTCCCAAAAAAGTAAAAGCTCCTGAAGGACCAGACCGGTCGGGCTGGATTGAAAAAGACATCAGATAAAAAGCAAATGAGGTTGTTTCGAAAAAAACAGCCTCATTTTATTTTATATTTACCCCAAACTTAAACAAACTAATACCGATGATAAAAAAGACCATTATCACCTTCCTGCTGATTTGTCCGTTTCTGAATGTACAGTCTGAAATAATCAAACTGGGCAATTCTGTGCTGAATATCCAATTTGACGATCAAACCGCACTTTTTTCTGTTACCGATAAAAGATGCAACAAAGTATGGAAACAAAATGCACTGCCAGGTAATTTCAGCGTTGAAAAAACCACCCGGACCGCGAACTCACTAATAATTTTATTTTCAGGCAAATTCAGATTTGAAGCTGAAGTAAAGCTGAATGATAATGCCTCTTTCGAAATTATTTTAACGGCAGATAATGAAATGCCGGTTGAGGAATTTGAATTTCCGGCTGCATTTGAAACGCCCGACAAAAATCATTTTGTGCTGATGACTGATGGTGAAGGTCTGCTGCTCCCGGCCGATGACAAAGAATACCCGATGAGCAGCGGTATTTCCTTTTATACAGGAGGTGGACTGGCGATGGCATGGATGGGAATGGTTGACGATAAACTGGAAAATGGTTACATGGCCATTCTTGAAACACCCTATGATGCCGGATTGCGAACTCAACGAACGGATGGGCTGGTAACTTTCTCCCCGGTTTGGTTTCCTTCAATGCAGAAATTTGGTTATTCACGTAAAGTCAGCTACCACTTTTTCGATAAGGGCGGTTACGTAGCACAGGCCAAAACTTACCGTGATTACATCTGGAAAAAGAACAACGTAATCAGCCTGAAGGAAAAGGGAAAACGTTTCCCGGCGATGGATAAGATGATAGGAGCTGTTCACATTTACGTTTGGGACAAAGCGCGCGAGGTGGAATTTGCCAAAGAACT
>DAINOH010000132.1:0-8626 GCA_036735485.1 Draconibacterium sp. | reverse complement strand
AGTCGATATGGATTTGTCAGTTCGCGCATTGAACTGCCTGAAAGCAGCCGATGTTGATACACTGGGTGACCTAGTTACCTACAATCGTAACGATCTGCTCAAATTCAGGAACTTCGGTAAAAAATCACTGACCGAGTTGGACGACCTTCTGGATAATATGGGGTTAAATTTTGGAATGGATATTTCGAAGTATAAATTGGACAAGGAGTAATTAGCAATGAGACATAATAAAAAAGTAAACCATCTTGGTCGTAAAAGTGCACACCGCAAAGCGTTGATGTCAAACATGGCCAGTTCTCTCTTGATTCACAAGAGAATTTCAACTACAATTGCCAAAGCAAGGGCTTTGCGTTCGTATGTTGAACCATTAATTACTAAAGCAAAAGACGACACAACTCATTCGCGCAGGGTTGTTTTCAGCTACCTGCAGGATAAAGAGGCTGTTTCTGAGCTTTTTCGCAATATTTCTGCAAAAATCGCCGATCGCCCGGGAGGATATACGCGTATCCTGAAAACCGGTAACCGTTTGGGTGACAATGCCGAAATGTGTATCATCGAATTGGTTGACTACAACGAAGCAATGTTGGCAGCCAAAGAAGAGGCAGGAAAAGGTAAAAAACGCCGCTCACGCCGCGGAGCTGGTAAAAAAGCTGAGGAAACTGTTGCTGAAAAAGCAGCTCCGAAAGCCAAAACAACTGCTAAAGAAGAAGCTAAAGTTGTGGAAGATGTTCAGCCTGTTGAGGAAACTAAAGCTGAAGAAAAGGAATAAGAATAAAAATTTCTTTATACAGAAAAGCCGGACAGCAATGTCCGGCTTTTTGTTTTATATATTTCTTAAACAAATCATAATAAGTTTATTTATTTCATGAAGCTTATTATTTTTAGCGCTCATTTAAAAAGAAACATCAATCAATGAATCTGATTACCGAAAAAACATGGTTTTCTGATAAAGTGGTAAAACTGGTGGTGGAAGCTCCCCGGATTGCCCGTTCACGAAAACCGGGCCATTTCATTATTTTGCGTGTTGATGAAAAGGGTGAACGAATTCCGCTTACAATTACCGATTCCAATACTTCAAAAGGAACAATTACGCTGGTTGTGCAAACAATGGGTGTGAGTTCCACAAAGCTGGCACAACTCAATCCGGGCGATTTTGTGCACGATTTGGTTGGTCCGCTTGGTCAGGCCACCCACATTTACAAAGCCGGAACCATATTAGCATGTGGTGGCGGAGTGGGAGTGGCGCCGATGCTCCCGATTGTTGAAGGGTTTAAAAAAGCCGGAAACCGGGTGATTTCCATTCTTGCTGCACGGAATAAAGACCTGATTATTCTTGAAGATGAAATCAGAAAATGGTCAGATGAAGTGATTATCATGACAGATGATGGTTCGTATGGAAAAAAAGGATTAGTAACAGCCGGGGCAGAAGAAGTAATTCAACGTGAAAAAATTGATGAATGTGTTGCCATCGGCCCGGCTATTATGATGAAATTCACCTCAATGCTGACCAAAAAATATAATATTCCCACACAAGCCAGTTTGAATGCCATCATGGTTGACGGAACCGGAATGTGTGGTGCCTGCCGTGTTTCGGTAGGAGGGCAAACAAAATTCACCTGTGTTGACGGACCTGAATTTGACGCGCATAATGTTGATTTCGATGAATTGATACTGAGGCTGAATGGATATAAAAAAGAGGAAATCTCAGCTACAGAAATGTGGAATACAATAACGAAATAGAAAATGGCAGATTACCAGGAATATTTAAAAGCAGAGCGCGAAAAAGAGTGGCGCGCTGTTCTGAGAAAAGCAACACCCAATAAAGAACGTACCAGTCTAATTCGGGTAAAAATGCCGGAACGCGAACCCCTGGAACGAATCAAGTACCAGGATAAAGAAGTGAATCTTGGACTTACTCCGGAGCAGGCAATGGCAGAAGCCCGACGTTGTCTCGACTGCCCGACTCCGACCTGTATCGAAGGTTGTCCAGTCAGTATCAATATCCCGAAGTTTGTAAAAAATATTGAAAGGGGAGAGTTTCTGGAAGCTGCAAAAACTTTAAAAGAAACTTCATCGTTACCCGCAGTTTGCGGACGTGTTTGCCCCCAGGAAAAACAGTGTGAAGCGCAATGTTTTTATACTGTAAAAATGCAGAAAGTACCTGTTGCTATTGGACACCTGGAACGTTTTGCTGCCGATTTCGAACGTGAAAGCGGACAAATATCTGTTCCGGAAATAAAAATCCCGAACGGCATAAAAGTGGCAGCCATTGGCTCAGGTCCGGCTTCGCTTTCGTTTGCAGGTGATATGGTGAAACTGGGTTATGATGTTACAGTTTTTGAAGCCCTGCATGAAATCGGGGGTGTTTTGAAATATGGAATTCCTGAATTCAGGCTTCCAAACAATATTGTTGATGTGGAATTGCAAAACCTTCAGAAAATGGGGGTGAAATTCGAAACCAATTTTATTGTCGGGAAAACTGCCAGTTTCGACGATTTGAAAGAAGAAGGTTTCAAAGGATTTTTTGTGGCATCGGGAGCCGGTTTGCCGCGGTTTATGAATATTCCCGGTGAAAACTACAACGGAATTCTTTCATCCAATGAATATCTCACCCGGGTGAACCTGATGAATGCAGCGAGTGATCAGTATGACACACCTGTGCTGCGTGGGAAAAATGTGGCTGTAATCGGAGGTGGAAACACAGCCATGGATTCTGTCCGCACTGCCAAACGATTGGGTGCCGAAAGGGCGATGATTATTTACCGCCGTTCGCGCGAGGAAATGCCGGCACGTGTTGAGGAAGTTCATCATGCCATGGAAGAGGGGATTGAATTCATTAATCTATCAAATCCGGTTCAGTATTTTGCTGATGAAAACGGGCGTGTCAACAAAATGCGTGTTCAAAGAATGGAATTGGGCGAACCCGATGCATCTGGCCGTCGCAGCCCGGTTGTGATCGAAGGTTCGGAATACGATATCGATGTTGACCTGGTGGTAGTGGCCGTCGGCGTTTCTCCAAATCCGCTGATTCCATCTGCATTGAAGGAACTCAAAGTAAGCCGCTGGGGAACCATTGAAGTAAACAAAGAAACCATGCAAAGCTCTATTCCGGAATTATTCGCCGGTGGAGATATCGTGCGGGGAGGGGCAACTGTGATTCTTGCAATGGGTGATGGCAGAAAAGCTGCCGAAAACATGGATAAATATTTACAGCGTAAATTGTAAACATTTCTTGTGCAAATAACCTTATTATTACGACCATTAAAATCATAACCAAAAAAGTACAAAATGACAGCAAAATTATCTACCAGGTTTTTCGGGTTGGAACTGAAAAGCCCTGTTATTGCCGCCAGCAGCAGTATTACCGGTAATGTGGAACAAATCAGGAAGCTTGCAAACGCTGGTGCAGGCGCTGTTGTGCTTAAATCGATTTTTGAAGAGGAAATTCAATATCAGTTAAAAGAAGAGTTGGGTTTGCGTGATGAATTGCACAATGATCCGGAATACCTGGATTATTTCGATTATGTGATCAAAGATGAAAATCTGAAGAAATATACAAAACTCATCAGCGATGTTAAATCAGCCGTTGATATTCCGGTTGTAGCCAGTGTAAATTGTGTGAGTTCAAACGAATGGATGTCGTTTGCTTACAAACTGCAGGATGCGGGCGCCGATGCACTTGAACTGAATCTTTATGTTTCAAATGCAAGTTTGAAACTGAACAGTGGTGACCACGAAAAATACTATTTCGATGTAATTTCAAGAATTCTGAAATACACTTCAATTCCTGTTTCCGTAAAAATCAGTCCTTATTTTTCAAACCTGGCCGATATGGTTATCAGGCTTTCGCAAACAGGAATTGCCGGAATCTCGATGTTTAATCGTTTTTATTCGCCCGACATTGATATTAACGAGGAAAAAGTTGTTTCCGCTGATGTTTTAAGTAACGAAACAGAATATCTTCTGCCATTGCGCTGGATTGGAACATTATCCGGTAAAACAGCCTGTCGTCTGGCGGGTACCACTGGAATTCATTCTGCTGAAACCGCCGTTAAATTTTTACTGGCAGGATCGTCTGCTGTTCAGGTAGCTTCTGAAATTTATCGTCAGGGCCCTGGTTTTATTACTGAAATGAACAACGGAATCGCTGATTGGATGGATGGGAAAGGCTATAAAAATATTTCTGATTTTCAGGGTAAACTGGGTATGAAAAACTTTGAGCACGCTACAATGTACGACAGGGTGCAGTTTATGAAACATTTTGGTGAAAAAGAGTATTGATAATCTGATATGAACTACAAAAAAAGGCTGCAAACGCAGCCTTTTTTTGTTCCCCTTATTTTAAGCCGGCATTTCCGGCAATTTCCATCCTTCTCTGTAGTTGTGTTTTATCAAATCAGCAGCAAATGCTTTCGCATTTACCGGGTCGGTGTATTTACGGTTGAAACTCGGGTGTCCGTCAACAATTTTTAAACCTGTATCCAGACAGAATTTCAGCTCTTCATTATCACGAATATTGGTGAATTCCATTTTCGGGCCATCCCAAAGCAGTTCTTTTTCCAGTCCCTGCAAACGAACAGCCAGTACTCCCATTACCACCATTTCGTTAAATGGACCAGCCTGAGAGAATGGTGAAGCTGTTTCTTTTCTGCTTTCTGCCGTTTCCTTGCAAGCGCGAATCCAATCCTGTTCGTGGCTTGTTTCTACACGTGGAATCGTTTTCGGTACGTTCGGTACTCTGCCCGAAAGCAGCCACGGTCTTACGCCATAACAACCGCAAATGATTTTATCTTTTGTTCCGTGGAAAATAACGCCACCACCATCATCATTCATCGATTTTCCTTCGGGCCAGCCAATTGGTTTCATCGGCTGAACTCCGCCATCCATCCAGGTTACTTCCACTTCAGGGAAAGCAATTTTTGAATCTTTTGATTTCGGACGAGCCGGGAAAACGAGTTTTACAATCTCGGTATTTGGAGCAGAATCGGTCATTACATCAGTAGAACTTCCCTGAACGCGGGTCGGATAACCCAATTTCAACCCCATAAAAACAGGGTGAAGAATGTGGCAGGCCATGTCGCCAAGCGCTCCGGTTCCGAAATCCCACCAGCCGCGGAAATTCCAGGGTGTGTACATTCTGTGGTACGGACGCATTTTTGCCGGTCCGATAAATAAATCCCAGTTCATGGTTTCCGGAACCCACATTCCCACTTCAGGTTTTGCCAGTCCCTGTGGCCACAACGGACGGTCGGTAAAAGCTTCCACTTTTGTAACCTCACCAATTTCGCCGTTCCACAACCATTCCTGAATCAGGCGTACTCCTTCGCCCGACGATCCCTGGTTTCCCATTGATGTGGCTACTTTGTATTTTTCGGCCAGTTTTGTCAGCAAACGCGATTCATAAACTGTGTGCGTCAGTGGTTTCTGCACATATACATGTTTTCCCAAAGTCATGGCATGAGAAGCAACAATGGCATGAGAATGGTCGGCAGTTGCCACCATCACCGCATCAATGTCTTTTCCCATTTCATCGTACATCAAACGCCAGTCCCAGTACTTTTTCGCATTGGGAAAGTCGTTGAAACATCTTTCTGAATGAGCCCAGTCAACATCGCAGAGTGCCACAATGTTTTCAGAATTCATGTTTCTGAGGTTACCTCGACCCATGCCGCCAACACCCACGCCGGCAATATTCAGCTTATCACTGGGTGCTTTGTGCCCCAATCCGGCAATGACATTTGAAGGTACGATTGTAATTCCGGCAGCAGCAGTGGCAGTGGTTGCCAAAAAACTTCTCCGGGTAAAATTGTTTTGATTCTTCATAATCCGAAAGTTTTAAAAGATTCAGTTTTTGCCATTTCCCCGGACAATAATCCGGTTGCTAAATGGTGTTAGCAATGTACTTTCAAAATTTTCGGATTGAACAGTAAATTTATACAGGTTTACATGGAATTTTTACCCTTATTTTCATACATGTACTGATGTATTCTCGCATTCAAGCATTTCTTATCCTGCCAACTATTTACTGCCTGCTGTCAACTTCTTCAAAACCTTTCACCCCACCATCTTTTCAGCCGTTCCAGAATCTTTATTTCGGTTTGGTTGTTCTGTGGTTTGTAAAATCGCTCTTTTATAATTTTTTTTGGAAGAAAATCCTGCTCCACAAAATTGCCTTCGTAAGCGTGGGCGTATTTGTAGTCTTTGCCATAACCGATTTCTTTCATGAGTTTTGTGGGCGCGTTGCGGATGTGTAACGGAACCGGCAGATTACCGTCTCTCTGAACCACCGAAATGGCTGCATCGATGGCTTCGTAAGCTGAGTTACTTTTTGGCGAAGTCGCTAAATAAATGGCACATTCCGAAAGAATAATCCGCGCTTCGGGCATCCCGATTTTATGAACGGCATCAAAAGTGCTTTGCGCCAGCAGCAGGGCATTCGGATTGGCAAGCCCCACATCTTCAGCCGATAAAATCAGCATCCGGCGGGCAATGAATTTTATGTCTTCGCCACCTTCCAGCATCCGGGCCAGCCAGTAAACCGCCGCGTCGGGGTCGCCACCGCGAATACTTTTTATAAATGCTGAAATAATATCGTAGTGCATTTCGCCCTGCTTGTCGTACATGGCAAGGTTTTTCTGCAAACGGTTCAGTACTTTGTCGTTGGTGATTTCAATTTCGTCACCTTCTTCGGCCTGCACCACCAGCTCCAGCACATTCAGCAATTTGCGCGCATCGCCTCCCGAAAAACGCAGCATTGCTTCGTCTTCAGCAATGGTGATTTTCTTGTTTTTCAATTCAGTGTCTTTTTCAAGGGCCGTGTCAATCAATTTCAGCAACCCGTTTTTGTCAAGCGGTTCGAGAATATAAACCTGGCAACGCGAGAGCAGGGGAGTGATGACTTCAAACGATGGGTTTTCGGTGGTGGCGCCAATCAGCGTGATGGTTCCGTCTTCGACTGCACCCAGCAGCGAATCCTGTTGCGATTTGCTGAAACGGTGAATTTCATCGATAAACAAAATGGGATTGGGTTTGCTGAAAAACTGCTGTTTTTTGGCTTTGTCAATCACTTCGCGGATGTCTTTAACTCCCGAGTTGATGGCGCTTAGGGTGTAAAACGGCCGGTTCAGCGTGTTGGCGATAATTTTTGCCAGCGTTGTTTTTCCCACGCCGGGCGGCCCCCACAAAATAATCGAAGAAATATTCCCCGATTCAATCATTTTCCGCAACACAGCGTTTTTACCCACCAAATGTTCCTGCCCGATGTAATCATCAAGCGTTTTGGGTCTCAATCGTTCTGCCAGCGGCTGGTTGCTCATCTTTGAATTCAAATTTGGAAACGAAAATACGGAAAATTGACCATCATAATCACTCCACCCGCAAATCAGCCACAAGGTTTTTCTTTTGCAACATGGCTTTTGTCAGCACTGCAATCCAGATAAAACCATTCACCAGAATCAGCGCAACCACCAATGCCACTGTGCTTCCCGACGCATCGGAACCCGGTGAAAGGAAAGCGGGTAAAACTGCTGTTACCGCAGCAAGCAGCCCGGTTAAAACGCCGGCAACCAATAAAATAAAATATTCAAAAGCAATGATTCTGAAAATGGGATTTGTATCGAATCCGGTGGCGAGCATCACAGCAATTTCGCGTTTTCGTTCCAGCAGCGAACGCGCCAGAATCACCGCCAAGCCGATGGTTCCGAGAATCAGACCCAGCGCGCCGAGTGCCATAAAAATGGAAAGATAGGTGTTGGTGATGGAGTAAAATTCCACCAGCCGGCTCACGGTGGTTGTCATTTCCCAGCCATAATCCCTGAAAACCGAATTCAGTTCGTCGCCGATTGGTTGCTGGTTTTCAGGTTTGCCTTCCACCAGGAAAACCGAAGTTCCGCTATGGGTGGGATAATTTTGCAGAAAATTCTGTGTCGAAATAATCACAAATCCCTGGAAAACAGAAGGTGTGGTTCCGGCAATCAGTTTCAGCCTGAGCGTGTCTCCTTTTTCGTTCTGGTACAGAAGAATATCGCCTACTTTCATGCCGAGTCCCCACTGAATCACGGTCTGGTCGGCAATGGCAGGAATGGTGCCGTCGTCATTGGTTTGTTTCAACGCCAGCCACGGGTCGGTTTCACCGGTTTCTTTGGTTTTTACGGCAAACGAAAATCGTCCGGCAAGCGCAGCCGGTTCAACGCCGAGAATGGCAGGCTGCGAAATGCGGTTTAGGTTTAAACAACTGGCATCGTCGCCCTCCACTTTCATAAATTGTACCGCAGAAAAATCTTCCATCATACCTTCGTCAGCCCGTTTGTTCTTGTCGTTGATATCGAAAAGCACCGGCACCGATGATTCGGCAAAAAAGAGAAAACCGCCGGTTCCGCTGATTTTTTTCTGCGCTCCTGCCGACAAATCGAGCTTGTTTGAACCCGTGGAGACCACCATAAATGTGCCAATGGCAAACAACGTAATCACCCTCATCGACCGCGCTTTGTTTCTTACTAAGTTCAGCAAAATCAGCCGTTTTTTCCCGAATCCGGCAGAACCTGATTTTTCGATGCTGAAAAGAAATTCACGAAGAATCAGCAGAATTCCGGTCAGCAGCAGGATGCCGGAAACAAAGAATAATCCC
>DAINOH010000131.1:0-8675 GCA_036735485.1 Draconibacterium sp. | reverse complement strand
ATTTTAAAAATGCGAATATTGCCGGTACTGGCAAACGTGCAATCTTCGATGGCCTGTTTTATAAGGTTCCGATTGGAAAGTTCATGGAAGGCTTGAAATTTGATGAGCTTTTTGAAAATATTACCTTGTTTGACAGCACGAAAGTGTATTACAATTCAAACGGCGATAATCTCCCCGATATCACAACCCCGCAGCCATTGTGCGACAGTACCAACCGATCGCAGGGAGGAGTTTACCAGGTTTTAAAAATCAGGGGAAAAGAAAAACATGTAATGATTCTTCCGGTTGATTTTAACGGAAGCAGAATCTACATTGCCGGAATTATTGACAACGGTGTTTACAAAACAATTACACAAACCTTCAATACCTGGATTCTGATTATGGTTGCCGGTATTCTGCTGTTAATTCTTGTGGCCATGCCGGTTCTGAAAACCATATTTATCGGCCCGCGCGAAAGGTTAAAAGCTTTTGATGTTTCGGGGAGCGGTGTATCTATTCTGTTTGGCAGTGCCTTGTTTGTACTGCTTGTTATCAGTATTATAAAACACCAGTTTGTTGACCGGTACGAAATTTCGAAGCGCATTGAAATGATTTCAGATTTGCTTTTAACCAATGTAACATCCGAAATTGATACGTTAAAAAAACTGGGCTATGCAATTTCGGAAAAAGACAGTACTCAATCAGAAGTTGCATATTCAGTAATAAAAGCTTTTAAGTCGGACACGGCATTTCAAAAAAACGACAAATTGAGTTGCCGGTTTCCGCTCAATGAAATTATCCTGATCGATTCATTGGGAATTGTGCGAAAAGCTTATACCCGCACAGCTTTTTCGGATGCAATGGAGGTAAATCTAAGCGAAAGACAATATTTCAAAAGTATTGCTGATACCAATCTTGCATGGGTAAGTTCGGAAAACTCGTTGTATTTTATCGAATCAATAAAATCGTATAATACGGGTTATCAGGAAACTGCCATTTCGTTTGATGCTTCGAAGCATGGAAAAAAGATGGTGCTCGCAATTACTTCAAAAATACCATCGCTCTACAAACAGGTTCTTCCCAACGATATTCAGTTTGTTGTGATCGATAAAACAGGTAAAGTTCTTTATCATTCAAAAAATACAAAAAGCCTGCACGAAAATTTTATTGAAGAGTGTGAATCGAATCCGGGAATATTAAATGCCATTAAGTTGAAAATTAATGACAAAGTACGGATCAGGTACAACGAAACCAGATGGATGGCACGAATTGTACCGATTAAAGAAACCCAATTGTTTCATATTACATTGCTCGATTTGAACCAGACGGATAACAAGAATGCCCGGATTTTTCTGATAACATTTTTTCTTACCATTGGTTTGCAGGTGTTTACCATTGGTTCTATTGTGTTGTTTATTCTTGCTTTCAGAAATAAAGAGCGAGAGCCCGATTTTCTGAGGTTTATAAAATGGTTGTCATTTTATCAGCCCAATTACAACATTTATAAAGGAATGCTCATTATCCTCGGGTTAATTTCCGTTGCCGGAATCTGGAGTTTTATGACACAGGCCGATGTTGTAAACGTTTTATTACTGCAGGTACTTAGTGTGGGGCTCACCTTTTTAACCACCATAATTTTCCTGAACCGCAATGAATTCAGGCCAAAAGAATATTTTAAGATTCAATATTTTCCTGAAAACCTGATCTTCGTTTTACTTGTTTCGATGATTTTCTTTGGATTTGCTAAATCAGTTTTCGACAAAACCATCATCCTTCCTTTGGTGATTTTGTTATTAACAGCCATCATTATACCCTTTGTTTTCATGTATTATGGAAATCGAACGGATGAAGGCACGGTTCCGTCGGTACATAAATCAAAACTGTTTTACCTGTTTGTTTTGTTTTTGTGGCTGGCAATATTTTCTGTCATTCCGGTTATCCATTCTTATTTTTCGGTCAAGCATTTCGAGGAAAAACTTTGGCAGCAACAACAGCTTTTTAAGGTGGCCAATGAAAATCTTGAACTTCTGAAATCGGATAAAAACTATCATTCCGGTTGGTTTGGTCGCACAAAAGGTGATGGAATTGACGGGATGAAAGTTTCATATGTTTCAAATGATCAAAATATTAAATCAAAATCAGAAGAAAGCGAATCAAATTCAACAATTTCGGAGAAATTATATGCCTGGTTACCCAACCCGATTAAAATCGGGTTCAGTCATCGTGAGTTTCTTACCGGCAAAGAGCAGCCGGCAGAATGGACGCTGACCGACAATTTGCTTTTTTATCCGGTTGAAGGGAACAGAGGAAAAATTCGGGTTGAAGCCGGTGATAAATTGGAAAAAACAATCGGATATTTTATTGTTGTGATTTTTGTGTTTACCCTGGCCGCCTTTTGTATCTGGCAGTTGGTGCAGTTTGCAGCAAAGGTTTTTCTGAATCTCGACAATAAAAAAACAGAGATTACGCGGTTTTCGTGGTTAGATTTTTTAAAAGAAGAAACCAACCAGCGTATTTTACTCAAATCCTTTAACACTGAGTTATTTCTTGCTGAAACCATAAACGTTTTTAATAACCCCAAAAAAGAAATAAAGAAAATTGAACCCATTCAGGCAATTACATTGTTGCGGCCCGATTTTTCGTGGGAACCTCATTTCAAATCATCAGCCACGATTATCTGGATTTATGGAATCAACGAGTGCATACCTGAAATTGAAAAACACAGCGAACTTCTCGACGCGCTCACAATGCTGAACCAAAATCATGATAAAAAAATAGTGATTGATTTGCCATTCGAACTTGAACTGATAGAAGAATATTACGACGATTACGTTACAACAGGCCAGGCAAATGCCGACGAAAAAGCAGAAATATTCAAGCTCAGGAAAAGATGGAAAGTTATTTTCGAAGATTATATTGTTTATAATGGTTATTTATCACAGGTTGAATTCAACGAAGCAGAGACAAGGCTTTCGGGTGAAGCGCTTAAAAAACATTACAGGAAAATAAATCCGGAGCGAAATTTTGTAAACATCTGGAAAAACCTTACAAACTATGAGAAAATTGTTTTGTACGATTTAGCCGATGATGGCCTGATGAACCGGAATAACCACAAAATAATCAATCAACTCACAGAAAAAATGCTGATCTGTTTTAATCCGTATCCCGGCTTTTACATAAATTCTTTCAGGGAATTTGTATATCAGCACATTACCCGGTCTGAAATTAAAGCTATTGAAAATAAACTCGGGTTGAAAGGAAACTGGAAGAACGCAAAATACCTGATTTTACTGATTATCATTCCAATTGCAGCATTCATTTTTATTTCTCAGGGAATTACCATCGAAAGATCGTTTGGTATTTTTGCCGGAATTGTTGGAGCTATTACCGCTTTGATGAAACTTTTGGAAGGGAATACGCTAAAATCAGGCTGATTCTCAGGTCACAGAAATAGCTGCTTTTACTTAAATTCAGATAAATAAAAGATTTCAAATCCTTCAATAAATTCGTGGATTCACTTTTTTATTGTATGATTTTTCACTTTTTTAGAACGAAAATAACCAACTATGAAAAACCTGACTGCCGTTTTAATCATTTCACTGTTTGTTTTTCAGTGCTTATCTGCAAAAAGCAATTCAAAAGAAAAAAATGCAAATCGCCCGAAACTTTCAACGTTATCGGTTTCTGATGTAAAAATTGGAGGCTATCCTGGTTCGTTTATCGATTTATGTATTAACGAACGCATTAAAAAACAAGACATTGAACATTTGATTGAACCATTTAAAACACAAACAGAAACCCGGTTGTGGCAAAGCGAGTTTTGGGGAAAATGGATGCTTTCGGCTGTTGATGCCTGGAAATACAAACAGGATGCAGAACTGATGAAAACCATGCAAATGGCTGTTGCAGGCCTGCTTGAAACACAACTTGAAAACGGTTATATCGGAAATTATGCGCCCGAGGCACAGCTTACACAGTGGGATATCTGGGGCAGAAAATATAGTATGCTGGGATTGATCCGGTATTTCGAAATAACAGGTGACAAAAAAGCACTGGCTGCTGCACAAAAAGTGGCAGACCACCTTCTCACGCAGGTTGGCCCGGGGAAAAAAGACATCACTTTTACCGGCAATTATCACGGAATGGCCAGCAGTTCTGTTTTAGAACCGATTGTTTATTTGTATAACCATACCAGAGAAAAACGGTATCTGGATTTTGCTGAATACATTGTAAAACAGTGGGAAACAGTTGACGGACCAAAACTGATCAGCAAAGCACAGGTAAATATTCCTGTTGCCGACAGGTTTCCACACCCAAAAGAATGGTGGAGTTGGGAAAATGGGCAAAAAGCTTACGAAATGATGTCGTGTTACGAAGGATTGCTGCAGTTGTATCTGGTAACCGGAACGATTGATTATTTGCAGGCAGTGGAAAAGGTTGCAGAAAATATTATTGAAACAGAAATCAACGTTGCGGGCTCAGGTTCTGCATTTGAATGCTGGTATCATGGAATTGACAACCAGACCAGGCCCACTTATCATACGATGGAAACCTGCGTGACAATTACATGGATGAAACTTTGTAATGCGCTTTTACAGGTAACAGGAAATCCAAAATATGCCGATGAAATTGAAAAAACATTTTACAATGCGCTGATGGCGTCGATGAAAGAAGATGGCAGCCAGATTGCCAAATACAGTCCGCTGGAAGGCCGCCGCCACGAAGGAGAAGAACAGTGCGGGATGCACATTAATTGCTGCAATGCCAATGGTCCGCGCGGATTTGCGCTGATTCCGCAGTTCGCCGCCATGAAAAGTGATGACGGAATTTATCTGAATTATTATGGTCAGTCAACAATAAAAACAAAAACAAATACCGGAGTTTCAGTTTCAATTTCACAGGAAACTGATTATCCGGTTTCCGGGAAGATCAAAATTCGGGTTGATCCCGAAAAAGAAACTGAATTTAAACTGAATCTTCGTATTCCGGCGTGGAGTGATGTTAATTCAGTAAAAATCAATAATGAAGAACCTGTTCAGGTTGAAAACGGTAATTGGAAAACGATTGCGAGAAAGTGGAAAAAAGGCGATGAGGTGGAAATCAGTCTTGACATGAGGGGAAGATTGGTGAAACGAAATGGTTACCAGGCCATTGTTCGCGGTCCGGTTGTTTTGGCGCGCGATTCGCGTTTTAACGACGGATTTGTTGACGAATCATCGGTTGTGCAGGTAAAAGATGGTTTTGTTGAACTGCTACCACTTCAGAACAAACCTGAAAATATGTGGATGGCTTTTACTGCCCCGCTGGTTTTGGGAACCGATCTGGAAGGAGAAACCCGGAATCCGAAGCTGGTTGGCTTTTGCGATTTCGGCTCAGCCGGAAATACCTGGGCAGAAGGAACACGTTACCGGGTTTGGTTGCCCGAAACGCTGAATGCCATGAAAACTGATTATAAAGGGTACTGATTTATTCTTCAGGCAGATTATAATTTCTCCAGGCAATTTTCTGAAGATCTTTCAGCAGCGAATCTTTCAAAACTGTGTACTCCGGCATGTATTTCGGATCAACAGGTTTGGCAGGTGGTGATTCGATGGTAAGCGGATTCACCGCGCTGCCTCCTTTGTAAACCCTGAAATCGAGGTGTGGCCCGGTTGAAAGTCCGGTTGAGCCAACAAATCCGATTACCTGTCCCTGCTGCACCCGGGCGCCCTGAAAAACTCCGTCGGCATAACCTGAAAGATGCATGTAAGAAGTGGTATAAACAGAATTGTGTTTTATTTTGATGGTGTTTCCGCCGCCACCAGCCCAGCCTTTCGAAACCACAATTCCCTGCCCGATACTCAAAACCGGAGTCCCTTTTGGGGCGGCATAATCAACTCCGTGGTGTGGCCGGACAATTCTTAAAACCGGGTGCATTCTGCCGGACGAAAAACCTGAACTGATGCGGTAAAATTTCAGTGGCGCTTTCAAAAAAGCTTTCTGCAGGTTTTCACCTTTTTCGTTGTAATAGCCAATCGTGTCGTTTTGTTGAAAACGAAAGGCGTACAACTCTTTGCCATAAAAATCAAACTGCGCCGCATGTATATAATTAATCCCGATTGAAACCGAATCAACATAAATTTCATCATAAATAAGCCTGAAACGGTCGCCTTTTTGTAAACCGAAAAAATCGACAGTCCACGCATAAACTTCTTCCATTTTCAACGCCAGCATCGGGTCCAGTTTATTGGCTTTCATCGTGTTCCACAATGAAGATTCGATAACTCCCTGCGCTGTCATTACCCGGTAATTCACTTCCTTCTCACCGGTGTAAACCTGTAGTGAATCAGAAAGTTGAAATACGGCATAATTAATTGGAGAAATCTCGTAAACGAAATAGAGAGGTTTTTTTGTTGAATCATTCGATTGAAAGAGCGTGTAATTATTTCCTTCCCTTATTTTCCGGAGGTCGAATTTGCCAACCGACATTTTTGCCAGCGTATCAATGGTCCCCAACCCGACTCCGTAACCTGTGAGAATGCTACTCAAATGTTGTCCATGACCGACAGAGCCGTCAACAACTTTAAACGAATCAACCGGGAATCCATATTTTTTAACAGGCTCTTTAATTGCGACAACAGGCGCTGGTGTTTCTTTTTTTTGAAACAGCTTGCAACTGCTTGCCAATGAAAGTATAATTAATAGAATGAATGAAAAATATATCGTTTTCTTTGTCGTGAAATTCATACTGCCAGCTTTTTCAGGGTTACGAAGAAAAGGAAAAAACAGGTAAATGCCAATTCAGGGATTGAAGAAACTTTCTTTTTAGCTTAGACAAATTGTTGAATGAACAGATTTTTACAAAAAAAAAGGCTGCAATCTTTCAACTGCAACCTTTCTGTTTTTGTAGCGAGAGCCGGGCATGATCCGGCGACCTCATGATTATGAATCATGCGCTCTAACCAGCTGAGCTACCTCGCCATAACAACTATTTCAATTTCAGCTGACCTCATGATTATGAATCATGCGCCCTCCGCCCGGATGAATCCGTTCGGACGGGTAACCAGCTGAGCTACCTCGCCATTTTTTTCGAGGTGCAAATATAGTATTTATTTTAATTTCACTATTTATTTCAAAAAAAAATCACCCGGGGGTTAAAATGTTGTTTATATCGTTGTTTGTCGTTAAACGCAGAAATATTATATTGCCCCAAAATCAAACGCATGAGTGATAAAATTAGAATTCAGCAGGAATACGTACTAAATTGTTCCCCAAAGGTTTTATATAACTGGATAAGTACTGCATCGGGGTTGGGAGAGTGGTTTGCCGATAATGTAAAGGTAAAGGGAAAGAAATTTGTATTTGTTTGGGAAGGAGCTGAGCAAACTGCCGAATTAACGCTGCAAAAAGAAAACAGGTTGGTTCGCTTTAACTGGGTTAACGAAAATTATTATTTTGAATTCAGAATTTCACAGGATGAACTTACCGGTGATGTTTCACTGATTGTGATTGATTTTGCAGAAGAATCGGAAGTGGAAGAAACAAAAGAGTTATGGAATACCCAGATTGCCGACCTGAAACATAAACTTGGGTCATAAAAAATCTTAAAAAACTTCATTTACCGTTTAAATATCTCATAAAATTTCTCTTATCGGCAAGAGATTCAAAAAATCAGCTTTAAAAAATATAGCTTTACACCAAATTCCTTTTCAAAAGGCATGGCATGAAACGCTTACACTGGTATGTAATTAAATCATTTCTGGGGCCATTTTTTATGACCTTTTTTATTGTGCTTTTCGTATTGCTGATGCAGTTTTTGTGGCGGTACGTGGGCGATTTGGTGGGTAAAGGCCTCAGTATGAAAATTTTAGCCGAAATGCTTTTTTATGCTTCCTTTGGTTTATTACCTTACGCGTTCCCATTGTCAATTCTTTTAGCTTCAATCATGACTTTTGGTTCGCTGGGTGAAAACTACGAACTGGTGGCCATGAAATCAGCCGGTATTTCGCTGTACAGAATTATGAAACCGCTCATTGTAATTGCAATTCTTGTGTCTGCGCTGGCATTTTATTTTGCCAATAATATATTACCACACACCAACCTGAAGTTTACCACGCTGATGGTTAGTGTAAAGCAACAACGTCCTGAACTCGTTTTGCAGGAAGGAGTATTTACCAATGATATTGATGGGTACAGTATTAAGGTGGGAAGAAAAGACAAAAAGACCAACGTTTTGTACGACTTACTCATTTACGACCATACGCGAAACAAATCGAATGAAAGTGTTACAGTTGCAGATTCAGGATTTTTAAAGATTACTGAAGA
This sequence comes from Draconibacterium sp., assembly GCA_036735485.1. GTDB lineage: Bacteria > Bacteroidota > Bacteroidia > Bacteroidales > Prolixibacteraceae > Draconibacterium. The sequence goes on along the minus strand of DAINOH010000131.1, from coordinate 392 downwards.
TAAAAAATACATTGTGCTTACTTTGTATAATGGTGTAAATTATTCCGAAGAACCGGTGAATACCCGCGATAATATGAATTCGAAACCTTTCAGGAGGGATAAGTTCATGGAACAAACCATCAGGGTAAAAGTGAATAATTTTGAGTTTAACCGGCGTGATGAGGGTATTTACCGGAATATGTACAGAATGCTGAATATTAAGCAATTGACACTAATGGAGGATACCCTGAATGACAAATATTATGAACAACTCAGAACTTATTTATTGCAGATTGATATTAATCCAACTGTTTCAAGAAAGATGGCCAACCTGACTGCTAAACATGATTCACTCAGTCAAAAGTTGGAAATCTTACCCGATTCAACTTTCAATTTCGACAATTATTATAATG
>DAINOH010000130.1:0-8769 GCA_036735485.1 Draconibacterium sp. | reverse complement strand
ATTCCACCTTTCTGGAAACTTCCGATAAGGCTTAAATCAAATCCTTTATAAGCTACCTTAGTATTAAAACCACCCTGAAAATCAGGATCTACTTCAAGAATTTGCCGGTCATCGGGACCGATTTGTCTAACCGGAGTACCATCCTCTTTATAATCTCCGGTGTATTTTACTTTAATCATCCCCACATTACCTCCTGGTTCCAATACCGATAAATAGGGATCATCCTGCTGCCAAAGGCCGATTTTTTCATAATCATAAATAGAATTGATACTGTAACCAACAAACCAGGCATTACCTTCGTCCCTGGTTTGTCCGGATGCCAGGGCAACCAATTCATTATTATTTGTATAGAAATTAATACCTGCCTCCCAGGTCCAGCCATTAACATTTTCGAGAATTGTTCCGTTGAGAGTCAGTTCAAAACCTTTGTTCTGTGTTTCACCAATATTGGCCGTGTAACTGCTTACACCAGACGTACGGGGCAAGCCCAGGCTCAAAAGAATATCTTTTGTATTTGTGACGTAATACTCAAATGTACCTGACAATCGATTTCTCAACATCGAAAAATCCAGCCCCATGTTTATGGTTTCTGAATATTCCCAACCTAAATTTGGGTTTGGTAACTGGGTAACATAATAACCTGTTGCATAGGTAGTATTGCCGAAGTTGTAATTTCTTGAGCTTAACCTGCCGAGTGTGCTGTATGCATCAACTGCCTGGTTTGATGTTTGTCCGTATCCTGCCCTGATTTTGAGCCTGTCAATAAAATTTACATCCTGCATGAACGACTCATTTTTCATGTTCCATCCTAATGATATTGCAGGATATGTGTGCCATTTGTGTCCTTCGGCCAATCGCGAAGATGCATCTGAACGGACAGTTGCTGAAAGCATATATTTGTCGCTGAATTCATACATAATACGCCCCATGTATGAAATCAATCCGCTTTGGTTATAATTGCCATTCTGGGCAGTTACTTCCCCCACCGATTGTCCGAGGCTGAAATATTGGAAGTCTTTTGACGGAATGCCTTTTGCATTGGTACCTGATTCAAAAAACGTAGTTTGTTCAGCCGAATAAAGTGCCACAACATTTAACCGGTGTTTTTCGGCAAAAATCCTGTCGTAAGTTAAAAGGTTATCTATGATCCAATGGTAACGGTGCGAGTTGACGACTGACGCCGTTGATTCGGTGGTCGGATTGCTGCTGTTTACACCTTCGGCAGTATAATTACCAGTGTTGTTTTGTACAAAATCCAACCCGAGAGTGGCTTTATATTTTAAACCCTCAACTCCCGGAATTTTTGCTTCTCCATAAACTGAGTTATAAGTTGCAAAACCCCTGTTATGGCTCACCCACTCATCTTCCAATCCTTCAACTACTTCTCTGGTTAAAGTATATTGTTCATCCAAAGGCATCCTGATTGTCCGTTTTATGGTTCCGTCTTCGTTGTACGGATTCGCCAAAGGCGACATACTTAAAATACCATACAAACCTACCTGGTTACCTTCTGTGTAATTGTAATTGCTGTTTGAATTGAATCCGAATCGAAACCATTTACCTACTTCCTGATCGACAGAACTGCGTAAACTATAACGGGTAAAACTATTTGTTGGTATAACACCCTGATCTTTAAGATATCCAATACCAAAACTATAATTTCCGCTTGCTGTACCCCCCGACAATCCAACATCATGACTTGAATGCGAACCATTTCTGTAGAACAAGTCCTGCCAGTCGGTGCTCACATCGTCAAATTCATCAGGTCCATTGGAGAATTGTCCCCTCGCAGCCCGTAAAGCAACAAATTCAGGCCCATTCATCATCGGGAATTTGGCAAATACCTTGTTGATCCCCTGACGTCCGTTATAGGAAATTTTTGCTTTTTGCCCTTTTTGCCCCTTGTTTGTAGTAATAATAATAACACCATTAGCACCCCTCGAACCATAAATAGCAGTTGCCGATGCATCTTTCAGAATATCCATACTGCTAATATCGTTGGTATTAATTTCGTTGATGGAGCCGACAAAAGGTATTCCGTCAAGAACGATTAAAGGATCATTACTTGCTGTAAGTGAACGAGTACCACGAATGCGGATTTGCATTGAGGAACCCGGACGTGTTGAAGTTTGCGACATCTCGACACCAGCCACTCGCCCCTGAATTGCCTGTGTGAAATTTGAAGATGGAATTTCGCGCATTACCTCGCCACTGATTGAAGCAACAGAACCGGTAACTGCTTCACGGCGCTGTGTACCGTACCCTACCACCACCACATCTTCAACCACAAGGTCGCTTAAGGCAAGCTGAATATTGATTTCTCTCTGGTTACCAACAGAAACTTCCTGGCTTTCGTAACCAATAAATGAATAAGAAAGCACTGTACCTGATTTTGCATCAATCTGGTACTTCCCGTTTGCATCGGTAACGGTACCATTTGTTGTTCCCTTCACTACCACATTCACCCCAACCATGGGTGCTCCTGATTCGTCTTTTACTGTTCCCTGAATCGGATTTGTTTGTCCAAAGCTCCAGAGAGCAAAAAACAACAACGGTAACAAAACTGTTGCAAATTGAACTAGTTTGTTTTTTTTCATCATAACGCTGTTTAGTTAATAATTAATAATTGAGATAATTGTAAAACAGTGATTTATATTAGGTTGATTGTTAAGCCTCATTTTAACAGGAGTACGATATTGAAAACTTGTTTTTGCACCGGTTAAATCCGGATTATTGAAAAGCAGATGATTTGGGAATGCTAATTGAACCTGCAATTTTTGCCGATTATTTGTTATTGGGGAGTTTAAAATGTTATTTAGCTGAAAAACCTGAGTTCGAATAAATCCTTTATAACTTAGAATTTTTTCATGGAAATAATGTAATACTAAAATTACATTAAAAAACATCCTGCAGTTTATGTCAGACTTGTGTGGATACAAGCAAAACACGGAATTTTTCATATAGCAAGGTTCGATTATTAGTTGTGATAAAAGTATAATCTACTGAAATAATGGTATTTCAATTTCAGATATTCAATTTCTGAATTCAGATAATTGATATAGAAGATGAGTAAAAAATCAACAGGAAATTATTTCAACTATGACAATAGAATGGTGCAATTCAGCCAAATTTCCAATAAATTCTTTGCTGATTGAATCAATCAGTAAGTACATAGTAATTGCCACCAGAATGTTATTGCATTTTTCAATATAGAATTTGCAATTCAATGCTGCAACTAAAGATAAACGGCGTGTTTCTGAATAGAAACACCCCGTTTATCTTTATGATTTATTCAATATTTTATTTACTTCCCAGATATTTATAAACAGCACCGGCTGCCAGTGCCCCTAAAATCGGGATGACAATAAACAACCAGAGCTGGGCCAGAGCCCAATCACCAACAAACAAAGCCTGACTGATACTGCGTGCCGGATTAACCGAAGTATTGGTAACCGGAATACTGATCAGATGGATCAATGTCAGGGCCAGACCTATTGCCAAACCGGCAAATCCTTGTGGTGCTCTTTCATCGGTTGCTCCCAGAATAACAATCAGGAACATAAAGGTCATCACAAATTCGGTTACGATGGCAGAAACCATACCGAACCCACCAGGCGAGTGTTCACCATAACCATTGGCTGCAAAACCACCAATACTGGCGCCGTCTTTCCCAGTAGCAATTACATATAAAACAGTTGCTGCGAGAATAGCACCAAGAATCTGAGAAACAACGTAAGGCAAAATGTCTTTACCGCTGAAACGGCCTCCTGCCCACAAACCAAATGTTACAGCAGGATTCAGGTGAGCGCCGGAAATATGCCCCAAAGAGTAGGCAATTGTCAGTACAGTTAATCCAAAAGCCAGCGAAACGCCGACCAATCCAATACCAATAAAAGGTTCAGAAGTAAAATTTGCAGCTAATACCGCACTTCCACATCCTCCTAATACCAGCCAGAATGTTCCAAAAAACTCAGCAAGATTTCTTTTCATGTTTGTTTCATTTTAAGTTAAACTTTGAAAGTAACAGGTATTCATTTACATAATACCCCCTGAAGGTAAACTTTATTTTTAACTTGACAAAGTGTTACTTCTGATACTATTGAAGTACATGAAAACGTCTGAAAATGATCTGTTCCTGAAAAATTAAAAAATGATTTTTAATCAGCACCGGAAAAAAGTGATATCAGAGTGTTTTCTGATAAATCCGGTAGCGTTTGTAAACAACTCCTCCCATTTTTTCCATTTCGGCCCTCACTTTTGTGTTTGTTTCAAGTTCAAGATGCGAATCGATTAACTTTTTGCCAGCTTTACGGGCCGAGTCGAGCATACTGATTCCCATCATCACATCCAGTCCGCGGCCCTGGTATTCAGGAGAAATAGCGCCCAGTAACAGATTTAACTGTTTGCTTTTCCTGCCGGCAATTAGAATGGGGATAAAACCGAATGGAAGAATGTGGCCTTTTGATTTTTTAATTCCTTCGCTGATGTCAGACATGGCCACAATCATAGCAACCACTGTGTCTTTTTCATCAACAAAAATCTTGATAAACCGGGGATTTATCAGGTAAAGGTAACGATTGGCAAAGTCATCCATTTCCCCGGGAGTAAACGGGGTAAAACCGTAAATTCCGTCAAAAGTTTCGTTAACCAATGTCAGTGCTTTTCTGATGTAGGGTTTTACCTGCGCACGACTGGTGAATTCTTTTAAAACCGGGTTATTTGCCCTGTTATTGAAACGGGTTCTGATAGCCTTATAAAAATCGGGCAATTCATCGGGAACCGGGATTTTATACACCACAAGATCTACTTCCTTTGTAAATCCAAGGTTTTCAGCCATCCGGTTCATATAAGGGAAGTTACAGTTCGAAGCAATTACAACAGGTTGATCATAACCTTCTATCAGCCATCCCTGCGGGTCTTTATCAGAAAAACCCAGGGGGCCAACAATCTTGTTCATGCTATTTTTCCTTGCCCATTCTGAAACAGCATGAATCAACGCATCATAAATTTCCTGATTGTCAAAAGTTTCGAAATAGCAAAAACGGGCATCGCTGATTCCGTTTTTTTCGTTGTACGGATGGCTGATTATGCCCATAATCCGGCCAACGGGTAAATTATCTTTAAACGCCAGGTATAGTATTGTTGTACAATGTTCAAATGCTTTGTTTTTCTTCGGATTAAAATAAGTCCATTCGTCCATGTAAATCGGGGGAACCCAGTTGCTATGATTTTGATGAATTCTGGCAGGAAGATGAATAAATTCTTTCAGGAGTTTTTTAGTAGTTACTTCTTTTATTTCAATTGCCATATCAGATTTTGGGCGCCAAATTATTTATTAATTCCGAATATGCAATAAATGTTAAAACTTGGTTATTAACGGCACTATCTTAAAAAATAAAAACAGACGAAAAAGATGCTGCAAACCAGTGCTTACCGGGTTAATTCATAAAAATAGCGGGGAATTTCTGTTTTAAAATTTATCTCTTTTTTTGTGTATGGATGCATAAACGAAACAAACATTGAATGCAGAGCCAGTCTTTTTATACCTTTTTCTGCTGTGCCATAAGTCTTGTCTCCGGCCACAGGATGTCCGTTTTCAGAAAAATGTACCCTGATCTGGTTTTTTGTTCCGGTAAAAAGAGCAATCTCAAGCAGGCTGAATTTTTCATTTTCTTTTAAAACCCGGTAACCTGTTTTTGAGTATTTCCCTTTTGTGGCATTGTTAACCGAATAAACCCTGTAATTCTGATTTTCTGCAAGATACGACTCAATAATCCCCTCTTTTTCATTCATCCGGCCATGTACCACCGCCACGTATTTTTTTGAAAAATTTTGCCAGTTTTCCTGCAAAAAATGTTTGGCTTGTTCAGTTTTTGCAAAAATTAAAACGCCCGATGTTTCCCTGTCGAGCCGATGGACAATAAAAATGCGGTTGTTTGATTTGGGATTCCCCTTTCGTACATAGTCGGTTAAAAGAAAATAAGCGGTGTTTTCCCTTTCCCTTTCGGTTGCCATTGTTAACAAACCTTCAGGTTTGTTTATGACAATGATATCACGGTCTTCATGCAAAATTTCCAGTTCTTTTGGCAGGTGCTTCATCAAATTTCGTTTGTGTTTCCCTCTTTTAAAACATCAGTTTAAACAGGGCAAAAGTAGAAATTAATAAGCATGACCGGCAAAATAGGGAATCGTTTCAGGAAGTTTTAATTTAAAACTGTTGATTTCCGGAAATAGTTATTATCGGGCTTATAAATAAACAGCAACGATCCGTCTTTGATGGTTTCGGCCACCGGTTTAATGAGTTCAGGTGGCAATGAAGGGCAGCCAAAACTGCGCCCCAGTCTTCCTGTTTTTTTGATGAAATCTTCGGTGGCATAATCGGCGCCATGAATAATGATTTCACGCTCCCGGGCCTTGTCGTTGATGCCTTTTTCAAGTCCTTTCAGCAAAAGCGACAAACCCACTTTTGAGCCGATTGCCATGTTTTCTGTCAGATAAAAACCAAGACTGCTCTGAAAAGTGCCCGGAATATTGGAAAAATGTTCAGCAAATTCATCGCCTGTATTTTTTCCATGAGCGACATAAGTATTAAATAACAGTACCTTTTTATAAAGATCGATTACGTACATGCGTTTTTTGGTGCTCGATTGTGAAAAATCGATAATGGTAAGTACGGATTGATTGAGTAGTTTGCCTTCTTTTTTTAGTCTCTCGAAACCGCGGAGTGCAAACCTGAAAGCTTCGTTAGAGAGGCCAAAGTCGTTAAGATGAAGTTCGTTGTAAACCTCCTCATTTTCATCAACAGCCGGAAGTTTTTCACCATCTGCCTTGTCGATCACCGGCAACAGCATTATTATAATTATAAATGATAATATTTTTTTCACGCGCCAAAAATAGATTTTTCAAATGTTAATCGGGCCTAACAGGTTTCAAATGAAATGTTAATGATTCACAAGAAATATAAAAACAGGAATTCATCGCCACCTTAAAAATTACACAGGGCATAACGAAATATAGCCAACGAAAGGCTTACCGGGGAATAATCAAACTTTAAACATCATTTTGTGATTCATTTGGTTTATTTTCCAAATCCTGTAGGGTTTTTATTTTTTTAACATGAAAATATTGAAAAATGTCGTGGTTTGAAAAGCTGTACTTGTTAAAAATATCCGTTCACTTGTAACCCGGTGGCCTGCACTTGTTAAAAATATAGGCGTACTTGTAAGGGGTTGACCTTCACTTGTAAGGTATTTTGCTGTACTTGTAACAGGTTGACCCGCCCTTGCTGAACAAGGGAAGCAAAATCACTAACAAGGAGTACCGGGGAAAACAGGAATTTGTTTTCAACCGGGATTTGATCAGAATAAAAACCAGGGAAAAAGCAGATATTTTATCCTGATTAAGAGCTATAACAAAAAAAAATCCCGCATTTAGCGGGATAAAATTATAAATGGTAATTCTATAATTAAACTAATTCAGTTTAACATTCACTGCATTTAATCCTTTTCTGCCTTCCTGCAAATCAAATGTTACAGAGTCATTCTCCCTGATACTGTCTTTAATACCGGTTGAATGTACAAAATACTCTTTTGAAGATTCGGCGTCTTTGATGAATCCATATCCTTTGTAATCATCATAAAACTTTACTGTTCCTTTACTCATAATACTAAAAATTAATTGCGCGCAAGCTACACTATTAAATCGGTATAATGGCTTTTATTGGGTAATTAAATGTTAATTATACCGAATTATGCACCTTTTTACTGTTTTATGAAACAAATTCCTTCCAAACTTCACCTGTTGTGAATCTATTATTGAAGTAAATAACAATTTTGCTATTTAAGAATTAGATCATACTTTTACCAGCACAGTTACTAATATGCAAAAATTCATTCTGTTAATAGTATTTATCATTCTTGCGGTTTTGCCCGGAAGAACAATCGGACAGTTGCCTGCTCCTGCCAAACAACAAAGTCAGTCACAAAAGCTACCTGAAATCAGAAATGAATTAATTGAGTTTGCAAGTGGATTTCTCGGGGTTCCATACCGGTTTGCGAGTGCTACTCCTGAAAACGGATTTGATTGTTCGGGTTTTGTACATTTTGTTTTCGGCAATTTCGGCATCCAGGTTCCTCACAGTTCCAAGGCATTTAAAAACCTTGGAAAACTTGTAAAACCTGAAGATTTTAAGGTTGGCGATGTGCTGGTTTTTTATGGGTACCGGAATGCAACACAAATCGGGCATGTGGGAATTATTTGCGAGGCAGCGGGCATGAATTCAAAATTTATCCATGCTTCATCGGGAAAAGTAAAGGAAGTCATTATCAGCGAACTGAATTCAGAAATGTACAAACGCCGCTTTTTTCAGTGTGTGGATGTTATTTCAGAAAAATAATGGTCAGTTTTGTTCTGCTGAAAATCCATCAATACCCAGCAGAATATCGTACAACCGGTCGTCACGATCGTAAATATCTTCATAAAAATAAATCTCACCCGACTCGTTTACCCAGGCTGTGAAATATCCGATGTGTACCGGGATTTTATCTTTAAGTGCAACCCATTTTTCTTTTCCCGAATTCATGGCTTTGTCGATGTTTTCGGGTGTCCACTCGGGATCGTTTTTCAGCACTTCGATTGCCAGATCGCGGGGTTTACCCACCCTCACACATCCATGACTGAATGCCCGGCTGTCTCTTCCATACAGGTTTTTCAGCGGCGAATCGTGCAAATAAATATTGTTCGAATTCGGAAAAATAAATTTCACTTTCC
>DAINOH010000129.1:0-8838 GCA_036735485.1 Draconibacterium sp. | reverse complement strand
AATTAAATAAATACAAAAAAGTGTTTATCTGTTAACAATGTTTAAACCCTGAGACAAGGCATACTTTTATTCCGTAGAAGGTGTTATTTTAATATCGTACTTTAAAACACAATGCCATGTTGGAATATGCAAAAATCATCCTTCCCAAGGTAAGTTTCAGCAAGGAACTATTTACTAAAGAACTGGGAAAATGTATCAACTGGGTTGAAGAAAACCAAAGATATGAACTTTACACCTGGTGTTACGAGAATTTTCACGAATTGTACCCCGATGTTTTATCAAGGGCTTTTGCCGGAATTGCGGCTTAAAAAATAGAAAGCGGGACAGAATCCCGCTTTTTTCATTTCGTTTTCCATCTGTCATCACCTCGTTTTAATCGACGAATTCCAAAAAACAACCAAATTCTGAATTTGAACTGTAATTCATGACGTTTGTCATCTTTTTTGAGTCATTCGTTGAAATTTTTCCTTCCACATTTACTGTTTCCCTAAGTTTGATATGAAAGAAAACATAATTAAACATTGATTTTCTCTGCGGATTAATGGCTTGCACAACCATTTCATCCGGAATAAAAGAGGATATCAGTGTAATTACGGGGAACAGAGATGTTTTCGTTGAGCACAACTGATTTTACATAGAAATAGTTAAACAGCGCAGAAAATGTAAAAAAGTGCAAATATCTGGCCGGCTGGCAGGTATTGAACTCCCGTTTCCCCGGCGGGAGTTTTTTTTATTATAAACTGAAAGTGAAACAATTAACCTTTTGTATTAACATTAAAAATTAGTCTATGAGAAAACTACTTACAATTCTGATGGCTTTTTGTTTTGGTATTACCTCGGTTTTTGCCCAGACAAAGCAAATCAGCGGAAAAGTTACTGATGAAGGAGGTGCTCCCATTCCGGGTGTTTCTGTACTTGTTAAAGGAACAACCATTGGCACGGTTACTAATCCTGACGGAAACTTTTCGCTTGCAGTACCCGGAAACGATGTGCTTTCGTTCTCTTTTATCGGCATGAAAACTGTTGAAGTTCAGATTACTGATAACAATTTTTACAACGTTACCATGCAATATGCTGTAATTGGCGTTGACGAAGTAATGGTGGTGGCTTACGGAACAGCTAAAAAAGAGTCGTTCACCGGTTCCGCGGAGGTGATAAACAATGCCACACTGGAGAAAAGACCCGTTGCAAACATTTCAAAAGCAATTGAAGGACAAGTTGCAGGTGTTCAGGCTACTTCAGGTTCAGGGCAACCGGGCGAAGGAGCCACGATTGTTATCCGTGGTTTTGGTTCAATCAATTCCAGTAATAATCCGCTTTATGTGGTTGATGGTGTCCCGTTCGACGGAGACTTAAATTCCATCAATCCGGGAGATATTGAATCGATGACAATTCTGAAAGATGCCTCTGCCGGGGCACTTTATGGTTCGAGAGGTGCAAACGGCGTGGTTGTAATTACAACAAAAAAAGGAAAATCAGAGAAACTGACGGTTGAGTTTAAAGCTTCATACGGATTATCCGGCAGAGCAATCAAACCCTACAAAACACTGAATACTGCCGATTTTATTGAAGCATCATTTCAGGGATATAAAAATGATTTGATTTATAATGGCGGCGTACATCCCGACCTGGCTGGTGAAATGGCTGTTGAAGCCATGAAAGGAAGTACAGGTATTTTTGGTGCAAACGAAATCTACAACCCATACAATATGCCGGTTTCTGAGTTAATCGATCCTCTGACAGGAAGGGTAAATCCTTCAGCAAAGCTATTGTATGAAACTGACTGGATGGACGAAATTACCCGGAAAGATGCCACCCGCCAGGAGTACCAGTTTTTTGTAAATGGCGGTTCAGAAAACGCAAAAATTTATACTTCAATTGCCTACCTGAAAGATGAAGGCTTATTAAAAACCACTGATTTTGAAAGAATCTCAGGACGAATGGGAGCTGATTTAAGTCCAAAAGCGTGGCTAACATTTGGTGGAAATGTAAACTTTTCGAAAACGAATTCAAACTTTCTGGGTTACGAAAACTCAACTTCCAATTCAAATGTGTGGTATTCGGCTCAATATATGGCACCAATTTACCCGGTTTATGTGCTTGACGAACAGGGAAATCCGGTACTCTCCGAAACGGGTGAAAAGCAATTTGATTACGGCAGAACCAGACCGGCAGGTGCAAACCCAAACTGGAACCCGGTAGCTACACTTTATAATGATGCTTATGAAACAACCGCAGATAATTTATCCGGCAGATTTCATCTCGACCTTTTGGGAAAAGGTGTTCATCAGTCAGTTGACGGATTATCGGTATCGGTAAATGTTGGTTTCGATTATGTAAACACAAACCAGACAACCTACTGGAACCCCGATTTTGGTAATGCTGCAACCGTTGGAGGGATGCTCGATTTGGTAAATAACAGGAATTTTTCGTACACCATGAACGAACTAGTGCGCTATGATAAAGACTTTGGAAGTCACAGCTTTAATATTCTTGCAGGGCATGAGTTCTACAAACTGGTAATCAACGAAATGCAAGGTCAGAAAACCGGATTTCCGTATGCTGGCATCAAAGTGCTGGCACCTGGTTCAACCACATCATTGCTTACTTCTTTTGAAGATAATTACGCTATAGAATCATTTTTAACCAATTTAACATACGATTTTGATGACCGGTATTATCTGTCCGGCAGTTTCAGGACCGATGGTTCTTCGAGGTTTCATAAAGACTATCGCTGGGGGCAATTCTGGTCGGTTGGTGCTTCGTGGAGAGTAAGCGAAGAACAATTTATGCAAAACGTTAAATTTATTGATAACCTGAAACTGAAAGCCAGTTATGGGAAACAGGGTAACGACAGGATTGGAACCTATTACGGATGGCAATCGCTTTACAATTTAAATTGGGCGAATGCCAATCTCAACGGTGCGCTGCTTTCATCTCTCGAAAACACTTCGATAAAATGGGAAGAAAACAACAATTTTAACGTGGGTATCGAAGGTATTTTATTCGATCGTCTTGAATTCGGATTGGAATATTACCAGCGCAGAACTGTTGATATGCTCATGGAAAAACCAATGGCAACTTCGCTTGGTTTCGACAGTTATTGGGCCAATGTTGGCGAAATGCTGAATTCTGGGATTGAGTTCAACACAAAAATTAACCTGGTTAATACAGGAAATTTTAGCTGGAATGCCAATTTAAACCTTACCACGCTCAAAAATGAAATCGTGGAACTTGACGGACAGAAAGACCAGATTGTTGACGGAAACATGATTCAACGCAAAGGAGAGGAAATCAACTCATACTACCTCGCTCAGTCAGCAGGTGTTGATATAGCCACCGGTGCCCAATTATACTGGGTTTACGATACCGATGATGAAGGAAATCCCGGTGAACCTTATATTTCAGATGATTACCAGAAAGCATCGCAATGCAAAAAGATTTCGGGTAGCCGTATTCCCGATTTTTATGGCGCATTCGGGAGTGATTTTGTGATTTACAAAAACTTCGACCTGTCATTTATGACCACATTTTCGGTGGGTGGCGAAATCAGGGACAATGTATATATCGGGCTGTTAAACCCGACTTACATTGGCACAAACTACGCTGCCAATATCGAAAGGGCCTGGCGCAAACCCGGTGATGTCACCGATATTCCACGCATTCAGAATGGTACAGGTTTTTCCCGTCCGTTAACCGACAGTCAGCTTATCGATGCATCCTACTTTGCAATCAAAAATATTACGCTTGGTTACACGTTACCAAAAACGTTGTTGCAAAAGGCAGGAATTGAAAGCATCAGGGCATTTGTGTCATTTGATAACCTCGCGTTGTTTTCGCATCTTGATGGATTGAACCCGCAACACAATTTTTCAGGTTCAACCAATTACGCATACACTCCTGTAAGAACAAGCTTATTGGGGTTTGAATTGAAATTCTAAAACGTTATATCAATGAAAACTTATAAATTATTAATCATATTAATTCTTTCTGTAGTGACATTCTCATGCCTGAATGAGCTTGACACAAATCCTACAGACAGTACTTCGGGCGATGTATTATTCTCCGATGTTGATAAGGCCAATGTGGCACTCAACGGAATTTATAGAGCGATGTATGTGGCAACTCAATGGTCGGCAAACTGGGCCGATGAAGAATTTGCGGCGAAAGCATTTACTTTAACCTGCGATTTAATGGCTGAAGACATGGTTCAGAATGAAGGTGGCAGCGGATGGTTTTGGTTCGATTACAAATACAATGTAAAATCAGACTACACCCATAAAAATGGGCGTCCGTATTCTACCTGGTTTTTTAACTACACCATCATTTCAAATGTAAATGCAATTATTGCGTCAGAGGAAGGAATGAAAGGTGCCCCATCTGAGATCAGCAGTTTAATGGGACAAGCTTACGCATTGAGGGCCTACGCTTATTTTAATCTCATCCGTTTTTATCAGCAAACCTACAAAGGACATGAAAATGCTCCCGGCGTGCCTATTTATACTGAACCAACTACCAACACCTCTGAAGGAAAACCAAGAGGCACAGTTGCACAGGTTTATGCGCAGATTGATTCAGATATTGAAAAAGCAATTGAATTGTTGAATCCCGAAGTGGCAGCGCCAAGGGCTCACATTTCTCACTTCGATTATTATTCTGCAAACGGTTTAAAAGCCAATATTGCTCTCGAAAAAAACGATTGGGCAACCGCCGAATCAGCCGCTGATATTGCCATGAGCGGTGGTACTTCCATGTTGTCGATGAATGATCTGAATAAAGGATTTGCTTTTAACGATGCAAGCGCAGGCACAGTAATTTGGGGCGCCCAGATAATTGCTGAACAAACAAGTGGTTTTCAGTCATTTTTCGGACACATGGATGCCAGTACTTCGTTTTATGCCGAAACATCCCGAAAATGTATCAGCAACTGGCTTTATAATCAAATGTCGGATACCGATGTTCGTAAAAACAAATGGTGGATTGGACCGTTGGAAGTGAATGCTGAAATCGGGCCATTGTTAAGCTACAACCAGGTGAAATTTAAATTTTCTGATCCTACCAATGCAGTTGGCGATTTGATCTACATGCGTCACGAAGAAATGATGCTTATCAAAGCCGAAGCCATGTGTATGCAGGCAAAATATCCGCAGGCAAGGTTGATTTTAAACGAACTGATGGCAGAGCGCGATCCGGAGTACGATATTTCTGCCCTGACCAATGCCAGCACATTAACTACGAACGATCCAAACGGTCCGACTACTCCGGCTGTTGGTTCAGTAACACTTTTGGATGAGATTATCCTGCAGCGAAGAATTGAATTGTGGGGTGAAACCGGAAGAATACTGGATGTAAAACGATTGAAAACCGGATTCAGCAGAAACTTTGCCGGCAGCAATCATGCCGACAAGTTATTGTCGAGAAATACGCTGAATCCTGAATATCCTGATTTTGTGATGTCGATTCCGCAATCAGAATTCGATGGCAATACCAGTATGGATGAAACTGCTGACCAGAATCCCTGGGCAGAAAACTAACCTTAAAATTCGATACAATGAAAAAAATAATTTCAACAATTTTTGTCCTTGCGGTTGTGTTGGTTTCATGCGACCAGGACAATATCGGAACAGTTTATGAGCCAGAAAAATCGTATGTTGCATTTAGTTCTCCGGTGGTTGCCGAAAATCCACTCTCGGCTGAAAACAATTTCTCAGTAAGTGTGCAAATCGTTCGCTCTGATTTGAACGATGCTACGACCGCGACAGTAGAACTGGCAATGAACGATGACATCGAAGGTGTTTTTGCACTTCAGTCTGCCACAGTTACATTTAATGCAGGCGAGGGAAAAGCTTACGCAAAAATAGTTCCGCTTGTGGCTCCAGCGGAGATCGACCCGACAAAGTCATTCAAATTTGAACTGTCGTTGACTGGTGATAATGTTTCAGAGTTGTACAATACCACAACTTATACAGCTAATGTTAAACTCGATTATGCTAATCTGGGCGAAGGAAACTTTGTATCTCAATTCTTTGAAGATGAATGGCCTGTCGAAATATTAAAAGCTGATCTCGGAAACAACGTTTCGCTGTACAAAGCAAAAAATCTGTACGGTGACGGGTATGATATTGTAATGATCGTTAACGGTACAACCGTAACAGTAAACGAACAGCCTGCCTGGTATTACGACGATGAATATGGCGAAGTTTATGTTACCGGAGAAGGTACAATCAGCGGAAAGGAAATGACGTTGACTCTGACACATTTCATTCCTGATGTTTATGTCTGGGATGCAGCAACCGAAGTATTAACGCTGCCATAACCGATATTCAGAATTATATGAAGCCGTTTCACCAAAAGTGGGACGGCTTTTTTTTAATGTTGTCTGACAAATCCCATCTATAAATCAATCCAAAATCCCTATTTTCAACACGCTAAATCAACCGTTTATGAAACCACTTTTTATTGCTCTTTTCGCAGTTCTGTTTTTTGTTGCATCTTTTGCACAGGAAAAACGCAACACCTTGTACATCACCAACCAAGCGCCGTTGGTGGCACAACCTTACACCGCACTTCCGCTCGGAACCATCAAACCAAAAGGTTTTCTGCTGAAAATGCTCGAACTGCAGCGCGACGGATTAACCGGCAATCTTGACAGCATTTACAGCGTGGTTTGCGGCCCCAACAACGGCTGGCTTGGCGGAACCGGCGACTGCTGGGAACGCGGCCCCTATTGGATTGACGGTCTTGTGCCACTTGCCTACATTCTCGACGATGACAAACTAAAAGCCAAAGCGCAGCAGTGGATTGAATGGAGTTTTGCCAACCAGCGTGAAAATGGTTATTTCGGTCCTCTCCCGCTGAAAGAAGGTTTTGAAAAAATTCCCGGGACGCAGCAAACCAACAGCGAGGACTGGTGGCCCAAAATGGTGATGCTGAAAGCGCTGCAGCAATATTACACCGCCACCGGTGATAAACGGGTAATTGACCTGATGCTGAAATATTTCAGCTACCAGAAAGAAAAGTTACCCCAATTTCCGCTGGGGCACTGGACCTACTGGGGCAGTCAGCGCGGCGCCGACAACCTGGCCGTGGTTTACTGGTTGTACAACATCACCAAAGAACCTTTTTTGCTCGAACTGGGCGAAATCATTCATCAGCAGACTTTCGACTGGACCGGAGTTTACAGCGGTAATATGATTCGCCGGGTAAATCCGTATCCCGAACTGCATTGTGTAAACGTGGCGCAGGGACTGAAAGCCCCGGTGATTTACTGGCAGCAGCATCCTGAGAAAAAATATACCGATGCGTTGAAAAGCGGCTTGCTGGCGTTGCAGGAAACCCACGGTTTTATTAACGGAATGTACGGTGCCGATGAGCATTTGCACGGTAACGACCCAACACAGGGTTCTGAATTGTGTTCAGCCGTGGAAATGATGTTTTCGTTTGAGAGTGTTCTGCCTGTTACCGGCGACGTGTATTATGCCGATTACCTTGAAAAAATCGCCTACAATGTACTGCCCACACAAAGTACCGACGACTACCTCCGCAAACAGTATTTTCAGCAGCCCAACCAGGTTTTGATTACCGAATCCGAACGCAATTTTATGAACGACCACAACGGTCACCTCGTTTACGGAACCACAACCGGCTACCCATGTTGTTTGACCAACATGCACCAGGGTTGGCCTAAATTTGTGCAGAATCTGTGGTATGCAACTGCCGACAACGGATTGGCTGTGCTGGTTTATGGCCCGTCAGAAGTATCTGCCAAAGTGGGTAGCGGCGAAACGGTTACCATCACCGAAACGACCGGTTACCCGTTTAAAGAACAAATTGCCTTCAAAATAAATACGGCAAAAAGCGTAAAATTCCCATTGCATTTGCGTATTCCGGAGTGGTGTAAAAACCCGTCGCTGAAAGTGAATGGAACAGCGGTTTCAGTTGATACAACAAAAAACATCATTGTAATCGACCGCGAATGGAAAAACGGCGATTCGGCAGAACTGGAACTCCCGATGGTATTCCGTTACAGCCGCTGGTACGAAAACTCGCTGGGCATCGAGCGCGGTCCACTGGTGTATGCTTTGCGGATTGAAGAAGACTGGCGCGAAGTGAAATCGAAAAAATATCCCGATTCGTATTGGGAAGTTTACCCGAAAACCACCTGGAACTATGCCATTTCAAAAGACCTTCCGAAAAATTCAGACCTGAAAGTTGAAGTAGCCGAAACAATCGCCGATAATCCGTGGAACCTTGCCAACGCACCCATAAAAGTTAAGTCGAAAGGGAGACAAGTTCCGTTCTGGCAAATCGAACGAAATTCCGCTGGGAAACTCCCGGTTCAGTCGTGGCCACCCCGTAAAATGGAGGAAGAGGAAGATATTGTGCTGATTCCGTATGGCTGCACAACACTCCGGGTTTCGGAGTTTCCGGTTTATTGAAGTTCAATTTTGATTTTTACCGGCTCAACCAGATACTGGCTGGTATCTTTCATTTGCTGAATTTTGCGGACAACATCCATCCCTGAAATTACACGGCCAAAAACGTCAAAACCCTGTCCGCCAGGGTTGCGTTTGCCACCAAAATCGAGCGACGGTTGGTCGCCGACACAAATAAAAAACTCGGTGCTGGCAGAACCGGGTTCATTGCGGGCCATCGAAAGTGCGCCATTGGTATGTTTCAATCCAGTAACGGCAGTGGTTTCATGCTGAATGGGTTTTATTCTATCGATAATTTTATCGTCAAACAAACCACCCTGAATGACTTCGATTTTTGCTTTGTTTTTGGGTTGATTGTCGGGGCGAACAACCCTGTAAAACAAGGCATTTTCAAAGGTTCCGT
>DAINOH010000128.1:6810-9016 GCA_036735485.1 Draconibacterium sp. | reverse complement strand
GATGTGGTAATTACCATGGATGCCGACTTACAGGACAGTCCTGACGAAATTCCCGGACTTTATTCAATGATTAAATCCGACGGCTTCGACCTCGTTTCGGGGTGGAAAAAAAAGCGTCACGATCCGGTGCTGACAAAAAATCTGCCCAGCAAACTTTACAACTGGACTGTACGTCGAATGAGCGGAATCAAGCTGCACGACATGAACTGCGGATTGAAAGCTTACCGCAAAAATGTGGTGAAAAGCATTGAAGTTTATGGCGAAATGCACCGTTACATACCGGTTCTGGCAAAATGGGCCGGTTTTAAAAACATTGGCGAAAAAGTGGTGAAACACAGCGAACGCAAATATGGTGTCACCAAATTTGGGATTGAACGTTTTGTTCGCGGACCGCTTGATTTGTTATCAGTCATGTTTATTTCGAGGTTTGTAAAACGTCCGATGCACTTTTTCGGCATCCTCGGAATCATCATGATGTTTATCGGATTCCTGGCTTCGCTTTGGCTGGGAATACAGAAAATTATTCAGCTGAAACAAGGAATTGTTGGGCATTTGCTTACCAACAGCCCCTATTTTTATATTGCACTTACATCCATTATCATTGGTGCGCAGTTTTTCCTGGGCGGATTTTTGGGCGAACTTATTTCGCGAAGTGCCTCCGAACGCAATACTTATCAAATCGAAAAAAGAACTTTCAATTAACGCAATCATTTTATAATGAATACTGAACAGGGAATTCAATTCAGAAAAAGAAGAGAGTTGGGAACTATTTTTTCCGACTCATTTTTGTTTTTAAAACAGGAAATCAAACCCATTTCAAAATTGGTTGCGGTTTATGTTTTGCCCTTTATTATTCTTTATGCAATTGTTCAGGTTTACCTGCAAAAGAATATCCTGGGGAAAATAGATCTTTCTGACACTGAAAACCTGATGGCCAACATTGGACCGGTTTACCTGAATATCCTGATTTTTTCGTTGTTCGGATTGTTTGTTCAGGCCTTGCTGATTGCCACCTTTTATACTTACATTGATTTGTATGTCAAAAAAGGGAAAGGCAATTTTGATGTAAGTGAAGTCTCGAACCAGCTATTCAGTAACGGATTACTGGCAATCGGGCTCAGCCTGGTGATTTTTGTGATTGTGGTTTTCGGAATTATTCTCTGTATTTTACCCGGAATCTATTTTGCCGTGACGCTTTCGCCGGCGTTTTTTATCCTTTTATTCGAACGACAGGGAATCGGCAATGCAATCACTCGTTCTGCATTCCTTGTTAACCGGCAGTGGTTAGCCACATTTGCCATTAATATCATCGGTTTGATTATTATCTGGATTGTGAGCCTGATTATTTCATTTCCATCGATGATTGCCGGATTTACATTTACCGTTGTGGGCCAGGCACAAACGCCACTTGATTATCCAACCTGGTTTTGGGTACTTTCAGGCTTTTCGACGGTTGTATCCTCGGTTTTGTATGTAATACCTTACACTTTTCTGGCGATGCAGTATTTTAATCTCGATGAACTTACAAAACCGGAGTTGCCTTCGAACAAGATTTAAAACCTGAAATTTTCGGTTGAATTTATTTCACCGGCTGCCAATCTGTATTCCTCCATCAGTGATTTCATGATTTCGCTGACCGGAAGAATATCGTTAATGACTGATGAAATCTGGCCAATTTCCAATTCACCGTTTTCGAGATCGCCTTCGAACATTCCTTTTTTGGCCCTGCCTTTTCCAAGCAGCAGTTTCAATTCTTCTGCATCAGCACCGCGCATTTCGGCTTCCTGCACCTGATCAAAAAAGCAGTTTCTGATCAACCTGACCGGAGCCAGTTTTTTCAGTGCAAGCTTTGTTCCGCCTTCTTTCAGGGTGCAGACCAGGTTTTTGAAATCGGGATGAGCTGAAGATTCTGCTGAAATGGCAAACCGTGAACCAATCTGTACACCCTCGGCACCCAGAACCATGGTTGCCAGCATTCCCCTCCCGGTAGCAATGCCGCCTGCAGCCATCAATGGTAGGCCGGTCGCTTTCCGCACCGAAGGAATCAATGTCAGGGTAGTGGTTTCTTCACGGCCATTGTGACCGCCCGCTTCGAAACCTTCCGCAACAATTGCATCAACACCGGCTGCCTCGCATTTCTCAGCAAAAACTGCACTCGATACAACATGAGCCACCTTGATTCCTGCATCTTTCAGCCTGCCTGTCA
>DAINOH010000128.1:3354-6710 GCA_036735485.1 Draconibacterium sp. | reverse complement strand
GCACTCGATACAACATGAGCCACCTTGATTCCTGCATCTTTCAGCCTGCCTGTCAATAATTTCGGACTTCCTGCCGATGTAAAAACAACAGGAACTTTCAACCGGATGATGATTTCGACAATTCTTTCCAGTTCTGGATAAAAAAGCGGGATATTCACCCCGAAAGGTTTTTCGGTGGCATTGCGGGTTTTAACAATGTGTTCTTCCAGCGTTTCGGGATGCATGGAACCCGCCCCAATAAGACCAAGACCTCCGGCGTTACTGACTGCTGAAACCAGTTTCCAGCCCGAGCACCAAACCATTCCACCCTGAATTACAGGATATTGAATACCAAATAAACTACAGATTCTGTTCATTTTTTCGGATAAAATTTATTCGGGAATTTCAATGTTTTCAGTAAGCAAGGAAACGAGTTCTTCTTTCGATATATCTTTTCTGATTTCACCATCTTTGGCTAACGAAACCGCCCCTCTTTGTTCAGAAACAATAATGCAGACAGCATCACTGATTTCAGTAATACCTATAGCTGCACGATGTCGTAATCCGAACTCCTCGTCAATTTCTCTTTGTGTAAGCGGCAAAATACAACCGGCGGCTGCAATCCGGTTTCCTTTAATTATCACCGCACCATCGTGCAATGGAGAATTTTTAAAAAATATAGTTCTTATCAGTGACGATGAAATTCTTGCATTTAGCTTTTCCCCGGTATTAACCTGTTCGTTCAGTTCAGTTTTCAGGGTAATTACGATCAGTGCCCCGGTTTTGGACCTTGCCATCGACATACAGGCATCGGCCAGAATATCGATTTGCTCCTGGCTGAAAGTTTTCTTTTTGTTAGTCCCCAATATTTTATCGAGTGCAAAAACCCGGTTCAGGTTATAGTGGGTTCCAACGTAAACCAGGAATCGCCGAATTTCGGGATGAAAAACTATGATCAGTGCGATAAAACCCACCCCGATAAACTGGCTCATGATCGATTCCATCAGCTCCATTTTCAGGAACCGGATAATTACCCAAAAAATATAAATCGAAAAAAGCCCGATTACAATATTAAATGCAATGGTTCCCTTTACAAGGCGGTACAACTGGTAAAGCAAAAATGCCACCAGCAGAATATCGAGCAAATCGAGAAACCTTATGGTAATAAATGCTGTCATTTACTGATAGTTGCTTTAATTTCACAAAAGATTTTCACTGCCTCTGCGGCTTCCTTAACATCGTGAACCCGAAGAATATCGGCACCACTAAGCAGCGCCATGGTATTGACAACTGTTGTGCCGTTTAATGCCGCTTCGGGGGTAATTTCCAGCGCTTTCCAGATCATCGATTTGCGGCTTAATCCCACCATCACCGGTAACTGAAAAACTTTAAAAGCATCGAGCCGGTTCAGCAAATCGTAATTATGATCCAATGTTTTCCCGAAACCGAATCCCGGATCGAGAATTACATCTTCAACCCCTAGTTTGGAAAGTTTCTTCACTTTCTCGCTGAAATAATTCGAAACATCGCGCACAACATCAGTGTATTGCGGATTCTCCTGCATATTCAGCGGCGTACCCTGGATGTGAGAAAGAATGTAGGGCATTTTTAAACGTGCCACTGTTTCAAACATTTTCGAGTCAAGCGCTCCGCCTGAGATATCGTTAATAATTACAGGACCAATCTCATCAATAATCCGAACCGCCACCCACGAGCGGAAAGTATCGACTGAAACAGGTATTTCCGGAAAATTTTTCCTGATTGCCAGTGCAGCCGGGAGAAGTCGTTCGAGTTCAACTTTTGTCGAAATCATGGCTGATCCGGGCCGGGTTGAAATACCTCCCAGGTCGATTACGGTGGCACCATCGGTGATCATTTTCTCCACATGATTCAGCAAAACTGCCTCATCCGTAAATTTACCGCCATCATAAAAAGAATCAGGCGTAACATTCACAATCCCCATCACAACCGGAATGGCAAAATCGAGCTGGAAATCACCAACTGTAATTTTATTTTTTCGTTTTAAAAACTTCCCGGTCGACTGGCTTATCAGCATGTGCCTGCGATTTATGTTATTTTTCGAACAAGCACAAATGTAAAACAAAAGCGCTCAGATTCTTCAATTTTTCATACTTTTATGCCTTTCACAAAAACATTATAACCAAATTTTAAGTTTGATAAAACAACATCTTCATACTACCGGAATGGAAAAAACAAATCAGCAATATGACCATGTTATTGAAGTCTGTAATGACATCTTCACCCGAAAAATGTCAGATTACGGAACTGCCTGGCGGATTTTAAGACCTGTTTCAATTACCGACCAGATTTTTATTAAAGCACAAAGAATCAGGACACTTGAAGAAAATAGTGATACAAAAGTGGGAGAAGGAATCAGGCCGGAGTTTATTGGAATCATCAATTATGCCATCATGGGATTGATTCAGCTTGAACTGGGCACCGCTGATACTGAATTGCCTGCCGAAGAAACATTGGCTCATTACCATCGCTGGTTTGCCGTGGCTAAAAACCTGATGCAGGCAAAAAATCACGATTATGGCGAAGCGTGGCGCCAAATGCGTGTGAGTTCGTACACCGATTTGATTCTGATGAAACTGAAAAGGGTGAAACAGATTGAAGATAACCAGGGAAAAACCGATATTTCGGAAGGAATCGACGCTAATTACCTTGATATTATCAACTACGCAGTTTTTGCCATGATTAAAATCGATTTTGAAAACCACAAAAAATAACCTGATGAAATATGTAGTAATTATTGCCCGGGTTTTATTGGGACTGACATTTATATTCTCCGGTTTTGTAAAAGGAATTGATCCGCTGGGATCGGTTTACAAATTCACCGATTATTATCATGCAATGGGACTTGACTGGCTTACCTGGTCGGCATTTCCGCTCGGATTTATTTTACCTTTTGCTGAATTTGCCATCGGAGTCGCATTGGTTTTCAATGTTTTTATCCGTCTGTTTTCGTGGCTGGCGCTTTTGTTTATGGGATTTTTTCTCCCTCTCACACTCTGGATTGCCCTCAAAAACCCGGTAACCGATTGTGGTTGTTTTGGCGATGCCCTTGTTATTACCAACTGGGAAACTTTTTACAAAAACATTGTATTATCAGCATTTGCAGTAATTGTTTTTGCTTACCGCAAAAACGACAAAATGAATTTTCTGAAAAGCAAAAGGCCGGGGTACCTTCTATCCGGGGTTACAACGGCAGTTTATATTTTTCTTGTTTACTGGTCGTACAACCATTTGCCAATCATCGATTTCAGACCTTTTAAAGCCGGAACCAATATTCCGCAGGCCATGAGTATTCCGGAAGATGCACCCAAAGAAGTTTATGAAAATATCTTTTTCTA
>DAINOH010000128.1:0-3254 GCA_036735485.1 Draconibacterium sp. | reverse complement strand
TGCCCAGGAAACCGGCGCGCCATACGACTTTTTCAATTGCGATGAAATAACACTGAAAACCATTATCAGATCGAATCCCGGCCTGATGCTGATCAAAGATGGAACGGTAATAAAACACTGGCATTATAACGACATACCAACACCTGAAGCTTTTGAGCAGGAATTTTTAGCCGCAAAACCCTGAAAATTGTTCATAAATTGGGCTTTGAACAATAAAACTGGGTTGCAAAGGTTTATAATGATATGAAAATATAGTTATAGCTTTGCATATTCAATTGGTTAAAAATGAAAGACATGAAAAAATTATTTGTTTTAATTCTGGCAATTGTTGCACTCAGCAGTTGTCATAATTACAAAAAAGACGCGCAAAACCTGATGTTGGTTAAAGACAGCCTGGAGCAGGTAACTGCTTACCGCGATTCATCCATCGCATCAATGTTGGGTGATTTTGCCGAAATTCAGGCAAATCTCGATTCCATTAAACAGGTAGAGAAAATCGTTTCGGTTCAGTCGGCAAGCGGAAAAGAATTAAACGCCAGCCAGAAACAGATGATTCTGGAAGATATTGCGCTTTTAAACGATCTTTTACAGAGAAACAAAGCGCTGACTGCCTCGTTGCAGAAAAAGCTGAAAAATGCCAACCTGAAAATCGGCGATCTCGAAGAAACCATTAAAGGTCTGGAACTGATGGTTAGCAACATGGAAGCACAGGCACACGAACAAAACATTCAGATTGACAACCTGACACAGGAAGTTAAAAAACTAAATGTGGATATTTCGCAACTCAGCCAACGCATTAAAACGGTTGAAACAGAAAGTGCCGAAAAAACACAGACGATTGAATCGCAGACTGTTTCGCTGAATACTGCCTTTTATGCATTTGGCACCAACAAAGAATTAAAAGACAATGGCATTATTGAAAAAAGCGGCGGTGTGATTGGCATGGGAAAAACGGCTGTGATGAAAAAAGATTTCAACAAAGACTATTTTACCCAGATAGACATCAGGAATTTCGATTATTTAAGACTGATGGCCAAAAAGGCAAAATTAGTAACTGTTCATCCGGCAGGTTCATTTCACTGGTCAAGCGAAAAAAGAGCCGATACCTTGTTTATCGACAATCCGGCTGAGTTCTGGAAGGCATCAAAATATTTAGTAATTGTTACCGATTAGAAATAATTGGTTTATTTTAAGCGTTGAGGCACCGGTGAAAACTGGTGCCTTTTACTTTTTTACCTGTTGTAAAAGCCAGGCCATGTTTTCGCCCAACGTTTGCATGGTTTGCATTCCCTCTGCATCGTTCACCACTTCTCCCGGATTACGGCCAAAAGCAAAATTCCAGTAACTCGATCCGGGAACAATCATCTGGTTGATCAAAAAGAAATTGTTGATGGTTTCGAAAGCGTGCAACGCTCCTCCCCTTCTGACAGCAATTACGGCTGCCCCGATTTTCCGTTTCAGCGTAAAACCATTTGCCCGGGTAACATACCCGGCCACATCAATCAGTGCTTTGATTTCGGTGGTCACATCGGCAAAATAAACC
Organism: Draconibacterium sp.; assembly: GCA_036735485.1. Taxonomy (GTDB): domain Bacteria; phylum Bacteroidota; class Bacteroidia; order Bacteroidales; family Prolixibacteraceae; genus Draconibacterium. Next base: position 1,711 of record DAINOH010000128.1, on the reverse strand, counting down.
GGCGAACCGATAATGATTCCATCGGCTTCCACCATTTTCTGCAGACAAAGGTTCAGATGGTCGTTTTTAATGTGGCACTTTCCATCCTGAATTTCTCTGCATTTCATACAGGCTGTGCAACCATGAACCGGTTTGTTTCCCAATTGAATCGATTCAGTTTCTATTCCATAGTTTTCAAGAACTTTAAAAACCTCTTTTATTAAAATGGCTGTATTGCCATCCCTTCGCGGACTTCCGTTAATTGCTATTACTTTCATGGTTTTATCAGGTTAATGAGTGATTGAGTAACTGAGTGAATGAGGAATAAGAAATGTAGTGTTATGCATTCTTTTCATGTGTATAAATTTTCAAACATAGTTCATGTAATTTTCGTTACAGCATCAACTTTTCAATCAAAATAGCACCGACATGTAATTCGTCCCGATAAATCGGGGCTCATTTCATCTATTTTAATTTGAATAATCTCATTCACGCAATAACTCAATCACCCAATTACTATTTACTGCCCAAACACATACTGAATAATATTGGCACCCATTTTCAGCGCTTTTTCGCGAACTTCTGCCGGATCGTTGTGAACATCAGCATCTTCCCAGCCATCACCGAGGTCCGCTTCGTGGGTGTATAAACAAACCATTCTTTCGCCAATAAAAATACCGAAAGCCTGCGGGGGCTTATTATCGTGTTCATGAATTTTGGGCAAACCTTCGTTAAACTTATATTTCTGGTGAAAAATCGGGTGATTCGGTGGCAATTCAACCAGTTCTTTTTCAGGAAAAACCTTTTTGATTTCTCTTCTGAAAAATTCATCAATCCCGTAATTATCATCCACATGCAGAAAACCGCCACCTTCGAGATAAATCCTGAGGTTGTTGGCTTCACTTTCAGAAAAAATAATATTTCCATGTCCGGTGATGTGGGCAAACGGGTAATTAAACAATTCGGGTGTACCAATTTCGATGGTGGCAGGTTCAGGATTGATATTGGTTTTCAGGTTGGTGTTACAATAGGCAATCAGGTTGGGGAGCGAAGTCGGGTTGGCATACCAGTCGCCGCCGCCATTGTATTTCAGCAAGGCAATTTTTACCTCCTGATTTTGAGCTGCAACCTGTAAAAATGCAATTGAGAATATAATTAACAATACGTTTCTCATTGGTTTTGAATTTTTCGAAAAATAGTAAAACTCTTACTGATTCGGGCTAATCGTTTACAAGATTTACAATGTGGCAGGCAACAACACCAGCCGTTTCGGTGCGTAAACGCGATGCGCCCAGCGAAACCGGTACAAAACCATTCTTCAAAGCCAGTTCAATTTCTGTTTTGCTGAAATCGCCTTCCGGACCAATCAAAACCAGCACATTATCATCTTTCTGAACCAGGTTTTTCAGATGGTCACGATGATTTTCATCAACATAAGCAATAAATTTCTTTTCTTCTGCTGCATTCTTTACAAGTTCTTTGAATGTAACCGGCTGGTTCAGTTTTGGCAGGTATGCTTTTACCGATTGTTTAACCGCCGAAACCAGTATCTTTTCAAACCTTTCGGTATTCACGGTTTTTCGCTCTGAATGCTCTGTAATTAAAGGGGTTATCTCATCAATACCAATTTCGGTGGCTTTTTCCAGAAACCATTCAAACCGATCGTTGTTTTTAGTGGGTGCAATGGCAATGTGAAGGTAAAAATCCCGCTTCCCAAACTCTTTTTTTGTGT
>DAINOH010000127.1:0-9017 GCA_036735485.1 Draconibacterium sp. | reverse complement strand
GAGTTAAGCCAGATAAAGAAACTGGAAAACCCGGCAGCCTGAAATGAAAAATGCAGGCAAAGAATTGTCAAAACTTTGCCTGCATTCTTCAGTTAATCAAATCTCCTCCCCAAAAGTATCACCGTTGTTTACGTTGCCGGTTGTAAAACCGCGTTTGAACCAGGTCATTCGTTGTTCCGAGGTACCGTGGGTAAATGAGTCGGGCACCACATACCCGCGCGACTGCATCTGAATGCGGTCGTCGCCCACAGCCTGCGCGGCATTCATGGCCTCTTCAATATCGCCGGCTTCGAGAATGTTTTTCATTTTCTGCGCATGGTGCGCCCAGATTCCGGCATAAAAATCGGCCTGCAATTCAAGCCGCACGGTTTGTTCATTATATTGTTTTTCACTTACATTTCCACGGAGCGAATGAACCTTGTCGAGTGTTCCCAGCAATTTTTGCACGTGGTGTCCCACTTCGTGCGCCACGATGTAGGCAACCGCAAAATCGCCCTGTGCACCCAGCCGTTCCTGCAGTTGTTCCAGAAAATTAAGGTCGATGTACACTTTTTCATCAGCGGGACAGTAAAACGGGCCGGTGGCCGACTGTGCATAACCGCAGGCCGACTCCACTGCACTGTTAAAAAGCACCATTTTAGGTTCGTGGTAGGTGAGTCCCGAGCCTTCAAAAAGCTTGTGCCAAACATCTTCGGTGTCGGCAAGCGTAACACTTACAAATTCTGCCAGCTCCTGTTCGTGTGCCGACGGCTGGTAATCGGTAACCTGTTCCGTGGAGGCTTGCTGTGTTTCCATCAGACCCAGAATTTCGCGCGGATCACCTCCGAGCAGCAACACCACAATGGCAATTATTACCGTCACAATTCCGCCTCTCACACCAATCTTGCGGCCCAAACCGGCGCCACGCATGTCTTCCACATTTGTGCTTTGTCGTCTTCCTTTGTAAAGCATTCTGTTTAATTTAAGTTGGTTACTTTAAATCTATCGGTTTTTAGTTGAGGCCATTGCAGATCGAGTTCCTTTAAAGTTTTGTGAACCACAGCCGCCACATAATACAATTTTTGCCAGTTGGTGTCTGCAGGCACAAAATGCCATGGAATGGCATTACATCGATCAAAAATGGTGTCGTAAACCGCCTGGTAATCATCGAACTTTGCGCGGGTGTCCCAGTCTCCATCGTTGTGTTTCCAGTGTTTTTCAGGATTTTCAAGCCGTTCTTTCAGTCTTTTTTCCTGCGCATCTTTCGAAACGTTCAGAAAAAACTTCAGCACTTTGGTGCCGCTTTGCTCCAGCAGTTTTTCAAAGTTATTGATGATTTCGTACCGTTCATTGATTTTTTCAGCCGGAATTATTTTCTCAACAGTTGGCACCAGGATGTCTTCGTATTGTGAGCGGATAAAAACCTGAATCATCCCTTTGGGTGGAACATGAGGATGTATCCGCCATAAAAAATCATGAGAATATTCAAGCGGTGTGGGTTTTTTGAAACTCTGAACCATCAGTCCCACCGGGTTGCAGTAATCCAGCAGGTCACGCGTCAACCCGTCTTTTCCCGAGGCGTCGAGCCCCTGGAGAATGATGAGAAGGCTGTGTTTTGATTCAGCATACATTTTATACTGGAGTTCACCGATTTCTTTCAGGATCGCTTTGGTTTGCTGTTTTGTCTGTTCTTTATCAAGCGATTTGTCGAATGTGATGTGTCTCATAATCATAAAATTTAGTTTTCTGGTATCATTCAAATTTAAAGAAATAAAACCTGCAACCCAAAAGTTGAATTCAGGAAGCATATTTTTTAGTTACCACAGAAATATTCTCGCTTTCAGTCACCTATATTTCGCCAAAACAGATTCATTGCAATGTTGAGAAGAATTTATACGGCTGAAATTCAGTTTTTAATAAAAAATAAAAGATGGAATTAAATATAAAAATACTAAAACGTATTCCTGTTCGTTTTTAATCCGAAGGCAAGGAGACAAATCAATCCTTCTAATTTATTAATTCGGTATTGCCTTCGTGAAGGGGGCAGATTAGCACTGCTCCCTTCTGTTTTTCAGGTATTTTCTTATTTTTTATTTCTGATTTTGTTATTCTCTTTTTCATTCGATCTGTGCCCCGAGTACCGGGTCTTGGGCAGTTGGAATTTTCCCGGCTATTAAGGTTGACGGAATTAAAAAGGTTTCATAATTACATTCTCACACTGAAGGATTCAAACATTATAGCACTAAAGCATTGTAGCATTATAGCAATGTAGCATTCTTGCATTACTTTCGCAAGTCATGGAAAGAATACATAACAAACAGCATTTCGAAAACCTTTGCGACTGGTGCATCTGCATTGAACCCAAACTGAAAACGATTATCAGTCAATTTGGCTATCCACCGTTTTGGCATCGTGATCCTGACTTTCCGACTTTGGTACTCACAATTCTTGAACAACAGGTTTCATTGGCTTCGGCAAAAGCTGCATTTGTAAAACTCCGGGAAAAAACCGGCGGGATAACTCCCGGAAGTTTGCTGAAACTGTCGGATGAGGAACTGCGTAATTGTTATTTCAGCAAACAAAAAACCTTGTATGTGAGAATTTTAGCCGATGAAATTGAATCGGGGCGGTTAAATCTCGCAGCATTAAACTTGCAGGAAGAACCTGAAATACGTTATCGGCTGATACATCTGAAGGGAATCGGGCATTGGACCATTGATATGTATGTATTGATGAGCCTGCATTTTGCCGATATTTTTCCACCGGGCGATCTGGCAACCATCAAATCGGTGTATGAACTTGAGCTGGTTCCGGCAACAGCAACAAAAGAGGAAATCGTTATTTTTATGACGAAATTTGCACCTTACAGATCGGCTGCCACTTATTTGTTGTGGTATAGTTACATCGAAAGGCACAAACTGACACTTGAATGAAATACGATGATTATCAACCATAAAATACAGCAAACATTCACCGGACCTTTGACAATGATTGGGATTACATTTATGATTTTAGCAGTCGTGTTTGTGTTTTCCGGGATCTGGTATTTTGCTGTTCCAATTTTTGTTTTTGCTATGTTTTTTCTTTTTACCTGGTCGGGTGTAACAATCGACACCGAAAATCGCCGGGTAAAACCGTATTATATGGTTTTTGGTTTATTTAAACGGGGCAACTGGATTTCAATCGACAGGTTTGTGGGTTTAACCCTTGTGCCGATGCAAAAAGTTTACGCGTTGTACAGCAATTCAAACCGTAAAAATAGTTCTGTTTCAAACGATTTCAGGGTTTACCTGGTTGACCACCGCAAACGTCCGTCTTTTGCACTCAGGAGCTGCAAATCTCAGGAACAGGCCCAAAATAGTATGGACGAATTTTCAATCTGGCTGAAATTGCCGGTTTATTCCATAAGAAAACATTAAATCATTTCGTGTTTAAACATGAAATAATCGTTTTTAAAGTACGTTGTAACAAGAGTTGCAGTTTGGTTACTATTATTGCAAAAATTAGTTTATATACGCCATGAGAAAATTATTCATTCTGACTTTGATTGCCATTATTACGTTTTCAGCCGGGGCACAATCTAAAAAAAGAGGAAAAGTAAAACGCAAATACCGTGATGTAGAACAGGTATCGCAAAATCTCCAACCTGTATATCTGAGTGGTTTTGTTTATGATGAGGAAAATATTCCGGTTGCAGGAGCCACCGTAACAGTTGATGGGGCAGTAAAAAGTGTGAACACCAACGAATATGGCGAATTTCTTATCGAAAATCTCTTAACCGGCAAAGGGCGCATTCGCGTTTCGTTTGTGGGCTATGTAACACTGACAACCGATTATGAGCTTCGCCCCGGCGAGAATTTCAAGAATATTATGCTTGTCAGAAAAAATGTTTATCTCGAACCGGTGACAGTGAGTGCACAGAAACGTGAGCAGCAGATTCTGGATGTGCCGGTTGCCATTTCATCGGTGAGCGGCTATAAAATGGAGCAATTGAATATAACGGGACTTTCGCCATTAAGTGAATTTGTGCCCGGACTTTATATCAGGGAGCAGGGCGCCAACCGTCCGTCGTTTGTCATCCGTGGCCTTTCGAGCGAGGAAGTAAGCGCCAGCGCCCAGCCGCGTGTTTCGGTTTTCAACAACAATGTCCCCATCAACCGGGCCAGCGGCGCATCCGTCGAGCTTTTCGACATGGACAGGGTAGAAGTGTTGAAAGGTCCGCAGAATACGCTTTTTGGCAGAGGCGCACAAACAGGGGCAGTACATTTTATCAGCAAAATGCCCGTTAATAATTTCGAAGGTAATGTGACAGCCGGTTATGGCAGTTTTAACCAGAAAGAGTTAAAAGGAGCAGTAAATGTTCCGCTGATTAAGGACATGCTTTTTGTAAGGGCAGCCGGTATTTATTCAGCACGCGACGGATATGTTGAAAATACTTTTGGCGGAACCCTGAATGGCAAAAACACTGTGGCCGGCAGGTTTTCAGCCCGGTTTATTCCTGCCTGGAACCACCGGGTTGACCTGGTTCTGAACTATCAGAAAGATGATGCTCCGGGGATTTCGTTTATGAGTAAAAACTATCCGAATACTTTGGGTGAAACCGGAGTTTTCAGTGGCACCGCATCGCACGAACAAGGTGAAAATCTTTACACCGGAAAAGATATTCTGGAAGCAACGCTTAATTACAAATATTTTCTGAGCGAACATACTTCGTGGAATTCAATTACCTCATACAGAAATTCAAATGCCAAAGCAAGGTGGGATGGTGACGGCACTGCTTCTGCTGCTATTGACATGGCTGAAACTGCCGGAGCAGAACAGTTTTACCAGGAAATAAGAGGAAATTTTGCGCAAAACAGCCGGTTGACGGGATCGCTGGGAGCTAGTTACTGGTGGGAGAAAGCAAATCAGAATTACTGGTTTTCGCCCAACGAACAACACCTGGTTCACCTTTTTCTTGACCCGACATATCTTGTTGATCAGAACGGACAACCTGTTTCGTTACCTGCATTACCCGATAATCCGTTGTTAGGACCCTTGGCCGGAATGCCACTCCCAACAAACCACCAGGAAGAAAACAAAAGCAATGCAGTGAACCAATCGGCTGAGGCATTTTTCGAATTTACATATCAGCTTAAACGAAAACTGTTTTTAAACGCAGGGGTGCGGGCAGTTTTTGATATGTATAATCTTACAAATGAAGCTGTATTTACCGGTGGCGATCCGTCAACTTTGGGATATTTAACAGGAAATACACCTAATGTTTTTTTCAAACCTTCTGAATTACAGGAAATCAGTAAAAACACTTTTTCTTTTACCGGAAAAGCCGGTTTACAATATAAAATAAATGAATATGGGAATTACTTTGTGAACTATTCCCGTGGTCGCCGACCGAATGTTTTGCAATTTACGTCGGCTGGCGAAGAAGAAATCCTGGATGCCGAAACACTGGATAATTTCGATGCCGGATTCAAAGGATCTGTTTTAGAGAAGGTTTACTTTGATGTGGTTGGTTTTTACCAGAAATACAAAAATTTCCAGTCGGCAGCGTGGATTGCTGATCCTGAGAGTGGCGAGTTCAATTACAAAACAGTGGATGGCGGCAGGGCAACAACTTACGGAGCAGAAGCTTCAACAGAAATTGCTGTCATAAAACAACTCAGTTTGTTTGGAAATTACGCTTGGCTGCACTCGGCTTTTGATTCAACCAACACCGATGGATTGGCCCAGGAATATGCAGGCAACCAGTTCAGCCTCGCACCCGAACACAGTTTTACAGTGGGGTTGAATGCCAAACTGAATTTCACCAAAAATTTGCAGTTTTTTGTCTCCCCTTCATATTCATGGAAAAGCCACATCTGGTTCACCGATGCCAATACTGCAGGAATCGACCAGCAAGCTTACGGTTTGTTAAATGTTAACGGAGGTGTTAAACTCGATGATCCGAAACTGGTATTTTCGGTTTATGCAACAAATTTGCTGGATGAGCAATATGTTACAAGTGGCGGAAATACCGGAAGTATGTTTGGTATTCCAACATTTGTACCGGGTGCACCACGAATGTTCGGGGGAAAGGTGACGTGGAGTTTTTAGAATCAGTGGCTTCATTAATAGCAATGAGAAATTTGGTTCTCTAAGTTTTAGACTGGATTCAACAGCATTCTGTTAATTCATTTAACTATTTTGACTCAATCACTTTGAGTTATTCTTCCGATACACTTGAAGGAGTTTTTAGCAAACAGTACTTTATATTCACTTAATTGATGAGAAGAAAATCTGGTAATCCGGCTATTTCAATCATTTTTGGCTATTTTTGAGCCGGATGAAACGATTATTGAAAATATCATCGGTTGTTTTGATTGCTGCCATTTATCTGGTGGCTGCAAATATTGTAAACAATGTTTCTGTTTTGCAGATTCCACAGCAAATCGATAAAACGGAAAACGCAAGTTTTGTTTCAACCGCCTCGATGAACCTTTTTTGTTACGCCAACGAAAATACAAATAAGGTAAATAATCCGGTAACGCCTGTGGTTAATCTGCTAAAAATCAGTTATAATAAACTCGCAGAAGATCCGGGAATCTCGAATAAAATTTACAAAACTGAATATACCCGTTATTTCCTTTTTTCGATCAACCTTTTAATTGAATTAAAGATTACCAATCTGCTTTATCCTTTCAATTACTTCCGATAATCCATTGTTTTAAATATTTCCCCGGATACAAACAGTTGACTGACAAGAGGTTGGCAACAAACTGGTGTTTAAAATATTTTAAAACTTTAACAATGGATTTAACATCAATAATTATGGGAGTCGCCCTTTTGGCACTCTTTGCCTTACCATTTATTTTGATTGGAAGGGCCAGTAAAAGGAATAAAAAGCAGTTGATAAACAAGTTGACAAAACTGGCAGAAAAACATAGTTCTGTCATCAAAGAATCAGATCATTGCAATAATTTCGCAATTGGTCTTGATAACGCAGAAAAGGCACTTTTTTATATAAAAACCGGAAATGAACAGGAGAAATCACAGGTTATAAAATTGAGTGACTATAAAGCAACCAGAATTGTCAACCTGAGTAAAACTTTGGGGGACAACGGAGCAAAAACGACCGTGACTTCGAAACTGGCTTTGGCCTTTGTTCCGGTAAACAAAGACAAACCCGAAGTTCAGCTTGAATTTTATAACAGCGAAGATAAAAACCAGATTACCAGCGAGCTAGAATTGCTGAATAAATGGAATGAATTGGTAAATCTGAAGTTAAAATAGTTCAATACAACTCTATGATTTTCATTTTTTGAAGCCGGGCATTTGCCCGGCTTTCTTTTGTTTTGTAGTGAAAATTAAACAGAATGAGTAATGTAATTTACAAGGTAAAATAAGTTGTTGAAATGTAATGATTTAATGCAAAAGAATGCGTGATGTTTAATTGATTATCAGACGTGTATAAAAAGAAAAAAAGATTAGAATTTCGGACGCTTTTTGAAATGATTTACAAACCCCTTTATAAACTGTCAAAAGAAAAATTCTAATCTTTTGGTGACAATTATGAATTACAAGTACAATGCCTGAATGATAACGTATTGCTAATCAAATTTATATGTTGTTTTTATAGTTTGTGTGAAATTTTCAAAATGGGAAAGTAATCTCAATGCAGGACAAATGCTGCACTGAGTTTCGAATAAAAGTTTCAATTAAGTTTCAGCCGGGAAAACAAAAGGAGCCAGATTTTCATCTGACTCCCTGATTGTCTTTGAGCGGGAAACGGGGGTCGAACCCGCGACCCTCAGCTTGGGAAGCTGTAATTTATTTGCATTTCATTTCTTTAATTATCTCATTAATGCAGTAAATCAGAATATATTATAAATATTAATGTTTAAATAAATGAAATATTTTGCATATTTTTGAAAAAAATGTTTCACAAATGTTTCACTATTTTAATCATGGCATCAGTTAAAATTAGATTGAAGAAAGATTTGCTTCTTAAAGATGGCTCAAAAGCTATTTCAATTCAAGTAATACATGATCGGAAAAAAAAAGTATTTCATCTGGGATATTCAACGAAGGATAGCCAATGGGATTTTGAAGAAAATTTGCCAAATAATAAGCACCCTGACCACAAAATAATCAAATCAAGAATAAAGAATGATTTACTTTATTTAAAAACCATAATCGCTGATTTTGAAAATAAACATCAACCTTTTACATTAGAGGAAGTTGAAAAAATTTATAAGGATAAGAAGCCTGAAACAAGCTTTACAAAATTCTGTAATTCATTAATTCAGAATTACAATGAAGCTGGGAAAAAAGGAAATGCAATTGTATATAAGTCTGCCCTAGATTCTTTGATAACTTTTAATGGTAATAAAGATTTTAAAATAAATGATGTAGATTATCAGTTCGTCACAAAATATAACAACTATCTGCTGAAAAAGATAAATATTGTGAAGAAGGGTTCGACAGAGGAGAAACAGGTAAAACTAACCCCAAATGGAATATCATTTTATTTGAGAACTTTTAGGGCTATAATCAATAAAGCAATTAAAGATGGATTAATGAGCGAATCTGATTATCCATTTAAGAATTTTTCAATTAAAAGTGAAAAAACACGTAAGCGGGCGGTAAATAAGAATATCATTAAATTGGTTGAGGAACTTGATGTTTCAAAAGAAAAGAATCTTCAGTTATACAAAGATTTGTTCATGTTTAGCTTTTACAATCGTGGAATGAATTTCGTAGATATGGCATTTCTGAAAGTGAGCAATATTGTTAATGGTAGGATAGAGTATTCGCGTCAGAAAACGGGACAACATTTTAGCATAAAAATTACAGAAAAATCAAAAGCTATTATCGACAAGAATAATGACCTAAAAAAACCTGATTCCTATATCTTTCCAATTATTTATAGAAAAGGTGAAGAATACCTTGATTACAGGAATGCCATGCGGTTGATGAATAAAAAACTAAAGAGGATTTCAGATTTATTAAATCTGGATGTACCTTTAACAACATACGTTTCAAGACACTCTTGGGCAACT
>DAINOH010000126.1:0-9306 GCA_036735485.1 Draconibacterium sp. | reverse complement strand
CAGCCGTAACAACAGTATTTTTTATCTGAAAGAATATACCCGCGACACCGACGAAGCCAATCAGGATCTATTCCTGACAGCTTATGACGGAGCTGGTAGGGCAACAGGTATAAAAAGCAACGACAACCGGACAAAAGTGGCCTTGGTCCGATCTTCAATAATCCTTGATGGCAACGAGCTTCCAACGCAAAAAACTGCAGTGCTTTCAAGAATGATTTTATTGAATTTTGAAACAAATCAATTTACCGATCAGCAACGAAAAGCATTTTCAGAACTTGAAAAACGACAGGAAACAGGTTTCGGCAGGGTGCTTATTGATATTCTGACACACCGTGAATATTTCAAAAAAGAGTTCCGAAAAGTATTCGATGAAAACATGAAAGAACTCAGAGAAAGCGTTTCAGCCGATTTTTCAGAAAGAACACTAAAACATGTGGCTTTAATACTTACACCGGCAAAACTATTAATTGAAAAACTGCAATTCCCCTGGAGTTTTAACGATGTTGCCCGCGCTGTGGTGGATAATGCAATTGAACAAAACCGGCTATTGAAACAAACAGACGAAGTGGTGATTTTCTGGACCGCTTTTTCCTGGGGTGTAAAAAATGGGAGTCTGACTGCATTTTATCGGGATGATTTTAAAGAGAACCTGAAAGACGCTCACTACAATGTGAAACATGAAAAATCGGGCGAAAGCATTCTGCAGATAAAGCTTTCGATGATTTTGCCTGAGTATGTAAAATATTGCAAAAACAACAACCAGAGAAGTCTAGACAGTAATAGTCTCAGAATGTTATTAACATCAAAATCAAACCCTGATTTTATTCCTACAAATCAAAAGGGTAAAGGGGTTTACCACAAGGATATTTATTTTCAAAACTGCTATCAGTTTAGACTGAAAAACGATGAAGGAATTTATTTTATAAATGGAGTTGAATTAAACTTATAAAATGTCGGAATAGTCGGAATAATAAGAATATTTCAATATAAACAATTGATAATCAAAAAAAACTTTATTCCGAAAATATTCCGACTATTCCAAAGCAATAGTTATTAAAATAGACATAGGTCGGAATATGGTCGGAATACGAAATCAACAACGAAAATACTGTAATACAGAACATTATGATTTTTGTATTTAAAAAATATATTCCGACTCATAGTTTAATTATAAACTTGATAATCTGCTTTTTATATCACTTTATTCCGAATATTCCGAATATTCCGACAAAAAACAACAATGTTTTATACAGAAATATTTTGTGATGGAGAATAATTTAAAACATAAAACAACTTTCAGCTTTTTTAAGCCGCCTGTTACCAGCACAAAGCCACATAAAGAACGTATCGGGTTGCCTGATGTTTATTTATTGCTGTCTGGCTCCTGGTTGAAGGAACGGACCGAAAAACTGAGACAAATTACAGATGTTGCAGTTAACCGTGGTTATAAAGCTGCAAACTTCCCATTTGTAACATTCAGCGGAGTGTTTACTTATCGGAACGAAAACGGGCTGACAGAACACTCCGGGTTAATGGTTCTCGATTTTGACCATTTGCCGGAACCCGAAACACTGAAAATGCAACTGCTCACCGATCAGCATTTTGAAACAGAACTACTGTTTACTAGTCCGAATGGCAACGGGTTGAAGTGGGTTATTGCAGTCGATGTTACCAGGTATAGCCACAACATATGGTTTGATGCTGTCAGCCGGTATATTGCAACAACCTATTCTGTTGAAGTAGATAAGTCTGGCCGCGATGTGTGCCGGGTTTGTTTTTTGTCTTATGATCCGGATGCTTTCATGCACCCTCGACACGGTCGGATGGACCGCTTTTTCCCTGCTCATATCTGGTTGGTTAACCGTACTCATTTTGATGTTGAAAAGTGGGTGCCACAACCAGAACCGCGCAAACAATCAGTTCAGCAACAAAAAACTGAAACCAGGCAGCAGCATGAGGTTGAAGTGATTTTGCGCCGGATTGAAAATTTTAATATCGATCTCACATGCAGTTATGAAGATTGGTTAAAGATAGGGTTTGCTTTTGCTGATGAATTCAGAGAAGAAGGCCGCGAATATTTTCACAGGGTAAGCCGGTTTAATCACGGGTACCACCCGACAGAATGTGACCGGCAATTTGACAAATGTCTGCAGGGGAAAAAAACAGGAATAACAATAAAAACCTTTTTTGCAGCGGCCAAAGATGCAGGAATCAACATAAAAGTTTAATCAAATAAATATATCACAATGCACAATTTTGAACTTACTTTTAAAATCCAAATTGAAGGAAACTGGAGAAAACAGGTAATCCAGAAAAAAGCGAATGACTGGAGAACAGCCACCAAAGAAGCTATTCACGAAATCAACACAACATTTCGCACACCTGACGAAGTGTTGCTCGTAGGCTGGGAAAATTTAAGCTACCGGCCCAAATACGAAACAGCCCGAAAAACAACCGATAACAGCCGCCGCCATGATCGTAGCTTCCATGTCAGAAATTGAAAAACGGGATGAAATAAATCGGGACCTCGGACTTATCAACCGTAGATACCTTGGACGATTTTCAAAAGAATACGACAAGTTTCGCCGCCGCAACAATGTTGCTAAAACTGAATTTTGCCCGCGCTTCTTTGAGTTTCGCACACCAGCAAAAAACAACTGGATTGTTTTACTTAGCAAAGCACCTGCAACCGAAAAATACAAAGGACCCGAATCTGCTTCGGTGTGCCAGCTGGTATATTATTCTGGCATTCGTGGACTAAGGGTTTTCAGGCCGCTTCCAAATGGCAATATTGCTGTTTATACCGGCCACTTTTTCAGCCGTTACAACGAACGGATGCAACACACCTTAACAATGCCAGTCGATAAGGTGAAACACTTCTTTTCTCACAATGGTTTTTCTATTGGCGAAAGTTATAACATCAATGGCAATGTTTATGTAATTGCGAAATGTCATGATGGATATTGTCTCGGAATTTACAAAAACAAGGTCATTGTTTACCGTACATTTATTTCAAACAATCTGGCATGGGGCGACCAGGTAACCAAAGCAGATAAACTGCTTAAATCTCTGCTAACTGATATTCAGAACCGCAAAATGATTGACCGGGATGCAGAAAAATCAACCGATCACCAAATTAATCTCGATGTTTACAAGGCAATAACAGCTTAAAACAAAAAGCACCCGGCGCAAACCGGGTGCCTGTTACCTGTTGAACTTGTGTTTATTAACAATTTAATCAACTCAAATTTAATGATTAAAAGCGATTGGAACAAGAAACGTTATCATTATCCCCCGGTTAACCGAGAAAAGACAATTCAGATCCGGCTAACAGAATTTCAATACAATCAAATAATAGAACTTTGCAATGATTTAAAGATGAATCCTTCAAAACTTGGCAGGGAGCTTTTTGAACAAAAACTGAAAGATCACAAACGGGCAACTTCGCCACCCTGGTCTTATGACTAAAGAAAAAACTGGTGTTATCCGGTTTTTTCTTTTTTGAAAAGTCCTGATTCATATAACTTGCTGTTAATCTGTAAATTAATTTGTAATACAAATTCTGTCCTTTTGTTTTCGCACCCCTGGCAGTACATTTCCAATAAAAAAACAATGACTGAAGTTGAATTTTTAAGCGAAGAACTGACTTGCCTTTATTTAATGCTTTCCGGTGAACAGGCCGCGCAAAAATTAGGCGAACTATACCTTAACAACACTGATGGCAAATCAGAAACCATAGATGCCATACTTGAATTATACGATCCCCGGAAACAAGCTGATAAAATCAAAAACTTACAGGCTACGATTGATGCAACAATAAATCACATGCTAAAAGTTGCATTTAAAGAAGAAACCTCTGAAACCGAAAATACCAATTAAATATAAAACAATGGCACAAAACGAAGAAGCACGGATCCCTGTTTACCTGAACGACGAACAGGCAAAAACCGCCCTCAAAAACCTCACTGCCGAGGCCGAAAAATGGCGCAAAAAAATGTATGAAGCCATGACTACGGGCGACATGAAGGGAATGAAAGATGCAGAACGTGAACTGAAAAAGGTTACCAACGAAGCAAACCGGCTGAAAAAAGAAACTTTTGACGTTAATAAAGTTCTCAGCAACCTGAACAGTGCAAGTATTAACGATTTAAGAAAAACTATTTCCGCGCTGCGGAAAGAACAGGCCGGGCTTAACCGCGATTCAAAGGAGTTTTTGGAAATTCAGAAGAAAATAAACAATATTAATGGCGAACTTAAAAAGGTAAATGGGAAAGTAACTTCCGGAGCAGGAATAGGTACATTTTTTGGTGTTTCAGCAGGCATAGGAGCCGTGACAAGTGTATTTCGTGACATGGTTAATGTCAGAAAAGAGTTTGAAAAATACGAAGCTATTCTTACTAACTCTTTAGGATCCCAAAAAGCCGCCCGAACCGAACTAAAAATGTTACAAGACCTTGCCTCAAAAACACCTTTTTCATTACAGGAGCTAACCGGATCCTTCGTAAAACTCACAAATTTTGGACTGAAGCCAACACGCGAAGAACTTCGCAAATACGGGGACATTGCGGCAAGTGTTGGAAAAAGTTTCGATCAGTTTGCTGAAGCGATTGCCGATGCAGTTACCGGTGAATTCGAAAGATTGAAAGAATTTGGGATCAAGGCCAATAAAGACGGAGAACAAATAATTTTTACATTTAAAGGACAAGCCACTGCTGTTGACAATACAGCTGAATCAATCCGGAATTATCTTGCTACACTTGGAGACCTGGAAGGCGTTGCCGGCTCAATGGAAGCTATTTCAAAAACGATAGGCGGAAAAATGAGCAACATTGGTGACGCATGGGACAATGTTCTCAATAAAATGGGAGAACGCACCGGCGGAGTAATGAATTTTATTTTTGAAACCATATCTGGAACGCTCGGAAAGATTGCAAAATCATTTGAAATACTTGAAGCGGATGAGTTAAGCTGGTGGGAAAAATGGATGGGATCCACCGTTGCCACAGATAAAGTGTATAAAAGACTATTGGAAAGAAGACAGGCAGCAGCCAATAAAGAAGCGACAAAAAACGAAATACATAATAAGTTTGGTGTTTCAACAGTCGATGATATTAACCCCACATTTGTCCCTTCAACTCAAAGAAAGGAAACAAATTCTTTTAACACAAAAACCAAAATAAAAGCTTCAAACACCACAGGTCCCGATTATGCATCTTGGCTGGTGCCAGCTGTTGAAGATCCCATTGATGACAATTGGATAAAAACCCAGGCAGACAAAGAAATTTTGCTTTTTGCCGAAAAGAAACGATCTGAAGAAGAATTTACTGCGTTTATGAAATCTCAGATTGATGAACGAACTGAGGCAATGGCCAAAGAATTTGAGATTGAACAGGAAATTGCAGAAGCAAAGAAGCAACTGAAGGAAGAACAGATTAAATATGCAGTTGAAGCAGGAATGGCCGCCGTTGAAAATGCACAAACAGTTGAAGAAGCAGGCAGGGCAATCCTCAATGTTATTCGAGATCAGATAAAAGCATACCTGGCTGAAGCAATAACGGTCGCAGCCTTAAAAGCACTCAAGGGCGTTCCTTTCCCGGCCAACATTGCAGCCGCCGCAGTTGCAGGTGGTGCAGCATCATTTCTTTTTAACAAATTGATTCCTGAGTTTCAACAGGGCGGTTTTACCGGATATGGAGATGATAACGAAATAGCCGGAATCACACACAAAAACGAATTTGTGGTTAATGCAAATTCATTGAGAAATCCTTATGTCAGGAATGCGGTGAACGTTATCGATCAGGCACAGAAAACAGGAAAAATCGCAAATGTCAACACTATACCAGGAGCAACAAACAATGTAATTGATAATACTTCTGCTCGCGAACTTACAAAGGCAATCAACCAGCTTTTAAAGTGGAAACCCAAAGTTTATACTGAACTCATTAAAAAAGACCTTGACACACTGAATGAAATCGACGAAAAAAGATGACTATAACTATTAAAATTTTAAGATATGTATTTAGGGAGCAATGGCATTAATTATGCAAAGATCAGGAACATTTTAAATAGTGTTCTTGGTGACAAAAAAGGGCCGGATGATTCGGGTAAAATCATTATTCATCGCGAGAAAAGTCCGGAAAAGATATCTGAGCAAAAGCAAACAAATTCACCCACAAAAAAACAGGTTGTTTTTGCAGGATTGAATGGTACTCCAAAACAGGCCGGTGAAAAAATCGGACAGATGTATCAGAAATTTCTCAAAGATCCTGCTTCTGTTGACAAAAATTGGGGATTGTTTTTCGCTGGATTTGAAGTGGCAAGAGCCGCGTTTTCAGGCAAAGAAACCAAACCTGAAATTGAACCGGAAATATCTGAGCAAAAAGATCCACTTAATCCATATCGCGCCGAAATTGATGATTTAAACGCAAATGCTGAATTCAGAAAATTGACAGAAAAGTTTCAAGGTGTAAAACTTCGCTTCGGACAAAAAGGGCGTTAATTAACACTAAAACAACGATTTAATTTTTAACAACATAGAAACATGGAAAAAAAGAAAGAATTCACACCCCGCGTTATCTCCCGTGACGAAAAAGGGATAAACGATGTTTTAGGAGACTGGGATAGCCTGACTGGAATGGCAAATCTTCTTTTGATGGATTGCGCGCTTTTTTTAAAAAACGACGACTTTTCAGCCAGTGATTTTTTAAAGCTGAATCTTAATGCAAAACCTGAAGATCTTATTGCCGAGCTGGTAACAATTAAAGGCGACGCACCTTCAGGCATTAATCCACGAAAGCTGGTTGAATTAGGCCTGATTGATGGCGATTTTCGAGAATTGCATGAGAATTTCAGCGCATTTCATTCGGCCCGCGAAAAAGCAACGCGGTTTTTTAAATTCCCCCTTGAAAAAGCTATCAGCTCGCAAGGTCTGTTTTATGTTCCGGACGAATTAATTAAGTTAATTGAAAAACACTTTACTGAATTAACAAAGCATCAGGGCGAAAACGAAACTCTGGCTATTTTGGAAAGATTTATTGAAACAGTGAACGACTTGGCCCGCGTTGGATTGGTGCGCCCCCAGCTCGGCAGGTTAGGTTTAAATCCTGTTGTGAATATAATTGCAACAAGGCCCGACCGAAAAGGCTACCAACTTTTGTGGAACTCTTTTAAACTATTGAGAAATCGCGTAAAAGCGGAATTTTGAGTATCGCTCATTTCGTGTTGAATTGATGACAGGGCGGATTAAAAAACCGCCCTGTTTAAAAACAAGTAATTATGGAATTTTTACAGCCTGGAGACAAAGTTTATCACGTGTCAAGCGAAATTTATAAAAACAAACCTATTGAAATGACTGTTTGTGATCCGCCGGTTGATCCTTACGGCAACATTCGTTGTGAATGGTACACGCCGCGCGGAAACAGAATTTTCAGCGCACACCCACGCCGCAGTTTGCGGCTTATTCAAACTGAAAATAATCATCAATACATACCGAAATGGAAGGAACTATAAAGCCCGGAGATGTTGTGTTTTTGCCGTCAAATCCAGATAATTTAATGACTGTGATCGATTTTTGGAATGGTCAGGAGAATAAAGTCCAGGTTTGTTGGCATACTGCAATAAAAGAACTCAAGTTTTACGTATTTGAAACCAAACTTTTGAAAAAAGCAAGTGAATAGCTTAAAATATGTAACTCACTGATATTTAAAATAAAAAACATTTAAAACTAATATAAAAATGAAGTATATCTGAATTCGTACCCCGCACCGCCCTAAACAGTTGGCGGTAATTACCAACTCGGTTTTGCCTTATATGACAGCCCATTTTTGGAGTTATGCAAACACCAAATCAAGTACTTTCCGGTTTGCTTCATCAATAATGGAAAAGTCGTAATTAATGTATTGGTCCGTAACCTGGTTTTCATCATCCTCGTGCCCCAGACAAAGAGCTACATCATCTTTGGGGATTCTGCAATCATTCCGGGCAATGGTGGCCCACGTATGCCGCGCCCAATTGCTTGTAATTTTTTCAGGCCAATCAGGAGCATAATCTTCACCGGCCTTTTTTATTTCTTCAGTTTCCTGTTTGCGGATGTTTTTGCACATCGATTTCAGCCCCGTGTTCACTGCTTTTTGAAAATCGAGATAGTGTTTGTAGTTTTCAACGGCCGCAATCAGCGTTTTTTCTCCCCGGTACTTGCTTACCAGTTCAACAGCTTCAGGTTCTAACTTAATGGCAAAAGGAGCTCCTGTTTTTGACCTGCTATAAACTATCCGCCGTGCTTTGTTTGGCTTTGGTAACTCATAAAGATCTTTTGTATTGGGGCCAATTAAGCAAATCATTAAAAGGAATATAGTTTGGGCCAACTCTTCACGCCTGGTTATCGGTTTATATTGTTGCAGTTGTTTTAATTGCGATAAACTAAGACAGTTATTTTTTGCCTTTCCCCTAGGCCTCCCTCTCTCTCTTGGTTTGTTCACAATATATTTTGAGAATGGATTGTGTTTAATCAGTATCACACCCCTGTCTTCATCATTGTATTTCTTTCGCCCCCGGTTGAATATAACGCGAAGCCTGGAAAGATAGGTCTCCTGCCCACCCTGCCCCACTCTTTTTTCCTTCTCATCTTTAAGATTCTTTTCCTTCAGGTAAATTTCAAAACCATTCAAAAAGTCAGAAGTAATATCTGAAAACATAATTTTTGATCTGAACTTTTTCAGATTTGCCAACAATCCACGAACAGCACGTTCACTTCCCTGTTTATCTTCCTTAATCAATTGTTTATGATAATCTTCGGCAAACTTCAGAAAATCGATTTCTTCAGCTTTTTCCTTTAATATGGCTGTTTTCAACTCTTTCACCGTCATGTTTTCAGCCATCTCCCCCAATAGCAAATAACGTTTATTATAAAGCGATACCAGATCGGCTAATCGTTCATTTAAAAATTTTGCATTATTGCCAGTAGCGCTCCCATTTTTCAGTTGGTCGGGATTACAATAATAAACCGTGCTTATATAGTCAGCTTTTCCATTGTGGGTAATTCGAATTTTAATATTAGTAGTGTTGTCAGATTTTAGGTGTTTTTCACCTTTCAGAACCACTGGTTTAAATGTTGCCATATATGAACATAATTGATATGTAAATTTATAAACTATTTATAAAAACATATTCAAATAACGTCATAATGTTTGTGAATTTATAAACATTTTTTAAATAAAAAGGGATTTACTTTTTCGTAAATCCCTGATTTTCATGAGCCAATTGCGGGACTCGAACCCGCGACCTGCTCATTACGAATGAGCTGCTCTA
>DAINOH010000125.1:0-9343 GCA_036735485.1 Draconibacterium sp. | reverse complement strand
TTAAACAATATGAAATCTGGATTGCAGATTTAAACCCACAAATCGGGACAGAACCAGAAAAGACAAGACCTGTTTTAATTATTCAGACAAATCTTCTTAATCAAATCCCGCATCCATCGACAATTATCTGCCCATTAACTACAAATGTTAAAATAGACTCAGATATTTTGCGGGTTCATTTAAAAAAAGGAGAAGCAAATTTGCATCAAGACTGTGATGTAATGATTGACCAAATAAGAGCAATTGACAATAACCGGTTATTAAATAAAGTTGGGGATTTACCGAAAAACCTGATTGAAAAATTGAAAGAAAACTTAATGATTATCATCGATTTAGATTAAAAAAAGTTAAACAACAAATAATAAAACTAACTGATCAAAAAATTAAAACACGATGGCATAACAAATTGTATCTGGCAGGCGGGGGTTTTAGCGGTCTGACAAGTCAGACCCGCAGGAAAGTGACCGTTATGCACAAGCATAAAAGACAGCAAAACCGGCATCTTGATGACTAATAATTATAAGTTTTGGTCATTACGATATTAAAAACTATTTTTGAAATAAAAAATGTTTACCAGGACAATTGAAAATACAATAAAAGAAAAATTCAATAGTGGAAAAGCTATTATCGTAGTCGGTGCAAGACAAGTAGGAAAAACAACCCTTCTAAAAGAGATTTTAACGGACAAAGAGTTTTTGTTCCTTGATGCTGATGACCCTTCAACCAGAAGTCTTCTTCAAAATCCAACAACAGAGCAAATAAGAACATTTCTTGGAAATTATAAATATGTATTTCTTGACGAAGCTCAAAGAATTCCGGGAATTGGACTAACCTTAAAAATAATCACAGACCAATTTAAAGATGTTCAATTATTTGTTAGCGGTTCATCTTCTTTTGATTTAGGAAATGCTCTTAACGAACCATTGACTGGCAGAAAATGGGAATACGAATTATTTCCAATTTCCTGGGAGGAATATGAAAATAAAATTGGATTTATCAAAGCAGAACAACAAATAGAAAATAGATTACTGTATGGATTTTATCCGGAAGTAATTAATAATCAAGGCAAAGAACGAGAAACTCTAAAAAATCTCGTCGCCAGTTATTTATACAGAGATATTCTGGCATTCTCGGATATTAGAAAACCTGAAGTTCTCGACCAATTATTGCAGGCTTTAGCTTTACAAATGGGAAGTGAGGTAAATTATAATGAATTATCTCAACTTATTGGAGTTAATAAAATTACAATACAAAATTACATTGATATCTTAGAAAAAGGCTACATCGTTTTTCGTCTTAACAGCTTTAGCAGAAACTTAAGAAATGAAATTAAGCAAAATCGTAAGATTTATTTTTACGATAACGGGGTACGAAATATGATTATTGGTGACTTTAAACCTTTAAATCTAAGACTTGATAAAGGCGCTTTATGGGAAAATTTTCTTGTGTCGGAAAGACTAAAACAAAATATCTACAAAGACACATTTGCACGAATTTATTTCTGGAGAACGCAGCAACAGCAAGAAATTGATTTTGTTGAAGAAAAGGACGGGGAAATCACTGCATTTGAGTTTAAATGGAAAGATAAAAAAACAAAATTTCCTCAAAAATTCTTAGATGCTTACAATGCAAATGGATTTGTAATTGACCGAGACAATTTTAGAGATTTTATTAAGATAAAAAACTAAATGCCAGTGCATAACACGGTACATATTGCAGAGCGGGATTCGGTGGTACGCCAACTGCGCGCCGAGACTTCGGGGCCCGTTTCGCAGTTCCGTGTCCTGCCGGCCAGGAACGCCCGCCTGACCGGACGGGCAGGCTCTCCGAAATCCGCTTCTGCACTTAGCTTCAGTCGTTAGGAGCATAAAAACCTGTCTGCCTTCCGGCAGTAACAGTGGTTCCCCGAAATTCTCCGGGATGGATGCTTAAATTCGTTTGATTTCATCAAACTACAAAAAAAATATTTCTTTTACTCCTGCAGGCAACATTTCATATGCAATAATCTATATATT
This sequence comes from Draconibacterium sp., assembly GCA_036735485.1. Lineage (GTDB taxonomy): Bacteria > Bacteroidota > Bacteroidia > Bacteroidales > Prolixibacteraceae > Draconibacterium. The sequence goes on along the minus strand of DAINOH010000125.1, from coordinate 7,328 downwards.
TAGGGTCTTAAAAAACCAAAAAAAGACAATGAAACAGCAACTTTTGAACTGATTTATTGTTAATTTTTGCGACTAATCTTGAATTTCAATTAAAAAACAAATAAAATGTTTGATTTACATCTTATCAAAAAAGTATATGCCGGATTGCCCGAAAAAGTTGGCAAAACAAAAAAAATTCTGAACCGGCCAATGACTTACGCCGAGAAAATTCTGTATGCTCATTTGTATGATTACGCCAGCCTGAAAGATTTTGAAAGAGGCAATGCATATGTTGATTTTGCCCCGGACAGGGTAGCGATGCAGGATGCAACCGCACAAATGGCGTTATTACAGTTTATCAATTCCGGCAAAAAAACAACGGCTGTGCCATCCACTGTTCATTGCGACCACCTTATTCAGGCGCAGGTTGATGGAAAAACCGATTTAAATATGGCACAAACTGCCAATAAGGAAGTATATGATTTTCTGGAATCGGTTTCGAACAAGTATGGGATTGGTTTCTGGAAGCCAGGCGCAGGAATCATCCACCAGGTTGTGCTCGAAAATTATGCTTTCCCGGGTGGAATGATGATTGGAACCGACTCTCATACGCCCAATGCAGGCGGATTGGGAATGGTGGCCATTGGTGTTGGTGGTGCCGATGCGGTGGATGTAATGGCCGGCATGGCCTGGGAACTGAAAATGCCCAAACTGATTGGCGTGAAACTGACCGGTAAACTCAGTGGTTGGTCGGCCCCAAAAGATGTGATTCTGAAAGTGGCCGGAATCCTCACTGTAAAAGGTGGAACCGGTGCCATTATCGAATATTTTGGCGAGGGTGCAAAATCGCTTTCGGCAACCGGAAAAGGAACTATCTGCAACATGGGCGCAGAAGTGGGTGCAACCACCAGTCTTTTTGCCTACGATGAAAGTATGGCCCGCTACCTGAAAGCAACCGGCCGCGCCGAAGTTGCCAAATCAGCTGATACGGTTAAAGAATATCTGGACGCCGACCCTGAAGTTTATGAAAATCCGGAAATCTATTTCGACCAGTTAATTGAAATCAATCTTTCGGAACTTGAACCGCATGTAAACGGTCCATTCACGCCTGACAGGGCAACACCGGTTTCAAAAATCGGTCAGGTTGCCAAAGAAAACGGATGGCCACTGGAAGTTTCGGTTGGATTAATCGGAAGTTGCACCAACTCCTCATACGAAGATATTTCACGGGCTGCTTCGGTGGCTCAGCAAGCAGTGGAAAAAGGATTACAGACAAAATCTGAATTCACCATTACGCCGGGTTCCGAACAAGTGCGTTACACCATCGAACGTGATGGTTTTATTGCCACTTTCGAGAAAATGGGGGGCAAAGTATTTGCCAACGCCTGCGGTCCGTGTATCGGTCAGTGGAGTCGTGAAGGCGCTGAAAAAGGCGAAAAAAACACCATCGTGCACTCGTTTAACCGCAATTTCTCGAAACGTGCCGACGGAAACCCGAACACCCACGCTTTTGTTACTTCGCCTGAATTAGTAACCGCGCTGGCGATTGCCGGACGATTGGATTTCAACCCGATTACCGATACGCTCACCAATGCAAAAGGAGAACAGGTAAAACTCGACCCGCCAACCGGCGACGAATTGCCACAAAAAGGATTTGCTGTTGAAGATGCAGGCTACCAGGCACCAGCCGCCGATGGTTCAAAGGTGGTGGTAAATGTGGCGCCCGATTCAAGCCGTTTGCAGTTACTGGAGCCATTCAAACCCTGGAATGGAAAAAATATTGAAGGGGCAAAACTGCTGATCAAAGCATTGGGCAAATGTACCACCGACCATATTTCGATGGCTGGCCCGTGGTTACGTTTTCGCGGACATTTAGACAATATTTCGAATAACATGCTGATTGGTGCCGTAAATGCTTTTAACGGAGATACCAACAAAGTAAAAAACCAGTTGACCGGCGAATATGGAGAAGTGCCAAAAGTTCAGCGTGCCTACAAAGCAGCAGGAGTGTCTTCGGTAGTGGTGGGCGACCAGAACTACGGCGAAGGTTCATCGCGCGAACATGCTGCCATGGAACCGCGTCATCTGGGAGTTTCAGCAGTGATTGTTAAATCGTTTGCACGTATCCACGAAACCAACCTGAAAAAACAGGGAATGCTGGCGCTGACATTTGCCAACGAAAACGATTATGATTTGATTCAGGAAGATGATGTGTTCAACTTTGTGGATTTGATTGAATTTGCACCCGGCAAAAAACTGAATGTTGAGGTGGTTCATGCGGATGGAACTAAAAACAGAATTGAACTGAACCATACTTACAACGAACAGCAGATTGAGTGGTTCAAAGCCGGGTCGGCACTGGATTTAATCAGGAAGCAAAACAACTAAGGAGTTCAAAATTGATGGTTCAAAGTTGAAGGATTGAAATTCAAATTTCTTCTAAATACGAGTTAAAAAAATCCTGAAAGGATTGAATTTGAATACCCCCCGTCCCGAGGGTTCGGGATTATCCGGGGGATAAATACAAACAAACGAAAAAAGGCGCATCCGGCGCTGTTCTCCAAAGAGCAGAACCATCCATGTGCCGCAAATGGGAACTAAATTGAAAAACAAATAAAAAATTTTACTTCATGCAGAAAATAAAAGTTGCAAACCCGGTTGTGGAACTTGACGGAGATGAAATGACCCGCGTTATCTGGGATTTTATCAAACAGAAACTTATACTTCCCTATCTCGATATCGATTTGAAATATTATGATCTGGGTATTGAAAACCGTGATGCCACAAACGACCAGGTAACCATCGATTCGGCTTTGGCAATTCAGAAATATGGCGTTGGCGTAAAATGTGCGACCATCACCCCTGACGAAGCGCGCGTTGAAGAGTTCGGACTGAAAAAAATGTGGAAATCGCCCAACGGAACTATCCGTAATATTTTGGGTGGTACTGTTTTCCGCGAACCCATTGTTATCAGTAATATTCCGCGTTTGGTTCCGGGCTGGAAGCAACCCATCTGTATTGGCCGTCACGCCTTCGGCGACCAGTACCGCGCCACCGATTTTGTTACCAAAGGTGGCGGAATGGTTACAATTACCTTTACACCCAACGATGGCAGTGCACCGATTTCTCATGAAGTTTATGACTTTATGGGCGATGGTGTTGTTTTGGCAATGTACAATACCGACGAATCAATTTATGGATTTGCCCGTTCGTGTATGAATATGTCGCTTGAAAAAAAATGGCCGCTTTACTTTTCAACAAAAAACACCATTTTGAAAAAGTATGACGGAAGATTTAAAGATATTTTCCAATCGGTTTACGATAATGAATTTAAGGAAAAATTCGAGGCAGCCGGGATTACTTACGAACACCGGCTGATCGACGACATGGTGGCTGCTGTGATGAAATGGGAAGGCGGCTTTGTTTGGGCCTGCAAAAACTACGATGGAGACGTGCAAAGCGATACAGTTGCCCAGGGTTTTGGCTCTCTCGGATTGATGACGTCAGTTTTGGTGACTCCTGACGGAAAAACCATGGAAGCTGAAGCAGCTCACGGAACTGTGACACGCCATTATCGGGAACACCAGAAAGGAAGACCCACCTCAACCAACCCGATTGCCTCGATTTTTGCCTGGACCCGTGGTCTTGCTTTTCGTGGCAAACTGGATGGCAACCAGGAGTTAATTGATTTTGCCAATGCACTCGAACAGGTTTGCATCGAAACTGTGGAAAGCGGAAAAATGACAAAAGACCTCGCGCTGATCGTTTATGAAAAAGAATTGAAACCGGAGCACTATTTAACAACCGAAGCGTTCCTTGAAGCACTGAACGAAAATCTGCAAAAGAAGTTAAACAAGTAGTAACCAATAAATCAGATTCTTTCGTAAACCAAGGTAAATTTTATAACATGACAAATAAAACACGCATAGAAAACGGGAAGCTGATTGTACCCGACCAGCCAATAATTCCTTACATTGAAGGAGACGGTATCGGGAAAGATATTTCTTTGCCGTCACAAAAAGTGATTGATGCAGCGGTTGAGAAAGCTTATGGCAAATCGAAAAAAATAATCTGGAAAGAAGTATTGGCCGGAGAAAAAGCGTTCGTTGAAAAAGGCACCCACCTGCCCGACGAAACCCTGGAAGCTTTCAGGGAACACCTCGTGGGAATTAAAGGCCCGCTGACCACTCCCATCGGAGAAGGAATCCGATCACTCAATGTGGCGTTGCGTCAGACCCTTGATTTGTTTGTTTGCCTTCGTCCGGTTCGCTGGTTTAAAGGAGTGCCATCGCCAGTACGTTATCCATCGCTGGTTGATATGCATATTTTCAGAGAAAATACAGAGGATATTTATGCCGGAATTGAATATATGGCGGGCGAAGAAAAAACAAAAAAATTCCGCGATTTTCTGATTAACGAAATGGGCGTTTCCAAAATCCGCTTCCCCGAAACTTCCTCATTCGGAATTAAACCGGTTTCAAAAGAAGGTTCAGAACGTTTAATCAAGGCTGCACTTGAATATGCCATTCAGCGCAACCTGCCTTCAGTAACACTGGTTCATAAAGGTAACATCATGAAATTTACCGAAGGGGCCTTTAAAAACTGGGGTTACGATTTGGCTGAAAATGAATTCGGAAAGCAGGTTTTTACCTGGCGCCAGTTTGAAAAGATAAAATTTGAAAGAGGGAAAATGGATGCCGAAAAAGCTTTGGCGGATGCAAAAAAATCGGGAAAAGTAATTGTAAAAGATGTTATTACCGATGCCTTTTTACAGGAATCATTGCTTCGTCCTTTTGACTACTCGGTTATTGCCACCATGAACCTGAACGGCGATTATATTTCAGACCAATTGGCAGCCATGGTTGGTGGAATCGGAATTTCGCCCGGTGCCAACATCAACTATAAAAGTGGGTATGCCATTTTTGAAGCTACACACGGAACGGCACCCAACATTGCCGGAACCGGGCAGGCAAATCCAAGTTCACTGCTGCTTTCGGGTGTGATGATGCTTGAATACATGGGCTGGGATGTGGCTGCCGAACATGTTTATGATGCAATGGAACACACTTTTTCAAAACGTTTTGTAACTTCAGACCTTTATGCCCAGATGGATGGGGCAACACTGCTTTCGACGACAGAGTTTGCAGACGAGATTATTAAAAATATGCATTAACAGGAATTTTTAAATCGAAATACTATGGAATATATTAAAAACCGGTTTTACGAAAAAGCCAGCAAATGCATGGCTGAGTTTCAGCGCATCAGAAAAGAGCACGGCGATGTGGTTTTAGGTCAGGTTACAATCGACCAGGTTCTTTCAGGCATGAAAGGAATACCAGCCCTTCTTACAGAAACATCGAAACTGGATGCCAATGAAGGAATTCGCTTCAGAGGTTATTCAATACAGGAGTTACAGCAGAAACTGCCAAAACTTGATCCGGAAGGAGAACCACTGCCGGAAGGACTGTTCTACCTGATGATGATTGGCGAAATTCCGGAAAAGGAAGATGTTATCAATATTTCAAAAGACTGGGCTACCCGTGCACACGTGCCACAACACGTTTTCGATGTAATTGATGCTTTGCCAAAAAACAGCCGCCCGATGACGCAGTTCAGTGCGGCCATTATTTCGATGGCGTATGATTCGGTTTTCCAGAAAGCTTACCGTGCAGGTATTAATAAAAAGTTTTACTGGGATTTTATGTACGAAGATGTAATGACGCTGATTGCAAGATTACCACGCATTGCTGCTTACATTTACCGGCGAATGTACCACAATGGCGATCACATTGAACCCAACCCAACACTTGACTGGGCTGGCAACCTGGCCCACATGATGGGATTTGACTCGCTGGAAGTAAAACGATTATTACGTTTGTACATGGTAATTCATGCCGACCATGAAGGCGGAAACGTTTCTGCTCACGCCACTCACCTTGTTGGTTCTGCTTTAAGTAACGCTCCCTACGCGTTTGGTGCCGGAATGCTCGGATTAGCAGGACCTTTACATGGTTTTGCCAACCAGGAAGTGATGGACTGGATTTACGAAATGCTTGAACAAATCGGGACTGATGAACCAACCGATGCACAAATTGCAGAATACATTGAAAATACTTTAAAACAAGGCCGTGTTGTTCCGGGTTACGGTCACGCAGTTTTGCGAATTACCGACCCGAGATTCACTGTACAACAAAAATTTGCAGAGAAATATATCAAGAATGACAAGCTGATCAACACAGTAAATGCGATTTATCGTGTTGCACCGCCTATTCTTGAAGGAACCGGAAAAATCAAAAATCCGTGGCCAAATGTCGATGCAATCAGTGGTGCTTTGCTGAACCATTACGGAATAACTGAGTACAATTTCTACACTGTACTGTTTGGCGTTTCGCGGTCGCTCGGTGTTCTTGCCTCGCTGGTTTACGACCGTTTGTATGGTCTTCCGATTGAAAGACCTTCATCGTACCCGTTAAGCTGGTTCCACGAAAAAGCAGAAGGAGGGAAAAAAGCTCCCTGCTAATTTGGAAAGGAGAAATATCCAATTGTAAATTCTGAATTTCAGAAAATATAAAAATAACAGGCTGGTTTTATTACCGGCCTGTTTTTTTTATCCTTGTTTAATCATTTTGTGCAATTGGTCAGGTAATTTTGCCGATTCAAACTGAATATTAAAATGAATACTATATTAACGCTGGCCGAAGCCATTAAAGAAAGAAGAAGCACAAGAGCCTTTTCAAACGAAAAAGTAACAGAAGAAATGATTGCTTTACTGTTTGAAGCTGCACGCTGGGCACCATCGGCCATGAATGAACAACCCTGGCTCTATTTTTATGCCGGAAAAGATAATCAGGAAGCTTTCAACAAAGTATTGGGAATTTTGACCGGCATCAATCCGCAATGGGCGAAAGATGCTCAATACCTGATTATTTCGGTGGCCAGGAAATTTTATGATTACAACGACCGTCAGAATAATAATGCACTGCATGATTTGGGTGCTGCAAATGTTTCGATAGCAATACAAGCTGCACACATGGGTTTACAGGTTAGGCAAATGGGTGGTTTCGACAAGGACAAAGCTGCAGAATTACTTCAGCTCGACCGTCAGAAATTCGAGCCGGTGACCATCATTGCTGTCGGATTTCCCGGAAGCGCCGAACAACTTCCGGATGAATTGATGAAACGGGAACTGGCTCCGAGAATGCGCAAACCAATAGAGGAATTTGTGACGCAGTTAAAGTTCTAATTGCTTTCGATTACCTGGCCTTTTTCGCGGTACAAATCAATTTTTCCATCTAATAAAACAGCAATAACCGTCATTTGCTGATCGAGAACAGTTTCTGGAACATCGA
>DAINOH010000124.1:0-9461 GCA_036735485.1 Draconibacterium sp. | reverse complement strand
GGCCAGGTATTGGTCGGCAAATTTTTGCACCACACCAATTCTTTTGCGCAGATAGTCTTTGTTTCGTTCCAGTTTCTGGTCGTGTACATGCCTCCCCTTTTCTACTTTGTAATGACGGTCTTCGTATTGTGGGATACAAAGTACATACTCGTAATAAGTAAACCTCGGACAGTAAAGGTATTCGATGATATGTGATTGTGTTACCGACATCAGAAAAACAGTGCTTTAACTTCGTCAGTTATCAGTTTCTTATCAAAAGCCTGTCCTAGCAAAGCGGTTTGCCGCAGCTCGTTTTTACTCATCGGGAAAATGTAAACCGAATCGGTCTCCAGGTCAATTAAATCGTTTACCCTTAATTCAAGTGTATCCTTCTCGTTATCTTCGAGGCTGCCCAGAAACACCGATTTCTGCACCCTGTACAATCCTGCCTTTTTACAGATTTTCGACACTTTGCCACGTGGCCTGTCTTTTTTAATATCATATAAAACCCAGCAAATCATTGTTTTCCGATTAATTTATTAGCAAACTGGTGAGCATCCATCTGCATGGCATTCATGCGGGTTTGCTGACGGCCGTTGTACCTTATTTTCTCTTCCTCCAGAAACTGCATCAGCGACTGCATCAAGAGGTTTTTACCTTCGGCATTTAAACTGTAACCGTTGGTAATTTCATCGGCATGTGTGTCGTTTACCTTTTTTGCCGAGAATAGTTTGAAAACCACTTCATCGGCATAAATCCGGTAAGGTTCAATAAAATCGAAAACCATGCTTTTTGTATTATAATCGTCACGGTGCATAAAACCAACATAGGGGTCGAGGCCGGCAATCACCAGCACCTTCTCCACCCTACTGTACAGCACGCCGTAAGCATAATTCAGAAAAGCATTAAACGGGTCTTTCGCGGGACGGAAACTGCGCCCTTCGAACTGATACCGCTCGGCCAGCAACGAACTCAGCAACTGAAAATAAACCCGTCCGGCTGTTCCTTCCAATCCGCGGAGTGTGTCGTCAATTTCATCCACTTTTGATGCTTTCAGTTCTTTCATTTTTGTTTGCAGGCCCGAAATGATGTTTATTTTCTCCTGAATCAGGTCGGCTGTTGCCGGGCGGTGATTTTTCAGCCGTTTCAGCAACTCAACCTGGTTATCCAACTTTTTAACCAGCCAGTTTTTGGTCCAGAATACCCCGGATTCATTTAAACTGGCGTCGAGTTGCTGTTTTCTTATTCTTGATGTGCTGCCCGGTTTACTGTGCCAGAAACGGCCAACCGGAATACCATCATGTTCAAAAACAATAATATCGATATTGTTTTTCATGGCCAGAATTACAGCATCGGTGCTGATTGCAGCTCCTTTGCTCATCAATATCGAGGTTACTTTCTGACTGGCAAAATGGTGTTTCTGTTTTTCGCCGTCTTTTGTCAGGCTCACCTCAAATAATTCATCTTTTACATGTACATAGGTTCCATAAGTGTTAATAACAAGCTGCATGTTTCAACCTTTATTGTTTCAGACTCACTGTTCCAAAGCCGCGACTAACGGCCTTGCCAATTCCCGCCCATTCGGGAAGGAATGCATTGGTGGTAAACTCCCCTGAAAAGGCAAGCATCGGCTGGTCTTTAAAAAGCGTTTGCTTTTCCTCAATCCGGGTAATGGCCATTATTCGTTCGTTTGTGCGATACGACAGACCTTTATAAAAACTTAAAATGTTGTTTTGAAGCTGTTGGTTTAAAAACGCTGTTTTTTCATTTTCAGCGAGGCGCGAATATTTTTTGAAATTTTCCTGGTTCAGCGCCATCCATAGTGTTTTAAATGTGTAGTTGTACAATTGGCGGTTAACGTTTAACTCAATTTGCTTTTGCTGAATATTTTTAGCCAGCACCGTAAAACGATTTCCTTCAATATCGAGTTCCCTGATTTTCAGGAAAAGCGTAACAAGCAACTCTGCCCCTTCCTGAAAACCAATCAGCACTGGAATTCTGTCGATTACCTTGTACTGAACCAACGGATAAGCGTAGCGCGTTGTTCCGTCGGTGTAATGGTTGTGAAGCAGCGGCGAATGTTCTTTAAACAGGTTGCCAAAATAGCCGCGCAACTTGTGTGCATCGCGTGTTTGCAATTGTATATCGGGGAATTGAATAGTGGTTTGTGTGATTTGCATGATTAAAGAATGTATGTTGTGTTTTGACTGGCTACATATCCAATGTTTTTTGAAAAATCATTGTTTGAATAACAATAATTCTTGCTCTGGTTTTCCAGTTCAGAAACATAGAAATTAAACCGCTTTTCTGAATCAAAATCAATTTGAGTAGAATCAAAGGGAACTGGAACATTAATTACAAAGTCATAAAATTCTGATTTTATTGAACTGAACTCAGCTTCGCGTTCCCATTGTTTTAAGTCATTCCTTGAATAAATATCAACGTATTTATCCCAAACTTCTTTTGCTCTTTCATTCAGTTGAATAAAGACTGATTCCGTTTTTCTGTTCTCGATTAGCTCAAAATCAACCAGTGCAAAATCCAGATTCTGCATTGCTTTCAAAAGCGGCTGACTTGTATTGTCGGCTTGTCTCCTGACTTCGATGAAATACCTTTCAATTAATTGGATGTAATCCTTTTCCTCTACTATTTGATAATCTTTCAATACATTTCCAGTTTTAATCAACAAATCGTTGCCATAAACGTAGTTGCTGGATTTCCGATAATCTTCAATATCATATATAAATACTTCCGCGATTTCAGATTTTTCATTGTAACGATTGGCGCGACCTGCCGCCTGAATTATCGAATCGATTGGCGACAATTGCCTAAAAACAGTATCTACCGAGATATCAACTCCCGCTTCAACAAGCTGGGTAGAAATAATTACTTTTTGTTTGTCCGATTTCTGTTTTATTCGATTGATGATGTTTTTTCGTTCAAAGGGAGTAATGAAAGTGGTTAAAAAATAGGTTTCAATAATTTCCGTATCAATTTCACTACATACAAATTCAAAGGTCTCGCGCGTTACTTTTTTTGTGTTTACGATAACCAGAATATCTTTCGTTGGATTGTTGCTGATATAATCTGCTATTTCGGTTTTAAACTCATCAAAATTTATTTTTCCCTTTATTATAAGTTTGGTCCGATTAAAAAAGTGAAAGTATTTTTTATAATCAGGCACAAGCTCAATAATATCCTCTTTTGGATTGAAAATTAACGGTTGTGTTGCCGAAATCAGGATAAAATAAATATTAAGTCTTTCTCCCAGGATTTTAAAGCTCTCCCTTATAGTTTCCCAATATTCATAAGGAATTGTCTGGATTTCATCCAACAGAATTACAGAATTTGCAAGATGAACAAATTTCATCAGCTTAGCTTTGTCGCTTGCCAATAATGTTTCTAACAGTTGTACAAAAGTGGTAACTACAGTATCCGACTGCCAGGTTTCGATTAAAAATTTGCTTTGGTAGAAATCTGAAACACTTTCAGTTGTTTTATAGACAGGTTCTGCCAAATGGTGGTGTTTTAATAAAACATTTGTGTCTGTTGTTTCCAGAATATTTGAATAAACCCCAAAGTTTTGGTCAATTATGGATGTAAACGGAATATTGATTATAATTTTTGAATCATCGAAACCAACCAATTTTCGCATCTTATCAGCCAGATTATAAGCTGTAATTGTTTTTCCCAAACCAGTTGGTAGCGTTACTGAATAAATGTGTTGATTTTTATCGAATACTTTCTGAAGATGCTCTGCTGAAGAATAAAAAGCTTCATTCTTCAGTTGGTCAATTTCAGATTTTGGTTGATTGAAATTATGTCGAACTCTAAATTCAGCAATTTTCTCATTAACATCCGACTGCTTCACAGACTGTGACTTACCAGCAATTATTACCTCATTTTTATCAGCAAAAAGTAATGCCGAATAAATAAGTTGATGAATATAAAACAACCCGATTTTTGTTTCTGACTTAAATCCTTCGTATTTGTCCTGCAAAAAGTCAAACGAAAAATCATCCAAAATTGAATTGTAAGTTTCATTTTTTATAAATCCAACAAAATCGGTCCAATCAATTTTGAGATGATAACCAGAAATCAATACATTAATCAGATTCTGAATACTTTCTGAATCAATATTTTCAACAAGTTCCGGTAAAAGCTCCCGCCACTCATCTTCTATTAAAATCTCATCCGACAAATTATTTAAACGACCATGATGTCGTTTTACCGCCGAAAATGTAAAAATACTAAGTAATTGAGCCAACTCGTTATCTATATCCCTGGGTTTCAGAAATTTTTCTGAAACAAAAAATACAAACAATGCCGAAAGTAATGCATGGCTTTTCCGTTTATCATGCACTTCGTCCAAATTCTGAATGTAATACTGGAAAAAACTGGTGGCTTTTCCCAAATCGTGAAATGCTGCTGAGAAATATACCAAATCAGTTATCAGTTCTGAAATATCAGTTTCTTTACCATCAAAATCAATCAAAAGATTTAACTTTTTACGTTTGATGGAATCAACAGCCACATTTGCAACTTCCGTCAAGTGCAGCAATAGTGACTTATCAGGATGAGATAATAAATCCATAATCAGAGAAACAGAATATTTCCGTAGTTTTCAATTATATAATAATCCTTCACTTTGGCTTTCACCGGTAAACCGTTTTTTTCAATCAACACTTCCGAAAATTCCTGAATTTCCCGGTTACGGTTCATTTCTATGGGCATATTATTGGCTGAATACATGGCCGAATAATCAAATTTAACCGGTTGTTCACCAATTGTTTTCGACAGATTGACGGCGGTAATGATATCGATGAAACTTTCCTCCTTGTTTTCCCTGGCTTCTGCTTGTTTTATATCCACATAATCAACAGTTGCTGTAAACTGAGCAAGCCCAAGGTAAGGTGAGAAATGATGGTTTTTTGTTTTTATTCGTTCAGCCAATTCATTAAACACCAATTGATTGTTGTTCAGAGCAAAAAATATCCTGTATTTTACATTCTTAACCAGCTCAAATTCAATTTGAGTTCGTCCAGCCCTGGTTAAATCGTAAAACGAAGTTTTGGTGTTTATCAGATTCATTGCAACATTCTCCTTTTTTACAGGATTCAGAATTTGAACCGCAATGTCGGAATTAGCTTTTGAGAAAAACTCCTGTACTGGAATGGCTCCGACAGGATAAACTCCATCTGCTACCTCGCGTTCCATTCCCAGTATCGCACCCAAAATACCTGCAACAGCCGTCCGGGTTGGGATTGAATAGGAAAGTGGCGAAGTGGTTGTGTTGTATTTTCGGAAATGCCCAAATTCGCTGCTTATGTCGAAGATGAGAATTCCTTTATAGTTCATCTTTACTGATTTTAGTAATTGTTTGCCCGTTGTAAACCAACTGTAACCTTGAATCGGCTTTAAACTCAATATTTGCAATTTTGTCTTTGTTGGCTTTCAGTTCTCCCAACAATTCAGTAACATCAATTTTATAATCTTTCACATTCCTGATTTGCATTTCGTTCATATCACCGGTATCCAGTTTTATTCTTTGGCGCAAACTACCAATATAAAAAGGTTCTGAATAGTCAATAACCAACAACAATAAAGGAGTTTGCCCGAATTTAGAGCGTGAAATCAACGATTTTGTACCTTCCCAAATTCCTTCTCTTAAAAGCTCTTTATCTTCGCTTGTCATTTTGGAATACTGAGCGGATTTTTCATTTATTATTCCGTTGAAACCGATAACTGCATAAGGAATTTTAAATTCGGTTCTAAACGTAGATTGTGTTTTACCCGATGAAGCCGCAAAAGCACCGGTTCCCTGTTCTTCAATAATCTCTGTTTTATTCAGAGAACGCCCCATTTGAAATTGAACAGGCCCAATTCGTGTGATTGAATCATTACTTAATGGAATTACGCCACCAAAAGTCCTGATGTCAATACAAGTATTCAGAATATTATCCACCTGTTCATTAAAATCTTTTGCCCGACGTTTCCCATCTTTAATATACTCTTTGTCCCCTTCGTTGTAAGTAGTTTCACGCACAAATACATCTTTGCCATTGGTCCCGTTAAAACCTTTGTATTCATACCAGTAATCCCGGATGGTACGCTTCAACCTTACATCAGTAACCAACACAGTGCTGTCTTCAGTGTCAAAACGCGGACGGTTTTCATTCAGCGGGTCGCCATTTGGGTTTGCATTTTCTATATCGTACAGAAATAGAATTTCACTTCGTTTGCTAATAATTTCACTCATAATGATTTTTGTTTTTTAGTTATAAATTATTGATTTTCCTGTTTTTCTCTTTTGAATTGTTTGCCCATTTCCAGGCCGGCAACAAAGTAGAACGAGAGTTCGTTGTTTGACATCTTATTCAATTCGTAGTTATTGAGGATAAAATTGTTGTTGATAATTTCTCTTAATTCAATATATACATAGTTGTTTTTCTGATACTTCTGTATCTTATCCAGTGCTTCAGTATAAACTTTCATCAAAATCTCAGGATTGAGTTTGTATCCCTTGAGCTTGTTTTCAAAAGGAGGATTACTGGTGTTCAAACTTTGAGATTGGATATCGTAAAGAAATCGTACCAGCACGCCAACGGCAAAAATGCCGACTTTGATATCGCTGTCCAGAAAATTGGAATTTGTTTTTACGAACTCGTTAAAACCTTCAAGATTAAAACGGCTCTCTTTTTTTTGAGTGCTTTCTATTTCCATGTATTTATAATTTTGATTGTAATTGATAACTTTTAATTCTTGCAGATATGAAATGAGCATTATCGCTTTTAAAATTGTCCAGTTCATTGGTTCAACCCATCCATCAGAAGTTTTGGCTGCATTATGATTTTTCCTGATAATACCAGTAATATTTTCATACATATATTCCTGCGATAAGCTCTTTCCCAAAAATAGTTTTTGCACCACATCAAGAAAATTCTCATCAAAAAAACCTTTAACAATCTGATAACTAAAAACTAAATCCTGCAATTCCTTTTTAATTGTAATAGCATTTTTAAACAGTAGGTTTTTATTTACTTTTTCGGGAGCGTCAATAAACAACTTTCGAAAGCGTGAGGGTAAAATCTCTTCAAGCATCAGGTTTATTGTAATAGCACCGGTTTTTTTGTCTTCCACAAAAAACAGAATATCAAGATTGAAGTAATTTTTTTGTTCGGCTATTATTTTTTGTACCTTATCTTCAGCTCGTTTCTTTTTTTCTTTTTTTGCCTGTTTTTCATCGTCAAAAGCTGTTTTAAGTAATCTGATTATATTTTTTAAATCTTGAGTATTTGTTTTTATAATAGGATGAGGAACTGTCATATATTCATTTCCATAAAAGTATCCTGTAAGATTTTGTTGAATATACTTTCTGCCAATTTCTAACTTCAAAGTCTCTTCAGAAGCAATCGGATAATTTCTCCAGTTCAGCTTCTTGTTGAAAAATCCACTTATAAAACCTGGTTTATCAGGGCTTGAATATTTAAATGGTGCTGCAAAACCATAAATAGCATCTGATTTTAAACCAGAAACAGAACTTATCTTATTCTTTGATTTAGATTCAATACCAGCGTGGGTATAATTTGTTGTTGACCCTGAAAGTATAATGACTTCTTTAATTAAATCATAATCACGTAAATATTTAACTGTATCATTTTCAATAATTTTAAAACTCAGGCCAGTTGAAACTGTTTCGTCTTTTGTGAAATTCTTAAACCGTTCATCAATTTCACTGACTATTTTAGCTTCATTCTGTACAAAGCAATTTCTTAATATGTGAAAAGTTTTAATATCTTGATGTACTCCCTTGTTAAAGACTATAATGTTTTTAAATGTAGTTTCCTTTAATCCAGAAATTTTAGTACTTACAGGGCTGCTAATTTTTGTAGAAAGGGTAATATCACCTCCGCGTGCTGAGCCTTTGCGATAAGCATACTTTCTATACTCTTCCTTTTCAGCACTTACTCTTTCAATATCAATCCCTTTGTACTCACAGGTCGATTCTCCATTCTCGTTAACTAATTCGAATTCAAGTAATAACATTTGATAATCTTTCCCGGGGAACATATTTTCTATGTACAAATCAACAGGTTCCAAGTCCTTACTTTCTTCCAATTGCCATTCTCCGATGGCGGCGATTGCTTTATCCTGCATAACTAATTTGTTTTCATTTTAAATTTATTTCTCCTATCCCATCTCCGAATACACCCTGATTTTTACTCGCCGGTAAGGGTGTGCTTCCTGTTCAATTTTTCGGATGACGGCTTTCATATTCACGCCCTGATCCAACATCCGGGCAATAATTTTATTATCGGCGCGGGGCAGATAGCCCAGTTTTTGGTTACCGCTATAAACTTCAACTGCAAAATAATCGTGGGGGTTATCGGCCTGGCGTTTCAAATTCAGCACATCGTTTTCTTTTAACCCTTTTTCGAGCTCTGTTCTCTTGTAATACTGAAAACCTGCAATGTAAACCGAGTCGAGATAAATATCCTTTTTGGCTTCGGGTACAACAGCGCCTGCATATTTTGCTGCAAGTACGGCCGCACCTCCTGCAAATAATCGTTTAAAAAAGTCTATCCTGTTCATACCAATTGTGTAAATCGGTGGCAATTTCACATTGTAAACTCCATGTTTCGAAGAGTCTCATAAGAAATGTCGGCATTTGGTTACTTTTTCTTTCACAAATTCCAAAAATCCCTCGTCGCCAATCAGCCTGATATCTTCGGCAATACCCAGCACAAACCTGCCGGGGCCTTCGTATTTGGCAACCGGGGCTTTAAAAAGAAAATGGTTTTTTGAAGTTTCGGCAATGAATTTTTCGGCCAGCGGGTATTCTTCGGCCAGCAGGTTCCGTGCACGCAGGTTCAATTCAAATTCCACCTGTTTGTTCAGTTCGCCGGTATTGCGGAAAACATCCACCGGCTCGGAGTGATGAAGCCGTTCAAACTCCCAGGGGAAAGGGGTTTCATGCACATCGTCCATCCGGCAGATTTTAAACTGGCGGTTCTTCTTAACATCGGTATCAAAAGCCCAAACGAGGTTAAAGTCGTCTTTAAACTCAAAGGGTTCAACCCGCCGGTTGCGCACAGTCTGACTGTTGCCGGAAGCATAATTTACCAGTAAAACCTGCTTTTTGTTTTTGATGGCTTTGTTCAGGAGCGAAACCATTTCAGGTTTTTCCTTTTTCAGGTAAGTTTCCATCGCTTTGTCGTAGTTAAGGAATGCCACCAGCTTTTGTTTTAACCTATTTGCCGGAATTGTGTGCCCTTCGATGGCATCAATACTTTTTGCCAGAATAAAAGCCTCTTCCTCTGAAAAATGGAGCAGGTTGGCCAGCATCTGTGTTGGCTTGTCTTCGGCTTCAACCCAGTATTTTCCGTCTTTTTGCAGCAGGTTAAAACCAATGTTTTTAATCTCGTTGCAATAATTGTAGAATGCCGAATCCCTGATGTCGAGAAATTCAGTACACTCATTCC
>DAINOH010000123.1:0-9532 GCA_036735485.1 Draconibacterium sp. | reverse complement strand
CAACCGGTGGATGTTGATTTGAAAGTGGGAATTGAAAGCTACAAATGGAGCAGCAAAAGCATGTATTTTGGGGCGTCGTGGCACGAACACAACCAGGTTGCCACATCAAAAAACGATTCATTGCCCGGCGATGAATGGCATTTTGATATGAATTTCGTAAAAGTTGGCGGGCAGGGCGTTTATGTTGGCGATGCAGTCACTATTTTCAACACGGTTGATGGCTGGTGGGGCGAAGGCGATGAAAAGATTTTTGTGGATGGCGAAAAGTTCCCGTCGAGTATTGGAACCGGAAGCGAAGATTATTACGGTTATGCGTGGTGCCGGCCCGAAGTTTTTTCTCACCCGTTTATTGCGCAGCCCGCGGGTTACGGAAGTTTTCATCCCGGAATGAGTGTGAACATGCGTTATCGCTCGCTGGATGCCATTCCGTTTGAACACGAAATCAATTCGAATATCGAAATGTGGCACTGGGTGAAAACCCGCGTGAATTTTGCGCAATCGGCATTCTGGTATGCAAAACCCGGATTTGTGAGCAACGACGAACCCGATGCGGAAACTGTAAAAATTCCGGTGGCTTTAAAGAGAACTGATATTTACAAACCAGAAGTTGATTCAACCGGGAAACTGGAAGGTGAATATCTCGAAATTGTTAATACGCCATCGGGTGACGCGGGCCCGCAATCGGGCAACTGGGGCTGGAGCAACGACACCCAGCTTTGGTGGCGAAATGCAGCCACCGGGGATGAACTGGCGACAAAATTTGTATTGAAGGAGGGCGGAGTTTATACTGTTTCGGCTCAACTTACCAAAGCCATCGATTATGGAATTGTTCAGTTTTACATTAACGGAAAACCGGCAGGCGAAAAATTCAACGGCTTTTACGAAGCCGGGGTAATTCCATTCAAGGTTGATTTGGGAAAACATGAAATTACTTCAGGTGAAAACACACTCTCTGTGAAAATTCTGGGAGCCGATAAAAACGCCAAACCCGGCAATATGGCGGGGATTGATTTTTTACAGTTTTCGAAATAATAAAAAACAGTATGTTTAACATCACTTAAACAAACATAACCTGGTATTTTGAGGGTATTTATTTTTGTCATATCATTTATTTCGTTTTGCATTGGTTCAGAGTCTTATGCAAAAACTATAACGCTTGATTCCCTTGATTTTTACATTTCACGGCAATCGGAATACGACAGGCAGAAAGAGGAGAGGATTAAGCAAATCAAGGAAGAGATTTTACTAAGTGGAAAAAATAATCAGCAGTTATACGAATTTTATAACCGCCTTTTCGACGAATATAGGTCGTACATTTATGATTCAGCGTATGTTTATGTCGAAAAACTAACCCGCGTTTCTTTGGCCTTAAACGACCACGATAAAATTGTATCCTCCAGGGTGAAACTTGGCTTTTCCTATTTATCTTCCGGTTTATTCAAAGAAGCTTTTGATGTATTAAGTATTGTGAATGTTGATCTTTGCAACACTCCAACCCAAATTGAATATTACACCTGCAAATCTAGGTTGTATTACGACCTGGCTGATTACAACAGGACCTCTGGTTTCAGGGAAAGGTATATTGAAACGGGTAATGTTATAATCGATTCTGCACTGGCAATTTTGCCATTGGGATCCGCACGGTATTGGGCCACTCTTGGCCTAAAAAACATGAAGACCGATAACTATGATGCAGCGGTTGCCTCATTCAGAAAAATGATTGACACAAAGAATTATACAGAACACGATCTTGCCATTGCCACTTCGAGTATTGCTTATGTTTTGGGATTGCAGGGGAAAACTGCCGAGGCAAAGGAATATTGGATAAAAGCGGCAATATCCGATGTTAAATCATCAGTAAAAGAGACGGTTGCGTTGAGAAATCTTTCTCAGTTGCTTTATGAGGAACGTGAAATTGTGCCGGCAGTGAAATATATCAGAAAAGCGCTCGAAGATGCGTCGTTTTACAGTGCGCGTCACCGTCAGCTTGAAATTGGAAGTATTTTGCCGATTATTGAAGGCGAACGAATGAATACAATTGAAAACCAACGCAACAGGATTATGGTTTTCACAGTTTTTATTTCGGTTTTGCTGTTTGCGCTGGTGTTTGCACTGGTTATTATCTGGAAATCATTTAAGCGATTGAACATTGCCCGGAAGGCTATTCAGGAAGCAAATGATCAACTTACTGAAGCTAATAAAATCAAGGACGAATATATTGCCTATTTTTTCAACCAGAGTTCGGAGTTTATTGAAAAAATGGAGATGCTGCAAAAATGGGTGACCCGAAAAGTGGCGGCAAAACAGTTTGACGGATTAAAAAGTTTTCCGCAAAACCTGAGTGTGGCAAAAGAGCGGGAGGCTTTGTATGAACGTTTCGACCAGATATTCCTGAAACTTTTTCCTGATTTTGTGAATGAATTCAATAAACTGATGAGGCCCGAGGAGCAGATTCACCTTAAAAAAGACGAACTAATGAATACCGATTTGCGTATTTATGCGCTGATCAGGCTCGGAATAAATGACAACGAAAAAATTGCCAGCTTTCTGGATTACTCAGTCAACACAATTTATGCTTATAAAACAAAAATCAAGGGCAAAGCCAATTGTCCATCCGACGAGTTTAAGCGTAAAGTGCTTGAAATAAAATCGATATAAATTTAGCGAAACTGTTTATTGTACAAATAGTTTCTGACTGCTGAAATTATCCCACCGCACAATGTAAATACCAGAATTAAGGCCGGTAATTCTTGCCTGGCCTGCAACCACTGAAGTCTGAAATCTTTTCCGGCCCCAGATATCAAAAACAGCCACCGGCGTATTTTCTTTTCCTGAAATATAGATTTCGCCATTTCCGGCAAAAGCCTTTAATTCTGCATCTTTTTTAATTGGCGACGAAACAATGCTGCAATCTTCGATAAAAGTGAAAGTGGACGGGATGACATTGTAATTTACTCCCGCCCCGATGTTTTCATAACTGATGTTGCAGTAAAATCCGTTTCCTTTTGTACCACTGAAAAGTATTCCGTATCGATTGGTACCGCGAATCTGAATGTTTTTCAGCAGAAGATTTTTAATGGATTTTGTACCGCTTCCGATAAAAATGGCATCGTTTTTCGAGTCGTACAAATCAATATTGTAAATTTTGATGTTTTGCAAATCGTATTGCGTGCTGCTGTTGATGTGCAAAGCGCCCTGCTGATTGCCCCACAAATCGCCGCCAACACCAGCCTGACCGGCTGCCACGCCACCCCTGTAAACCGAAATGTTGTAAAACTCACTGTAACCTTCGCTGCTGAAAGGCATTCCCGGAAAATCACAGGTTACACGGAACCCGGCTTCCATGGCATCAGAAATCACAATGTTGTGGGCTTTGTTTTGCTTCCCGCCAAAAAAACCGAGACCCGAAGCGCGCCAGTTGTTTTCAGAAGTACTGAACCTGAAAATATTGTTTTCGCAAAGCTTGTCGCCCCGCGACCACGAAGCAATATCATCATCGCCATTGTTGCGGTAGCTGCAGTGTTCAACAACAGAATTTTTACATCCGTAAGCCAGGTTTATTCCATCGGCATAATTATTACGGAAGCGGCAATGTTGTATGGTCAGATTATTGGCACCTTCAATCCATCCGCCACATTCAAAATGCTCGGCCCAAACATTTTTGATAATCGAATTGGAACCGAAACTGCCCATCAATCCTTTTCCCACCTGGTAGCGAGAATCGTTGTTGTAATACCGTTTATTGTTAATTGTATTCAGAAATACACCTTCGAGTAACACATTATTAGCGTTTGCTTCAATTCCGCGCTGACTGTAGGTACTCCGGTCATCCGAGGAAGCATTAAAAAAGATTTCGGTATGCCACATTCCGGCCCCGATAATTTTTGTGCCGTCACCAGTGATGATAATCCTTCCATCCACCTCGTATTTGCCGGCTGGCAGATAAATGGTTTTTCCTTTTTGCTGGGTTACGAAATACTGCAGTTTCCCGTTTTCGGGCGAGTAGGCAATTTTATTGGCATCCTGAATCGATTCAAAAGTTACAACTTCCGGAACTTCTTCAAGCTCCACAAAATCAATAGTATAAGGAATTTCGTTTTCGTCGGTTTTAACAAATCTGAAAACTGCGTTGGCAGGGATTTTACTTTCAAGTTTTATATGAATTTCGTCGAAACGCATTCGCGCGAATTTTGTTGATGCATCGGGCAAATTGTCGGGATATTTACTGCCGTTTTTCAGAATATACTGCCACGCCCAGTATGAATTGAGCGTGATATTCTGCACAAAACTATTGTTAACAAACAGTGCCAGTGTGCCCTGCGTACCTTTTCCATCGTTACTGTCGGGCAACGAAAAACGAAGCGTCAGTCCGTCGGCAGCTTTTTCGTTTGTCCACTGAATATATGAATCTTTCATAATTAGCTGAATTGCTGAAAAATTGGAAGCCTCGGTTTGTATTTCGCGCTGGTCGAAAGTGTGTTGCAGGATGGTTCCATTTGTTTCGCATTTCCCGACTTCAGCTTCGTATCGGAGATAGGGCCGTTGGTAATAACCGCGTTCAAGTTCATCGTCAGGGAATGATATGCTTTGAGCCATGGTGCTTAAAAAAGCCCAAAAGGACAAGGCAGCAATAAAAAAATATTTTCTGATCATTTTGAAGTTTTGTTTCACTTTAGCGTGAAGTTACAAATTCAAACCAAACTTCGTAAACAGGTACCCAATCACACCCCCTTTTTATAAGCTTTTTACGGCGATTTTTGCCCGGTTCTCACCTGATAAATCTATATTTTGGAGAACAGAATATTGCGTAGATATCACATATTCAATTGTTTGTATTTTGTATAAATCGATATTTCTATTTTGCCCCGGAGTAATCGCCATCGCCAGCCTCTATCTTTACACCAGTTAATTAATTAAAATCAAAATACTATGAGAAAATTTACTTTATCAACTATTACGTTTTTAATGATCGTTTTTGGGGCAATTGCTCAAACACAGACATTAAACAATCCAAAAGATACCAATGGTTTTTACATTGTAAAATACGATTGCTCAAAAGCTGCTTTTGCTGCTTCGAATGATATTGAAGCTGACGAAACTTTCACTTTTGCTGTTGATGTAACCGGAACTCCCTGGGAAAACTGGTTAAAAGCCACGCCGACAGCCGCCGGAGCTACCCGTTCGCTTGCCATAAATAAATGGACCAACTTTGGCGATGTAAGCGGCGGAACAAACCGTTTGAAACAAATCAGCGGTAATATTTATGGTGCAACCTGGAATATTGTTCAAATGGCAAGTACCATGAATGTGACCT
This sequence comes from Draconibacterium sp., assembly GCA_036735485.1. Lineage (GTDB taxonomy): Bacteria > Bacteroidota > Bacteroidia > Bacteroidales > Prolixibacteraceae > Draconibacterium. The sequence goes on along the minus strand of DAINOH010000123.1, from coordinate 4,218 downwards.
CGGCAACCGGAAAAGATTCGGTGGTTTTTATTTATGGTCAGGTGTTTGGCTTCGAATTTACTGCAACCAATCCGGGAGCAGGCTGGTGGATGTGGCCGGCTGAGATTCCGGGGGCATCAGTTGTTGATCCGGGAACAGGTTCAATTTTCAAAACCTTGCCTTATACCGGAACCAAAACAAGCGCTGAGTTCTACAGTGATGATTATGAAGGGGGTTTGTTCTTCTCTAATAATACCCCTGAAAAAGGTTATACTTTGCCTTGCGTGGTGGTGACAGCCATTAATGATATCATTAAATCAGAATCTCCGGTTATCCGAAATGAATATTACAACATTCAGGGTGCAAAACTCTCAAGGGAGCCCGAAAGAGGAATGTATATCCACAGGGCTGTTAAAGCCGATGGAACCACCGAATCGACCAAGGTGATAAAATCGATGAGATAACAATTTCAGTTTCATATTTGGAAAAGCGAGGTAAAAGCTTCGCTTTTTCTTTTTTTCCATGTTTTTTACTTTAAAGCGATACAACTAATTTTTATGAATAACCTAAAGTCAGTTGTTTTTTATGCATTGGTGATAATTGGCTGTTTTTCAGTTCTGACCGGCAATGCCCAGGAAACCAAAACAATTACAGGGACTGTTTTTGATTCGAAGAATGAAACGATTATCGGGGCAACAGTAGCGGCAACAGTTTCCGGGAATATTGCAGCAGGAGCTGTAACCGATGTAAACGGGAATTTCAGATTATCAGTGCCCGTTGGAAGTACCCTGAATGTGACCTACATTGGCTATAAACCGGTTCAGGAAACAGTTACAGCAGAAAAAGCTATTTACAATTTTGTTTTACAGGAAGATGTAAAAGATATTGATGAAGTGGTGGTTGTGGGTTATGGTTCACAGAAACGTTCCGAACTTACAGGCTCCATTTCTTCCGTTCGTGCCGACGATGTCAAGGATTTTTCATCCAAAAGTCTGGCCGAATCGCTAACCGGAATGGCTGCCGGGGTAATGGTGACTAAAAGTGAAGGTTCTCCCGGAAGTGAGGCCGACATTATCATTCGTGGGGCAGGTTCATTAAATGGAATGAGCCCTTTGTATATTGTTGACGGAGTGCCACAAGATGCCGGTTTTAATTTTAATATGCGCGATGTGGAATCAGTCGAAATCCTGAAAGATGCCGGTTCTGCTGCTATTTATGGTTCAAGGGCTGCAGGGGGTGTAATCCTGATTACCACCAAACGCGGGAAAGAAGGTGAAAAAGCAACTGTAAGCGCCAATGCACGATTTGGTGTAAGAACCATTACTACCGATATTGAATTGCTGAATACTGCTGACTGGATTCGCGCACGCGATGCTTTTGGCAACAGCAGCACGCTCGATGTGCTGGGAGTTTCAAATCTTAACGACCTGCCTGACACCGATTGGATGGATGTGATGTTTGACACAGGAATTGAACAGGAATACAACCTTTCAATTGCATCCAAAAACGAAAAAACAAGTTTCTTCCTTTCCGGCGGATATCTCAGCGAAAAGGGAGTTTATCTGGATACCCGTGCCGACCGCTACTCATTCAGAAATAATATTGATTATAAGTTTAATAAACACATTACAATCGGTGAATCGCTGTATGGAAGTGCAACAAAAACGAATCCTGCCACCAATTCTTCGATATATAATCATACAATTCCGTTCCGTACAACCCCGGTTTCCCCTGTTTACGACGAAAACGGCGACTTTGCCAAAACAAATGACAAAGTGGGTAGCGGACCCAATTTTGCCGGGCTCGAAGATGCATTTCATGTTTTCAACGATAATAACTACAGTCTGAATGCCCAGGCATATATCAATATCAACTTTATAAAAGGGCTTGACCTGAAAGTGACCGGAGCCGCTGATATTAACGCTTTCTCGAAAAATACTTTTACCGAATACAAAGATTTTGGCCCGGTTCAGGTGAGCCCGCAAAGGTTAAATTCGTATGCCGGAACAACACAAAACCTGATGTTTAACTCGGTACTTACCTGGGAAAAAGAATTCGGGTCGCACACGCTGAAAGCAATGGCCGGGACAGAAATCTGGAAACTTGGTGGTTATCATTTGAATGTGACTGCTTATGATTTTGCCATTCCGGTTGCTGAATCAATTGCACTGGCATCAGCAGGCCCAACCAAAGATGCTTCTGATTATCTACCGCAGGAAAGACGTGTTTCCTATTTTGGCCGCATCAATTACAGCTATTTAAGTAAATACCTGTTGACGGCTAATTTTCGGGCCGATGCGTCCGACCGTTTTGTGGGCGATAACCGCTGGGGATATTTCCCGTCGGTGAATGCCGGGTGGCGTTTTAGTGAAGAAGATTTTGTAAAATCGTTTGCCGGCAACTGGCTCGATAACGGAAAAATAAGGGCAAGCTGGGGAATTCTCGGGAATGACATGAGTGTTCCGCAGTTTATGTACCAGTCAACCTGGTCGGGAACCGGAATCAGTCACTCTTTTGACGGAACTTCCACACAACAGGCTGGTTACTGGCTGGCTGTTTTTGGAAATGAGAACCTGAAATGGGAGGAAATCAACCAGGTTGACCTCGGGCTTGATCTGAATTTCCTTGAAAACAGACTGACTGTGACTTACGATTATTATAACCGCCAGACAAAAGATATGCTTTACCGGGGTGATTTGCCGCTGTCAGCCGGAATGAGCTATTATTTCAGCAGCGATGACCCTGCTAACACAGTTCCTGTTTATTTTAATGCAGGTTTGGTCGAAAACCAGGGGCATGAAATAACTATTGGCTGGAACGATAAAAAAGGTGATTTTCATTATACAGTTACTACCAATCTTTCTTTTAACTCAAATCTTGTAAAACAGATTGGTGATGAGCCGGGTGCAAATCCAATTGACGAAGGACTTGATAATACGTGGAATCTGATAGCGCGTACACAGGATGGTCATCCAATGAGCATGTTTTATGGTTATAAAGTGTTGGGAATTTTCCAGAACCAATCGCAGGTTGACGATTATAACCAGCGCGCACTGGATGCATGGCGTGCTCAAAACCCAAATCATACAAGTTTTGACCCGGTTACCGGGCAACCACTCAATCTCGACGGGCAACCCATCGGAATTTATTATCAGAAACAACAAACCGGAATCGGCGATTTGATTTTTGATGATAACGGGCAGGGTAGGGTGACACCGCTTTCACGTCAGTTTATTGGCAACCCGTGGCCAAAAATGTTTTTTGGTCTGAACCTGAACATGGATTACAAGGGTTTCGACCTGAATGCCGTATTCCAGGGAGCTTTCGGGTTTGATATTATGAATCTGGTAAAACCTTACACGCAAATGTTCAGCTCTGATAATACAACTGCCGATATATTTGAAACTTCCCTTTTTGGGGTTGGCAATACAACAGTTACTGAATTTCCGCGTGTTGGGTACATCGACGACAAAGGCTCGTTTATCGGCGATGGCGCTGCCAATAAAAACTACTCCACTGTTTCGGGTTACATGGTTGAAAAGGGTGATTATCTGAAATTAAAAAACCTTTCGTTTGGTTATACTTTGCCAAAAAGCATCAGCCGGAAGGCCGCCATCGAAAATGTAAGGATTTACACGAGCATTCAGAATGTATTCACTATCACCCGTTATTCGGGCAACGACCCTGAAATTGGCGGTGGAGTATTAATGCGCGGTGTTGACCATCAGAACCGGTATTTGCCCTCGCGGCTTGTTTCTTTCGGACTCGATTTAACCTTTTAATCAGAAGCAAAATGATTCAAAGCACTATGAAAAAAATAAATAAATATACGGCGATTGCGGTTCTGAGTCTGTTAATGGCCGCTTGCACCGACTTTTTCGACATCACGAACAAACAAACGCTTTCGCCTGATAATTTTCCGGCCACACTCGAACAGGTTGACCTGGTTCTGACTTCTTCGTACGCGGGCCCTTACGGAATCGGAATGTATTCTTTTTACTGGTTCCCGATGGGAATTTATTTGTATGACCACACCACAAATACCTATGGTTCTTATGACGAACGCGGTACAAGCATGGACAACTACACAGATGTAAACAGCCGCTACACCACCCAGATGTATGTGGATATCTGCAAATGGGCCAATCTGTCAACTACTGCTATCGAAGCTATCGGGAATTACAGAAAAGAATATTCCACAGATAGTGAACAGGCGCAACTCAATTACATGCTGGGGCA
>DAINOH010000122.1:0-9622 GCA_036735485.1 Draconibacterium sp. | reverse complement strand
GTTGTGGTTGAAACAATTGAAACGCAGACTCAATCAAAGACTGTTAACAAAGAAGAAAAAAGACTGGTAACCGATGCAGATGGAAATGCAACCGATATTGAAGTGGATGTTCAAACTACAGAACCCATTTATGTGGATGTGGTGGTGCAGGAAAACGTGACGATCCGCCACGAAGGTCCGGGCCAGAACGGTGGCAATGGCGGTTATGGCGGCGGCGGGGGTTTTGGTGGCGATGGTGGCGACGGCGGGTATATTTACTTTTATTTTACCGATGATGCCGCACCCTTTGAATATTTGTTCACGGTAAATAACCGGGGTGGTTCCGGGGGTTTTCATGGCAGTGCAGGTACAGGTGGTTCAGGTGGTAGCGGAGGTAATGGCAATCCACCCGGAAACCGGGGGATGAATGGTGCATCGGGTCCTTCTCCGTTTGGAATTACAGCTTCATCGGGTTACAGGGGCAAAATTTTCAGAGATAAAACCGAAGAATTTTTCTTTTACCAGACTGCAGCAGCCGCTGAAAATGCAGGCACGCCCGACGATGAAACCACTGATGCAACCCACAAATATTAACCGACTGATTTCAACCCATTCATAATCTTTTCATTGTGACAAACCAGGACCTGTTGTTTGTCGCCGTGCCAGTTGTGGAATCCGTTTCCCTGGCAATCGGCGTAGTTGCTGCACGATGCACATTTCCCGGTTTTTGTCCAGTTGCGGTTTCTGAATGGCTGGAATTTTGTCTCCCAGGTTTCGTAAAAATTATCGGTGTAAATATTGCCTTGCGCAAACGACCTGTCGATATTCGGACAAGCTGAAATGGAACCGTCTATCAATATCGAGCCAATATTGATACCTGCCCTGCAGAAAAAAAAGCTGTCGCGTACTTTGGGTTCGTATTTTCCCACAAAACCTTCGCAACTGAATTTTACATCGATGGCCTTGCTTTTTCGCGATATGGCAATAAAATCCATCAGTTCAACAAATTGAGCGTTAGTCAGCGACAACTCACTGTGGTTTACCGCTCTGCCAATGGGGATTATGGTGAACAACCGCCACGCTTTTACCTTTTTTTCAATCAGCAATTCCCTGATTTGGGCAAGTTCGCTGATGTTTCGCTGGTTAACACAGGTAACCACATCAAAATTCAACCGCGGAGAACTGGCTGCCAGCGCAATGGCATCTAACGTTTTTATGTAGCTGTTTGTTTTGTTTCTTAACCAGTTGTGCGATTCCTGCAGCCCGTCGAGACTGATTGTCAAAGCGCCCATTCCGGCATTCAACAACGAAATATGCCGCTCTTTTGTGTATAAAATTCCGTTGGTAACCATCGACCAACGCATACCCCGTTTCCTGATTTCCCGGCCACATGTTTCAATATCGGTGCGCAAAAGCGGCTCGCCACCGGTAAAAACCACGGTAAAACCCGGCGCAGGATTTTTGATTGTATCCAGCGCTTTCAGAAAATCATCGGCTGGCATGTCGTTAAATTGGCTGCTTTGCGAGCAATCGCTGCCGCAGTGCAGGCAGTTCAGGTTACAGCGGGTGGTGCATTCCCAGAAAAGATAGCTGAGCTCGTGCAGTTTGGTTTCCGACGCCCGGAACCTTCGGAACAGACCCTGTTTGATTATCGAAAACATCTACTTTCCGGTCAGGGCAATATCTAAAAAAACCTCTTTTGAGAAATCTGTTAAAACAGTATCTTTTGAGGCAAACGAACCATTTTGGGTATTGTCAATGCATTCAAAATGAAGCGTTATCGAATCTTTCATTAAAGTATAAAATGAAAAACATCCGGCTTCGTCGGTCAGCAAATTCTGACCTTCTCCGGTTACCGAAACGCGGATGCCTTTGATTGGCAATCCTGTTGCCTGCGCCTTTACTTTCCCTTCAATCAGCAAATCGGATTCAAAATCCTGTGGCGTGCCGTAACAAGCCTGGAAAATAAACATGGCCGAGGTAAAACTCAATCCCCCGATAATTTTGCGGGCCCAGTTTCTTTTTGATTTTGATTGTTTCATGGTCGTGGTTTTTATCGCTGAAAAATGTTTTGTTGAATCTATTGGTTTTGCTTCAAAAATAGGACATTTCCTGCTAAATGCAAAGGTAATTTTCAAGACAATTTGCTTCTGGCAAAGTCGCTTTATCCTTACAAACTCCTGATTTTGTTATTCCCTGCCTGTCCTGTCAGGTGGGCTTGTTTTGTTATTTCCTCTAAAAATGGAATCAGGAATAAGAAACAAAAAATAAAAAATGTAAAACCGGATTGATTATCTTTGCCCCCTTAATTTTTTGATTTAAATTTTTCTGAAATGACTGATTTCAAACGTACACTGATAACCACCGCGTTGCCGTATGCCAACGGCCCGATTCACATTGGCCACCTTGCCGGCGTTTATGTTCCGGCCGATATTTATGTTCGTTACCTGCGACTGAAAAACGAAGATGTGATCATGATTGGCGGCTCCGACGAACACGGTGTGCCGATTACGCTGAAAGCCAAAAACGAAGGCATTACGCCACAGGATGTGGTGGATAAATTCCACAAAATCATCAAGGAATCGTTTCAGAAATTCGGGATTTCGTTTGATGTGTATTCGCGCACTTCGGCAAAAATACACCACGAAACTGCTTCAGAAATATTCAGAAAACTTTATGATACAGGCAAACTGATTGAAAAAAACTCGGAACAATATTTTGATGAAGCCAACAACCAGTTTTTAGCCGACCGCTACATTACCGGCACCTGTCCCAAATGCGGCTTCGAAAAGGCGTACGGCGACCAGTGCGAAAGCTGCGGAACCGCGCTCAGTCCGACAGAACTGATTAACCCGGTTTCGATGATAAGCGGGAATCAGCCGGTTTTAAAGGAAACCAAACATTGGTACATGCCGCTCGACCAGTACGAACCCTGGTTGCGCGAATGGATACTGGAAGGTCACAAAGAGTGGAAACCCAATGTTTACGGGCAGTGCAAATCGTGGATTGACAGCGGACTGCTGCCCCGTGCCGTTACCCGCGACCTCGATTGGGGTGTGCCGGTTCCGGTGGAAGGCACCGAAGGAAAAGTACTTTACGTTTGGTTCGACGCACCGATCGGCTACATTTCAGCCACCAAAGAATTGACTCCAAACTGGGAACTTTATTGGAAAGACAAGGAAACCCGCATGTTGCATTTTATTGGGAAAGACAATATTGTTTTTCACTGCATCATTTTTCCGGCTGTTTTAAAAGCTGAAGGAACTTACAACCTGCCCGAAAACGTGCCGGCCAACGAATTTCTCAACCTCGAAAACGATAAAATATCCACCTCGCGCAACTGGGCCGTGTGGCTGCACGAATACCTAGAAGAGTTCCCTGGTAAGGAAGATGTGCTGAAATATGTACTCACTGCCAACGCTCCCGAAACAAAGGACAATGATTTTACCTGGAAAGATTTCCAGGCGCGGAACAACAACGAACTGGTGGCTGTGCTGGGTAATTTTGTAAACCGATCGCTGGTGCTCACCCAAAAATATTTTGATGGCAAAGTGCCTGCCTGCGGCGCACACACCGACACCGACAAAGAAACGCTTGCATCGATTTCGGCAATCAAAGCCGAAGTGGAGAAAAGCCTCGATAATTTCCGTTTCCGCGAAGCACTGAAAAATGCAATGGATCTGGCCCGTTTGGGTAACAAATATTTAGCCGACGAAGAGCCGTGGAAAGTAATTAAAACCGACGAAGAAAGGGTGAAAACCATTCTGAACATCAGTTTGCAGATTACGGCCAACCTCACCATTTGCCTCGAACCTTTCCTGCCGTTCAGCATGGAAAAACTCCGCGGTTTTATCAATCTTGAAAAACTGGACTGGGAAAAACTGGGCAACACCAGTCTGCTTGCAGCCGGTCACCAACTGAATACACCTGAACTGCTTTTCGAAAAAATTGAAGATGATGTGATTGAAAAACAGATTCAGAAGTTGCTGGATACAAAAAAAGCCAACGAACTGGCCAAAGCAAAAGCCGCACCTGCCAAGGAAAATATTGAATACGACGATTTCAGCAAAATGGATATCAGGGTGGGAACTGTGATTGAAGCAGAAAAAGTGGCCAAAACAAAGAAACTTCTCAAACTGAAAATCGACACTGGAATCGACCAGCGTACAGTGGTTTCGGGCATTGCAGAATATTACGAACCCGAAGCGCTGATTGGCAAACAGGTTTCAATACTGGTAAACCTTGCACCTAAAAACCTGAAAGGCATCGAGTCGCAGGGAATGATTTTGTGTGCCGAAAATGCTGATGGTTCGCTGTCGATAGTGCAGCCTGACCAGAAAGTGAAAAATGGGGCAGAAGTAAAATGATTCGCACGGTCAGGACAAATTCGGAGAACGCTGATTTTGTTGAGCTGGTTGCCCGGCTTGATAATTTGTTGGCCGATTTGGATGGCCGCGATCATGATTTTTACAATCAATACAATAAAATCGATACAATAAAACACGTGGTAGTGGCGTATTCCGGTGAACTTCCGGTTGCTTGCGGGGCAATCAAGGAATTCGACCCCGAAACGATGGAAGTGAAGCGAATGTTTACTGCGGACAGCCATCGCGGAAAAGGGCTTGCCACGCAGGTTTTGGCTGAACTGGAAAATTGGGCACTGGAACTTGGGTATTCAAAATGTATTCTGGAAACAGGCAAACGACTGCCCGATGCGGTGCGACTTTACCAGAAAAATGGTTATTTGCCAATTCCGAATTACGGCCAGTATGTTGAGATGGAAAACAGTGTTTGTTTTGAGAAAAAACTGAAATAACAAGCGTCAACTTTTGTTGACGCTTTTCCGCAGTTCATCTTACCGCGCTTGCGGGTAGCTGACTGCACCAAATATCGAAACCGCTTTCCCACGGGAGGGCGGTTTTATTTTTTTCGCTTAGCGGTTGGAATCCATTCCAATGCGCCCAAATCGGGGCCTTCATCATCAAGTCGTGACTGGTCGTCCAAATCAAAAGGATATAAATTTGCTGTTTCAATACTCCCTATATTTCTGGCCGGAGAAAGAGAATCGATTGCAAAATTATTCTCCGGAATATCAATAAAAAGTGGGTTCTTATTAAAAACTGAATTTTCAAAACCTTCCACCAGACTGGTGTTTGCAAGGCAGTTTCTAAAAGAATAAACAAAACTTTTATCTTCGCCTTTGTCAACAGAAATTTCGTCAGGATTACTTCCATAAATTATACAATTGATTAATGAAGCTTTAAAATCGAATGAATAAATGGTTTTGTTGTATTCGTAATAATTATTCAGAATCAGCGATGGCTCTTTTCGGGTTCCGAGGTTGTAAAAATTAGCAATAGTGCAGTGGCTAAATTCATAATTACCACCAAAAAGCAAGGCAACTGAGTATGAACCCGAATTGGCAAAAACACAATTCGAAGCTTTCAGAAATGTTGTTCTGGCATCGATACAATTCATTGTCATGTTTTCAATTCGCGAATTAGAGATTGCCAAGACAGGATTATCCGAAAATCCCATGCTGTCAATCTGAATTCCTTTGTAAGCATTTTTTAACACCACCCAATCAAGCAAATTATCCTTGCTTCCAACAAGAAAATGAATGCCACCGTAAACATAAATTCCGCCGCTTTCAAATATTCTAACTGCACCCCATTGTCCCGGAACATCTTCATAGCTTTTTTCCAGCCTGTCGCCGGCAAAAGTTATCTTTTTCTTAAAAGTTCCGTTGGCTTTCAGAGTACCTTTCACAAACAAGCTTGAACCCTTGTGAAAGTGAATTCTACAACCCTCGTCAATGGTAAGTGTTTCAAGCGTATCGACCAAAACTGAATTGTAAATTAAATACGGCTTGTCGTTTTGCCAGTGCTGGGTTTTGATTACTTCACCGTTAAACAGGTGAAAATCCTGTCCGAAAGCAATCAAATCAACATCCTGCTGATTTCCATTCAGATTAAAAACCACCGAATCGTGAACAATCATCGGGTTGTTTTGCCCGTTTGGGTCGATGGTGACTTCCACAAAAATGAACAGGCTGTCACCGCCTCCAATTTCAACATCAAAATCTTCGTTTGCCTGAATTCCATTAATATTCAACCTGAAACGGGAATTTTGGCCCCCTGCAAGAAAAATTTTTGAAATCAGAACCGGCTGTTTGTATGGGTTTTTTACGGTGAAGTATTTGGTGGTTGAACCGATAGTAGTAAAAACAGTATCGAATGTAACTGTGTCAGTCCCGAAAGCGAGTTTTACGTCGCTATCAGTAAAAAAGTCTTCTTTATTGCACGAATACAAAACCAACAATAAAACAACAGTAATCAGGGAATATTGTAACCGGGAAATCATAGCTTTTTCTGAATAAAACGGGGGAAGCTGCTGTTTTAATATGTTCAGACAATAATTATCAGCAACAGCAACATTACCAACAACATAAAAAGTATAAACTGGTTGCGTACAAAAAGACCTAAAAGAATGAGAATCTCAATCTCCTCGTTGCAGGCGGTGTGCAGTTCAATATCGCCTTTGTCTTTGGTAATAAACTCGTTTGAAGTAAATGAAATGATTTCGACACCGTTGTATTTCCAGGCCCAGCGCGACTGCCAGAAATTCTGGATTTCAAGTTCGAACCGTTTGCCGTTGAGTACCAGTTCACTTCTCGGACTGAAAATATTCACCATCACCATACCCAGCAGCGACTGGTCGTTGGCATCAAAAATCTCCAGCTTCGACAGGAAAAATTCGCGGTTCAGCAGAAAAAGCCTGCCGTTAATCATGGCCTGAGCCCGCGAACTTACCATGCTGTCCCATTGAATCTTCCCGATTTGTTCGGTCCCCTGCCGCAACTCAAGTTTCGATCCGAAAATATCTTTTGTCCACTGTAGTTTCTCCATCACATTTTTCCTGAAACGGGGACGCAATTTAGAAAATTAATCGAAACAGGCTAAATTGCAATACTTCGCAAAAGGCGCTGTTTAGTTTTTTTTAGAATCTTTAACAGGTCACAAAAAACGCCGGTCATCGTATTTTGACCGGCGTTTATATTGTCATGGTGTTTTTTCTGATTAGTTGGGAATCAGAACCCTGTCGATTACATGTACCACACCGTTTGTACCCTGAATATCGGCTTTTACCACTTTGCTGTCGTTAATTTTTACGCCGGTTGAAATATCAATGCTGATTTTCTTTCCGTTCAAAGTCGCCAGCGAAGTATTGCTGAGGTCGGTTGACATTACTTTACCCGAAACAACGTGGTAAGTAAGAATTGGCGTGAGCTGTTCAGCCGAAAGATCTTTAATTCCTCCAACTCCCAATTGTTTGAAAAGTGCATTAAATGCATCGTTTGTGGGTGCAAAAACGGTAAACGGACCACTTGCACTCAATGCATCAACCAATCCGGCTTTGGTTACTGCTTCCACCAAAATACTGAAATCAGGATTCGATACGGCAATTTCAACCACACTTCCTGAAGGTTTTTCCGAAGCTTTGGTGATAAAATTGCTTTCATCAACCATCCACGATTCAATTTTAAGTTCGTACTCCGTTGCTTTTGCAACAACGGTTGCATTGTTTGAAATTTCACTTGCATTTGCTGCAATAACCGATGCGGTTAAAATGATTCCCGCTGTGATTGTTTTAATTGTTGTTTTCATGATGTTTAATTATTTAAATATTTGTTGTTAAAAATTATTCTTAAGGAAGTAACACTTTGTTAATTACATGCACCACACCGTTTGCCCCCTGGATATCGGCAACTACCACTTCACTATCGTTTATTTTCACACCTCCGGTCAGATTAACATTCAGACTTTTTCCCGGATTTAAAGTTGGCACATTTCCGTTTGTAAGAGCAGTGCTTAAAACATTTCCCGAAACTACGTGATAAGTTAAGATTGGAATCAGCTGTTCTGCGGTTAAAGCATCAATTCCTGAAATCCCAAGTTGGGCGAATAAATTGTTAAATGCTTCGTTTGTTGGCGCAAATACTGTAAATGGACCATTTCCGTTCAGTGCTTCAACCAAACCGGCTTTAACCACGGCCTGAACCAAAATACTGAAGTTATCATTGTCAAGGGCAATATTTACCACACTTGGAGGAAGAATTACCTTGTCAATTACATGAATCACGCCATTTGAAGCTTCAATGTTGGCAGTTGTTACTTTAACATTTTTGTTGATGGCAACTCCCATACCAACATTGATATAGATGGAAATGCTGTTGTCAGCCATTTTGGCAAGTGTCGGGAAATATCCTGTTTTCAATTCCGATGACATAACTTTCTGTCCAATAACATGATACATTAAAACCTTTTTTAGTGTCTCAACAGGAATGTCATCAAGAGAAGATGCACCCAAATCAGTTAATAACGCTCTGAATGCCGCATCGGTCGGTGCAAAAACTGTGATTCCATTCTGGGTACTGAGAAAGTCAGCCAATCCGGCTTTCTGTGCGGCCTGAATCAAAATATTAAAATTACCGGCTTCAGCCGCTACTTCAACCACATTCTTTTCATCCAAAACCGGATCGTCATCATTATTACACGATGTGAATGCAATTGATATTACTAATAATACTGCCGGGATAAATCCCAATTTTACTGTTCTTTTTAATTTTTCAATAGTTTTCATTTTCTGTTTCTTTAAATAGTTAAAATTCTGTTTCTTTTTCTGTTTCTGAAATTGTTTTGTTTCATGTTTTGTTATGCAAGTATAGACAAAATAATTTAATACATGTTTATCTTTTAATATATTTTATTTAAACAAAATGATAGTGAATTCATCATATCCTTTTATATTATGGCTATACAGACGATTGTTAATAATTGTTAATTAAATTTTTTAATTATTAAACTGACAGAAAGTTTGGGTTAGCGATGATTCAAAGGCTAAGTTTAATGTTAAGAAAACATTGTCAACAGTGTTTCCTAAATATGATTTTTGTTCATACTGGGTGAATAACCCTTCTGATTCCGGTGGTCATAACTCTGAAATACACTAATTTTGCGGCACAATTTTCAAAAAATAATTTTCAACAATGACTGATAAAGAGCTAAAGCTTTTCACCGAATTTGCTCCTGTTACCACTGAGCAATGGGAAGCAAAAATTAATGCCGATTTAAAAGGCAAAGATTATGAAAGGGCGCTCGTTTGGAAAACCCCTGAAGGGTTCAGCGTTCGTCCATACTACCGCCAGGAAAACCTGGAAAGTTTAAATCATCTTGATGTTCTCCCCGGAGAATTTCCTTTTGTCCGCGGAACCTCAAAAAACGGCAACAATTGGATGATCCGGCAGGATATTCATGTAAAAAATCTGGAGGAAGCCAACAAGAAGGCGCTGGAAGTTTTAGGAAAAGGCGTTAATTCGCTGGGTTTTGTTTTCGAAAGCTGTCAGAAAGTTACCAAAGCTGATCTGGCTGTCCTTCTGAACAACATTTGTCTGGAAGCTGCCGAAGTGAATTTTGTTTGCCCCTGCAGCAGCAACAATATTGCTGAAGTTTTTGCCGCTTTTATTGCCGAAGGAAAATGGAACAAGGAAAATGTTAAAGCTTCTGTTTCTGTCGACCCGGTTGGTTCTTTTGTACTGAAAGGCAAACTGGATGACGACGCTTTCGAAGTAATTAAAAACACA
>DAINOH010000121.1:0-9659 GCA_036735485.1 Draconibacterium sp. | reverse complement strand
TATTCCCATTTTTTGACCTAATTTTGGTCAACCTATTTCAGGGATGGACAGGATGGTGGATTCTAACCTGTAAGATGAAACATGCAACCAGCAACTCGGAACTCGTAACCCGGAACTCGTAACCCGGAACCCGGAACTCGTAACCCGGAACTCGTAACCCGGAACCTGCAACTTTAAACATTGAACTTTAAACATTGAACTGAAGCATGGAACAACCTAACAATCCGTTACACGGCAAAACCCTCGAAGCCATTGTGGTTTATCTGGTCAGTTATTATGGCTGGGAGGAACTGGGGAACCGGATCAGGATCAATAGTTTCAGAAAAGACCCGAGCATTAAATCGAGTCTTGTTTTTTTGCGCCGGACACCCTGGGCCCGAAAAGAAGTGGAGGACTTATATATCGAAACCATTAAAAAGGCAGACCGTTTCTAAATTACTGTTTAATATCATTTTACAGCATTATTGTCAATATTCATGTTGTGATTGTTCCTTCATAACATTATTTTAGGCCTGAATTTTTGCTATTGATGAAGGACGAACCATTAAAAACCTACTACGCTTCAGCCGAGCGTGCCGGATCTGATATATTGATCAAACAACGGGACCAGCTTATCAGCAATGAGTTGCTGGTAAATATTTCTAATTCCGTTTCACAGATGTTGCTGGTTTTAAACCGGCACCGGCAAATTGTTTATGCCAACAAGCCTTTCTGCGATTTTCTGGGTATTTCCGACCCGCAGTCCATTATTGGCAAACGGCCGGGTGAAGCGGTAAAATGCAAATATTCATACGAATGCCAGGCAGGTTGCGGCACCTCTGAATTCTGCAAAACCTGTGGCGCCGTGAATGCCATTCTTGAATCAGAATCAGGAATTCAATCGGAGAAAGAGTGCCATATTCTGACAAAAGAAAATACGGCGCTTGATCTGAAAGTACTGGCAACGCCTTTTGAAACCGAAAATGAAACACTCACAATTTTTGCCGTCAACGACATCAGTCACGAAAAAAGAAAAAACATTCTTGAAAAGGTTTTTTACCACGATGTATTAAACAGTGCCGGCAGTATTTCGGGACTTTCAAGTATTTTGAAGGAACTGGAAGACCCGGATGAAAAAGCCGAAATTGCCGCACTGATCAGCCGTGCCTGTGATAACCTGGTAAATGAAATACAGTCGCAAAAACAATTGGTTTCAGCAGAACAGGGTGAACTTGAAATCAATTTATCACCCTATGCTTCTGTTGAAATATTGCAGGAACTTGCCGAGTTGTATTCTAAACACGAAGTTATCGGCGATAAATACATTGTCATTGACAAAACAAGCCAGGATTTTATTGTAAAAACTGATTTAAGTTTATTGCGCAGAATTATCGGGAATATGATCAAAAACGCGCTGGAAGCTGAATCCGGAAAATCGCAGGTTGTTCTGAATTGTACAAAAAATGGCGTTGCCAGCCGGTTTTCGGTGCACAACCAATCCTTTATTCCCCGCAACATTCAGCTTCAGTTATTCAAAAGATCGTTTACCACCAAAGGTGCAGGACGCGGAATCGGCACATACAGCATGAAACTTCTGGGCGAGAAATACCTGAACGGAAAGGTGGGTTTTGAAAGCACTCCCGAAAGAGGCACCACTTTCTTTATTGATCTGTAATTCTGTCCCTTGAAAAATTTCCCCCGATTTTAATTACCTCATCATTCCGATTATAAAAAAATGTAATATTGTACTGATAAACAACCAAAACTTGAATAACCGCTAAAATCACTTAAGATGAAACAATTCCTTCTGACAACAATTCTTTTGTTACCATTTTGTATGGGAACCGCCCAGGTTAAAAAGCAAAAAAACAAACACCCCAATTTTATCGAAATCTATTATGCCGACAAAAAAACCGGTATCATGGAAGGTAATTACAGAGCCGAAGTGCCGGGAATGACAACCTGTCTGGCCGAAGGAAACTATACCAGCGGATCGCGAAAAGGAATCTGGATTTATAATAATCCGGTCACCGGTCAGAAAATGCTGGAATACGATTATGACAATGACTCTCTTTTGTATTACGACCCAAACTACTATGCCAATTTCTACCTGGTTAACAATGGCGAAAAATATGATCTTTTCCTGGTGGAACGGCCCTTTATTTTTCTGGGATTTCAGAATGAAATGCTGATGGATATTGCCGAAAATGTGAAGCTGCCGAAAAAAGCCAAAAATGGCGAAAGCGGAATTTCGTTTATTGGTTACACCGTGGATGAAAAGGGGGATATTATCGGGAGCAAGGTGGTTGAATCATTTGATCCGGAAAGCGAACAGCAGATCAATGCAATTGTCAGTAAATTCAATGGCCGGATTTTGCCGCCGCTTTACCAGGGCAAACCGGTAAAAAGTGTTTTTTATGTGAAAGTAAACTGGAATGCATTTAGTTTATCTGATCCAATGCCTTACATTTACGAGGTAAATATGAACACCGGAACCAACATCAATAATTATTTCAACGGCAGCAGTAATCCGGGGATAAGACCACTTCAGGGAGCCCTTGAAAATCAGTATCAATACCGGTATAACAACGATGCTGTACCGCGGGGCTTTTAAAAAATTATGGAATCAGCATCACTCAGCGATATCAGGAATGAACTCAAATCCCTCTCCCCTGCCGGTTTGCAGGCGCTGGTGCTCCGGCTTGCCAAACACAAAAAGGAGAACAAGGAACTGATCAGCTACCTGCTTTTTGATGCCGCCGACGAAATTGCGTTTATCAAAAATTGCAAAACCGAGCTGGACACCGTTTTTAACGAAGTAAACCGCAGCGGCATTTTTTATATTAAAAAGACGTTGCGGAAAGCGCTGCGGATTACCAACCAGTATATCAAATTCAGCGGGTCGGACAAAGTGGAGGTTGAACTGCTGTTGTATTTCTGCCGGAAAATGCGCGACGGAAATTTTAAACGCCGCACCCAGCCTGTGTTATGGAATCTTTACCAGCGCCAGGTTGCCCGGATACACAAAGCGCTGAAAACCCTCCACGAAGACCTCCGTTACGATTACGAAGAGGCGATTGAAGAACTGTAAATGAAAATATTACAGGGCTACGCCCCTTGTTTTTCGGGTGAAATCTTTTTCTACGAAGATTAAAGGGCTACGCCCCTGAAAACACAAAACGAACATCTGCATGGCGTTGTTTTGCTATTTTCGAAGGGGCGTCAGCCCCGGAATCTTTGTAGCACAAAACACACATAATCTAACAGAGGGGCGTAGCCCTGACATCTGAAAAACAGGACGCTGCCGCAGCTCTGTGACCTCCCAAAAATTTGGGACAAGTTGCGTTTTGATTTAAAAAAGCCAAAAAATATTTCATCTTGTGGGGCAAACACGGTTTGCAAACGGTCGGTTCGGGGCCGCGGCAACCCTTGTTTTTTTGTCCCTGCCCGACTGCCACCCGTCCTGCAGAGAATTGACCCGCCCAGCCGAAGGTTGACCCGTCCTGCCGGGCATTTTGACGCCCTGCCAAAGATGTTGACGTCCTTTCGGAGATATTGTCTCCCAGCTTGGCAGGGAAGCAATCTTCACCCGCAGGGAAGCTCTGACTTGTGGCAGGATGGTAAAATCTTCCTACCGGGAAGCCTCTCATTGCGGCAGGACACGAAAATTTGCAGCAGGGAGCCGTTTTCCGGCGGCAGGGAACCTAAATTCCCGGCAGGATGCAATTCCCACAGGTAGGATGCAATTTTCACCCCGCTCCCGCGCAAATCCTTTCGCGTGAAATAACTAAACCGCCTGCACAAAACAGATTGCCATCAAATCAAAAACATTTGAAAGGAAAACCCGCTGCACCCGCCATCTTTTTCCTACTTTTGCGAAAAATTAAAAGTTAAAAAATGAGCGACGAAAAGATCATATTTTCGATGTACAAGGTGAGTAAAACCTACCCACCCAGCAAAACCGTGATTAAAGACATTTCACTGTCGTTTTTCCTGGGTGCCAAAATCGGCATCATCGGGTTAAATGGTTCCGGAAAATCAACACTGCTCCGTATCATTGCAGGCCAGGACAAATCGTTTAACGGAGAACTGGTGTTTTCGCCCGGTTATACGGTGGGATTACTCGACCAGGACCCGAAACTCGACGAAACAAAAACCGTGAAGGAAGTGGTGCAGGAAGGTGTGCAGGAAGTGGTGGATGTGCTGAAAGCCTACGAGGAAATCAACCTGAAATTCGGGCTGCCCGAAGTGTATGAAAACCCCGACGAAATGGACCGTCTGATGGCAGAGCAGGCCAAATTGCAGGAGAAAATCGACCAGTACGATGCCTGGAATCTCGACAGCAAACTGGAACGTGCCATGGATGCACTGCAGTGTCCGCCCGATGACCAGCCGGTTATCGAGCTTTCGGGGGGTGAACGCCGCCGTGTGGCTTTGTGCCGTTTGTTGCTCCGCGAGCCCGATGTTTTGCTGCTCGATGAGCCTACCAACCACCTCGACGCCGAAAGTATCCAATGGCTCGAAATGCACCTCGCACAATATAAGGGAACCGTGATCTGCATCACCCACGACCGTTACTTCCTCGACAACGTGGCCGGCTGGATTCTTGAACTCGACCGCGGCCAGGGAATTCCGTGGAAAGGCAA
The DNA here is from genome assembly GCA_036735485.1 of Draconibacterium sp. Classification (GTDB taxonomy): domain Bacteria; phylum Bacteroidota; class Bacteroidia; order Bacteroidales; family Prolixibacteraceae; genus Draconibacterium. The sequence continues at coordinate 5,034 of DAINOH010000121.1, read as the reverse complement.
TTACTCCTCCTGGCTGGAACAAAAAACAAAGCGCCTTGAACAGGAGGAAAAAACCGAGTCGAGACGCCGGAAAACACTGGAACGCGAGCTTGAATGGGTGCGGATGGCGCCCAAAGCCCGTCATGCCAAATCGAAAGCCCGTTTGGGTGCCTACGACAGGATGCTGAATGAAGATGCAAGGCAGAAAGAGGAAAAACTCGAAATATTTATCCCGAACGGTCCGCGACTGGGTGACAAAGTGATTGAAATGGAAGGTGTCACCAAAAGTTATGGCGACAGGATTTTGTTTGAAAACCTTTCGTTTAAACTGCCGCCTGCCGGAATTATAGGGGTAATCGGGCCCAACGGTGCGGGTAAAACCACGCTGTTTAAGCTGATCATGGACCAGGTGAAAGCCGACGCCGGAACCATCGTACTCGGGGAAACCGTAAAAATCAGTTATGTCGATCAGACTCACAAAGCGATCGATCCTGAAAAATCGGTTTTTGAAGTAATTACCGGCGGCACGGAAACCATGATGCTGGGCAACAAAATGACCAACTCGCGCGCCTACGTGGGCCGCTTTAATTTTACCGGCGCCGACCAGGAAAAGAAATGCGGTGTACTCTCGGGTGGTGAAAAAAACCGTCTGCACCTGGCGCTGGCGTTGAAATCGGAAGGAAACGTGCTGCTGCTTGATGAGCCGACCAACGACATTGACGTGAACACACTCAGGGCGCTGGAAGAAGGTCTTGACAATTTTGCAGGCTGTGCCGTGGTGATCTCGCACGACCGCTGGTTCCTCGACCGCATTGCCACACACATCCTGGCATTTGAAGGCGATTCGCAGGTTACTTTCTTTGAAGGTTCATTCTCGGAATACGAGGAAAACCGCAAAAAACGATTGGGTGACGACGTTCCGAAACGCGTGAAATACAAAAAGCTGATGTAAAGTGATATGTATAATTAAAAAATAATCGAAGACTCATAGATTTTAGATTTCGAAAATCACGAAAGTTGGTCTTCGGGAAAAGTACACTCTATTGAAAATCAACATATTTACAATATTATAAGAATTATAAAAACAAAGACAGTCATAATTTGGCTGTCTTTTTACTTTTTCCATTTGTGTTATTTTCTAAATCAGTGAAATCTTAATTTTTATAAAATATGTCAGGCTTAAATAAATCATTGATTGAAAGTTTAATCACTATATCAGCCCTTTCTTCTCAAGTATTTTTTCCAGCTTAATGTGTTTTTCCCAAAACCGCTTTTCGATTTTATTGACGACTTTGCGAAACCGTGAATTGTCTTTCAGTGGTTTTAAAATCGGGTCTTTTTCCAGGAATAAAAGGATCCAGTACTGGTAATTATCCTGTGTAGCAAAAATATTGAGTTGCTCAATTGCCTTTTCGTATTCCTCTTCGTAGGCATACTTAACAGCCATGCTGGCGCTTTTGTATATGGATTGATCCTTTTCGCAATATCCGGCATACGCATTGAACAATTTTGCAGACTGTTCATTCATCCCTTTTAATTTATAAACCAGAGCAATTTTTGCGTCTTCCTGGGAATAAATATTCAGATTGTATTTTTCCCTGGCTTTTTCAAACTTTTCGTAATAGTAAAATGCGCTGTCATAATCTTCCTGGAAATAATTGAATTTGGCCACTTCCTGCAAAATATCTAATCGCGTTGTATCTTTCTGCCACAAACTGGTCAATTTTTTTCTTGCCTGTTCCAGATTACCATCCTTTGCATACTCAATAAACACAATCAGCAACGGGGAATAATAATTTTCAGGATTGAATTCAAGAGACTTGTTAATATAAACGAATGCCTCATCTGTAAAACCTGACTGTATGAGTGCGTTGCTCAAATGCAAATAGGTATAACTTTTAGTGACAGAATCACTGGTTGCAACATCAAGCTGAATACCTTTTAATGCATATTCCAGATATTTATCAGTATTGGGAATAACACGGGCATAGATATCGGCAAGCATCTGAACCACTGCCGACGAATTAGGATTGTATTCCAGTGCTTTTTCCAGATGTGGCAATGCCAGTTGAAACTCTTCGTTTTGTAAATAATAAAGTGCTTTGGCAATAAGGCTTTCAGCAGATTTTGGATCGTAAAGCAAAGCTTTATCAGCATATTTGTTAATCTCTTCTGTGTATTGTTTTTGTTTCTGATTCAAATCCAGAAAATAATATGATATGGCGATGTCGGCATAAGCAAGTGAAAATTGTTCATCATTTTCTATAGCTTTTTCAAATAGCTGGATAGCCTTTTTCAAACCTTCGCGGGTTAAGGAATGAAAAGGTTCAAGTGCCTGGAGGTAATAATCGTAAGCTTTTAAATTTTTTGTTGGTATTTTCTCAATCTGTTTTAATTCATCCGGAGTTACTACTGCCTCTATTGCATCGGCAATTTTTTTTGCAATATCGTTCTGAAGGGCAAATACATCCCCTACTTCGCGGTTATATTGTTCCACCCATACCGGTCTGTCATCAGAAGCCTTAATTAACTGAATATGGAGCAAAACCTGGTTACCCACTCGCTGACCACTTCCTTCCACCAGATAATTCACATTAAGTTCCCCCGCAATTTCCGGAACACCCTTTCTTGCATTTCTGTATTTTTCAACCGAAGTTCTGCTTACAACGCGCAGGTCGCCAATCTTCTGCAGGTTGCTCAAGGTCGATTCCATCAGCCCGTTTACAAAATACAGGTTTAATGAATCGCTGCTTTCATTCCGGAAAGGCAACACTGCAATCGACTTTTCAATTTCGGGAGCTAAAGTTTTTTCCGTCCTGAGAAGAAGCATTGTTGTAACCACAACGAAGACCAATATTACTGACAACAAGTGCCACCTGTATCTTTTCAGAAAATTAACCTGAACTTCTGCAGTTTCATTGTTTAGTAAACCTTTTCCTGCCTCGCCGGGCGAAAATCCGTAGTATTCCCTGAAACATTTAATGAAATAGGAGGTATTTCCAAAACCAACCTGATAAGAAATTTCAGAAACCGTTAAAGTTTTTTGCTTAACCAGTTCCATTCCCTTTTTAAGTCGAACTTCCCGAATAAACTGGCTGGCTGAAAGTTGTGTGTCTTTTTTTATTTTTCTCAGCAAATTGGAACGGCTCATATTCATCGCCTCTGCGAGCTCTGAAACTCCGAATTGTTCATTCGAAATATTCTCCAGAATAATCGCTTCTGCTGCTTCAATGAAATCTGTTCTGACAACTTTTAAGTTCAACCTGCTAATTTTTAACAAACCGAATGTAGAGAAATTTAAGCAAACAAACACAAAAAAGGCAGTTCCGGAGGAAGTAAAAACTGGCTTTTGCGTCATAAATAATATTGTTGCGTCATAAGTTTTATGCTTTGCCCATAGTTGATAAACTTGGCTGCATGGCTGATATGCCTTGCATTTGCGAATGTTTCACCTTTGTAAAACAATTTTTAAATGTCAAATAACTAAAATTTAAAATCATGAAAACATTTCAAATTAACTTCTTAAAAAATGTATTGACTTTTTCATTCATTTTATTATTACTTACCAATGCATGTGTTCAATCCGACAGCGGCAAAAACACAACGCCGGAAAATCAATCCACAGTTAAAACAAAACCGGAAAAACCTAAAATGGACATACAGACGGCAATAATTTCGGACAACCTTGAAATTGTGAAACAACACATTGAAGCAGGAACCAATATCAACGAAAAAGACCAAATGAGTGGTTCAACACCGTTAATTGCGGCTGCCACATTTGGCAAAACTGCTATTGCCAAAGCGTTGATCGATGCTAATGCCGACCTGGATATTAAAAACAACGAAGGTTCCACCGCGCTGCACGCTGCCGCTTTCTTTTGCAATATTGAAATTATTCAGATGCTGATTGATGCCGGGGCGGATAAAACCATCAAAAACAAACACGGAGCAACGCCAAGAGAATCGGTTATTGGGCCATTTGAGGAAATGAAGCCCATTTACGAAATGATCGGACAGCAACTGGAACCACTTGGGTTAAAAATGGATTTAAACGAAATGGAAAGGGCGCGCCCCGTTGTTGCCATGATGTTGCAGTAACAATAAGTATAAATACACGAATATGACATCAGAAAGAAGATATGATATTGACTGGCTGCGTGTAATTGCCATCGGGCTATTACTTTTCTACCACATTGCCATCATTTTTCAGCCCTGGGCGATGTTTATCGGCTTCATGAAAAACGACGAAACATTGGAAGGTTTATGGAAACTTATGTCGATGCTTAATGTTTGGCGGATTCCGTTTTTATTTTACGTTTCGGGAATGGGATTGTACTTTGCCATGAAAAAACGAAATTTTCAACAATTGATTGCAGAACGTTCAAAACGAATTCTGTTGCCTTTCATTTTCGGAATTGTTGCCATTTCCCCACTCCACTTCCTGATTTTTCAGAAATACTATCATTTGCCTTTAAGCTACTATCCGCATGCCGGGCATTTATGGTTCCTCGGAAACATTTTTGCCTATGTCCTGCTTTTGTCTCCGCTTTTTCTTTTTCTGATAAGAAAAGAAGATGGAAAATTCGTAGTTGATTTATCTCTTAGAAATAACAGAACTTCTAAAGAGCATCCTCTTGGAATATTCCATCCTCATGAAGAAGTTCATCACATTAAAAAGGAAAACATAGGACTAATAGAAGTTATGGGACTTGCTGTTTTACCTGGAAGACTTTTAAAAGAGCTTGAAAAAATAAAGGAATACTTAAGGGATGAAATTTCTTTAGATAATATTGAAGAATATCACAGACCATGGGCCCTTGAATTAAAGAAGAAATTTGATTATTTAAAATCATCAACAGATTTAAATGACTTTGTAAATAAAGAATTATCAAACAAATTCGTATCTGTTTTAGAGCACTGTGGTGTGTTTAAATTAAATGAAGAAGGCTTAGAAGGTTTTAAGAGATTTACAAATTCACTTAATAGCTAAATAAAATAGAGATGTATCATCAATAAAGCTTACACTTTATTTTGATACATCTCATTTATTTTAAT
>DAINOH010000120.1:0-9686 GCA_036735485.1 Draconibacterium sp. | reverse complement strand
TGAACAAATCGTTCCGACTGAACTCGATACTATTTTCAGAAAACAATTGATTCATGGTTTTGTGCATGATGAAAGCGCTGCCATGTTGGGAGGCGTTTCCGGAAATGCAGGACTTTTTGGTTGTGCCGGCGACCTTGCAAAAATTTTTCAGATGTATCTTCAGAAAGGATATTATGGAGGGAAACGATATTTCAGCGAAGAAACAGTAAATGACTTCACAAAAGTATGGTTTCCCGGAACCAACAACCGGCGAGCTTTGGGTTTTGACAAACCTTTAAAAGACAATAAAAACAAATCGCTCAAGGATGCTTATCCGGCCATTGATGCAAGCACAAACAGTTTTGGACATACTGGTTTTACAGGAAATATTGTGTGGGCCGACCCGGACAATGGGCTGCTTTATATCTTCCTGTCAAACAGAGTTTACCCCACCCGGGATAATTCGAAGATTTCTGATTTGAATATTCGGGTTGCCATGCATCAGGAAATATATAATTGTATAAAAGTGGCGATAAACCAGTATTAATAATTGTTAATTCCACACTGAAAACCTTTTGTTCAACAGGAAAATCAATGCTTATTAAATATTGATTCAATGCCAATTAACCATTTTTTTATTGATTATTATTATTTCTTTCACAGAAACTCATTTCAGGGTGCATGAATAAGATGCCGGCAATCATTTTGTTATTAAATTATTAATTCTAATTTTACAGGTGCGACTAAAAATCTTTTAATATTCACAATAAAAACTTCACGCGATGACAAGTAAAATAACATTTAATGAGTTGCGAAAAATCAAAGACAGCCTGCCTGACGGTTCCATCAGAAAATTGGCTCAGGAGTTCAATGTATCAGAGGAAACCGTCAGAAATTATTTCGGAGGTGCAAATTATGTGAAAGGCACTACCGTTGGTATTCACATGGAACCTGGGCCAAATGGAGGTATTGTAATGCTTGACGATACTGCCATTCTTGACAGAGCAGTAGAATTGATTAATGCCGAAGCCGTGCATTAATTTTTTTGAATACATATTTTGAATAAAAAACTGTTCTATATTTATAGAACAGTTTTTTTATTGTTCAACTTAAACCTTTATAATCAATGAGAAAAAATTTATTACTGGTATTATTAATTGCTGTTTCCGCAATTATCACATCATGCGAAAAACCCTGGCAACCTTTGTTTAATGGCGAAAATCTCGACAACTGGGATAAACATCTGGGAACGTTTCTGCCTGGTCCTGATAGTGCGATCGGCTTAAAAGCAACACCCGACAATGTATTTTCAGTAGTGGAACAAAATGGCGAAAAACTAATTCGCATTTCAGGTGCGATTAATGGCTCACTGGCCACACGCGATACCTTTGCCAATTATCACCTGCAACTTATTTTTAAATGGGGTGATTCAATTTATACCAAACAGAACAGTGGTCTTTTGTATCATAGTTTAGGTGATTTCGGGGTTGCAATCGGAACCTGGATGACCAATATTGAATGCCAGTTAATGCATGAAAGGCTGGGCGATACTTACCTGATGGAAAATACCTGTTGCGAAACCACCGTAAAACCATTAGACGAAGGTTTTATTTTTGCTAAAGATGGCGAAACAAAACAATTTGGGAGAGATTATAACGGGCAGGGAATTAAAAAGGCCCTTGACGCTGAAAAACCGCTCGGTGAGTGGAATACAGTTGATTTGTATTGTGTTGGCAGAACATCGGTACATGTTGTTAACGGACAAGTTGTAATGATAAATAACAATACCGGAAAAGTTGAAAACGGACAAATTGTGCCGCTCACATCCGGCAAAATCCAGTTACAATCCGAAGGTGCCGAACTGTTTGTAAAAACAATCCAGGTGAAACCAATAAAAGAAATCCCGAAAGAATTGTTGCAATAGCAGTTCGTACATTTAGCTTTTCCAAAGTTTTAAAACTTTGGGAAAGCTAAAAACAAAAAGTTAAAACCCGCTCATTGCTTTGATGTTAACTCTTGGTTTTGTACTTTTAAAACCAGATACCAAAAATCTGGTCCGATGAAAACACCTTTACTTCTAACCTGCTTCATACTGATTGCAATTTCCGGTTTCAGCCAGTTTAATGAAAAAAGTTATACCGACTTTCGGGAATCTGTCAAAGACCTCTCTTTCTCCGACCTGAACAACCTCAACCTGAACAGCAATCATAAGTTTTACAAAGGGTTCAGCCAAACTCCCGATCCTTCAAAAATCCTTTATCTCGATTCGGTAAAACAAAAACTGAATCTGACTGATGCAGAAATCGACTTGCTGATGCAAAATCATTTTATGGTTACTGAACGACTGAATCAGCGCAGCTTCGGAGATTTGTACCAGAACAACATTTTTAATAAAGACTTACCTGCTTTTATTTCAACCGACCTTGTTTTACATGCATTGCACACTTCTTATGACAATATTCTGAAAAGCACCGAAATCACAATAATGCTTCCCAACCTAAAAACTTATCTGGGAGGTTTATACAAAAAGCTTCCCGAATATGCTGAAAAATATGGTGAAGAATTTGCAACAAATATTGCCGATGTTGATCTGTATCTCTCGGTGGCCTATACGCTCATTACCAATAGCTCCTATAAACCGCGGTATGCAAGTCTTGATAATTACAACCAGATACTTTCGGCTATAATAGGCCAGGACCTTGCTCCGGTCCAACTGTTTACCGACAAAGACCGTTCAAGAACAATTGACTTTTCACAGTTTAAAGTTCGCGGCCATTACGTTTATACCGAAGAAGATGAGTGGAGGGGAAATGTGAATCTTGAACCCTATTTTAAAACCATGATGTGGCTCGGACGAATCGATTTCCCGCTGACTTCGCCGCCAACCGGAGGAATGGAACCGCCCTGGAGATCCGATGAAATAAAACGAATCAACATTTCGGCATTTATTCTGAATGAAATGATGCAACTACCCGAATTCAAAAATCTTCTCGATCAAAATGATGAAATAATCAATTATCTCGTGGGCGAAAGCGACAATTTTACCTCGGGAGAATATACCGCTTATCTGCAGTCGAAAGGAATTTATTCAGCTACACAGTTGCAGGATTCACTGGTTTACAAAAACTATTTCGATGGGCTTTCAACCAATCCCGATTATCTGCAGCAATACATGGGTGCTTTCTATTTTGTCGATCCGACGGGTGAGAAACCCGATGCCTTACCCGTTTCGTTTCTGGTGAGTGGCCAGCGTTTTATAGTCGATTCGTATGTTCTGGCCAATGTGGTTTTCGATCGCATTATTTTTAACGGAGAGAAAATTCTGAGAATGATGCCCGACCCGCTGGATGCTCTATACGCTTTGGGGAACAACAATGCTCTACATTTTCTTGAAGATGAAATGACAAAATTTCCTTATGGAACACAACTTGCACTGATGCGCTATTTGATTGACAACAAAGAACCTGAATTTTGGAGTGAAAATCTTTACAATACCTGGCTGAAATCTATCAGGGCGTTAAACCCTATGGAAGACAATACCAACCTGCCTTTTTTTATGCGAACCGGCGCCTGGAATCAGCAAAAAATGAATACCCAGCTTGCAGCCTGGACACAACTCCGCCACGACAATCTGCTTTATGCAAAACCATCGTACACTGGTGGCGCAGGTTGCTCATTCCCTTATTCTTATGTTGAACCCTACCCCGATTTTTACAAGGCGCTGGCTGATTATGCCAACCAGGCTGCCAACTTTTTCAGCACAAAAAATGTGACTTCAGAATTTTCAATCCCGATTGATGTTTACTTCAGAAAGTTTGCAGGTATTGTTGGAAAGTTGGAAACACTGGCACAAAAAGAGCTCGACAATACCGCATTTAACATCGACGAGGAAAACTGGTTAAAACAATTTCTGGTTGAGGTTCCGCAAACAGGTTGTGGCGGACAACCTTTTAACGGATGGATACTCGATTTATACTGGAGAACAGATAAACTAACTGACCCTGATTTTCTGACCGTGGATATTCACACCCAGCCAACCGATGAAAACGGAATCATGGTAGGAAGAGTTTTACATGCCGGGACCGGGTATATTAATCTCGGAGTTGTGTTAGCCCAAATTCCGGGCAGTGATGTGACTGTTGCCTATACCGGCGCATTTTCATCGTATTATGAATATATCACCAATGATTTTTTGAGAGTAAATGACCAGGAGTGGGAAGAAAAAGTATTTCAGGGAAAAATACCAGCCCGGCCCAAATGGACAGCTGCCTATCTCGCCGACAAAAGTGGTAAAACAACCACAGGCGAAAAATCGTTGCCAACAACTTTGCTGATTATTGACAACATAAATGATTTTAATTCAGAAATTGAACTGGCAAAAATTTATCCGAATCCGGTAATCGATTTACTTACTATCCAGCTAAAGACAAATTCCCTTAACCAGGTTCACTATTCGGTTTATGATGTTTTTGGAAGACAATTAAAAGCGGGACAGTTTACTGGAGATTTTGAAAACATCTCCTTTTCAGAATTTGCCAGCGGAATGTACTTGATTATATTAAAAGCAGGTGAAAGAGTACAATCGGTAAAAATTCTGAAAAAATAATACCCTCGATTTTTCAGGTTTTAACTTTTCCAAAGTTTTAAACTTTGGAAAAGTTTGATTACCATAGAATCAGTTTAAAATCATCATCTCCGGCAAAAACTTCCAGAATCGGCGGGGCATGTGTTGCCGCTGAAGTTTCAGGTTTTTGCGTTCCTGAATATTGATGTGGGTGAAATAGGTTTTCCAGAGTCGCTGGTAAAACTCCTCCCCTTCTTCCAGCAAATTTTCGTTTACACGGCCATTAATCTGGCTGAATTCCTTTGCCGAAATTGTCACCTCTTGTGGTTTTTCTTTGTCAAACATCACCCCGTAATTCCGTTTCAAATCGAAAAGCAGCCAGCGCTGGTCGGTAAACCGTTTCTGAAAATGGCCCACCACCAGCGGAATCACATCATACCGTGGCTCAATTCCACAAAAATATAGCCCGTCGCGGGTATGCTGAAACCTTACAAATTGCATCATCCTCATTGCTTCACGTTTGACTTTCTGCGACGATTGTGTGAGGTTTAAAACATCGGCATCGCCAAAATCGGTTTCAATATTAAAATGCTCACTGAAAAGTCTCCGCACAAAACGGTAAATTTTCATTTCAATTCCCTGCTCCTCCGAGAGAAATGCATAAAAAAGCATCTCCTTATTTCTACCTGTCATTTTTTGCTGAATCCCTTTCCAAACCCTGTCAGCCTTTGCAGAGTCAGTCTGTATTTCGTGCTTCTGTGCGAACAATTGCTTTTGTTCTCCATTCCCGGACACAATGTCCACCGGAAAGATTTTCCGGTTGTAACACTCAAAAATTCCGGTCAGGAATCCTTCAAAAGTCCCGTCGTATGTTATAATATCCATGCTCATAATCAACAATCTCTGATGACGGATGTATGCCTTTTTGTAACCATTTAATTCATTATTAATGCAACGGCGGCAAAGCAGTCTGGTAGTTCCCGAATAAACTCAACTGTGTGTCCAGTGTTTTCCGGTTTTTAGTAACAGAACCGGCAACAAGTTTGTGTTTGAGCCTTTCGGGAGTCCAGCCCGATGCAGCTACGACCACATCACTGCAGGTTACAAAATACCGGGCACGCTTTATCACAACACCCAGTTTGGCAAGGTGTTCCGTGGTGAGTTTCCGGTGACGGCGGGCAAGTACAATTTTTTGCGCCGATTGCACGCCGATTCCCGGAACCCGCAAAATCATTTCGTAATCGGCCCGGTTAATGTCAACCGGAAACTGGTGCAGGTTGCGCAACGCAAAACCCAGTTTCGGGTCAACATCCAAATCCAGAAAAGGATTGTCTTCCGTCAGAATCTCTTCAGCTTTGAAATGATAAAACCGCATCAGCCAGTCGCTCTGGTACAATCGATTTTCGCGCACGAGCGGTGGACTTGTTAGCGCCGGCAATCTTTTGTCGTACAAATTTACAGGCAGATACCCCGAAAAATAAACACGTTTCAGGTTTTGAGTTTTGTACAAACCCGATGAAAGCAGGATAATCTGCCTGTCGGTTTCGGGAGTGGCACCAATAATCATTTGAGTACTTTGCCCTGCCTGCGCGAATTTTGGTGCTTTTCTGTATTTCCTTGCTTCTTCTTTGCTTGCCAATATTTCGTTTCTGATTTGTGTCATTGGCGAAATAATGGAAGGATAGTTTTTCTCGGGAGCAAGCAGTTTCAGGTTAGGTTCTGTCGGAATTTCAAGATTGACACTCAAACGGTCGGCCCATAAACCGGCTTCGTGTACCAATTCCGGACTGGCACCCGGAATAGCTTTTAAGTGAATGTACCCGTTGTAGTTCTCTTCCATCCGCAGTTTTCGCGCCACCTGAACCATTCGCTCCATGGTGTAATCCGGATTCCGGATAACTCCTGAACTCAGGAAAAGACCTTCAATAAAATTGCGCCGGTAAAAACCTATGGTCAAATCCACAATTTCTTCCACGGTGAGCGTTGCCCGCGGCCTGTCGTTGCTGCGGCGATTGGCGCAATAAGCGCAATCGTAAATACAGTTGTTTGTCATCAGGGTTTTCAGCAGGCTCACACAGCGCCCGTCTTCGGTAAAACTGTGGCAAATTCCGCAGGCTACGCCGTTACCAATTCCTTTGGTACTGTTTTTCCGGTTGCTCCCGCTCGACACACACGAAACATCGTATTTCGCTGCATCCGAGAGTATTTCAAGTTTCTGCTGAACAGTCAGTTTTTCCATTTCAAACCAAGTTTAAAAAATCCTCCCGCTTTTAACGGGAGGATCTGAACCTCAAAAAATCGGGAATCGCTTCCCCGGGAATAAATATCTTGTGACAATAATTTCGTCACTCCTGACGACAATAAGATAATCAAAAGAAAATTCCGGCCAATTGTATTTTGAAAAATCCGATGTTTTTTTTTGTGAATTTTATTCAGTTGAAGACATTGAATCAGAATAAATCATTTTATAAATTTGAAGGAAAGAAAGAAAAATGAACCAGGCCGATTTTTATACAAAACTGAAAAACAACATCGTAAGATGTGAGCTTTGCCCCTGGTTTTGTGAACTCAAACCTGGCCAGACCGGTAATTGCAAGGTCAGAAAAAACGAAAACGGCATCCTGACATCTTTGGTATTTAACCGTGTTTCAGCTTTGGCGCTCGATCCGATTGAAAAGAAACCGCTCTACCATTTTTTACCTGGGTCACAGATTCTGTCAGTGGGTTCGGTCGGATGTAATTTGCACTGTTCATTTTGTCAAAATCACCATATTTCGCAATGTTCAGCAGAAAACTTCAGTTATTTCAGGGAGATCACTGCTGAACAATTAACTGAAACGGCTGCAGGACTAACCGGCAACACCGGAATTGCCTACACCTACAACGAACCGTTTACTTTTTACGAATTCATGTTTGAAACAGTAAAACAGGCTTACGAAAAAGGACTTAAAAACGTGGTGGTTTCAAACGGGTATGTTAATCCTGAACCTTTGAAAAAAATTCTGCCGTTTATTGATGCATTTAATATCGATTTAAAATCGTTCAATCCGGGATTTTACAAATCCCAAACAAAAGGAGAGCTGGCTCCTGTTCTTGAAGCCCTGAAAATCATTGCAGCCGGCAAAGTTCATCTCGAAATTACCCATCTTGTAATTCCTTCGCTGAATGACAACAGAACCGAATTTGAGAATATGGTGAACTGGATCGCGTTAGAACTGGGAAATAAAATTCCGCTTCATCTTTCAAGATATTTTCCGCAATATAAACTAAACGAACCACCCACTCCTTCGAAGAAACTGGATGAATTTCATGAAATAGCATCAAAACACCTTTTATATGTTTATACCGGTAATGTTTCAGAAACAGAACATTCGTCCACATTTTGTCCGGGTTGTGGCGCTATGATAATTGAAAGAAACCGTTATAATGTTAAGAAGAGAAATATCAGCAAAAATGGTCACTGCATTAAGTGCGATTACAAAATTGATTTGATTCTTCCGTAATTAAGATAAATATATCTTTATTTTCTTGACTTGTAACTCTCTTATTCCGTAACTTTCACGGAGTTATAACCATTAAATTTTCATTCAATGACTTACGAAGATTTTATTAATCAGACTGAATTTCAGCATATGATTAAAGAAGCTGAAAAACTGAAAGGAACTGTTTTTTCTGATATTCTTGATGCAGAAGGGAATCAATATGTTGATTTGGTTCAGGAAGGGGGCGGAGTTCTTGGAATCGCACTGGTTGGTTACACTTATATTCTGGAAACAGCCGGAATCCGGTTTTTCCATCTGGCAGGGACTTCGGCGGGTGCAATTAACACATTGGTACTTGCCGGAATTGACGGAATTGGAAAAGCCAAATCAAAAGCAGTTCTTGATGTTTTAGCCAAACAAGATCTTTTCGAGTTTGTGGACGGTGATCCGACATTAAAAAAAATTATCCAGAAAGTAATCGACGGGACCCCATTTAAAAAAATGCTCTGGAAACTGGCGTGGAATTTCAGCAAAGTAAAAAAGGCTTTGTTTATCAACCTAGGATTGAATCCTGGCAATGAGTTTGAAAAATGGATAGAAAAAGTACTGCGTGAATCGCCTCAAAAAATCACAACAATTGGCGATTTGATTGACAAAAGAGGTAAAAAATATTTCCCTGAAGGAATGATCAACCGAATTACAGGACAACCAATTCCTGATGAATACGCTCATATTCACGTTATAACAGCCGACCTGACAACGCAATCGAAAGTCCAGTTCCCCAAAATGGCGCATTTGTATTGGGGCGAAAAAGTACGGGAAATATCTCCGGCACGGATGGTTCGTGCTTCCATGTCGGTGCCCTTCTTTTTTATTCCATTCGAAATTGACAATATTCCTGGTGCAGGCAATCCAGCCAATGATGAGTGGATAAAAAATACCAATTTTCATGGTCCGATCCCCAAAAAAGTAAAATTTGTGGATGGCGGTATGATCTCCAATTTCCCAATCAACGTATTCCATTCAAAGAGCGGTGCTGCCCCGAGGAAACCAACTTTCGGGGTAAAACTCAGTTCGTACCGGGAAGAATGTACCACGATTGATGATTTGGGTGATTTTGTAGGATCGATGGTAAGTACAATGCGACACGATGCTGATAATGAATTCCTGATTCAAAATCCCGATTTTCAGAAACTGATTTGTTTTATTGATGCCGACAAAGATTTTAACTGGCTTAATTTCAAAATGGATGACGAAAGCAAAAAGAGGCTTTTCCTGTTGGGAGCCCGGAAAGGACTCGAATTTCTTTCAAAATTTAATTGGGAGGAATATAAAAAGCTAAGATTACAACAAGTTAACGCCTGATTCGGGTTGAATGCGAACATTTTCCCTAACTTTGTTTCACTATTTGATGATACAATTGTATTTATATGAAGTTTGCAGAACTTGGAATTCATGACGACCTGCTTGACGCCATCTCTTACATGGGATTTAACGAAGCAACCCCGATTCAGGAACAGGCCATTCCTGTTATTTTGGATGGCAACGACCTGATTGCCTGCGCCCAAACCGGAACCGGCAAAACAGCAGCATTTTTGTTACCTGTACTCGACCTGATAGCAGATTTACCCTCCGGCACAACATCAACCCTGATTATTGTA
>DAINOH010000119.1:0-10604 GCA_036735485.1 Draconibacterium sp. | reverse complement strand
TGATTGAGGCTGTTTTTCAATTTTTTCAACCACCACAGTTTCGAACCACACTTCTCCATCCAGGCCGCTGCCTCCGTTTCCGCCGCTGCCGCCATCACCGCCATGCCCGCCACTGCCGCCGTTTGCGTTTATTTCCAGATTTCCACCATCGGGATTTATCAGTAAAAACTTTTCTTCGCCACTCCAAAGGTTTTGCGTATAAACATAGAGCAGGTTGCAGTTTAACAGCGAGTCGAAATAAAGATCTGCCCAAACCCCAATGTCAGGTGCATGATCACCCGGTTCTCCATCCTGCCCGAAACCGCCATCGCCGCCATTGCAGCCCGTACCACCATTTGAACCGCTTGTCCCCGAAAAACCCCAGGTTCCGCTTTGACCGTTGAAATTGAGCGAGTAATGTTTTTTATAATCCATCAACACTGAAAAAGTATCGGAAACAGAGGGATTTAAAACAGGTTTTACTACCAGGGAAGCTGTGTGATTTTCGATATTCAGAAAATCGGGGTCTATCCTGAATTTTCCTTTTCTCCAGCTTCCTCCCGTTGTTTCAAAAGCAATATTTTTGGTTTGACTTTTCGTATGGAGTTTTTCCGAAATCCGGCTGATACCATTGTCGTAAACAGTCAGAATTTTACCTTCAATTTCGCTCCCCGGCGATTTTTCAAATGGTTCCTCAGGAATAAATTTCACGGATGTTTCATAATTCAGCGGAATCAACAACTGCTTTTTCATTTCAGGGTTCTTTACCGGCGAAACTTCCAGTTCGATATATTTTCCGATGGACGGAACCAGGTTTTCGTTTACTGTGATTTTTCCGTTCCTGAATTCTCCTCCTCTGACCGTTACCAGGTAATGTCCCCACGAAACATTTCCACCAGTTGTTCCGCGTGTTTTACGGATTTTCCCGTTCTGATGATAGGAAGTTATTGATATACTGAATTTTTCGCCTGGCAGAATAAGCTGGTTTTTATCATATTCAACTTTTAGTGAATCGATTTTAAAAGCAAAACCGGGCTGCATCAAACTTGTTAAAACCAGGACGAGAACCGAGATTTTCAGAAAGTAGAATGTTTTCATAGCTGCCGGTTTTTTAGTTTATGATAAACCAGGAAAATCAAAAACCGTTCCACTTATTATTTAACTGAACTATATTTTTTACTGTCTGATTTCCTAATCTTCAGAAATTCCGATTTTCTAATCTTTGTTTTAGAGGTATCTTTGAACACAAAAAAGCATGTCGCACTTTACACATATTATTTTCGATCTCGACGGCACTTTGACCGACAACACGCAAGGAATCAGCAATGCAGTAAGATACGCACTCCGCAAAATGAATGTGCCGGAATGTTCCGACGAAACTGTCAGAAAGTTTATCGGGCCACCCATTCAGTGGAGTTTTAAAAATCATTTCGGCATGAATGAGCGGGAAGTGGCGCTGGCAGTTGATTTGTTCCGCGAGTATTTTAACGAAAAAGGGTGGTGCGAAAATGAGCCCTATCCGGGTGTAAACGAAATGCTCGAAGAACTTTATAATTCAGGCAAAAAACTTTACCTGGCAACTGCCAAACTCGAAAAATTTGCCGAAAGGATTCTCCGTCATTTTGGTTTCGACAAATACATTATTGGTTTTGTGGGCGCCGATTACAACGGACACAAAGCCGAAAAAGATACTTTGATAGCTTCTTTGTTGGAAAAAGAACAAATTATTCCGTCTGAAAAAGTGGTGATGGTGGGCGACACCATTTTTGATATCGAAGGCGGCAAAGCCAACGGACTTTCGACTGTTGCCGTTTTTTATGGTTTTGGCGAACCGGAAGGACTGAAAGCCACAAATCCGGATTTTCTTGCCGACAGCGTGGAGGAGTTGTTTGAGGTTTTAAACTTCTAATTACCAAAAATTCTTTAAAGATTATGTAGATTTACAATTGACAATTTACGATTTACAATTTGTGCGTTCAGAAAAATGGTAAATAGTCAATAGTTATGTGCAAGCATGAAAAAGCAACCAAAATGTTTCAATAAGCATCTGACTTAAAACCATATAAATTAATTAATCATGAAAACTATAAATCTTTTCTTCCTAATTTTTCTACTACTGGGGTTGACAAATTGCAACAAAGATGAAAATGAAAATATTGGTTCGAAATTAAACTTCTGTGCTAATGGAGACATTACAAACGTTGTTGTGAGTTATAAGGAAATTGTAGGGTATGACTCAACAAAATACATTTTCCGAATAAAAGAATCAGCTTGGGATAAATTAAAAAATGAAATTACACCAGTTACTCCTGACCCTCATTTTGGATTTAGTATCACCTTGGACAATCAAATTATTTATACGGCAAAATATGTCCCCGGATATTATTCTGCGAGCAATGATGACATTATAACGTTTATGTTACTTGAGCCAGATTTAGTTTATATTACCTTAGGATACCCACCTTGTCCTGACTGTTTTACAGGAGAAGATTCACGCAATGACAAAAGAGTAATAAATCAATTACAAGCCGACAATAAATTAATTGAAATTGAAGATTAAATGCCAGCACATAACAAAGTACATATTGCAGGGCGGGGTCGGTGGTACGCCAACTGCGGATTCTCGCATCGCAGTTCCGTGTCCTTCGGACAGGAACGCTCTCCGAAATCCGCCCCGACAGCATGTACCAACCGTTAAATAGACAATACCAATGATTCAATTGAAAACACCACCTCCTATAAAACCCGGTGGTAAAATCCGCATTGTTTCGCCAGCCGGGAAAGTTGCAGAAAAATATGTTCTGCCAGCGGTTGAATGGCTTACCCAACAAGGCTACAAAGTTGAACTGGGAAAACATGTTTTTGATACCCATTTCCAATTTGCAGGAACCGACGATGAGCGGCTGGAAGATTTGCAAACCGCACTCGACGACCCCGAAACTGCTGCGATTATCTGCTCGCGCGGTGGCTATGGAACTGTGCGGATTATCGACAAGCTTGATTTCAGCAGGTTCAGAAAACATCCGAAATGGCTGGTGGGTTTCAGCGATATCACCATTTTACATGCAGCCATCAACCAGCTCGGAATTGCTACCATTCATGGCGCCATGCCCCGATTTTTCTTTGACGACAACGGTCAGTCGAATGAAAATCTGGATTCGCTGAAGCAACTGTTGAAAGGAAATCCCGCGGAATACGAAATTGAAGCACAACCTGAAAACCGCACGGGAAGTTGCACTGCCGGAATTGTTGGCGGAAATCTTTCCATTATGGTAAGTTTGCTGGGAACAAAATACGAAATTGATACCCGCGGCAAAATTCTGTTTATCGAAGACATTGACGAATATCTTTACCACACCGACCGGATGATACACCAACTGAAACTGGCCGGAAAACTGGATAAACTGGCCGGTTTGTTGGTGGGCAATTTTACGGATGTAAAAGACAACGAATCACCTTTTGGGAAAACTGTTCACGAAATTATTGCCGATGCAGTGGCTGATTACAATTACCCGGTTTGCTTCGGATTTCCGGCCGGACACGATAAACGCAACCTGGCACTCGCTTTCGGAAT
This sequence comes from Draconibacterium sp., assembly GCA_036735485.1. GTDB lineage: Bacteria > Bacteroidota > Bacteroidia > Bacteroidales > Prolixibacteraceae > Draconibacterium. Next base: position 7,051 of record DAINOH010000119.1, on the reverse strand, counting down.
GAACTGGAACCTGGAGGTTTCGGAACAGAAAGCGGGCCTGAGAATTTCGGATTAACGATTAACGAACGTTGATTAACGATTTTTGATTGAGAGAAATGCCAAATAAGAAACCCGGAACTTTGAACTCTGAACTTTGAACTTTAAACTCTGAACTTTAAACTCGAAACTAAAAATGGCTACCCAACAGGAAATAGGAGAAAAAGCTGAAAAACTGGCACAGGTTCACATACTGAATCTGGGGTATAAAATACTGGCAACCAATTACCATTATGGTCATCTTGAACTGGATATTATTGCAAAAGATGGCGACGAACTGGTGATTGTGGAAGTAAAAGCCCGCAGCGGATTGCGTTACGAACACCCATCAGAAGCAGTCACTAACCAGAAAATCAGAAACATTGTGGAAGCTGCGGATGGATATATTCAGCAGGAAAACTGGAACGGCGACACCCGTTTTGATATCATCACCGTTATTTTCTTTGGCGAAAATTTTGAATTGGAGCATTTTAAGGATGCCTTTTACCCGACACTCTGAAATTCAACATCTGACCAACACTATTTTATCGGGTTTTGGTCATATCCTCATCCACACAAATGGTAAAATCAGCTTTCCCTGTATTTTCTTTCTCCAGTTCTTCCACATCGGCTTGCGAAACGGTATGAATGTTCACAATTTTCAATTTCGGGTTTTCCTGTTTCAGATACCAGTAAATGCTTTCAAAATTCTCGGAATGGTAGGAACCGTGATAATGCAGGAATAATTTGTTTTTTGACCAGTTTTTGAGAATAAAATGCGCCATGGTGGCATCTTTGATTGCCTGTGCTTTCGGGAAGTTTTCGGTAACATGACTGCCCATTCCTTCCATATTCATCATGCTTTTGTAGCAATTCAGTTCAGGATCGTATTTTACCGGAAGTGGCGGCAGAAATCCTTTTGCTTCATCAGAAAGTGATTCAAGTCCTTCAAAACCTTTTGAATTTACAAGCGATGCATACCTGCGCGGGACATTGGTGGCCACAAATTTCAGTTTATTTTTTTTGGCAAATTCCACCAGCGGCTTGTAATCGGTTTTGTAATTGGGCCACGGACGCGATTCGTTTTCAAAACTGCTGGTTGAAATAGCTCCCGCCAGATATTCGTCGAGCACAACCTGCACATCACTTTCAAACATTTCGGCCCCCAGAATCAGTTTATCACCTTTTGATTCAAACAAATCTTTGGTCACTTCCAATTGCAGCCAATGGGCTATCGGGTTGTCGTGCGACTCGCCAAACAACACAATGTCAGCATCTTCCAGCTCTTTCATCATTTTTTCATATTTCTCAGATTTTCCCTCCTTGTCAAAAAGTGAATAGGCCGGTTTATCGGTTTTAAATCCTGAAGTAACCAAAAACAGTGCGGCAAGAATAAGTAAGTATTTCTTCATTTTATGTGTATTTTTTAGTAAACTACAAAACAAATTAATTCGTGAACAGTTTACACATTTCAAAATGAATTTGCATGGTTGAATCAGGAATATTTTACGGAACGTTTGTTGATCCGTTGCTGAACGGACTTCGAAAAAGGGTTTTACACGAAATCAGACGGGGAGAAAAGGTAATTGACATAGCCTGCGGAACCGGCGCTCAATGCTTTACACTGGCCGCAAAAGCAGGGCATGTGACCGGTGTTGATTTATCAGAATCAATGATTCGCTTTGCCCGGAGCAAACAGGCAAAATCAGTTTTCACCAATCTTGAATTCACGGTTTGCGATGCAACGAATCTTGTCCTTTTTCCTGACAATGAATTTGATGTGGCAATTTTATCGCTGGCACTTCACCAGTTTTCGCCTGATTTGTACAAATCCATTTTAAGCGAAATGAAACGTGTAGCCAAACGGATCATCATAGTTGATTACGCCGTTCCACTGCCCAAAAACTACGCGGGATTTGGCAGCCGCATTGCCGAATTTATGGCTGGGGCGGAACACAACCGCAATTTTAAAAGTTATTACAAAAGAGGAGGAATCAACCAGATTTTACCGGATAACGGACTTTTCATTACAAAATCTATTTTGATTGGGAAAGGGGCTTTTCAGATTGCAACCTGTCGGTTTTAAGATTTGAATTTGCCTATTTAACATTTTCTTACTAAAAACCTTTCAATCAGCACAATCCTTTAACAACTATTATTTCTTCTTAATTCGGATTAACAAATATTTGACATAATTTTCCCCAATAATCTTTAAACCATTTATCATGAAATACTATTACTCAATTACACTGGCTGCAGCATGCCTTTTAAATGTTTCTATCATTTCCAACGCACAACCGAAAACGCAATTCGGGGTAAAAGGCGGAATCCTTTTTTCAAACATCAACGCAGTTGATAACAATTCAAATCTTGAATTTGAAAAGAAGGATGGAATTACGCTTGGTGTGTTTTACAAAAAGAATGATTTACTTGGCCCCCTGGGCTTTCAAACCGAACTATTGTATCAAATGAAAGGTGCAAATATTTTTACGGAACATTATGAAATACTGCCAGACGAAGGACAAGGATCACAAATTGAAATGACAGGAGCATATTTCCGCGATAAAGAAAAATTGCATTATGTAACATTACCACTCTTGTTAACTGTCAGAACAGCTAAATTTCTGGATTTATATGCCGGACCCGAATTGGGTTATCTTCTCTCGCACAAAAGTATAAGACAGAAAACAGGTGAAATGAACCGCTTTTCAGCAGGTGTTGCACTCGGAGCAACGCTAAAGATTTGTGAAAAAACGCATCTCGATTTCCGTTTTTCATCCGATTTTACATCCTTCGACAAATTAAGCAACCACAACTCCACCAACCTCAAAAATTATGGATTTGGAATCACTATTCAACAATCATTAACAGGAAAATAAAATCCTTTTAAAACATTCAAATTATGAAAAACCAAAAAAATCAAATCAGTATATTGTTTTTGTTATGCATTTTTGCAGGCTATCCTTGCAAGTTGTTAAGAGCCCAGACGGAATTCGGGGTAAAAGGAGGTGCCCTTTACACAGGAATTAACAAGGATATTCAAAGTTTAGTGTTTGACTTTGACATGCGTGGCGGTGTTACTTTTGGCGCGTTTTACAAAGTACACAATTTGCTTGGCCCTGTTGGTTTGCAGGCAGAACTTCTGTACCAGTTAAAAGGCGGCAATTTTTATATCGAACACACAAGCAACGAAGATTTGAATAACGATGGAATACCTGACAATTTAGGATACTTTGATGTGTACAACCGTTACTGGATGCGAAAACCTCAGATTTACCATTATTTATCTCTGCCTTTGCTACTTACGTGGTCGCCTGTAGAATTTATGGATATTTATGCCGGACCCGAGGTTGGCTACATAATCGCAAACTCAAGCAAGGGTTTTCAAATGTGGGAACCAGAAAGGTTTTCCTGTGGGGTTTCTGCTGGTGTTGCACTCAAAATTGACGAAAACACAAAACTTGATATCCGATATTCCAATGATTTAACCAAACTGTACGATTTTGGCGATACTGATATTAAAAATTATGGCTGGGCGTTCACAGTTCAACGCACTTTAATAAGAAAATCAGCAAAATAATTGCCTCATTCACCGTTTGAAAACAATTAACAACAAAGGATTCTTCAGAAATGAGGAATCCTTTTCTTTTCAGATTAATAGATATTAGTATTGAGTAATGAGACGGAAGAATTTGAACGATGAAAAAATTACACAGCAGCAGTAAGTAGTTGGTAGTATTCTTCCCAGTGACTGATGCCCCGTGACTAATGACAATTTTAAACCCGGAACTTTAAACTTTAAACTTTGAACCTTAAACTTTAAACCCTGAACTACAACTTCTCCAACTCCTCTTTCAGCCAGGCAGGGCGGTTGGTGGTGATTTTTGAAACACCCAACAGTGAAATCCGTTTTGCTTCTGCCGGATCATCAACTGTCCACGCCAGCACTTCCATTTTGTGTTCTTTTGCAACTGCCATTGTTTCTTCGTCAATGATTTTGCTTTGCAGATTAACGCCTTGCAAACCAGCTTCGGCTGCTTCTTTTATCTTTTTTGCCAGGCCGGTTTTTGATGAACTCAGCCAGTAGCAATTGTTATCGGGGAACGTTTTTTTCAATTCAACAATCGTTTTCCAATCAAAACAAATAAATACAATCTGCCCTCTTTTCGGGGTTTTTTCCATGATTCGCTGCAACAACGGAATTATCTCTGTTCCGCATTTGACCTCAACCACCAGTATTTTTCCTTCAGGAACTGTTTCGATAATTTCATTCAGAAATGGTATTTTTTCACCTTTGAACTCCGCTCCTTTCCAGATTCCGGCGTCCAGATCGCGCAGCAATACCGACGGCGTTTTCGCCACTTCCAGGTTTTTCTTTCCTGAACAGGTACGTTTTGTATCGCTGTCATGAATCACCATCACCCGGTTGTCTTTTGTCAGGTGAACATCAATTTCCACCGCGTCGGCACCCGCTTTCCAGGCACTTTTGGCAGCAGCCACCGTATTTTCGGGAGCCACGTACGAATCGCCGCGATGGGCAATATAAAAGTTCTGTGCATTCATTGTCAGCGAAATAAAAACTGTAAGCGTCAATATCAATGTTCTCATGGATTTCAAGTGTTTTTTCAGCCGAAAGATAAACGGGAAATTTCTTTTCGCAGCAACAATTCAGTTAAAAAATGTAGTTTTACCATTCCTTTTTATTAGAATGAACACAGCCTTTTCGACATATATTGGAATATTTTTTCTGAAAATACTGGCCAAATTTCCGTTTCGGATAATCTACCTGATTTCTGATTTTTTTTACGTGTTTGTTTATTATGTAATTGGCTATCGCAGAAAAGTAGTAACCAATAATCTGAAGAATGCTTTTCCTGAAAAACCTGAAAGCGAAATCAAATCAATTGCCAGAAAATATTACCGTTATTTCAGCGATATGACCCTCGAAACCATTAAAATGAGGTCGATGAAACCATCTGATTTTGAAAAGCGGATGAAAGTAACCAATGCTGATTTGGTAAACAGGTATTTTGAACTGGGAAAAAGTGTAATGGTTTTAACGATGCATTACAATAACTGGGAATGGGGCACCTACCTGTCGGTACATTTAAAACATAAATCGCTGGCCGTTTACAAACCCTTGCAAAATGTTGTTTTCGATAAATTTATGAACCAGACCCGAACAAAGTTTGGCACCGAACTGGTTAGAAACGACCAGATTTATAAACGTATTTTAATTGCTGAAAAGCAAGGCGAACCGGTTTTTATCTGGCTGGCAGGCGATCAGACACCGCCATTTTTTCATAAAGGATGGTTCAGGTTTTTAAACCAGGATGCATTGTTTTATCCGGGCCCTGCAATCATTTCAAAACGTTTTGACCAGCCTGTCTTTTTTCAAAAAATTGAAAAAAAAGGACGTGGAAAGTATGAAACTACTTTTGAATTACTTATCGAGAATTCTGCGCTTTTTACAGAAACGGAAATCATAAAGATCTACATACGGCGAATGGAAGAATTAATCAGGGAAAAACCTGAATTTTACATCTGGTCGCACCGCAGGTGGAAACACAAACGCCCGGAAGAAATTCCATTAAACGAATAACTGAATATTACAAATGGCCAGAAAAGAACTGGAAGAACACGACAAACGTTTTCACGAAAACCTTCTGAAACGGATTTTAAATAGAACACTGGTTAGCTTTCTTATTATTTTGTCATGGCTTCCCTTCCGTATTTTGTATCTAATTTCCGATTTCATGTATCTTATTGTCAGATATGGAATTAAATATCGCTACAAAGTAATTACAGAGAACCTTAAGAATTCATTTCCTGAAAAAACGGAGATTGAAATTGCCCAAATCCGCACCCGTTTCTACCGTCATTTTTGTGATATTTTTTTCGAATCGATAAAAATTTACAGCATTTCGGATAAAGCCATCTCAAAACGATTGAAAGTGAAGGGAGAGAACAGTGCCAACAAATTTTTCGACCAGGGAAGAAGTATCGTTGCACTTGCCATGCACCACAACAACTGGGAATGGACAAGTTTTGTGCAATCGAAACTGAAACATCACATCCTTACAATTTACAGCCCGATACGCGGAAACGAGGCAATGGAGAAGTTTCTGACTCACAACCGTGAAAAATGGGGAAGCGAATGTGTGCCTCTTTATAAAACTGCCCGCACCGTAATTGAGAGAAATGCCAAAAAACAACTCACTGGGGTCTGGCTCGCGGCCGATCAGACTCCACAAGCCAATTCAAAGTTCTGGACGATTTTCCTGAACCAGGAGACTCCCTTTTACCAGGGTCCCGAGAAAATTGCCATCAGCACCAATCAACCTGTATTTTTTCAGCATAATAAAAAAATAAGCCGCGGACATTACGAAATTGAATACACTTTGCTTTTTGAAAACCCAAAAGATGTGAAGCCGGATGAAATTCTGCTGGCTTATGTCAGGAAAGCCGAAGAAGTTATCAGGCAGGAACCGGAATACTATCTTTGGTCGCACCGCCGGTGGAAACACAAACGCCCCGAAGGGATTGAGCTGACTGTTTAATTAAAACTGATCTTATATTTTCCCTGATAAAATTCAAAAAAAACTCCTGCACAACAGCAGGAGCTTCTATAAAACGAACTGTTAATCAAACAATTCACTCAGCCAGTGTTTCTGCTTGTAGGGTTTCCGATAACCATACGGTTGACCGCCCTGTTGAAACGGATTAACCGGAGGTTGCTGGTTATAGGTTGGTTCATTCGACGAGCGTTCGATAATTTTATCGAGTTCGCCACGGTCGAGCCAGATTCCGCGACATTGCGGACAATAATCAATTTCGATACCCTGCCGGTCTGACATGATCAGCGGGACATTACAATTCGGACAATTCATAGTGTTGTTTTTTAATTTGTTGCTATTTGTTTTTTTGGAAAAATCACTGATGCCAATATTGACAAAATCAGTATTGAAACGATAACCAGGAGTGAATACATTACCGGGATTTTAAAGAATCCGGCAATCACCATTTTTACGCCTAC
>DAINOH010000118.1:0-10643 GCA_036735485.1 Draconibacterium sp. | reverse complement strand
TTCTATTTTATTGCAGCGGAAGCTGCTGTTAAAGGAGCAACCACAAAATCGGGCAAAAGTGCAAGAGAGCTGATTAATGTCATCAGGGCACGTGCCGGAAAGTGGGTTTTCGACAGGCATAACAATGTTTCAAGGGCTGAAGATCACAGTGCGGCAATGGTTGCTGCAACACCTGATGTTATCGATATCAATTATATTTTGACTGAAAGTTCGCGCGAATATTATGGCGAAGGTTTCCGTTGGTTTGATTTGGTACGAACACAAAAATGGAATGAGTTTGCCGCCTCGTATAAAATTGCATCAAGTACAAAAGGCGATCATAATGCTCAAACCATAACCCGAAGTATTCAGCCATACCATTACCTGCGCCCGATTCCGCAAGGCCAGCTTGATGGAATGGAAATGACTCCTGAAGAAAAGGCTGCTTATCAAAATCCAGGTTATTAATGGATGATATTGGGTATATTTTTTCCATATATACTTAGTTTTTAACTCATTGGAGGTTAAAACTTGATTAGGTAATGATTAGTTTAGTGAGCGCCACTGTTGAGTGGCGCTCTTTTTTTGAGACCTTAAAATTCACTTTAACAGGAAATTGCTCCTTTTTAATCCTGAAAAAAAGGATACTCCTAAATTCGCGAATGTTGAATTGACGGGCTTTATATTCATTTTTTGAAATCAATTATCCGATTTTGAAAGTCATCACTACCTGCAAAAATTATCTTTACAAAAGCTGATACCAACTTAAAATTAAAATTATGACTTCGTTATGTATTTATTTTTCTTCAGTTTTTTTAATCGCATTAAACGATTTCAGGCTGGCGAGTCAAATAATTACTTCATCCATTTTCAGTATCTTGTTGGTGAAAACTTAAACTAAACTTATGAAGCAACTTGTTTTTTTTCTGATGCTCTTTTTATCGTTAAACACCTTTGGCCAGTCGGTTTCAAAAAGCTGGAAAGACATTAACTACGCAGGCGATAAAATGGGCTACCATACCCTCGACATTTACCTGCCGGAAACCGTTAAACCGGAATATCCCGCAGTTGTTGTGATTTACGGCAGCGCCTGGCTGTCGAATAATCTGAAGGGGAATGTTATCGAAACTATTGGCAAACCGTTGCTCGATGCCGGTTTTGCAGTAATTGCACCCAATCATCGCTCAAGTTCTGATGCAAAATTTCCGGCACAGATCAACGACATCAAAGCTGCTATCCGCTTCATCAGGGCAAAAGCTGCTGAATACAAAATCGACACATCTTTTATCGCCGTCACCGGATTTTCTTCGGGCGGACATCTTGCCGCTCTTGCAGGAACTTCAGGCAAAACCGGCCTGTTTAAAGTGGGAGACGAATCGACAGACCTCGAAGGGAAAGTTGGTAAGTACACAAAATACAGCAGTTCGGTTGATGCGGTGGTCGATTGGTTTGGCCCAACCGATTTTCTGCTGATGGATTCGTGCGGAAGTTCGATGGAACACAACGCTGCAGGTTCACCCGAATCGGCACTTGTTGGTGGTGCAATCCAGGAAAACAAAGACAAAGTTGCGCTGGCAAATCCCTGTACCTACATCGACAAAAACGACCCGCCATTTCTTATTCTTCATGGCGATAAAGACCCGCTGGTGCCCCATTGCCAGAGTGAACTGCTGCATCAGAATTTACGTGAAAACGGGGTGAAAAGTGCGCTTGTGATTGTTCCCGGCGGAGAACACGGTCCTGGTTTGTTCGAAGGAAAATATTATAAAATGATGGTGGACTTTTTCAGCAGCGAAATGAAAAAGAAAAACGGAAATTTCCACACCGGCGCTTACCGGAATCTCTTTCTTGAAGCGGGTTACAGTCAATCCGAAATCGACAAAAAACTGGAAAAAGCCTACACCGATTTATTCGAAGGCCCGAACAAAATTTATTTCGAAGTTGGCGATTCGATGGGGTATGTTTCTGACGTAAAAAACAAAGACGCCCGCACCGAAGGTATGTCTTATGGCATGATGGTAGCCGTTCAACTCGATAAAAAAGAGGTTTTCGACCGCATCTGGCGCTTTTCGAAAAAATACCTGCAGCACCAGTCGGGACCGCGCGAAGCTTATTTTGCCTGGAGTTTCAATCCGGCAACCATGAAACAAAATTCACCCGGCTCTGCTTCCGATGGCGAACTTTACTACATTACAAGTCTTTTGTTTGCCGCCAACCGCTGGGGCAACGAAACCGGAATTGATTATTACGCCGAAGCCCGCCGGATTCTGGATGCCATGTGGAAAAAGGATGGAACCGGCAACATTTACAACCTCATCAACGTGGAGCACAAACAAATCACGTTTGTTCCCGAGGGACGAAACTACACTTGGACCGACCCATCGTATCATCTGCCTGCTTTTTACGAAATCTGGGCCGAATATGCCAACGATGGTCACGAACAATTTTACCGTGATTGCGCCGACACTTCGCGTGTTTTCCTGCACCGCGCCTGCCATCCGGTTACCGGGCTGAATTACGATTATGCCAATTTTGATGGAACAGCACATTCAACACCGTGGATGCCGGCCGGTTTTCGTTACGACTCGTGGAGAGTGCCCATGAATATTGCTCAGGACTACGTTTGGTATGGAAAGGATAAAAACTGGCAGGAAGATTATGCAGCGCGTCTTCAGGGATTTTTGCGTTCAAAAGGAATCGACACTTTCGAAGACCAGTTCAATCCCGACGGAACAACGCCCGACTTTATTCTGGGAGCTGGTGGTTTCAAAAAACTCAGACATTCGCTGGGTTTGAAATCAACTGTAGCAACTGCTTCTTTGATTGGCAACGATAAAAAAAGCCTCGATTTTGTTCATGCACTCTGGAATGCAAAACTCGAACCTTATGAAGACAGTTATTTCGACCCGTATTATGATGGGTTGCTTTACCTGTTCAGCCTCATGCATTTAAGTGGTAAATACCAGATTATCACACCTCAGAGTAACAGCAACCAATAGAAATCTTTTTTAAACTAAAACTTATGAATCAGCCATCTGTAAGCTTTTATCAACGTCTGCAACAAAAAATTAAAGCGTTAAAGATATCTCCAAAAATCATCTTTTTGTTCATGGGAATTTCATCAACCCTCTGGTTTTTGGTTCGTGTAATTCCAAAGCCGCAACGTGCCGCATATCCATGTATGAGAGCAGCAGCCCCGGTTATGTCAGGCTTTGTAATCTATCTGCTTTCGCTTGGTGGCATGACCTTGTTTTTTCGAAAAGCAGTATCAAAATTTAAACAGGCAAAGTATTTAACCGCTGCATTTTCCTTGATGGCGTGCTTGGTGTTGTTGGCAGTATTTAATTGGAACAACACCCAAAAAGCATATTCCAAAAACTTCGGTTTTACGCGCGGTGTTTTGCCCGACGCACCAAATTCACCTATGGGAACAGGAATTGGAGTTTACCCGGGGCGCGTTGTTTGGTCGTGGGACCCCGATGCAACAAATGCTAATTGTAAAAACACGATTACCGATGCCTATTTTATGACAAAAAATAACAACAACACGGTAATTACCGGAATGATGGATTTTTCAATAAAAAAACTGGCCGGAAAAGACAACGTAAAAGATGCCTGGGATGCTATTTTCAAAAGCTTCAACGAACGAAAAACCGGAACTGCCTCTGGTTATTCTGAAGGACAAACCATTTTTATTAAGGTAAACAATGGGCAGGCAGGCTGGGCAATAAATATGTTTGACCTTTCGGAGACTGGAACTACCTCTCAAATGACAGGTTTAAAAAATGCGGCTATGTCAGGTACAACGCCATCAACAGTTTTGGCCATAGTTAAACAACTGGTGGACGACTGCCAGATACCACAGGAAAATATCCTGATTGGTGAACCGATGACGCATGTGTATAAAAGTATGTACGATATGATACATGGTGCTTATCCAAATGTGAAAATTCTTGATAAAGATGGATACGAAGCTTTGGGGCGCACCAAATCAAAAGGATGGACTGATAATGTTATTTATTATTCCGACAATGGAGATATAATGCCCGATGCGTTCGGCGATAACTTAATGCAGGAAATGTACGATGCAGATTATCTGATTAATGCCGCAGCGCTTAAAGCTCACGCCCGAAACGGTGTTACACTTAATTCAAAACTTCACTTTGGTTCACATGGAAATCATCCGGGCGGATATGGTTATGGTTCTTTTTATTTACATGCCGGCTTGATTTGCACGGTTGACAATGATGTGATGACCTCGGGTTTGCGCGGCGAGTATGGAATGTACCGGGTTTTGGTTGATTTAATGGGGCACGAGAATCTGGGACGAAATACCGTTTTGTTTTTGGTTGACGGACTTTGGGGAGGAGTTGAAGCAACGGATATGCCTGTAAAATGGGGAATGGAGCCATTTAAATCAGATTTTCCAAGTTCAATATTTGTTTCACTGGATGGAGTGGCCATTGAATCAGTTTGTCTGGATTTTTTAAGAGCAGAAGCTGATAAAAACAGACTTTTTAACGACAGGCCATTTTTCCCGGCGGTTGACGACCATTTACACCAGGCGGCTGACAAAGCCAATTGGCCAAAAGGTTTGATTTACGATCCCGAGGGGGATGGTGTTGAAATCCCATCGTTGGGAGTCCACGAACATTGGAATAACCCAACAGATAAACAATACTCAAAAAATCTGGGTACCGGCCAGGGAATCGAATTGGTTAAAATTCTGAAAGGACAGGTTACAGGGATTATGGATTTAGCACAAGACAATATTAGCTTAAAATTATTTCCCAATCCGAGCAGTGAAAATACGACCTTGTCCTACTCGCTGAAAACAAATTCAAAAGTATCCGTTGCCCTGATTTCTGCTGACGGAAAACAGACTCAACTCTTAAAAGATGAGGATAAAAATTCAGGAATGAATGAGCTTTCAATCAATACCAGCCGGTTGAAGAAAGGGCTTTACGTTTGCCGGGTGGAAATAAATTCGGGGGCAAATAAAAACATGCAAACCATAAAATTAATAGTTCAATAATAAGCTTAAATATGAAATACAAATACTTGAAAATCTTACCCTTTGTAGTTGTCGCATTGTTTTGGTCATGTTCTGAAAAGGAGATTATTGAAGAACCTGATGACACAATAAAAGAAATAACTGCAACGGTTAATTGCATTGCAATTGATAAAAACAATACAAAATGGATTGGCACAACCGATGGACTTTATAAAAGTATTACCGGTGGATATGAGTTGGTGGAACTTTCTGCCCCCGGAAAAATATACTCTTTGTTTTATAATGAATCGCAAAATAGTCTTTGGATAGGTACAGAAACCGGTCTTTTGGAAGCAAAAATCGGAAGCGAAAATTGGTCAGAAACCGCAATTCCAAAAGAAAAACTGAGCAACCCGAAAGTGCTGACTATTTACAAAAATGATAATTCAGGAACCTGGTTCGGCAGTGAAAAAGGATTGAGTTTGAATCACGGAGAAACCTGGAAAAAGGAAAAATTCAGGGTAAATATTCAAAACAAACTTTTTGTAACTGAAATAGAAAATTATACCATCAACTCGATAAGCAGTTGGGATGGAGATTACTTTTTTGCCACCAGCGGGGCCAAACTTTACAGGGCTTTTGATTACAATGCAACTGTCGATGCTTTTTCAGGGGCAACTCAATGGGACCCACCCTATAATGGCACAAGTATTACCGACACCATGTTTGTTGTTTTTGTTGACAAAACAGGAAAACAATGGATGGGCGGAACAGAAGGCATTCAGGTTCATACTGGTCACGACCCGAAAGATTTGGCAAGTTTTACTTACTATTCCGATGAACTTCCTGACAATTATGTTCTTGCCATCAACCAGGCGCCCAATGGCGATATTTGGGTTGGAACCCGCAAAGGGATTGGCAAATTTAATGGTTCACAATGGCAAATAATAACCGCCGGGCTGTCCGAACTTTATATTACAGCTATTGCGTTCGATAAAGATGGTAAAGCCTGGATTGGTACAAAGAAAGGTTTGGTTAGCCTGTAAATATTTAAACCTGAGTATAGTTTGAAAAGAAATTAAAACCGTTAGTTATGAAAATGAAGTCATTCTTTTTGTCTCTTTTTATTTTGGTTGGCGCTATTGCTTTTGCACAAAATATTCAGCCTGCTCCTTCAGGTTTCGATGTTGCTCGCACCGACATTCCGCACGGAAAAATAGATACCATCAGTTACTATTCAACTACTGTTGGAACAACCCGAAAGGCGCTGATTTATACGCCACCCGGTTATTCTGCCGACAAAAAATATCCTGTACTTTACCTGTTGCACGGTATTGGCGGCGACGAAAAAGAGTGGCTGAACGGTGGTCATCCTGAAATAATTCTCGATAACCTGTACTCCGCAAACAAAGTGGAACCGATGATTGTGATTATGCCTAATGGCCGCGCCATGAAAGACGACCGCGCTACCGGCAACATTTTCGACCGCGAAAAAGTGGAAGCTTTTGCCACATTCGAAAAAGATTTGCTCATCGACCTGATTCCATTTGTTGAAAAGAATTTTCCGGTGATCGCCGACCGCGAACACCGCGCCATTGCAGGTTTGTCGATGGGTGGCGGTCAGTCGCTCAATTTTGGTTTGGGCAACCTTGATAAATTTGCCTGGGTGGGCGGATTTTCATCGGCTCCCAACACAAAAAGTCCGGAACAACTGATTCCCGACCCTGTAAAAGCAAAAGAACAGCTCAAATTGTTATGGATTTCGTGTGGCGATAAAGACGGGCTGATTACGTTCAGCAAACGCACCCACGAATATTGTGTAGCGAACAACGTTCCGCATATATATTACATAGAACCAGGAGGTGCACATGATTTTATCGTTTGGAAAAGTGGATTATACCTGTTTTCACAATTGTTATTTAAATAGAAAATCAACCTTAATCAATTTCAATGAAACTTAAATCAAACCTGATACTGACTTTTTTATTTACACTGTTTTTCTTTTCGGTTCAGATAGTTGCTGTTGCGCAACCCTTTCCTTACCAAAACGAAAAATTATCGCCTGAACAACGGGCTGACGATTTGCTGAAACGCCTCACGCTGGAAGAGAAAGCTTCGCTGATGCAAAACAATTCTCCCGCCATTGAGCGTCTGGGAATTAAAGCCTACGAATGGTGGAACGAAGCTTTGCACGGTGTTGGCCGCTCAGGTCTTGCCACCGTTTTCCCGCAGGCAATCGGCATGGCTGCTTCGTTTGACGATGCTTTGTTGCACGAAGTTTTTACGGCGGTTTCTGATGAAGCTCGGGCCAAATCGTTCGAATACAGCAAACAGGGCGGGCTGAAACGGTACCAAGGTTTAACTTTCTGGACGCCCAACATCAATATTTTCCGCGACCCGCGCTGGGGGCGGGGACAGGAAACCTACGGTGAAGACCCGTACCTTACAAGCCGCATGGGTGTTGCCGTGGTAAAAGGGTTACAAGGCCCCGATGATGCTGAATACGACAAGCTGCACGCCTGTGCCAAACATTACGCTGTTCATTCCGGTCCCGAGTGGAACCGCCACTCATTTGATGCCAAAAACATCGACCCGCGCGATTTGTGGGAAACCTACCTGCCTGCTTTTAAAGAACTGGTGCAGACGGCTGATGTGAAAGAGGTGATGTGCGCCTACAACCGTTTCGAGGGCGAACCTTGCTGCGGCAGTAACCGGCTTTTAACACAGATTCTGCGCGAACAGTGGGGATACGATGGTTTGGTGGTGTCCGACTGCTGGGCGATAAACGATTTTTCAGGCAAAAATGCACACGCCACACACCCCGACGGCAAACATGCGTCGGCAAGCGCGGTGATAAACGGAACCGATGTTGAATGTGGCAGCGAATTCAGAAATTTGCCCGAAGCTGTAAAAGCCGGTCTGATTACCGAAAGCCAGATTGATATCTCGGTAAAACGCTTGTTAAAAGCGCGTTTTGAATTAGGCGAAATGAACGCTACGCCTGCCTGGCAAATCCCGATTTCAGTGGTGAACAGTGAAAAACACCAGCAACTGGCGCTGAAAATTGCACAGGAAAGCATGGTTTTGTTGCAAAACAACAACAATATTTTACCCTTAAAACCCAATCAGAAAATTGCGCTGATGGGACCAAACGCCAACGACTCGGTGATGCAGTGGGGCAACTACAACGGTTTCCCTGCCCACACGGTTACACTGCTCGAAGCCATGAAAAAAATGGTTCCAGCGGCACAACTGATTTACGAACCCGGCTGCGACCGCACCATGGATGTGGCCGTGAAAAGCCTGTTTCATGAATGTGCGATTAACGGGAAAAACGGTTTTCAGGCGCAGTACTGGAACGTCCGCACTCCTGAAGGCGAACCGGTTGCAACAGAATATATTTCATCGCCGTTCAGGTTCACAACCACCGGTGCCACTGCTTTTGCGGCTGGCGTGAATATCCGCGATTTTTCGGCCCGCTACAAAACTGTTTTTACTCCGTCAAAATCGGGCGAAATGGCTTTCCAGTTTCAGAACATGGGGCGTGCATCGCTGACAATCAACGGCGAACAGGTGGTAAGGAATATTTTTGCCGCCACACCCAATATGGTGTACAAGCTTGCCGCCGAAGCCGGTAAATCCTACGAAATCGAAATCAATTTTTCGGCTGGAAATTTTGATGCTTCGCTGAATTTCGACTTTGGAACGCTGGTTCCGCTCGACCTTTCGGCAAGTATCGAAAAAGTAAAAGAGGCTGACATTGTTGTTTTTGCGGGAGGAATTGCCCCGTCGCTCGAAGGCGAGGAAATGCGCGTGACAGTGCCCGGTTTCAAAGGTGGCGACCGCACCGATATTGAATTGCCGGCCATTCAGCGCCGGATGTTACAGGCTTTGAAAGCCGCCGGGAAGAAAGTGGTTTTTGTGAATTTTTCGGGTTCGGCCATGGGATTTGTTCCCGAAACACAATCGTGCGAAGCCATTTTGCAGGCATGGTATCCCGGTCAGGCCGGTGGAACTGCCATTGCCAATGTTTTGTTTGGAAATTACAATCCGTCGGGCAAACTGCCGGTTACCTTTTACAAAAATGTGGAACAGATTCCCGATTTTGAAAGTTATTCAATGAAGGGTAGAACTTACCGCTTCATGACCGAAAAACCGTTGTTCCCGTTTGGTTTCGGATTGAGTTACACAACTTTCAATGTTGGCGAAGCAAAAGTTTTCAATGCCGAAGCCGAACCCGGCGAAAATGTTGAACTCTCGGTTCCGGTAACAAATGCAGGCAAAACCGACGGAGCCGAAACAATTCAGGTTTTTGTGCGCAAAACCGGTGATACCGACGGTCCGGTGAAAACCTTAAAAGCATTTCAGCGAATTGCTGTTGCTGCCGGAAAGACGGAAAAAGCTGACATCAGTCTGCCGTATAATTCATTCGAATTCTTTAACCGTGAATCTGGCAAAATGGCTGTGATTCCCGGCGAGTACGAGATTTTCTACGGAACCAGTTCCGATGACAAAGATTTGAAAAAAGCAAAAGTTGTGCTTCAGTAAGAAATTGTATAAGCAAGATAAACTAACAAAAATGAGATTACTGCAAAAATAACGGTAAACACCCTTTCCCGGGAACTCGGGACTCAGTCTGACTGTCACCCTGAGCGAAGTCGAAGGGTGTTCAAAAAATACTATTAATTATCTGATTACTAAAAACTAACAATAAAACAAAAATTATGAAACGAATTACTTTTATCCTTTTGGCAACGCTGATTTGCGGAATTGCGTCAGCACAATTTGCCGGTGTTCAACGCGGACAACAACCGCAACCACTCCCTGAAGGTTTTAAACCTGCATCAACCAATACATTTTTGTCGCCATACCCGGCGGTGAATGCACAAACCCGGCAGGCTATGTTCCGGGTGGTTGCACCGACTGCCCAGAATGTGCAGATTGATTTAAGCGGTAAAAAATACGACATGACAAAAGACACTGCCGGTGTGTGGACCTGCACATCCGAACCGCAGGTGGTTGGTTTTCATTACTATGCCGTGCTGATTGACGGAGTTGCCGTGATGGACAGAAATACAGAAGCTTATTTCGGAAGCAACTGGGAATCGTCGGGTATTGAAATTCCCGAAGGCCCGGAAGGTGATTATTACCGTTTCAACAAAAACATTCCTCACGGACAGGTTCGTTCAATTTATTACTGGTCTGAAATCAACGGACTGGAACGCCACATCAACGTTTATGTTCCGGCTGAATACGAGCAGAATCCGGATAAAAAATACCCGGTACTTTATCTGGTTCATGGCTGGGGCGAAGATGAAAACGGCTGGTCAAACCAGGGACACATGGCCAATATTATGGATGGTTTGATTGCTGCCGGAAAAGCAGTTCCAATGATTGTGGTGATGCCCAGCGGCGATATCAAAACCAACTCCGATGTGCGCCAGGCTTCGGGCGATGTTACCAAAATTTATTCTGAAAACCTGATTCCATACATCGACAAAACTTTCCGCACAAAAACTGACAAGCAGAATCGCGCGATGGCCGGTTTGTCGAGAGGCGGTATGCAAACCACGATGACAGTTTTTGCCAACATGGACAAATTCGCGTGGATGGGCACTTTCAGCGGATTTTTTGTTCGTGGCGACGATGTGATTGGTGCATTTAACGGCGT
>DAINOH010000117.1:0-10695 GCA_036735485.1 Draconibacterium sp. | reverse complement strand
AAGGTTGTTGTAATCTTCGGCATTGGCCAGTTTTTCGCCGAAATACGCCTGTACCAGTTTGTTTTGCATCCCGCTTTTGTAAACCAGCGCTGTGTTTTTTGTTTCAATCACGATGGATTTTTCCTGAGCAAAAACTGCTCCTGAAAAGACGCACAACAAGATTAATAATTGGATTGATTTCATTGTTTTAGTTATTAAGTTGAATTCGCACAAATCTAAAGCTTTAATTACGGGCAGGCAATTTTTGAGGGTTGAAAAATGAGATGGGAACTCGATTAATCATTTCTATAATGTGGCTAAAGCCTTTATCTTCTCATTTCGTCTAACCGTTGGCTGAAGCCAACGGAAATATAAAAACTATTGTTCCTGATTATTACCGTTGCCTTCAGGCAACGGATTAACAAATTAACTTGAAAAGGGCTTTAGCCACATTCATAAAATTCTGTATTTTTGACAATTAACTTCAAAATTTACAAAAATGAGCTGGGTCAGAATTTGGGTTCATTTGGTCTTCACAACTTACAAAAGCACACCTTTCTTCAATTCTTCGGAAATTAGAAATGTGATTTTTAAACATATCGCTGAAAATGCAAAAGAGAAAAACATTTGGATAGATTCTGTTAGTGGTCATAAACAGCATGTTCATTGTTTGATTTCTTTAGGGAAGGACCAGAACATTTCAGGCGTTTTGCAACTCATTAAAGGTGAATCATCTTTTTGGATTAACAAGAATAAAATTGTACATGGAAAATTTGCGTGGCAAGATGATTATTGGGCGGTAAGCGTTAGCGAAAGCCACCTTGAGCAAGTCAGAAAATACATTCAGAATCAGGAGGAACATCACCGGACAAAATCATTCGAAGAAGAAATTGATGAGTTTATGTTGAAATATGGATGGAACTTTGTAAAAGAAAAGGAATAAATGTGGCTAAAGCCTTTTTCTATTCATATCGACTTACCGTTGGCTAAAGCCAATGGTAATAAAAAAATTTCTCCTGATTATTTCCGTTGCCTTCAGGCAACGGTGCAGTAAAACAAATTCAATTCGGCTTTAGCCTCATCAAAAAGCTTTTGATAACCAAACCGTTGATTAATACCAACGGTAATAAAAAAAGAAATCAGGTGAGATAAATCTATTGAAATCAATAAATGGTAATGTGGCTAAAGCCAATCTTCTTTCCCATGTCGCCGAACTGTTGGCTGAAGCCAACGGAAATATAATAACTCAGCTTGCCATTTTGCCTTTCATCAGTAAATCCATGGCATCGGCCAGCGAGCCGGCACGGGTCACCATTCCATCGTTGACAAAATAGATGACATCGGCATTGGCAATGGTATTCAGGCGATGGGCAATGATTACCTTGGTGGTTTCAGCGGGCAGTTTCTGAAGAATTTCGTCCAGCATTTTTTCAGTGAGTGTGTCAATGTTGGCGGTGGCTTCATCCAGAATCAGCAGTTCGGGTTTACGCAAAACCGCACGCATAAAAGCAACCAGTTGTTTCTGTCCGAGACTGATGCTTTCACCGGTCACATTCACTTTGGTGTCGAAACCGTTTTCAAACCGCTGCAAAAGTGTTTCCAGCCCCGACTCCGCAAAAACCTTGTGAAGCTGTTCGTTGGTCAGGTTACTATATTCTTCGTTTCCGTACAAAATATTTTCGCGGATGGTGCCGCTGAATAAAAACGGGTCCTGCAAAATAAATCCGATTTTTTTCACCCTTTCAGCCGGCGAAAACGACCGGATATCAAAACCATTCAGCAATACTTTTCCACCGGTCGGGTCGTACAAACGGGCAATCAATGAGGCGGTTGTTGTTTTTCCACCGCCGGTTGGCCCTACAAAAGCATACGTTTTCCCCTTTTTCAGGTTGAAAGTGATATTGTGCAGCACCTCTTTTCCGTTCGGGTAGGCAAAAGTAACATCGCGGAATGACAACAGGTCTTCCGACTCTTTTGCTTTCGCAGCTTCAACCAGGATGAGGTTACTTTCGAGATTCAGAATTTTGCGGATTCGCTCCCACGCCGCCAGCGCCACCTGGAAACTGGCCCATAGCGAGGCAAGCTGCCGCAGCGGGTTGTAAAAACTGTTGGCATACCCGATAAAGCTGATGAGCAAACCCACCGTAAACTGGCCGTGTGCAATAAAATAAATCCCCAGCGCCAGCGTAATCAACATGCCGATGTTCGAGAAAAAAGTATAAACCGGCAAAAGCATGTTGTTGGAAATTTCGGCCCTGACAGCCGACGAATAGTTTTGTTTGTTAACCTCTGTAAAACGTTTTCTGAAATAATCGCGGCGGTTAAAAGCCACCACCACTTTAAAATTGTTCAGACTTTCCTGGATTTCAGAACTGAGCAAACCGATCGATTTCAGTGCGGTTGCATTCACTTTCTTTACAAACGGCGAAACAATTTTGGTAAAAATCCACATAAAAACCGCCGGAACCAGCGTGGCTGCGCCCAGTTCGATGTGCAGTGAAAGCAGGAAAACAGCCGAGCCAATGAGAATGAGAATCACCCGCAAAAACTGCATCAGCGACTGTGAAAAAAACTGGTTGATTTTTTCGGTGTCGTTGTTGATGCGCGAAATCAGGTCACCGGCTTTGTTCTGGTTGAAAAAGTCATACGGCAACTCCTGCAGCTTCTTGAAAACCGAGTTCCGCAGCGTAAAAACCATGCGCTGTCCAACGGCTCCCATCAGCCGGGTCTGCAGGTAACCGGCTACCAGCGCCACAATGTAAGTCGCAAAAAGTATCGCGCTGAACACAAGCACTCCTTGAAACTGCCCGGTCTGTATGTAAGTGTCAACCGTGTGCCCAATCAGAATCGGCCCGGCAAGGTTGAGCAGTGCGGCCACAATCATGGAAACAAAAGCCACAAACAAGGTGCGCTTTTCCTCCAGCATATTGTTGACAAGGCTTTTCACCGATGAAAAACCCAGTTTCTTCTTTTTTATCTCTTCTGTACCGTCGTTAAGATTGTAGTTCATAATGACTTGTACTTTGTTGTGATTCGTAAATCTGCACATATTCCGGACAGGTGGCATGCAATTTTTCATGCTTTCCTTCCGCAATCAGTTCACCTTCCATTAGCAGGATGATTTTATCAAAATCCCTGACCGGATTGATTTTCTGCGTTACCGAAATCAGTGTGATTTCAGGGTAATTTTCCCGCAGTCTTTTGAGGATTTTCTGTTCGGTTTGCGGGTCAACGCGTGCTGTAAAATCATCGAGTAGCAATATTTTCGGGTTCACAGCCAGCGCCCTTGCCAGCATGATGCGCTGTTTCTGTCCGCCCGAAAGACTGGTTCCGCGCTCAGAAACCAGGGTTTCGAGCTTTCCGGGAAGTGTATCCACAAATTCTTCCAAACCGGCTGTCTGAATCGCCTTTTGCAGCGATTCGGCAGTTACCGACTGACTGAAAGAGACATTCTCACGGAGACTCATGTTAAACATCACACTGTCCTGGAAAACAATCCCGATGCTGTTGTAAAACGTCTCCTTTTTGTATTCCGATGGTTGCCGGCCATCAAATTCCACCTTTCCCGATGAGGGTTTTATCAACCCGGTGAGCAGGTACAAAAGTTGTGTTTTTCCGGCGGCGGTTGGCCCGATGATGGCTGTGCGCGAACCCGGTTCAATGCTGAATGAAATATCTTTTAAAACAGCCTTTTCCTCATAAAGAACCGAAACGTTTTTTACTTCGGTTTTTCCTGTCAGTTCAGTTTCTACGGTTCCGTAATCCTCGCTGTCGGGTGCATTCAAAACCGATTCGATGCGTTGAAACGAGGCCGACGCCTGTGCAATCACGTTGCTCATAAAACCAATCATAATAATCGGAAAAACCAGGATGGTAACATAGCTATTGAAGGCAGCAAAATCGCCCAGCGAAAGCTTTCCGGCAATTACAAAATGACCGCCCAGCGCCAGAATAGTGAGTGTGGCCATGTTGGCAAAAAAGGTAATCAGCGGAACGAGTGTGGCAAACAGGTTGACAATGGAAATCCCGATGTCACGAGATTCGCCGCTGGCTTTCAGAAACTTTACATATTCGGGTTGCTGTGAGTTGATAACACGAATAATGGCAGAACCCAGGATACTTTCGTTGATAACACGGTTCAGCCAGTCAATCACTTCGCGGCCCCGCAAAAACAACGCCCTGATTTTTTTGCTGATGATGTAGAAAGTGATGGCCACCGAAGGAATAATCAGCAAAACGGGCAGCGCCAGCTCCCAGTCAATGATAATCAGCAGAATCACCGTGCCGATAATCATCACCACCGAGGAAATGATGGACGAAACACCCTGTGAAATAAACGATTTGATGGAATCGACATCGGCAGTGAGGTTGGTAAGCAGTTTGGATGGGTTCGTTTCCTGGATAAAAATAAAACTCTGCCCCGAGATTTTCTGCGACAACCGCTCGCGCAGGTTAAAACCCACACGCTCGGCAGTCAGCGTTTGCACTACTGACTGAAAAACAGCAAACACAAAAATTACCAGTGCGGCTGTCAAAAACTGGATGATGATGATTTTATAGCTGAAATTTCCGGCGGTATAAGTATCAATTCCTTTGGCAATAATGCGGGGAATCACCAGGTTGGCGGCATTGCCGACGAGGGCAAACAGCACCAGCATGGTAACCATCGCCCGGTAAGGTTTCAGCAGCGAGAAAATACTGCTTTTACCTTTTTCATTTACCTTCTTCTTACCCATTATTTTTCAAAAAAATCATACAAAGAAAACCAAAAACGCCTAATCTCTGATCAATTGCTGACAAATGAACGATATTCATTTTCTATGTTATATTACAAATAACACATTCGGTAATATTTTGTTAATACAGCCGTTTTAATTGGGCAAACAATAAATAATACCTTATTTTGAGTCTGATTTAATTACCAAAACCTATTCAAAGTATTTCAATGAAAAAACTTTTTCTCGTTTTGACGGCTTTCATGTCATTATTTGCTTTGAAAGCCCAGGACAAAATCATTACCATTCAAAATGATACGATTGAATGCCGGATTATTTCGGTAAATGCCGACCGGATCAGCTATGAACAAAAAATGCAGGACAATCAGGTAACCGGAAAGTCGATTGCAACTTCGGAAGTGCTGCAATATCTTCGTGCAGAAAATAATGATTTTTTAAGCCGGAACGCTCAGAATTCAATCAAGGCAAAACCGGAACACCGTTTTCTTTTCACATTACAAGGTGGTCTTGCCTATTCATTAACCGACCTGAGTAACTTTAATAGCTTGCTCATAAATGCCGGGGTTCCAGCATCTGAAGCGGACGATTACACCAATAAACTGAAAAACGGGATTTATTTCAACGCTGGATTTCACTATTTACTGAATAATCTGATCGGAATTGGCGCCGAATACACATTTTTTCAATCCTCGTCAGAAGGAGAATTTCTGATAAAAAATTACAGCGGAATGAATCTCCCGGTTTATACTACAACCCGGCTTGACGAAAAAATATACGCTAATTTTATTGGTCTTTCAGCTCTTTTACAGCAATTTCCGGGGGCAAAGCATAAAATCAGAATCAGCGAAACGGTTGCTCCGGGAATAGTTTTCTTCCGCGATGAAACCCGTGGAATTGACTACCAGGAATACTGGCCGGCTGACGATATTTACTACGGTCAACTGCCTCAATATTACAATAACTCAAATACTTTAACACAAGGAAAAGCTTTTGGAATTAAAGGCGGTTTGTCGGTTGAGTATTTAATTACGCCCCGGTTATCAGCCGGACTATCGGGAAGTTTTTTGTGGTCAAATCTTCAGAAAGTTTCAATCAAAAGCTTAAACTACAATTCAGAAAATCAGGAGCCTGAAAAAGCTATCGATATATCGCATATTGATTACGGAGTTTCATTGCGATACAGTTTTTAACCGGAATAACCCACTCAATTAAAAATATCAGAATGAATCGAATTATAAAAAACTGCATCTTGCTTTCGATAGCAATTTTTACTTTTTCGTGCAGCGATGAGTTTATAAATGAAAAACTCGATATTTCAGGCGTTGCAATATCAGCTGTAATAATTTCACCTGAATGGGAAACCGATGATTACCAGTTTCAATGCGAAGGTGCCGGAAACGCAGATTTCATCATAGAGAGCAAACCTGAATGGCTGAATACGGATGCTGTTACCGGCAAATTCGTTAATAGCATTGCCACCATTCATGTAAAAGCCAGCCTTGATCCCCGCTATTCAAATACAGGAATTTATGCCGACCAGATGATGATTACAGCAGGTGGAAAAAAATATGCTGTCCCGCTGTATTATATCAACGAAGGAACTCCGGCCATACAGGTAAACCGGACTTTTGAAATAAGTTATAACAACTTTTATAACCAAATGCAGATTTCCAATTCAGGCAATGGCATTTTGCTTTGGGATATCGTAAGTATGCCCGAATGGCTTACTGTAAATACAGAGCAGTTTAATGCAATGTCGTTAATGCTGGGGAAAGATGCTTCTGCCGCTATTCCTTTTCTGTTCAACCTCGAAAAAGCTGTGCAAAATGATAATCTGACCGGAACGATTTTGTTAAAAACCAACGATAAAAATAATCCCCTTGTTACCATTCAGGTTACTGCCAACCTGGGAAATCCGGATTTTAACATTTTTGAAAATCCGCTCAATTTTGACAACACCGAAACAACCAAAATTTTCAGGGTTTATAATCACGGCGAAGGAATTGCCATCTGGCGATTTGAAGATTTGCCTGAATGGCTGACGGTTTCACCTGCAAATGGCGTTGTACTGTCGTATTCATCAGCCGATATCAATTTTACCTGCGATCGCAGCAAATTGTCACCAGGTCTGAATTCAGCCACTATAAATCTGAAATCCAGCGATCCCGACCGCCAATCTATCGCAATTACGGTGACCGTTCGTGTACCCGGAATTGGTGAAAATATCAGGCTGTTGGAAGGGAACATTGTTGACCTGAAAATCAATAAAAACACAAACACATTGTATTTTGTGACAAGTCAGCCCAATAAACTGGTGACTTACAATATTGCCAGCAAGGAAGTTACTCATGAAATTGCTTTAGGCAAAGCGCCCACCTGCCTCGCAGTTTCGGAAGATTTCACCAAAGCTGTAGTCGGACACGGGGGAATGATGAGTGTTGTTGATCTGACAGCTTATTCGGTTTCGAAAACTTATGAAACCGACTACACGGTTTATGACGCAGAATGGGCAGATGAGGACTGGTTTTGCTATACGAAAATAAACAGTACTGCAAATTATTTAGACTGGAAAAATATTGAAACCGATGAAACATACCAGACTGCAATCGATTATAACAGTTTTGGAACGGCTGATCTGATAAAAGTACCCAATCAGCCGTATCTGATTGCTGCAAGAAAAGATGTATCGCCCTCTGGTGTATTTGTTTTCGACATCCAATCAAAAACCCTGAAAAGTTACAAGCATGAAACAATCGGAAATCTCTGGTTTTTTAACAATAGCCAGTTGGCAGTAACCGGATATTCCTATATTATGAGAACCTCAGCCATTACCTCTGCTACGGGTAACAGTATCACTCCAACTCCAACCATTGGCGAATTAAAAGAAAGTGAATTCCGGTATCCCTCATGGTGGATTGATTTTTCGCCGTTACGTCACAGTATCTGGGCTATTAAAAGTTATCATGCCAATTACTATTTTCAGCCTGAGTCTGCAACCATTTACGAATTTGAAGACGACAATTACACACTTTTAAGAAAATACAAATATGATAACATGTTTCAGCCAGATGCCCAGACTGCCGCTTATGAAGTGGAAGCCCGTTATGTATTTGCAAACAACGAAGGAACAGAATTAACGGTATTGCGAAAGGGCAAGGACAATAATAACTGGTCGGTTGAGATTATACCGATACAATAATGGCTGATAAAACAAAGGCCTCAACTCAATCTTGCGGCCTTTGTTTTTATATAACTTCTCCGAATAAATCGTAATCCTCAGCGCCCGTGATTTTTACATGTACAAATTCACCTTTTTGCAAAGGTTTTGCCGAAGTTACCAGCACTTCGCCATCCACTTCGGGCGAATCAAATTCGGTGCGGCCCACAAAAAATTCGCCTTCCTGCCGGTCGATGATGACTTTGAAAGTCTTGCCAATCTTTTCCCGGTTGAGTTCGGCTGAAATCTGCTGCTGGATTTCCATGATTTCGTCGGCACGCTCCAGTTTTTCCTCATCGCTGAGTTTATCCTTGAAATGCTTGTAAGCATAAGTTCCCTCTTCGTTCGAGAACGGGAAAACCCCCAGCCTGTCGAAACGAGTTTCTTCAACAAACGCCTTCAGCTCTTCGTAATCTTCTTCGGTTTCGCCGGGAAAACCAACCAGCATCGTAGTTCGCATGGCAACACCGGGAACTTCTTCTTTGATTCTTTTTATCAGCGCTTCAGTTTCCTCGCGGGTTACGTGGCGCATCATATTTTTAAGTACCGGGTTGGCAATGTGCTGCAAAGGCATATCAAGGTATTTACAAACCTTTGGGTTTTCGCGCATCACCGGCAAAATATCATATGGAAATTTAGTAGGATATAAATAGTGCAGACGAATCCATTCAATGCCGTCGATTTCAGAAATGGCGTTAACCAAATCAACCAACCGGCTTTTCCCGTAAATATCGATGCCGTAATACGACAGTTCCTGCGCAATCAGCAAAATTTCCTTCACTCCTTTTTTGGCTAAGTAGCGGGCTTCAGTCACCAGGCTTTCAATGGTGCGTGACTTGTGTTTTCCGGTCATCATCGGGATGGCACAAAAAGCACACGAGCGGTTGCAACCTTCCGAAATTTTGAGATAGGCAAAATGTGAGGGCGTGGTAATTTTGCGTTCGTAAATGTATTCGGGCTGAAAAGTCACTTTCAGTTCGTCCACCATCGCTTTCATATCGAACTTGCCAAAGTAACGGTCCACCTCGGGGATTTCAGTTTCCAAATCTTTCTGGTAGCGCTCCGACAGACAGCCCATCACGAAAAGTTTACCGATTTCGCCACGTTTCTTGGCTTCGGCATAATCCAGAATCATGTCGATGGATTCCTGTTTGGCATCGTGAATAAAACCACAGGTATTCACAAAAACCGCATCAAAACCGGCACCGCTGCCATCGTGCACCACTTCGTATTTCCCGCGCTCCAGCTGGTTGAGCAACACTTCCGAATCGACCAGGTTTTTTGAACAACCCATCGTCACCACATTTACCCTTTTCTTCATCTGTTCAAAATTTTGGTGCAAAGAAAAGGTTTTTTCGGGAAATGGACAGGGATTCCATCTTTTCAGACAGATGGAATCCTTATCTGTTAACTAAATGACTTAACTTTATGCAAAAATGCCTTCACTCAAAGTTATAACTCCAATTATAGGTGGAAGTTACTATCACATTTATAATCGTGGAATTAATCGTCAGATCATCTTTTTCAATGACAATAATTACCGGTATTTCTTAAGATTAATGGATCAGTTTATCACACCTTATGTTTCGGTGCTTGCTTATGCTCTCATTCAAAATCATTTTCACCTGGTAATCAAGGTGAATAATTTTTTAAAGACTGATTCAATTGAAATATCAGACGATGGAGAAATTGGCAAAATAGTGAGTAATCAGTTCCGGAAACTGTTTATTGCTTATTCAATGGCTTTAAATATTCAGGAAAAAAGAACAGGAAGTTTATTTGATAAGAACTTCAAACGAATAGAAATAACAGAAAATGAATATCTGAAATATGCAATTTTCTATACGCACTATAATCCTGAAAAACATGGCATTGCAACTGATTTCAGACAATATGGTTACAGTTCATATTCGGCCATTATCAGCAATAAAAAAACAAAAATCGATAGAAAAACAGTGCTGGAGATATTTGACGGGAGGGAGGACTTTATTCATTATCATTCGGTTTTACATGATGACCGTGATGAATTCTGGGATGAATAAAGTAATTAATGCTGCTTTAAGGATTCCATCTTTTGGAAAAGATGGAATCCTTTGGTTCACTGTTTTGTTTTCAACGGGTTTTCAGCTTCGTTAAAGAATTGCTTTTGCAACT
The DNA here is from genome assembly GCA_036735485.1 of Draconibacterium sp. GTDB lineage: Bacteria > Bacteroidota > Bacteroidia > Bacteroidales > Prolixibacteraceae > Draconibacterium. The sequence continues at coordinate 609 of DAINOH010000117.1, read as the reverse complement.
CAGGAACCGTTTTATCGGCTTTTACCTGCTGAATCATTTTCACCAGTTGCGAAACTGTTTCGTTAATCAGCAGTTCCCCGGCCTGTGCGTTGGATTTGGAGCCATCGCCGCCGTAATGGTTCGGATAGCTGGCGTACCACCAAATCCCTGTGTAAACATACTGCAATTCCTTCATCCGTTCCAGGTCAACGCCCGATTGCTGTCCGGCCCTTTCAGAATGTGAAACGGCAGGCTGTGCAGCCATCATTTCCGAAGTTTCGCTGTTGCCTGCGTGGGCATCAAATGGGTCGGGCTGGGTAAGTTCAGTCACTTTTTTGGCAACTTCCGGGTTATCTTCGGGTCTGAACCAGTAAAGCGCATAATTCCGGCGCTCCGAAAGCTGTGCCATCCCGAAAAAATTCAGAAAGGCATTGTTGCCGCCATGACCATTCACAATGATGATTTTCTCAAAACCATTGCGGTTGAGTTCATTCAGCGTTTCCTGCAACATTTTCCAGATCAGCTCCGGACTGTAGGCAATGGTTCCCGGCTGGTGACGCGCCTCGTTGATCTGGCTGAAATAGTACCACGGAAAAACCACGGCGTATTCTTTGGCAGCCGCCCGCAAAG
>DAINOH010000116.1:0-10898 GCA_036735485.1 Draconibacterium sp. | reverse complement strand
TTCAAAAAGAATCCTGCTCTCAGGCGGCTGTCCATCTCGAACTTTTCCGGGAAGAGATTGAGAAACTCAAGAAAAACCCGTATCAGCCAAATGAGGAGGAAAGAAGAAACTGATTTGGTACGCCAGATTCAATTTTTTCTCAAAGATTTTTAACTTGAAAAACCTGTTTCACATGTTCAAAACGGCATTTCGTCACGCCAAAAGGGGGTTTCGTCATGGTTGGGTGGAAGAACGTATAGTTTTTGATTTATTTTTGAGAATCTTTAATAATTTAAAATCGAATCTTATGAAGAAACTTATGTTGCTGATGCTTCTGTCAATTGCTTTAACAACTTTAGGGCAGGATACAACACTCATTTTTTTGATAAAAACTGGAAAAAGGTAAAAAGCAAGGAGGATTCGGAATTTTACCGGAAGATGTGGAAGGCTGATCAAATTTGGCAGGTGATTGATTTTTATAGTAATGGACAAATACAAATGACTGGCGCCTACAAGTCGAATAGATGCAAGGAAAAGCATGGCTTGTTCAAATGGTATAACACCAATGGTCTGGTTAGTTCAGAAGGTTTGTACGAAAATGGTAGTTTAGAAGGAAAATGGTTGCGATACAACGATGATGGAACCAAAATATGTGATGGGGGGTATAAAAATGGTAAAGAAAATGGTGATTGGACCTGGTATTTTGATAGCGGTAAAGTATGTGCAAAGGAAAAGTATCTTGATGGTAAACGAAACGAAGCTTTATTTTGGAATGAAGAAGGTGCCATGATTGATAGCACAGAAGCTGAATACACGGCAAGATGGCCTTATGGTGGTAACGATCAATTTAAAAATTGGCTTTTTGGTCAGATTGAATACCCACAAACCGACATAATGAATGGAAAACATGGAATTGTTTATGCAAGTTTTGTTATCGACACAAATGGTGATGTTTGTGATGTGAAGGTATTTAAAAATGTAAGTTATCATATCGACAACGAAGTAATCCGGGTAATTAAGTCATCACCAAAGTGGATTCCTGGTAAGCTTCATAACCGGCCAGCCCGAATCGAGTTTAGAATCCCTGTTAAATTTACTTTGTAAGGTTGATTGAATGAATATTTTTGTCTTCTTCGTTAGTAACTTGTTTTGTAAATTCTAATGTTTGAGCTATGACGACACGCAAATTTTTTCTGTTTTTGTTTATTATCTTCAGTTTCACCCAAATGTTATCAGCTCAATATGAAAAAGTTGAACAAATCATTCTTTTTGGAAGCAGAATGGACAATCCGGTGAAAATTGAGGTCATCGACAAATTTCCCCGTTACCAGTTTATGGCTGAAAATAGGTCGCATTACCCTTATCAACTGACCATAAGTTTTACAAATCTGTCCAACTTATCCCCGATGCAGCCTCAAAAAACGGTTACCATTATGCCCGGGAAAACAAATCTGCTTACGCTTACAGTTGTTAATGAAAAGGAAAACCATAATTTTCAATATGCATACCTTGCAAGAATAGGTATTCCATGTAAAAATGTTTCATTGGATTTTCCTTACCTGTTGCCAGTGAAGAATGGTTTTGAAATAGTACAATCACCATATGACAAAAACACGTACCTGAGAGATTGCTTCAAAGTAAATCAGAAGGATACAATATTTACCATGAGAAAAGGATTTGTCGTTGCAATTCCAGGCTTGATCAAGGCTACAGACAGGGTGGCGGATTTTGCCTCGCTTGAAATCCTCCATGATGATGGAACGATCATGGTCTATAAAAATATCAATCCTGATTCAATTTTTGTAAAAATTGGAACCTATGTTTTTCCTTCACAACCCCTTGGTTTTATTAATTCTTCATCGACACTTGAAGTTGGTTTATACACGAATACTGAAGATGAAAGATTACAAGGAATGGTCATTCTTTACTCGACAGTCGAAAATGAAACTGGTGAGTTTTCGCAGGAAATGAGCACTATTCCAATTGTTTATCCAAGAGAAATCATTACCAGGGAAATGACAAATCAGCAAAGGAAGAAATTTGACAAGGGGAAATTGTTTTGAACAAGACAGGTTTTGGCTAACCGGTCAACAATAGAAAACGTGCAGGTAATGAAAGCTCAATCTCCGTTTTACACCCTCAAAACGGCGTTTCGTCACACCAAAAGGGGGTTTCGTCATGGTTGGTCGGGAAATTTGCTTTCGATGATTATTTTTTCTAAGAAAAATGGAAACGAAATCATGATGTTATGATAGTAACTTAAAAGAATGAAGCACTATTTACTTTTATTATTTACCCCGCTGGTCTTGCTGCAATTGCAACTGAAAGCCCAGGTTGAAAATAGCTCACAACCATCAAAACCAGTGTTTAGCGATAGCTTTTCAGTTTTTAATGACACCACTGACAAATATCAGTCAGTAGTAGTTCAAACGCAGCCTGATGGAACTTTTTAAACAGCAAACCCTTATGTCGGTTTAAAACATCCAGCTGTTCTTGCAGGCATTTCCACTTTTAAAAAAATTGCCAGAAAAAACTATGGTAATTTATTCCTTTGTACTTTTACTGGGAAAAACAACGCACGATGGGAATTTTACGAAGGATACTCATAAATTTCGTTTCAGTGGTGCTTTTTACGCTCCCGGCACAAAGCCAGAATGCAGAGCTTGAGGCGCTTCTGAACGCGGGAATTGAAGGACTGATGAAAGCTACCATTGTTACCGCTTCCAAGTTGGATCAAAAACTTGAAGATGTGGCGGCACAGGTTGAAATTATTACCTCAAAAGAGATTAAAGAGCGGGGGTACAATTCTCTTGAAGAATTGTTGGCTGATCTGCCTGGCTTTCAGTTCAGAAACATTCAGGGATTCAACAGTTACATTTTTCAGCGGGGCATACCCAGTCAAAACAACCTCATCCTGGTTATGATTGACGGTGTGCAGGTGAACGAGCTAAACTCTGGCGGATTTTATGGCGGTTCGCAATACCTTTTATCCAACATAAAACAGGTCGAAATTGTGTATGGACCGGCATCTTCGGTTTATGGTACCAATGCCATTTCGGGCATTATCAACCTGATTACCTTCAAACCTGATGATTTGCAGGGCTTGCGGTTTAATGTTTCTTATGGCAGTTTCAGCACCTATAACACCAACGCTGATTACGGCTATTACAACCCTGAAAAAGATTTTGGCTTCCGGGTTGCCGGCGGGTATTTTACGACAGAAAAAACGCCTTTGAAAGGAGGTGACGGTGACAACAACTGGACGGATTCATTGGAGAATTTTGAAAATGACCTTTCACTGGATTTATCCCTGCGATTCAAGCAATTGTCAGCTGGATTGAATGTTCAGAATAAACAAGCTTCACGGGCAACCAACTACAAAAGTGAGGGAACCTTTTATAAGGATTACGGAACCCTTTGGAATATCGGCTTTGTAAACGGTTACGTGCAATACAGCTTTCGCAAAAAGGATTATGCTTTTACCCCCAGGCTTTATTACCGCAACAGCACCGTTCTGAAAAACACGATTGCTTTTGTTACCGATACATCCCAAACGGGCTATTACCGGCCAGGAAACCTTTTGGGAATTGACCTGATTAACCAGTTCAATCCGCTCAAAAATCTTAAAATGATTGGAAGTGTTGTGCTGGAAACCGAAAATATTGCCGAAAACTACAGTACCACTGTCAGCAATTCGGGTAACCAGCGCCCACCCGAACCCGACAAGCCTCAACTGATGAATAACCGGCTTTTCAGCTTTTATTTGCAGGCCGATTACAGTTTCCTGAAATATTTTGAGGCTGTTGCCGGCTTTCGGTACGACAACAGCAGCTACTACGGCGAGGTGCTCACACCCCGCATTTCGCTGGCTTTTCATCAGCGTAACTTTTCATCACGGGTATTGTACAACGAGGCTTTCAGGGCGCCACGTCCCTGGGATTACACCGCAGGTACCGGAAATCCTGACCTGAAACCCGAAACCCTGAAATCGTTTGAATGGATCAATGCTTACAAAATTTCGGATTTCGGCCTGGTGTCGGTTTCTTTTTATAAAAATTACCTCGAAAACATCATCACGACCATCCCGGTTGAAAATGGCTGGAAATCGGCCAATGTAGGTCAGATCGAAACTGACGGGCTTGAACTGACATTGAAAATCAGAAAGAAAAACATTTCGTCATGGATAAATTATACCTACACCAATTCGGTGAACGAAAACGAAACCCTTATTCCCGAAATCAGTAAACACACGTCCAATGCAGGTTTTTACTATTATATCGGCAACAGGTGGAATGTTGGTTTAAGGGCTAATTATTTTGGTAAACGGAAAAATGCCAGCCTCAGTTTGTACCCAGCTGCAAACAATATGCTTTACCCCGAAATTGGTCAGGCAATGGTTTTTCATTTTTCAACCGGAATTACCCTCTGGAAAAATATTGAGTGCATGTTATTCATAAACAACATCCTGAACGCAAAGTATTATCATACCTCCAACCGGCCTCCCGACAGGTACCGTCAGGCTGAGCGTTACTTTGAACTACAACTTGCCTTAAAAATTGATTAAACCAACATGGACATGAAACAATTTTTGCAATTTGTCAGGGTGATGCCACTTGTATTTTTCATCCTTTCAGCCGGAAGTGCAGAGGCGCAGCTTAGCGGAACCCCCGAAAACATCATGGGGTCGTTTACCTATAATTTCACAGAATACATCACCTGGCCTGAACAGGGCAACAGCGATAATTTCAGAATTGTGGTTCTTGGCAGCAGCGACATTGTTAAAACCCTGCAATACATTGCCTCGGTGCGAAAAGTTGATGAAAAGAACATCGAAATTGTGGTTGCAAAAGGGGTCGGGGATATCAAAACCTGCCAGATGCTTTTTGTTGCCAGCGAATTCACTCATCTTTTGCCTCAACTCGACACGCATTCCGAACTGAAACACACCGTCATCATCACCCAATGCGCCGGATGCCTGCAAAAGGGAGCTTCCATTAATTTTATCAGCGAAGACGAAAGAATCAGGTTTGAAATTAACAAAACCCGACTCGAACAGAAAAAGATAAAAACCAGTTCACAACTGTTGAAGCTTGCTGTGAATGTTATTTAAAACAATGATTTATGCTGAAATACCTGAGAAATTCGATTAAAAACAAACTGATTGCAATTCAGGTTACTACCTCGTTTGTGTTGTTGCTGCTTTTTGCTTCGGTTTATACTTACGTTGAGGTAAACGATTACAAGCAGTCGTTGCGGAGCGAACTGAACGCAGCTGCTGATGTGCTGGCTTACAATGTAATTCCGGCTATTTACTTTTTAGATTCAGCTGAGGTTTCAAAGAATTTGCAGGCCATGGAAAGTTATCAACAGTTGCTCAATGCATGGACTACCGATGCAAACGGTAAATTGTACGCATCTTATTCGCGTGATGGTTTCACCAGTTATTCATTTCCGGCATTTGCCCCTGATATTTTTATGGTAAACCATGACGAAATCTTGTTTTCAAAACAAATTTCAGATAAAAACCAGGTTCTTGGAACCCTATATTTCAGGCTGGAGGTTTCGCATTTTCATTCAAAAATATTAACCATAATTATCATTGGTTTTCTGGTTATCTTAATTGGAATTATCATCAGTTTCCTCATTGCCAACTACACCCAAAAGGCTATTTCTGATCCTGTTATTCAGCTTACCGATACCTTTGAATCCATTAAAAAATCGAAAGATTTTTCCATTCAGCTTACCAAAAGAAGCTCCGACGAAATTGGCACACTGTACGACGAATTCAACGAGCTGATACGCGAAATTAGCTATTACCAGGAAAAACTTGAAAGCCTGGTTGAAAAAAGGACTTTTGAACTTGAAACCGTCAACAAAAGCCTGAAATTTACTACCGAGGAGCTAAGGGTGATGAACCAAACCCTTCAGAATGAAATTGATGAACGCAGCAAAGCTGATGAAGAACTGAAAGCTTCCGAAGAAAAACTGCGTGTAATTATGCAAACCATGGAAGAGGGAGTGGCTGTGTACACCGGACAGAATATAAAATTTGTGAATGCAGCATTTTGCCGGCTGATTGGTTACAGCGAGGCCGAACTTGTGGGGCAGAATACTTTCGGAATATCACAAATAATCCTGCATCCCGACGATATCCAGAAAGTTACCAAAGCCGCTGACGAATGTCTGCAAAAGCATGAAACCGTTAGTATGGAATACCGCTATATTCATAAATCGGGTGAAATTGTTTGGGTTTCAGGAACACCGGCTATTATTCCATGGGACAGGGAAGAAGCCATCATTGCCACCGTTATGGATATTACCCAGCACAAACACGACAAGGACGAGCTAAAAAAGGCCAAGGAAGCTGCCGAATCGGCTAATCAGGCCAAAAGCACCTTCCTTGCCAATATGTCGCACGAAATACGCACACCCATGAATGCAGTATTGGGCTATTCGCAAATACTTCAACGCGACAAAAGCCTGAACGAAACGCAACTCAGCTACATTTCGGCCATTAACAAAAGTGGTGAACATCTGCTTTCGTTAATCAACGACATACTTGATATGTCGAAGATTGAGGCCGGAAGGGTGCAACTGATGCCCGTAAGTATTGATCTTAACGAGCTGGCCGAAGATATTCGGGAGCTGTTTCATCTGCGTGCTGAGGAGAAAAAACTGAATCTTGTGGTGGAAACTGCACCCGGCGTGCCCCGTTACATGAAAGCCGATCAGGGACGCATGCGGCAAATCATCATCAACCTGATTGGCAATGCCATTAAATTCAGCGACAGAGGAACCGTGCTGTTTCAAATTCTTTTTACTCCTGAAAATAAAATTGCCTTCCGGGTTACCGATCAGGGTTCTGGAATCCCCAACGAAATGCTTGATCGTATTTTCGAACCTTTTGAACAGTCGCAGAAAGGCATAAATGTAGCTGGCGGTACCGGGCTTGGACTAAGCATCAGCCGTAAACTGGCCAGAATGATGGGCGGCGATATTACTGTTCAGAGTGAAATGGGCGAAGGTTCAACATTTGAGTTCAGTTGCACATACGAACCCGGTGAGGCAAAAGAGATCGATAAACCCATGAAGAATCTGAAAATTATAGGATTGAAAAATAACCTGAAAGAAATCAAGGTGCTTGTCGTGGACGATAAGCCGCTGAACCGCGATTTGCTGAACACCATGCTCGGGTCGGTAGGATTTGTAACCCGCGAAGCTGCCGATGGCGAGGAGGCGGTTAGAATTTTCAAATCGTGGAAACCCGATGTTATCATCATGGATATTGTGATGCCGGTAATGGACGGAAGGGAAGCCACACGCATCATTCGGGCCACGGAAGCCGGCAGCGATGTGGTAATTATTGCGGTAACTGCCAGCGTTTTTGATGATGAAAAAACCGGAATTCTTGCAATGGGTGTCAACGATTTTATCAAAAAACCATTCCGGGAAAACGAATTGTTCGAATCGATAAGAAAATATGCAAACCTTGAATTTGAATACGAAATTGATGAGGACGAGATAACCACCTTAACAACGCAACTGCCTGAAATAAAACAGCAGGCACTCACGCTTCCCGATTTGCTACGGAAACGAATTTCGGAAGCCTGCAAACTCGGCGACATGGACGAATTGCTGCAATGCATAAATCTTGTAAGCGAAACCAATGCTGAACTGGGAAACCATTGTATGAAACTGCTCAATGCGTTTGCTTTCGAAAAAATGGATTGCCTTATGAATCCGGAATGTAAATCTTAAACACCAAAAATAGTAAAACCATGAATCATCAGGGTATAATTTTAATTGCTGACGATAACGAGAACAACCTTCGCGTACTTAGCACCATGCTGCATCAGGCTGATTACAGTGTGAGGATTGCGAAAAACGGCCTGCAGGTACTGAACAATGTAGCTCTGTCGAAACCCGACCTGATCCTGTTAGACATTCACATGCCCGAAATGGACGGCTATCAGACCTGCATCAAACTCAAAGAAAACCCTGAATACAGTGAAATACCTGTCATTTTTATCAGCGCATTAACCGAAACCTTCAACAAGGTTCACGCTTTCGAAATCGGCGGCGTTGACTACATCACCAAACCTTTTCAGATTGAAGAAGTGAAAATGCGCATCCGTACCCATTTGCTGCTGAGAAAACGCACCACCGAACTCGAAAAAGCGCTCGACGAAATAAAAAGGGTTCAGGCAAGGTTGATCCAATCGGAAAAAATGGCCTCACTTGGTGTGTTGTCTGCTGGCATTGCCCATGAAATCAACAATCCCATCAATTTTGTTTATGCCGGAATTAACAGTCTGATAAAGAATTTTGCTGAACTGCAGACCGCTATCAGCGAAATGATAGACACTGCCAGGAATTTACCCTGCCTTGACGATAAAACCTTTCATGATGTTTTTGCTTCAAAAAATATTGAAAAAAGGCTCAGTAACATTCCACAATTGGCCGAAGACATACGCATTGGAGCCATCAGAACCACCGAAATCGTGAAAGGTCTCAAGCTTTTTGCCCGTACCGACCACGAAGAAACGGTTTCGGCCAACATTTCTGAATACATCGAAACGGCCTTGCTTCTGCTCAAAAATCAGTATAAAAACCGGATTCAAATCATTAAACAATACAGCGATATTCCAGCGATAACGTGTTACCCGGGGCAACTTTCGCAGGCATTCCTGAATATTCTGCACAACGCCATCGACGCCATTGATGACAAGGGCGCCATCACCATCACCCTTGGGGTGAATGTCAGCCAAATTTTTGTGTCGTTCGAAGATAACGGGAAGGGAATACCTCAGGAAGTAATGCCAAAAATTTTCGACCCGTTTTTCACCACCAAGGCGATCGGAAAAGGGATGGGGCTGGGGCTGGCCATCACACATGGCATCATCGAAAAACACCGGGGAAACATCGCGGTGGAAAGCAAACCGGGTAAAGGCACAAAATTCACGATTACGCTGCCATTGTCCATTAAAACAGGAACTTAAAACAAATTAAAACCAATAAACCAGGCCATGAGCAATAGTTACGATTTTATCAACATTTTTAAAACAAATATCAAAAATATGGAAAACGACAGGTTTTGTATTCTGTACGTTGACGATGAAGAAATAAATCTTCGCGTGTTCAGAAGTACTTTTGAAGATGAATTTAAAATATTTACGGCCACTTCGGGTATCGAAGGACTGAAAATTTTTCAGGAAAACAACATCGACCTGATTATTACGGACCAGCGAATGCCCGAAATGACGGGTGTTGAATTTCTGAAAAAAATCATCGACCTCAATCCTGAACCACACCGGATTATGCTTACGGGTTTCAGCGATATCAGTGCCTTGAGCATGGCCGTAAATGAAGGAAAAATTTATCAGTACATCAATAAACCGTGGGACGAAGCCGAACTGAAGCCTGTTATTTATCAGGCGCTCGATTCGTATTACGTAAAGGTTGAAAATCAGCGCCTCAACAAACTTCTCAACGAAAAAACAGTAGTGCTGGAACAGGAAGTTCATGAAAAAACCCTGCTTGCCGAACAACTCCGGAATTCGGAACAGGAATTGCGAAAAGCACTTGAAAAAGCAGAAGAAAGCGACCGGCTGAAAACAGCCTTCCTTGCCAACATGAGCCACGAAATTCGGACTCCCATGAATGGAATCATCGGTTTTTCCGAATTACTGAATATGGCTGACCTTTCGAGCGAAGATCATGAAAAATTTCTCAACATCATCACCCACAGTTGCAACCGGATGCTTAAAATCATCGATAACATCATCGACATTTCAAAAATTGAATCGGGTCTGGTTGAAATCATCAAGAGTGATGTAAATGTAAATGACCAGCTGAAGTTTATCACCAAATTTTTCCAACCGGATGCCGACAGGAAAAACCTGGATTTGTCGCTTTTAGCAACACCGGATGCAAATCATGCCATTCTTACCACTGATAAGGAAAAACTGATAACCATACTTTCAAATCTGGTATGCAATGCTATAAAATACACCCACGAAGGAACTGTGCAGATTGGTTGCACAGCCGCAAAGCAGGTTGTGCCCTCGGGCGCCTCCGAAGCCGGAAACGACAGGCAAGCCACTGTTTTTGAGTTTTTTGTAAAAGATACCGGAATCGGAATACCTCAAAAACGCCAGACGGCCATTTTCGACCGGTTTGTGCAGGCCGACATCGAGGACAAGGACGCTTATCAGGGCGCCGGTCTGGGGCTTTCGATAAGCAAGGCTTATGTTGATATGCTTGGCGGCAAAATATGGCTGAAGAGTGAAGAAGGAAAAGGAACAGCCTTTCATTTTACCTTGCCCAGCCTAAGCTTTAAAGCCGACGAAAATATGCAGGCCGGTGATAAAACAGCGTTGGAATCGCCCGGCCAGCCTTTGCCCGAAAATGTAGCCTTGAAAGTACTGCTGGTAGAGGACGATGATACCTCGGTGTTTTTAATGAAAGAAGTGCTTAGAAACTTTACCGGAGAACTGATTGTTGCATCAACCGGACAGGAGGCCATCGAAATATGCCGGTCCAATCCCGCCCTCGACCTGGTGCTGATGGACATCAAACTACCCGGAATGAGCGGTTACGAAACCACCCGCCAAATCCGCCAGTTCAACAAAGACCTTGTTATTGTTGCCCAAACCGCTTACGCCCTGCACGGCGACCGCGAAAAAGCCCTCGAAGCCGGCTGCACCGATCACCTCTCAAAACCCTTTAAAAAAGATGCCCTCTTGGCTTTGATGAAGAAGTATTTCATTAAAAATTCAACGGTGCCCCATCAATAACCAACAAGAAATATGACTTCCCCGGGACCAACTGCTGCAGGGTGTGAATTTCCTGAGCCGGCCAGAATACGCTGGTACCGGCAGGTTCGGTGATGATGACCAGGTTGTCGCCCAATTGGTTGT
>DAINOH010000115.1:0-11379 GCA_036735485.1 Draconibacterium sp. | reverse complement strand
GATTTCGTGAAGTGCTGCAGTAATAAAATCATAATTTGATGCAGGTGTTTGGCCATTTGCACCAAAATACCAGGAAGCTGTTTTGTTAAATGAACAAACAATGTCAGCTTCATCTGATTTGTTGATTTCCCTGCCTGTAATTTTTTCAGCCAGTGCAACCGGATAAAAAACATTACTTATCGGGGTTCCCCTGAAGTTTCTGTAAAAAACTGCGGGTTTGCCTTCTCCAAGTGTATTGTTGCTTAAATTTTCCCATTTGGCCAAAACCCGTATTTTAATTGTCGAAGTAATTTTTTGATCCCATACGGAAAGAGCATACAGAAAAGCTTCTTTAGCTTCTTCCGGGAAGTTTTCATAAGAAACTTCAAAGGTTTTCAGAGTGTTGGCTGATTTCAGATTAGAAAAATTTACTTCCGATGGGGTAAATGACCGGTTGATTTCATCAAGGGCAATGTTTACCGAATTCTGGGGTTCGGCAGACTCCCCGTTCAGGTATTGCTGACTGAAAGCATAATTGGCAGCAACCAAACAAATCAGTGAAATAAGCGTCCTTTTCATTTCAATTTGATTTAATGATCGCAAAACCATAAACCAAATGTTCTATTCGACAGAAATTGCCGGACAGAGATACTAAACTCATGTATTAACTTGCTGTTAATTAGCAGGTAAAAGCTGATTGAACGGGTTTGTCTGTAATTCAATCAATGGGTTTGTAATACAACCTGTAATTCTTACAGCATTTAAAACTGAGTCCTCTGCCTCAATTCATTTTTAAAATATGTCCTTTGGAGCCTTAAAAATGCGTCACCAAGTTAAGGAAACCAAAGCGTCTGTCTCATGACAGTTTTATTTTATGGGTTTGCAGTTGTAAACATAAAAAGAATATTTTTTTATTCCAAGCTTTTTTTTAGTTTAGTTTTGAAAAAAAATATGAAACCTGAAAAGTTATGAGATATTTATTAACAGTCTTTTGGTCTGTACTACTAATGTTTACAGTTGTTGCAAAAGATAAGAAGGAAGAATTATATAATGAGAAATACAGGCCACAATTTCACTTTACGCCTGAAAAAAACTGGCATAACGATCCCAATGGACTTGTTTACTATGACGGAGAATACCATTTGTTCTACCAGTATAATCCAAAAGGCACAGAATGGGGTTATATGCACTGGGGACATGCGGTAAGCAATGATCTGGTTCGTTGGCAACATTTGCCTGTTGCTATTTATCCCGATAATAATTCGGAAGATAAAGAATTATGTACAGCGTTTTCAGGTTCGGCAATTGTTGATGAACATAATTTGTTAAAAAAGCAGAAAGGTGACATTAAAACCCTTGTCGCTTTTTATACCAGCCAAAAATGTGGTCAACGAATTGCATACAGTACCGATAAAGGCAGAACCTGGGAGAAATGGGAAAACAACCCGGTGATACCGTTTGATGAAAAGGACGATGCAAGAGATCCTAAAGTTTTCTGGCACAATGACTCTCGGAGGTGGGTAATGGTTTTATATCGAAAGAATACTGTATCCGATTCATCGAAGGGAATTTCGTTTTACACTTCAGAAGATCTTGTAAACTGGCAATGGAAAAGCCACATAGATGGCTTTTATGAATGCCCGGATCTTGTAAAATTAAAAGTTACAAATCGCCCGGATGAATATAAATGGGTACTTTTTGATGGCGACGGCAGTTACCTGATCGGTAGTTTTGATGGGGAGAAATTCACCCCCGAAACCAGCAAAATGAAAAGTGATTTCGGAGCCAATTATTATGCAACCCAAACCTGGAGTAATATTCCTGAAAATGATGGAAGAACCATTCAGATTGCCTGGATGCGTGGTGGCGATTTCCCGGAAATGCCTTTTAAAGGGCAAATGTCATTCCCCTGCGAGCTTTCGGTTACCAAATTCAGTTTTGGTTATAAACTTATGAGGACGCCAATTAAAGAATTGGAAAAAATTCATGGAAAGCAATACAGTTGGGAAAACAAAATACTAATTCCGGGAATTAACGAGAACAAAACAAAAAACGTGGATAGCGATTGCTTACATATAAAAGGAGAATTTGACCTGAAAACATCCGACAGTTTTGGTTTTATCATCCGGCATAGTAAAAAAATTCCTGGTACTGAGATATTATACAGCGTAAAACGTGGAACTCTTTCTGTTTTAGGTACTACAGTTCCTTTGCCTGCTGTTAATAATAAAATTACTCTTGAAATATTGGTCGACCGGTCGTCGATCGAGATTTTTGCAAATGGAGGACAAACAGTGATTTCCAATTGTTTTTTTCCAGCAGACGGAAAGGAGATTGTATTATTTACTTACGGTGGAGAGTTGGGGGTTGAAAAACTCGACCTTTATGAGTTGAAATCAATCTGGGAACCGGAAAAGAAAAAATAAAAGTTTATAACTGTCTTTTCAGAAATGCCTCTGCAATAATCAGGTCTTCACGTGTTGTGATTTTTAAGTTTTCACGGTTGCCATCAACAAGATTTATCTTAACGCCGGTACTCTCGAGTACAGTGGCATCGTCGGTAAACCCGGAATGAGTTACACTATTATAGGCTGATATAATCTGGCTTGTGTGAAAAGTCTGTGGAGTTTGAACCAGAAAAATTTTTGTACGGTCGGCAGGATAGCTGGAATCATTGTCACTTATTCTGACAGAATCGATTACCGGATTAACCGGCAATGCATTTCCTTTCCCGATTGCCGTTTCAAGACAGTTTCGCAGGGTTTGAACTGAAACTAACGGGCGCACGGCATCATGAATAAACACAATTCCTTCTTCTTCAATCAATTTTAGCCCGTTTTTTACTGAATGAAATCTTGTTTCTCCACCTTTTGCCAGTTTAAATATTTTGGTGAAATTGTGTTTTTTGCAAAGTTCAGCCCACAAATCAAACTGGTTTTCGGGTAAAACCAGAATGATTTGAATTTCCGGATCAAACTGCTCAAATCTCAGAATTGTATGCATGATTACCGGCAATCCAGCAATTTCAATAAATTGCTTGGGAATCTCGGCTTTCATTCGTGTGCCGCTGCCACCGGCCATTATCAATGCAAACTTTTTCATAAATTAGTCGTTCTGTAAAAACATAAGAATGTAAAAATAAATTAAAAATCAGGTGATGAATAAAGTATTGGATTTTTTGAGGGAACTCGCAGTAAACAATAACCGTGAATGGTTTCAAAAGAATAAAAAATGGTACGACGAGAGCCGTAATAAGGTTTTATTTTTGACTGAAGTGCTGATCAACGAAATCAGAAAGTTTGACCCTACTGTTCCTGTTCTGAATCCGAATGATTGTTTGTTCAGAATTTTCAGGGATGTGCGGTTTTCTCAGGATAAAAGTCCTTACAAAACCAACTTTGGCTGCTATATTGCCCGTGGTGGGAAAAAGGCGAATTTTGCTGGGTATTATTTACACATCGAACCCGAATCAAGTTTTGCCGGTGGCGGAATTTACATGCCTGAGAATGATACGCTGAAAATACTGAGGGAGTACATTGCCGAAAATGGGGAAGAATTTTTGTCAATCATCAGGAATAAAGAATTTCAGCAAATTTATCCGGAGATGTATGACGATAAATTGAAAACTGCTCCGAAAGGTTTCTCTCCCGATCATGAATACATCGATATACTGAAATACAAATCTTTTGCATTCACGCATAGAATGGAGGATAGTGAAGTTTTAAGTGAAAATTTTATTCAGGGTATATTGCACTATTACAGGCATTTAAGCAGTGTTAATTTATTTTTAAACCATGCAATTCAGAAATAATTGAAAAAATGGGGTTACTTTTGCCCCGATTACAGAATTTATCTGTATAAGACCCATATTTTTTATCTTCCCGATTTCAAAAAATAATCCCCGGTCGTCCTGACCGGGGTACTTTTTTTATTGTTTCAGTGATACAATCATTTTATAAACAATCTTTAAACATTGCGCACGAACAATAACTGTAATATATATTTTTGGCGGCATAACATCAAAAATCGAATCTGTATGAAAAAAATTCTGCTATTATTTACATTAATTGCTTTTGTTACAATTTCCAAGGCACAGAATGTTCAATTGCATTATGATCTTGGAGAAAACCGTAAGTTGTTTACCTCAACTGTGGAAATGTTCCGCCCTGACAAGTATGGATCAACCTTCTTTTTTGTTGACATGGATTACAGCAGCGATGCACGGAATATTGACAATGGAATTTCGCTTGCATACTGGGAAATTGCCCGTGCTTTTAAGTGGAGCGAAACCCAGAAAATTATGCCGCGCGTTGAATACAATGGTGGTGTTTTTAAACTTGATGGCGATGATACCGGATTTATTCCGATCGAAAATTGCTTTCTGGCTGGTATCGAAAATACCTGGGCATCGGCTGATTTCTCAAAAATATTGACTTTACAGGCAAACTATAAATATATTAAAGGCAAAGAAAATGCTGCATTTCAGCTTACAGCAGTATGGACAATTCAAATGCTGCAAAATAAACTCACATTTACCGGTTTTGCCGATTTCTGGAAAGAAGAGATGTTCTGGGGAACCGATTACAGGTTTCTTACCGAACCACAATTGTGGTATAACTTCTGCAAAAATTTCTCGGCAGGTTCTGAAATTGAAATCAGCAGCAATTTTGTAAAAGATGGCTGGGAAGTAAATCCTACTCTGGCAGTTAAATACACATTCTAAGCTTGAATATATGCTTGAAAAATTTTTCAACCTTTCAGGAAATAAAACCACGGTTAAAACCGAGGTATTGGCAGGTATTACCACTTTTATGACGATGGCTTATATTCTGGCGGTAAACCCTGATATTCTCAGTGCTGCCGGAATGGATAAAGGTGCTGTTTTTACGGCCACCGCACTATCAGCTTTAATCGCCACATTGGTTATGGCATTATATGCAAAGTTGCCCTTTGCATTAGCTCCCGGGATGGGTTTAAATGCCTTCTTTGCATTTACTGTCGTACTTGGAATGGGCCATTCGTGGCAATTTGCTTTAACTGCAGTATTTATCGAGGGATTAATTTTTATACTTCTCACTGCATTTAATATCCGGGAGATGATTGTGAATTCGATTCCAATGAACATGAAACATGCAATATCGGTTGGGATCGGATTGTTTATCGCATTTATAGGATTAAAAAATGCTGGTGTAATTGTAAGCAGTCCTGCAACTTTTGTCACACTTGGCGATGTTACCAACCTCACTGAAAACGGCGGAGCTGCAGTTGCTTTGGTAACATTGGTCATTACAGGAGTATTGCTTGCATTGAGAATTAAAGGTGCGTTGTTATTAGGAATCATAGTTGGCGCAGTTATCGGATTCCCTTTTGGTATTACTCATTTGCCAGCAAGTTTTGATTTAACACCACCATCATTAAGTCCGATTTTTGCAAAATTTGAGTGGACCCAGATTTTTACATTAGATATGTTACTGGTGGTTTTCACATTTTTGTTTGTTGATATGTTTGATACAGTTGGAACACTGATAGGTGTTTCATCAAAAGCAAATATGCTCGATAAAGAAGGACGTGTTCCGCGGGTAAAACAGGCATTAATGGCGGATGCCGTTGGTACAACTTTTGGCGCAATTTTAGGTACTTCAACTGTAACAACTTATGTTGAGAGTGCAGCGGGAGTTAGCGAAGGAGGCCGGACCGGGCTCACATCATTAACCACTGCAGGGCTTTTTCTGTTGGCTATCTTCCTTTCTCCCTTATTCCTGATGATTCCGGGAGCAGCAACAGCACCAGCGCTTATTCTGGTAGGAGCCATGATGATGTCGCCGGTAAAAAATATCGAGTTTGATGATTTTACCGAATCAATTCCCGCATTCCTTACCATTGTGATGATGCCATTAACCTACTCAATTTCTGAAGGAATCCTGTTTGGCGTACTATCGTATGTATTGCTGAAAGTGCTCACAGGTAAATTCAAAGATATTTCAATTGTAACGGTAGTTCTGGCAATTCTGTTTTTATTAAAATTCCTCACTCAGTAAAAGGGATTTAGTCAAAATATTTATGAAGGCAGGATTTTTTTCTGCCTTCTTTTTTTGTTTTACATTCATCTAAAAAAATACACATAACCACAACAGCTATTTTCGAAAATGTTATTTTTGCGCTGCAACGGGTTGTTAGCTCAGTTGGTTTAGAGCATTACCTTGACAGGGTAGGGGTCACTGGTTCGAATCCAGTACAACCCACGTTCTGAAATTAAAGACTGTTGATATGCAGTCTTTTTTTGTTTCAATAACTAATCAAAAAATTCGGGTAGCTTAACTAAACACTTTTTTATGCTATTTTCATCCCTCAAACAAATTAAACCTGTATGAAACTAATTGCAAAATTTTTCCTTCCCCTTATTCTGCTTGCTATCTTTTCAGAAAGTTATGCCCAATCGCCTGTAAAAACTGAATGGTGGCTGACCAATACCGATAAATCAGCCTTGCTGGAAAAACAAAAAGTACTTTCGCCGGTTGCTCAGAATCAAAGTCTGCCAACTATTTTGGTTGATGAAACCCGTCAGTATCAAAGCATGGATGGTTTTGGGTATGCACTCACCGGTGGCAGTGCCATTCTGATTAATGCTATGACTCCCGAAACAAGAAGCGCCTTGCTGAACGAACTTTTTGGGAATAGTGAAAACGAACTGGCTGTTTCGTACCTGCGTATCAGCATCGGGGCATCCGATCTCAGCGACAGGGTTTTTACCTACAACGACCTGCCTGCCGGTGAAACTGACCCAGAAATGAAAAAGTTCAGTATTGAACCGGAGCAGAAGGACCTAATTCCGGTTTTAAAGGAAATCCTGAAAATAAATCCGCAGATTAAAATTATGGGTTCGCCGTGGACACCGCCGGTGTGGATGAAAACCAACAAAAACTCAAAAGGCGGGAGCCTTTTGCTCGAATTTTATGATGCCTACGCACAATATTTTGTGAAATACATCAACGCCATGAAAGCGGAAGGCATCCGGATTGATGCTGTCACCATTCAAAACGAGCCGCTGCACCCGGGCAACAATCCAAGTCTTTTGATGCCGGCTGCCGAACAGGCTGCCTTTATCAAAAAAAGTCTTGGCCCGGCATTTCGTAAAGCTGGTCTCGATACCAAAATCATTATTTACGACCACAATGCCAACCGGATTGATTATCCACTCGAAATTCTGAACGATGCCGACGCCCGTCAATATGTCGATGGTTCGGCGTTTCACCTCTACGAAGGCGGAATCGATGCCCTGTCGAAAGTTCACGATGCATACCCTGATAAAAACCTCTATTTTACAGAACAGTGGGTGGGTGCTCCGGGCAATTTTGCCGGAGATTTTAACTGGCACGTGCAAAACCTCATCATCGGAGCTTCACGTAATTGGTGTAAAACAGTGATTGAATGGAACCTGGCAGCCGACCCGAAACAGGACCCACACACCGAAGGTGGTTGCACGCAATGTCTTGGCGCAGTTACCATCGACGGAAATGCTGTGACGCGAAATCCTGCTTATTATATTATTGGCGTGGCTTCGAAATTTGTTCCCGCTGGTTCGGTGAGAATTGAAAGCAATTTGCCTCAGAATCTTCCTAATGTGGCATTTAAAACTCCCGAAGAAAAAATTGTGGTGATTGTGCTGAACACTAACAAAACAGAACAATCTTTTCAGTTCAGGTTGAAAGGGAAATATTTTGAAGCCAGCCTGAAAAGCGGCTCAGTGGCAACCTTTGTTCACTGAAATTAAAAACAGAATTGATCATGAAAAAGCTTTTTCCTGTACTGATTTTGCTGACCATTTTTTCTTTTTCGGCACTGGCTGAAATAAAGCCTGTGAATCTGAAAATACAGGTCAGTGAAACGCCGCGTTTCAGCTGGCAATTGATTTCTGCAGAAAGAAACCAGTGGCAGTCGGCATACGAAATTCAGCTTTTTACGGATGCTGAAAAACTGAAAACGGGAAAACCTGAATGGGTCTCGGGAAAAGTAAGATCATCGGAGTCGGTTCTGGTTGACGGAAAGGGAATCAGCCTGAATGCAGGGCAAACATATTTTTGGCGGGTAAAAGTCTGGGATGCTGAAAACAGGGAGTCGGGGTGGAGTGAAACAGCCAGTTTTAAAACCGGGCTAACTGATGTTGAAGACTGGAAAAACGCAAAATGGATAGGCTTTGAACCACTGCCCGCAGCCAAAAAAATGGTGCCGGGCGTTCATGGCAATGGCGACAAACTGGGCGAATTTTGCACCGACAGGCCCGTGGCTCCGCTCTTCCGAAAAACATTCGAATCAAAAGGAAAAATAAAAAGCGCTACATTGTACATTACAGGTCTTGGACATTACGAGGCTGTGATCAACGGGCAAAAACCGGGAAATCATTTTTTGGCTCCCGGTTGGACCAACTACGACAAATCGATTCTGTACAATATTTTCGATGTGACTGAACTCCTGAAAAACGGGGTGAATGTAATCGGGGCAACGGTTGGCAACGGGTTTTTCAATATCAACCGCGAGCGTTACCGCAAATTAGTGATTGCCTGGGGAAATCCGATGCTGATTGCCCAGCTGAGAATCCGGTATGACGATGGAACAGAACAGACAATTATTACCGGCAATGACTGGAAAACAGCACCTTCGCCCATTACTTTCAGCAGTATTTACGGAGGAGAAGATTACGATGCCCGGCTCGAACAACCTGGCTGGGACCAACCCGGTTTTGATGATTCGGCATGGAAAAATGCAGTCAGCGTTGATCCACCTGCCGGAAAACTGATCGCAGAAACGGATTATCCGTTGGAAATCAAAGAAACATTTCGTGTAAAAAATATCATCCCCCTGAGTGATGGTAACTATTTGTATGATTTCGGGCAGAATGCTTCGGGAATTGTGGAACTGCGGGTGAAAGGCAAAAAAGGAACCGTGGTGAAACTTACTCCTTCCGAACTAATCACATCAGAAAATCAGCCAAACCAGGGCGCATCGGGTTCGCCCTACACCTTTTCCTATACACTGAAAGGCGATGGGATTGAAAACTGGCAGCCAAAATTTACCTATTATGGTTTCAGGTATGTAAAAGTGGAAGGAGCCGTACCTTCGGGAACATCGGGTGAAAAAAATGCAGAACTGGTGGAACTGAAAATGCTTCACAACCGGAATTCGTCACCCGAAACAGGCACTTTTTCGTGCTCCTACGAGTTGTTTAACCGCACTTTCAACCTGATAAATTATGCCATCAAAAGTAATTTTCAGAGTGTGCTCACCGATTGTCCGCACCGCGAAAAACTGGGCTGGCTGGAACAAACCCACCTGATGGGCAGTTCGGTGCATTTTAATTTCGATATCCATGAGTTGTACCGGAAACAGGTAAACGACATGATGGAAGCGCAATTGCCCAACGGACTGGTACCCGATATTGCGCCCGAATTTGTGCCATTTGAGGGCGGATTCCGCGATTCGCCGGAGTGGGGCAGTGCCGCTGTGATTTTACCATGGCTGGTGTACAAATGGTATGGCGATATTTCGGTTATGCAGAAAGCCTGGCCGATGATGACAAAATATGTGAATTACCTGCAAATGAAATCAGAAAATCACATTGTTTCGCATGGTTTGGGCGACTGGTTTGATTATGGGCCAAAACAACCTGGCGAAGCGCAACTCACTCCGAAAGCGCTCACGGCAACCGCAATTTATTATTACGATGTAAAACTGTTGGCTGAAATGGCCGGTATTCTGCAGAAAACCAAAGAACAAAAGAAGTTTGAAAACTGGGCTTCCGATATAAAAACTGCCTTTAACCAGCGTTTTTTCAATGCTGAAAAGGGAATTCCACCGGAAGCCAGACTGCCATGGCAATGCCGTTGTGTGTGGGACTGGTGGATGAAACCGATAAAACGAGAGTACTGCAAAACCTCGAGGATTCCATCCGTGCCCAGGGAAATCCGCTCACAGCCGGCGATGTGGGATTCCGTTACCTGGTGGAAGCGCTTACTTATGGCGGAAAATCGCAGCTTTTGTTCGATATGAATGCCCGCGACGATGTTCCGGGATACGGTTTTCAACTGAAAAAAGGCGCCACCGCGCTCACCGAATCGTGGCCGGCACTCGAAAATGTGTCGAACAACCACCTGATGTTGGGGCACCTGATGGACTGGTTTTATGCAGGGCTGGCAGGAATCAGGCAATCTGAAAATTCGGTGGCTTATAAAGAAGTGGTTATTTACCCCGAAATGGTGAATGGAATCAACCAGGCAAAAGCTTCCTTTCAGTCGCCTTACGGTGAAATTATTTCGGGCTGGGAAAAAACCGTTGATCAGATAAAATTGAAAGTTACCATTCCGGTTAATACGCAAGCTTTGATTTATCTTCCAATTGATAGTGAAGCTTTGATTACCGAAGGTGGAAAACCGCTGGTTCAATGCAGTGAAATTAAAATACAAGGCCGTGAAAACGGAAGACTCGTTTGCAAAACCGGTTCAGGAAATTATGTTTTTTCGATAAAAATCCAATAGCAGTTTGTTATGGAACATTTAATTCAGAGGTATTAATAGGTATTATCAGGCAAGTTTGTAAAAGGTTATTTCATTTTAAAACAGGAATAAATACATAGTTGTTTTTATTAATTTTCAGGTATTTGTCTCTTACCATCGGTGGTTTTTACTCTTTGTATTTTTAATTTTGATCAATAGTTGAATTGAAGTCTGTCAGCTCCGGCACTGATAATTACAAAGCAATATTCAGCAATCGCGAAAACGAGGGTTCGGATATTATCATATCGGCGCTTTGGTTTACAAGTTCACTTGATGAGCAAAATGCCACACCCATACCTGCATTGCGGATCATGCATAGGTCGTTCAGGCTGTCGCCAATGGCAATGGCGTTTGCCCTTTTGATGTTATACTGCTTCAGCATATTCAGCAAGGCGTTGGTTTTGCAAAGGGTATGTTTGCAAATACTCTGCGGGTGGTTAAACAGAAACGACGGAATTTTAACTTCTCCGGTGCAAATGCCCTGTGAGAACTCCAGTTCGTTGGAGAGAGAAAAATCCATGCCCAGTTTGATGCGGATATGGTTGGTGATGATGTCGTAACTATCGGAGATGATGCCGGTTATATAGCCACGTTGCCGGAGTTCTGCCACAATTTCAGCAGTATTGGCGATAACAGGAATCTGGCTGGCAATGTGGATAAGCTCATTCATGGGTTTGTCTTTCAACAGCATGGCAATACGTTTTGTAATGATCACCACATCGGTTTCCGACGAGCGGATATCTAACAGATCTTTGGTAAATCCGTAATGTTTTGCACAAACATCGATAAAACGTCCCTGCAGCAAGGTATTGTCCATATCAAAAACGATCAGTTTGCTTAATCCCTGCAGATG
>DAINOH010000114.1:0-12526 GCA_036735485.1 Draconibacterium sp. | reverse complement strand
GGAGGTTGTCCGCAGGTCCAAGGTGGATATCGTCGCTGTACCGCGTCAGATCGTACGCCGGAATCAGCAGTGCGCCAAAATGCTCGGCGGCTCTGCGCTGCGCTTCCCGTACGGCTCGCCAGCCGCGTCCGTCGCGTTTTTCGTTCGTCGTGCCGCTGAGCTGAACGATGAGAATCGATACGCCGCTCAAACGATTTTTCAGCAAACTGGGCGGCTGCCTCGGCTTTTACATACAAACTGTAAGCTGCGGCAATGTCTTCCTCCTGCGCACCGTTAATGGCTTTGCGGTTTTGGGCCGATGCTGCCAAACGGGCTGCCACGGCTTCATCCATTTTTGCATTCACTTCCGGGCTTTCGATAGAAAAAATGAGGTCGCCTTTCTGTACTTTCTGCCCCTTTTTAACGGCAATTTCCTGCACCCGGCCTGCCAGTTTCGACGAGACTTTAAATTGCGTGGCTTCCACTTCACCCTGTAAAACAGTGGGTTTTTTCTGAAGTACCACAACCAGTGTGTACCCGATAAATGCAAGAATGGCAACAATAATGGCTGCGGTGATAAATGTTTTTTTACTCATGGCTGTATCTGATTAAATTTATTTTATTCTATTCACCCCCAACCCACTCAAGGGGGCATTTGCAACAAGTTTGATAAAGCGCTTGTTGAAATCAATTCTCCCCTTGAGGGGAAAAAGGGGTGACATCTGTAATTGATTCAAAAACCGTGTTGTTTCCTGTTGCATAGCTGAAAAATTCTCCGGGAATTCCGGCTGTTTGAAACAGTCTGGCCAACGTAACATCATAGTCGTAAAGTGTTTTTAAGCGAAGCGCTTTTACCTGCACCACTTTGGAATGTGCTTCTACGACCGAAGTCGAATTGGCCAGCCCTTCGCTGAATGCTTTTTCAGTGCTGGAAGCATATTCGTTGGCTAACTCGAGTGTATTGTCGAGTTCTGTTTTTTGTTCGCGTTGCGTTTCCAGTTCCTGCGAAAGTTTAACGATGTAGGCTTTCAGGTCGTTGTGTGCTTTCTGTTCTGCAAAATAAACCTGCGATAGCATGGCTTCGTCGGCTTTTATTTTGTGCCGCCGGTCGAATCCATCAAAAACAGTCCATTTTACTCCCACACCCACAAGCCAGTCGGGCATGTAAGCCGAATAGTTTTTGTCAACAATATTGTAGGTTCCCATCATGGCAACTGTGGGGTAATAATTTCCCTGGTCAGCTTTCTTTTTTATGGTCGTCAGCTCTTTTTTCCCTTCAATTTGTTTCAGCAGCGGATTATTCGAGGTGGCGTTTCCGGTCCAGAATGAAACATCGGGCAATTGGTTATTAATGAATAAATGACTGACAGGCTGAACCGTAACAATGGTGTCGAAAGCAAGGCTGGCATCGAGCCCCGCGCGGATGATTTCGATGTCGTGCCGGGCTTTTTTTAACTCTCTTTCAGCTTCGTTTTTTGACACCTGTGCATGAAGCAGTTCCACTTTGGCGATGATTCCGTTTTCGTACAATTTCTGCGCATCAGTGTAATGTTTTTCCATGGACAGTAACATCTGCTCACGGACTTTTTCCACCTGCAAAGCCAGCGTTAAGCCATAGTAGCGCGACACAACTTCGGTTAACAGTTCGCCTTCTGTGTTTCTCAGCTCTTCTTCGCTGAGTTTCACTTCCACTTTGGCAGCTTTGGTGGCATTGTTAATTTTCCCGCCAGTAAAAACCGGCCACAAAAAATCGGCGCTCACGGTGGCAAAATTCTTATCCTGAATGGTTTCCACCCAATTGGCGTTGGCAATATGTTCGCCGCCTTCCAGCAGTTTCTGCCTGACCACCTGGGTACTCACATTGTCAGGAAGTACCGGGACAAGCTGATTGGTTGCGGGGTCGGGGTTAGGGACACCCGAAAAAACGCCGTAATTGCCCAGCGTTGTATAAAGTGGCGTAATGGCGTCGCGAACAGGTGTTAAATCCAGTTCCAGGTTGTCAGACATCGCAATTGCTTTTGCACTGAGCGAAACCTGGGGTAAACGCAACCCGTTTTTTTCTGCCGATTCATATTCTTTCTGTTTAATTTGCTGAACACCCCGCTGAATTACAGGATTTTGCTGACGGGCAATGGTAAATGCCTCTTCAATTGTCAGCAATTGCATGTTTTCCTGCGACACGGCAATTACCGGTAATAGAAAAACAAGACAAAACATTGTCAAACATTGTTTTATTGTCTTCATGGCTTTTTATCTTAAAACTTTTCCAGTCAGGTAAACCAGGTGTTCAGTGGCTGGATTTTTAAATGAGTTTTTTCCTTTTTGTTTTCTGAATTCCAGGTTTATGGTTTGTAAAACATTCATTATCAGAATCTGATACAAGTCCTCCTCGTTAATTTTCATGTCGAGTTCTCCGGTTTCATGTCCCAGATTTTTTAGTTGAATCAGTAACTGAAAAATGTTTTCTTTTATGGAAGGGTCAACCACAAAACTGTAATCGTGGGTGAGGACATACAGAAATTTGATTTTTACGGGGTTTGTATTGGTAAGTTCGATAAAACTCCGAATCATATTTCCGGTAATATCAGAAAATGCAAGTCCCTGTAAACTGAGTTCCGTGAATTTGGTGAACATTTCCTGGTAAACATCGTGTAACAAAGAATTTACCATCTCCTTTTTGCCTTTATAATGCCTGTAAAAATAACCGGCTGCCACACCGGCATCTTTAGCAATTAAAATGGCAGAAGCTCCGCCAAAACCTTTTTCAACCACCAATTTCATGGTCGATTGTTTCAATCGTTCTATTCTTTTTAAATCAGTAATTCGTGCCATAATACCATTAATAATAAATGAATATTCATTCATTAAACGATGCAAAAATAAAACAACTTGCTGCTCATAACTTTTACAGGACGGGCATTTCATAAAAACTTAACAAATCGTGGAAATTCGTTTTTTTAATATTAAGAAAATGAAAAATTTCGTTTGTCAGTGTACCTGAAAAGAAATAATTAGTACTTTTAGACCGAAAAAGTCAGGATTTGACAATGAAGAAAAATATCAAAGACAATATCATTGCTATTGCCCAGAGTACTTTCCGGAAATATGGTTTCAGGAAGACAACGATGGACGAAATTGCCTTTGCTGCAGGGAAAACCAAAAGCACGATGTACTACTATTTCGAAAGCAAAGAAGAAGTTTTTAAAGCGGTGGTTGAAAAAGAAGTTATTCAACTTCGTTCAGAAATTCTCGAAGCTGTTAACGAAAAGTCAGGAGCGAAACAGAAACTGGAGGCGTATATTTTCACAAGAATGAAGGGATTCAGAAAACTGGGTAATTTTTATGAATTACTAAAAGATGAATTTCTTTCAAACCTTGAATTTGCAGAAAAAATAAGGACAGTTTACGACCGTAATGAAACAGAAACTTTGGCGCAGATTATTCAGGAAGGAGTAACAAACAGGGAACTTAAAAACCTGAATGCTTCGCTTACGGCCAGAACCATTGTAATTGCCATGAAAGGCCTTGAAGCTCCTGCGTTGATTGAAACAAACATGGATGCTTTTGAAAAGGAAATTGGCGACATGCTGAATATCCTCTTTTATGGAATCTGCACCTGAATATTTTTTTTAACAAAAAACTGACTAAAAGACGAATAAAGTCAGTTGTATCAAAAAAATAGTTAATAAAAATAAATGTATAGTATTATTATTCAATTAATTAAAAACAATTTACAATGAAATCAGAAATGAATATTTCGGAAACAACAACCTGCACACAAAAAAGTGAAAGTTTGAAACAGCTGTCTGCTATTTGGAGAATGCGGGCTTTTTTATCGCTTCTAATTGTGTTGTCAGGAATTTTGATGGCTTCTGCACAGGAAGGTTTTAACTGGGGTTTGAAAGCAGGAATCAATGCCTCCACCCAGTCGGAAATAGGTAATATTTGCGACGACAACAACGTGGTTGCAGGTTTCAATGGCGGACTGGCCGGAAGATATGGTTTTAACGACTGGCTGGGTGTACGCTCGGGACTCGATTTCCAGATGAAAGGTACCTTGTGCGATAAATCGGGTATGGAACCGGATGTTACAAATCGCTTAAATTACCTTTTACTTCCGGTGAAAGCAGAATTTTCGGCCAGCGAAAAGGCAGGTTTTAAAAACGGTCAGCGATTGTTTTTCGCAACAGGTCCGTATGCCGGTTATTTGCTGAATGCCAAACAAATAAAAAATGATGTAAAAACCGACCTCGATTCGTACAAAAATTTTGATTTTGGCTGGAGTTTCGAAATTGGTTATCAGGTTCCGGTATTGAAGAAAAACGCTTTGCAGTTTTCGCTGAATTACGACATGGGAATTGCTGAAGTTGCTGATAACACTGACCGTCAGAATAAAAGCGCTTCGTTTAGTGTAGCCTGGCTTTTTTGATTTTAAGTTATATAAATGAATCTGAGGGCTTCTCTTGTGGGAAGTCCTTTTTTTTTGTTGTACTGGTGTTTTACCTTCTCCTTTCTTAAACAAGTTGAACTATTTGCCGGTCTGGTGTGTCTAACTTTGCAGACGAAAACAGAATGGCAAGATGATGAACAGAAAAGTACGATTTTTGATTCCGGCTTATGATATCGACATGGGCGGAATTCCATTGAAACAGGCGCTACCCACCAACAATGTGGCTCAGGTTGACCCGTTTTTGCTTCTTCATCACGCCGAATTTACTTATACAAGCGATGCCCCGGCTTTGCACCAGGGAATCGGGCCGCACCCGCACCGTGGCTTTTCTCCGGTGACTTTTGTAGTTGAAGGCGAAGTGCATCATCGCGACAGTTGGGGCAATAACCAGGTGGCTAAAAAGGGCGAAGTCCAGTGGATGCACGCCGGTCGGGGAATCATTCACAGCGAACGCCCGTCGCAAAAGCTTGCAGCCGATAATGGGAAACAGGAAATTATTCAGCTTTGGATAAACACTCCCGCTGCTAAAAAAATGCAGGAACCGCTGTATCAATATCTACCTGAAAAATCTATTCCGGTATTTAATTCTGATGACAATTTGGTTAAAAACAAGCTGGTGGCAGGAAATTACAACGGTTTGAACGGGAGAATAAAAACTGAATCGGAGTTGCTGATTATTTGGGCTAATGCAAAAACTGGCGGCACCCAAACTTATGCAGTGCCGGAATTGTTCAATGCAATGGTGTATGTTATCAGGGGCAATATCCGGATTTCCGGCTACGGAAACGTGGAGGAAAAGAGCCTTGTGGTTTTTGATAATTCTGGAGATGAGGTGGAAATTTCAGCAACAACTGATGCACAGTTTTTATTGCTGGCCGGGGTTCCGATTAACGAAGAAGTGGTGCAGCAGGGACCATTTGTAATGAATACAACCACCCAGATTCTGGAAGCTATGCGCGATTACAGGATGGGGAAAATGGGAATTTTAATCGAAGAAAGATAATACGATGGAAAATAAGCTGGTTCATAATGAGGTAAATCATCAATATGAATTTCATATTGGCGGGTTTGTTCCAAAAATTGCCTACATCAAATCGGGAATCAAAATCTTTTTAACCCACACCGAAGTTCCCGGAGAACTGGAAGGTCAGGGAATTGCATCGGACCTTTTAAAAAAAGTGTTAGCCGATATTCAGCAAAAGGAACTGAAAGTGGTTCCGCTTTGTCCGTTTATCGACAAATACATAAAAAGGCATCCCGAATGGGAATTTTTGGTTTTTAAAGAATAGGAATTATGGAAAAAGAAATTGTAAAACACTACTCAAACGGCGAACTGACCGTTGTCTGGAAACCCGGATTATGTATACATTCAGGCGTTTGCGTGCGAACATTACCAAAGGTTTACAACACCAAAGAACGACCCTGGATAAAACCCGAAAACGCAACCACAGCTGAACTGAAAGCACAAATCAGCAAATGTCCGTCGGGGGCGTTGAGCTATTTTTTGAACGATTCAGAATAAAAAGAAGAAAAGTGATTGAGATTGGAATTGACAGTTTTGCCTCGGCGCCGGTAAGCAATGATAACGACAGGGCGCTTGACAATTCGATTGCCCTGGCTGAATTACTCGAAAGAATTGAACTGGCCGACAAAGCCGGTTTGCATGTTTTTGGTTTGGGTGAACATTATCGGAAAGAATTCCTCGATGCTGCCTCACCGGTAATTATTGGTGCTGCCGCCGCCCGGACAAAAAAAATCAGGCTGACCAGTGCGGTAACAGTTTTGAGCGCTGCCGACCCGGTGCGCGTTTTTCAGAGTTTTTCCACCATCGACCTGATTTCAAAAGGACGGGCTGAAATAGTAGTAGGGCGCGGTTCCTTTATCGAGTCATTCCCGCTGTTCGGACTGAACCTGCAGGATTATGATGCCCTTTTTGCCGAGAAACTCGACCTGTTATTGCAAATCAGGGAAAATGAAGTAATCAGCTGGTCGGGGCAATTCAGACCCGAATTAAAAGAACAGGCTATTTATCCGCGTCCGTTGCAAAATCCGATGCCGGTCTGGCTGGGGGTGGGAGGGACGCCCGCTTCTTTTATCCGTGCCGGAAAACTGGGGCTTCCTTTGATGGTGGCGGTAATTGGCGGAGAAACACACCGTTTTCGCCCGCTAATCGATTTGTACCGCGAGGCTGGTATAAAGGCAGGTCACTCACCCGAAAAACTGAAAGTGGGTTTGCACTCGCTGGGTTATGTGGGAACAAACACCGAAAAGGCGCTGGATGATTATTATCCGGGTTATGCCGAAACTTTTACAAAAATTGGCAAAGAACGGGGCTGGCCACCGGTTACACGTTACCGTTTCGATTCTCAAACAGGTCCGTTGGGAGCATTGGTAATTGGCGACCCGGAAGAAGTGGCGGAAAAAATAGTGCGCCACAGTGAAGCGCTGGGTGGTATTTCAAGGTTTACTTTTCAAATGGACAATGCCGGACTTTCGCACGCTCAACTGATGAAAGCCATTGAACTGATTGGTGAAAAGGTGATTCTGATGGTGAACGGCTGATTTTTGTTTTGCTTTCTGATTTTAAAGCATTGTCATTTCGGGAATTCACGCATTTTTAAAAAAATAAGCAAAATAAGTGGCTGACCGGAAAAGATTGCTTCGTCGTGCCTCTTCGCAATAACAGATTCTTTTTTCTTGTCATTTCGTCTCGCCTGAGGCGAGAGAGAAATCTGCCTGTTCGAAGAGATTTAGCTCCGCTGATTTTCAATTCTCCTCGCACACTCGTCGAAATGACAGCAATGAAGTCGCTTTTTGTCATTCCGGGCGAAGCGAGGAATCTCTAAACAGTTTACCAGATAGTAGTGATTTCAAACTGTTCTGTTGTGGTCTGGTTATTCCGGAGGAATTGTTATTTTTGTTTTCGGTATTTATTAAAAACGAAACCAATAATTGACCAAAAACAATAAAATCAATTCCAATGAAAACTAAACTTTCTGTTTTACTGGTTTTTCTATTTCTCACCATCATTTCAATTGCACTACCTTCAGGCGGTCCATATGGTCCCGTGCACAAAACCTACGAAATTCCAAAAGTTACCGGGAAAATTTACTATGTTTCTCCAGATGGAAACGCCGGTTCGGCCGGAACCGATATTTCGAAACCCACAACGCTTGAAGCAGCCGTAAAGAAAGGTGTTACAGGCGATGCAATTATTCTTCGCGGAGGTGTTTACCGCACCGGAACTTTGGTTTTTAATCAGGGACTTGTTTTTCAGCCTTACAAAGACGAACAGCCATTGTTGAAAGGAACTTTTGTGGCTGAAAAATGGGAAAAAACCGGCGAAAAACTTTGGAAAACCAAGTGGGAGCGACTCTTCCCGGCAGCACCCGAAGACTGGTGGCAGCGCAACCGCGAAGAACGATTCACTCCGCTTCACCGTTTTAACGACGACATGGTTTTTGTGGATGGCCGTTTTCTGCAATCAGCAGCAAATACAGAAGAGTTGAATGACAATACTTTTTACGTTGACTACAATAACAAAGAAATTTATCTTTCCATTGACCCGGCTGAGAAACTGGTTGAAATCACTGCATTCAGTATGGCTTTGCACAGGGTGTATTACGAGGTGAACGGAATGAAAGCCGATAACGTGGGGCCGAAAATCCGTGGTATCGATTTTACGCAGTTTGCCGATTCCACCATTTTTGTGGAGTGTGTCGACCCGGTGGGTGTGAAAAAAGAGTCTGAGATTGGAAAAGAAGTTCAGGGAACGCTCATCGAAGACTGCGATATTTCGTGGTGTTCGAGGATTGCCATGTTTCTGATGGGCGACAAAACCACAGTGCGCAACTGCCGCGTCAGCAATACCAGCCGCGAGGGAATTTATGTGGTGGGTTCGGCCGACGTGCTGCTCGAAAATACGATTATTGAAAAAAATAACATCGAAAATATAACGGGTTGTTATCCGGCAGGCGTGAAGATTTTTAACCAGTGTTACCGCTGTACCGTGCGTAATAATCTGGTTACCAATATGCCCAATTCCAACGGCGTTTGGTACGATGTGGGTAACGTGGATGGCCGTTTTATCAACAATTGGGTTGAAAATGTAGGGAAACCGGAAGTGCCTGTCTCAACCAACAGCGTTTGGCCCAGTCAGAACGGTTTCTTTTTCGAAATCTCGAAAGGCGCTGTTGTTGCAGGCAATGTGTTTGTAAACTGCGACCATGGAGTTCTCGCACTAAATGCTAGCAACGTTGAAATGTACAACAACACTTTTGTGAACAGCATGGTTTGCATTGCCCGCGACACCCGCAGCGCGCAGGGCGACCATTTTGGCTGGCACCCGGCCACCGGCCCCGATGTGGATGAGCGTTTCGGACATGTTTTTGTGAACAACCTGCTCACCGGTGATGCCGGTTTTGACCGCGTCCTCCTGCTGGTGTGGCAACCCACTGTTTTGTGCGAAAAGCTCAGCGAAACCCCGCTGAAACAGTTCGATAACAATGTGTTTGTAAAACAAAACGAAGCTTATAAAACACTGGCTTTCTGGAGTCCCTCGAAAGCGCAGAATTGCCAGAGTGAAATTAAAACGCTGACCGAATTGCAGCAACTCAGCGGAGCCGCTGCGAAAAGCCAGCTTTTGGAAGGCAAACACCTGCCGCTGTTTAAAAGCGCAATTATCAAAAACTACCGGCTTTTAGATGAATTTCCCGGCAAAGCAGCCGCCACAGAAATCCCTGCCAACTTGAAAAAGCTGATGGGAATTCCGACGGATACGAAGGGGTTTGTGGGAGCTTATGGTGTGAAAGATAAATAGTAATTTTTTTGAATATAAGTTATATACTTGTTGTTTTGTATATTCTTGAAATTGAGAGTTATTAACTGTTTTAAGAATTGAAATTATGGCTTTAATAGGTTGTCCTGAGTGTAAAAAAGAAATTAGCGAGCGGGCTCCAAATTGCATTTATTGTGGATTTCCATTGTCCAAGGAAATAATTGCAGATATAAAAGAGCAGGCTGAAAGAAAAGAAAGAGAAAGAAAGGAGTTTTTAGACTCCCTCGTAACCGGTACAATAAAAAATAGGATTATAAAGCAAGAGCCAAAGAAGTACAGTAAAAAATTCACTATTACCTTATTTGCATTTGTAGGAATTATTTCTTTGATAATGATAGCTATTGCTTTTATGTATGATGGCAAAAATGTTAATTCGACGACTAATATGGCAGTAAGTGAATCAAATAATAAAATTGAATCAAATGCTGTTTATCCAACAGAAACAGATAATGATGA
This sequence comes from Draconibacterium sp., assembly GCA_036735485.1. Classification (GTDB taxonomy): domain Bacteria; phylum Bacteroidota; class Bacteroidia; order Bacteroidales; family Prolixibacteraceae; genus Draconibacterium. Next base: position 2,804 of record DAINOH010000114.1, on the reverse strand, counting down.
ATATATAATTATAATCAAAGATGAAGTAAATATTAGGTTCTTGCCAAATTCAAATTCTTTTGTTGTTGCAAAAGGAATGAAAAACGACGTCTTTAAATTATTAGAAGAAAAAGATGAATGGTTTGTTATTGATTTGTTTACTGGAGAATACAGATATGTTTCTAAATTAAATGCAAATAAGGTTGATACAATTAAGCCGTATTTATTGGAATTAGAAGTAAAAACGAAAGCATATAAAGAACTTGTAAAAGTTGAAGACAAAGCTAGTGCTGAAGCGATGATTAAATATCCTAATAATCTTGATAAAGAAATAGAGTACGCTAGAATCTTAGAGGATAGATATAAGTTAGCAGTTTTTAGGAAATATTCAATTTTAGTGCCTTGGCAGGGCGATTTAATTGTGGAAGGCACAAAAAATAGATGGCTTTATTAAAGATGGAATCCTTTTTCTTTTAAAAACAATGCCAGTAATCGAAAACAGCAAGGTTCAACCCAAACCGTAAGTTTCTAATTTCTTTTGGCAGCCAATTCAAACGCTTCACGCGATTTTCTGATGTCATCCAGATTACTGTTTGCCCACGATACTAATTGATGCAAATGTGGCAAAAGCGAGCGGCCACGCTCGGTTAACTCATATTCCACTTTGGGCGGAATCTGCGGATAAACCGTTCGTTTTACCAGACCATCGGCTTCCAAAGATTTTAGTGTAACCGCAAGCATTTTTTGCGAAATAGTCTGAATGTATCCGAAAATTTCGTTAAAACGCAGCACTTTTGATTCCTCCAGCAGCATCAAAACCAGCACCGACCATTTGTCGCCCAGTCTGTCAATCACATTTCTTACAGGGCAGTTGTCGGCATTACCATATTTTTTTAAAATACTTTCATCCATAATGTACTGATTGAAAAAAAACTAACTTTTTAGTAAGTATTGAACCAAAACGTTAGTTCTTGTTTTATAAATATCAACTAATTATTTTTGACTTACCAAAAGTAATTAAAAAACAAAAGTATATTAAATATCGAATGGTAATTTATAAAAACAATTAAAAAATAAGTTGAGTTATGAAAACAGGAATTACAGGAGCGACCGGTCAGTTAGGCCGGCTGGTTATCGGAAAATTAAAAGAAAAAGCTGATGCAGGGTCGATTGTGGCTTTGGTAAGGAACACTGAAAAAGCAAAGGATTTGGGCGTGGAAGCCCGCGAATTTGATTACAACAAACCGGAATTGCTTGCCGAATCGTTAAAAGGAATCGACCAACTTTTGCTGATTTCAGGGAGTGATTTGGGGCAACGCGCACGGCAGCACGCCAATGTGGTGAATGCGGCCAAACAGGCTGGCGTAAAAAGAATTGTTTATACAAGTCTTTTGCATACAGGAAATACAACAGTCAGTCTGGCGGAAGAACATCAGCCAACTGAAAAATCAGTCATCGATTCGGGAATTCCGTACACAATTCTGCGCAATGGGTGGTACACCGAAAACCACACAAGTTCACTTTCTGGTGTATTGGCCGGGGGAGCCGTGTTTGGCAGCGCCGGAAACGGTAAATTTTCTTCGGCAGCGCGGGCTGATTTTGCTGAAGCAGCAGTGGTTGTTTTAACCGAAACCGGACACGAAGGCAAAATTTATGAACTGGCGGGTGATGAATCGTACACACATGCTGAATATGCAGCAGAAATAGCAAAGCAAACCGGGAAAAACATTGTTTATAACAACCTTCCTGCTGTTGAATATGCAAAAGTGCTGGAAAGTTTCGGATTGCCCGGTTTTGTTGCCGAAGCCATTGCTGGCTGGGATGTGAGTGCATCAAAAGGTGATTTGTTTGACGATTCGAAAACGCTTTCAAAACTAATCGGGCGGTCAACCACGCCTTTATCGGAAGTTGTTAAAAATGCGTTGACTGTGTGAGTGAACAGACAGAATGATAATGAAAAAGGATTCCATCTTTTCGAAGATGGAATCCTTTTCGTATAGATGGAATCCCTTTTAATCTGTAGATAGCTGCTTATTTCTTCGCGTATTCAAACCAGTCGAAATCGGCAAAAGCTTTTGACGGTTCGCCGTTGCCGGTGGCGTATAAACCTACATAAACTCCGGTAAAAAATCCCACGGTTTCTGTTGCCAGAAATTTGGCATCTGCAGTTTCAATGGCTTTAAATTCATTGTCACCCTGTGCAACCCAAAAAGTAAAGGTGGTTTTATCGCCGGTGATTTTTAAATCCACCGGACCCGGTTGCAGCGCAAATTCTTTCGAGGTATAAATGGTTCGGCCAAATTGCAGCTTCACAACTGCCACCCGTTTGCCGTTTTTCTGTTTCACCAGCAAATCGAAATGCGAACCGTTGTTAACCAGCACCATTCCGGCTTCTTCGTTTTCCTTTTTCGGGTTGAATTCAAGTCGTGTGGTGGCGGTAAAATAAAAATCAGTCAGCCGCCTGCCTGTAAAAGTGGAGGTATTTGCGGTGCTGATGGTTTCCGGAGCGCCTTTCAACCGCAAAAATCCTGGGCGTTCGGTCAGCGAAATATTACTTTCAACAGGATATTGGATGTAATTCCATTCAAGTCCCAAAGTTTTTTCATCAAATTCAGTTTTTGCCGGTTTTGCAGGAAAAGGTTTTAATGGCAACGTTTCGCAGGTCATATTTTCGGTTACCGTTCCGTTTCCGTTGATAACCGGCCAGCCGTTTTTTGGCCAAACTACCGAGGCGAGACAGGTTTCGCGACCGAGAATGTGATGCACTTTGTCCGAAATATTGCGGTAACCATGAAAAACCATCCACCACGAATTGTCGTGTGCCT
>DAINOH010000113.1:0-12598 GCA_036735485.1 Draconibacterium sp. | reverse complement strand
GCCAATTTTAATATTATGCTGATGGCGCATATATTCCATTATATCAGCCGTTAAGTCATCACCGGAAATACGGATTGATTTGTTGGTTACAATACCACCGAGCGAAATTACAGCAATTTCAGTAGTACCCCCGCCAATATCCACCACCATGTTTCCTTCGGGTGCTTCCACATCGAGGCCAATTCCAATTGCTGCGGCCATTGGTTCGTAAATCATATAAACCTCACGTCCGCCGGCATGTTCAGACGAGTCGCGCACGGCACGAACCTCTACCTCTGTACTGCCCGAAGGAATACAAACCACCATTTTCAACGCCGGTGAAAACAAACGGGGTTTTGGATTAATCATCTTAATCATGCCCCTGATCATCTGTTCGGCCGCGTTAAAATCGGCAATCACACCATCGCGCAGCGGACGGATTGTTTTCAGGTTGGCATGTGTTTTACCCTGCATCTGCCTGGCTTTCTCCCCAATTGCCACCATTTTTTCAGTTTTCATATCGATGGCAACAATCGAAGGCTCATCAACAACAATCTTATCATTGTGAATAATAATGGTGTTGGCTGTTCCAAGGTCGATTGCAATTTCCTGCGTTAAAAATGAAAATAGTCCCATTTTAATTTCTGATTATCTGATCTTAAAAAGATTCTCTTATTAATGTTTAAAATGTCTTCTTCCGGTAAAAGCCATTGCAATTCCAAATTCGTTGCAGGCTTCAATTACTTCGCTGTCGCGAATACTGCCTCCGGGTTCAACAATATATTTCACTCCATATTCATTGGCAGCTTCAATGCTGTCGCGGAACGGGAAAAATGCGTCTGAAATTAATACCGAATTACCAATCTCCAATCCTTTTTTCATGCTGAAACGCGGCATTGTTAACTGGCGGAGACTATCAAGACGGTTAGGTTGCCCCATGCCCGCACCAGTCAGCCAGAACGAACCGTTTTCATTTTCGGTAACAATAGCAATTGCGTTACTTTTCAGGTGTTTACAAGCTGTAATACCAAATTTGGCAAGGTTTATTTTGGAGGGTTCAAAAACCCGTTTTGTAACAGTTTCAAGTTGAAGGTCCATTCCTTCGTCTTCATCCTGTACCAGCATTCCTCCGCTGATTGAACGATACAATTTTTCACCGGTAATTTCACTTTTCACCGGGATTTCGAGCAACCTGAGGTTCTTTTTACTACTGAATACTTCGAGTGCTTCGGCCGTGAATTCAGGTGCAATAACAATTTCGACAAACTTGCTGCCGAACCAGGCTGCAACTTCTTTAGTAACGGTGTCTGTAAAACAGATTATACTGCCGAATGCGCTGATCGGGTCGCCTTCCCACGCAAGTTCAAGAGATTCTAAAATATTTCCGGTAACCGCCAAACCACAGGGATTTAAATGCTTTATTACAGAAACAGCTACTTTCCCCTGAATATGATTTACAGAGTGATAGGCATCGCTGGCTGATTTCCAGGCTGCGTCTGCATCGAGCACGTTGTTATAAGAGAGTGCTTTCCCCTGGATAACCCGTGCGTTGGCAAGCGAAATTTCCTGTGGCGAATTTTTAAATTTAAAGAAGGTAGCTTTCTGGTGCGGATTTTCTCCGTATCTCAAAACTTCCCCGTTATTCAGACTGATACGTTCAGTGCTGTCGTCGGTTCCGCCGTTGAAATAACTGAAGATAGCAGCATCATAATGAGAAGAAACAGAAAAAGCTCGCTGTGCAAACCATCTCCTGTCTTCCAAAGAAAAAACACCACTGTTTTCTTCCAGCTTTTCAAGAAGGGGAATATATTCTGCCTGTGAAGGAACAATCACAACATCTTTAAAATTTTTAGCTGCTGCCCTGATGAGCGAAATTCCGCCAATGTCAATCTTTTCAATAATTTCCTGTTCTTCGGCTCCCGAGGCTACTGTTTTTTCAAAAGGGTAAAGATCAACAATTACAAGATCTATTTCCGGAATTTCGTATTCGGCTAACTGGCTGATATCACCCTGATTATCACGACGGGAAAGAATGCCTCCAAAAACCTTGGGATGCAGTGTTTTCACCCTTCCACCCAAAATAGAAGGATATCCGGTGAGGCTTTCAACGGAAGTAACAGGTACACCCAGCGATTCAATAAAACTTTTGGTTCCGCCTGTACTTAAAATTTTCACATTCAGCCCGTTCAGTTTCAAAATTATCCTGTCGAGGTTTTCTTTATGAAACACTGAAACAAGTGCTGTCTTAATTTTTTTATTATCAGCCATTTATTCCCCTTTTCGATTTTGCCTGCAAAGATATAAAAAACAGGTTACTTTTTGGAACAAAATTGTGCCCTGCAAAAAATTCTTTAACATTTGAAAAAACACTTTTTGCGTGTAATCATTTTAAAAATGCGACACTAATAGATTAAATTTCGCTCTTTATTTTTAAAAACTTAGTTTTGTAACATTTAGTATTTATCAAGCAAAAAAAGGACAATGTTGTTAGCCAGGTTAATTATCGAGAGTTTCGCCTTCGCCTTTAATTCATTAAAGGTGAATAAACTGAGAACGATTTTGTCGTTGCTGGGAATCACCATCGGAATTTTTGCAATTATTTCAGTTTTTACTGTTATTGATTCGCTTGAAAGGTACATTCGCGACAGTCTTAACAGCCTGGGTAACAACATGGTATATATTCAAAAATGGCCATGGATGCCACCTGAAGGAGAAACAGAATATCCGTGGTGGCGTTACCTGAACCGGCCTGTTCCTGAATTGGAAGAAGCAGAAGAATTGTTAAAGAGAGGAAAAACGATTGAAGATGCAGCATTCTTATTTGGTTTTTCGCGGACAGTTCAGGCAGGAAGTGACCAAATGAACAATGTCAGCATTACTGCCACTGATTATGGATTATTGAATGTTTGGAACCTGAAAGTGGAAAAGGGCAGATACTTCACTGAAAACGAGATGAGAAACGGAACGCCTGTAGCAGTAATAGGTTACGAAATTGCGGATAAATTGTTTTCGGGCCTTGATCCCATCAACCAAACGATAAAAATTCAGGGTACAAAATTCCAGGTTATCGGGGTTTATGAGAAAATGGGGAGAGATGAATTCGGAACTTCGATGGACAAAAGCGTTCATATCTCGGTTACCAAATCATTTTACATGATTGATGTGAGAGACCGTGACCGTGGACAGACAATTTGTGTGAAGGCCAAGTCAAATGTGGACACAGATAAATTTGTAGCTGAAATTGAGGGGATTATGCGCAATCTCAGGCAATTGAAACCCATGGAAGAAAATGATTTCGCGCTGAATGAAGTCAGCCTCGTTTCAAATCAGTTTGACCAGTTTTTTGTCGCATTTAACTTTGCAGGCTGGATCATTGGCGGATTTTCAATTTTGGTTGGTGGATTTGGCATTGCCAATATCATGTTTGTTTCGGTTAAAGAGCGGACCAAAATCATCGGAATCCAGAAATCGCTGGGAGCAAAAAGATATTTTATCCTTCTGCAGTTTATTTTCGAAGCGATCGTACTATCTGTAATTGGCGGAATTATTGGACTTTTGCTGGTATTTATCGGGACAATTGTTGTTCGTTATGCAAGCGAGTTTACCATTATTTTAACAGTTGGGAATATCATCACCGGGCTGATGATTTCGAGTGTTATCGGATTTATTGCTGGTTTACTCCCCGCCAGGTCGGCATCCAGACTTGATCCGGTTGTCGCCATGAATTCAATTTAGACAAACCTTTGTCAATTTACTCCTCAGATAAAGTGGAAAAACATTTTTGCGATTAACAGATAGATCGATAATCCAAGAATATCGTTTGTGGTGGTGATAAACGGACCTGTTGCAAGTGCCGGATCAATATTTATTTTATTCAGCAACAAGGGTATAACTGTTCCAAAAAAAGAAGCAAAAATGATTACAATAAACAGGGCAATCGAAACTGTAAATGTCAGGTTCAGATTTCCGGATGTAAAGAAATTGTAAGTAAAAATCAACACAGCAAATATTGAGGCAGTCGTCATGGCAACCATTAATTCCTTGAACAAATGTTTGCCGGTTTTTTCAAACTCATTTGCACCGCTGGCGATACTTTGCACAACAATTGCCGACGACTGAACGCCCACATTTCCGGCTGTTGCACCTATTAATGGTATAAAAAATGCCAGCTCGGTTGCCTGGCTGATTTGTGTTCCGTGAGATCCCAGCACAAGCGACCCCAGAATACCTCCGAATAAACCAATCAGCAGCCAGGGTAAACGTGCCCTGATTAAAGTGATCACTTTATCTCCCGGTTCAACATCGCCTGTCAAACCCGAAACCATCTGGTAGTCTTTTTCGGCTTCTTCACGAACAAATCCGATTACGTCGTCGAATGTGATTCTGCCTTTTAACCTTCCGATATCATCCACAACCGGAATAGCAACAAGGTCATATTTATCCATTATCTCAGCCACTTCTTCGGCACGGGTGTCGGTGTTCACCACTTTAATATCGTCGTTGAAAATATTCTTGATTACTGTATTTGTCGGATTCAGAATGAGTTTTTTCAACGAAAGCACACCTTTCAGTTTTTCCTGATCGTCAATCACATACACATAATAAATCTCGTCAACTTCCTCGGCTTGTTTGCTGATTTCTTTGAGACAATGCGCCACAGTCCAGTTCTCGTTTACTGTTACCAGCTCTTTTGCCATGATACCCCCGGCTGTGTCTTCTTCATATTCCAGCAAATCAACAATATCGCCTGCCTGCTCAAAGTCTTCAATTTCATTTAAAACCTCAATCTGTCGCTCTTCATCGAGGTCGGCCACCACGTCGGCAGCGTCGTCTGAATCCATGAATTCGATAAACTTACTCGCAATAAATTCCGGTGGCAACGCTTTCAAAAACCTTTTTCTGTCTGCCTCCGGAATTTCAACCAGAACATCAGAAGCCTGTTCGCCATCGAGCAGCATAAATACAAACTTCGCCTCGTCGGTATTGAGGTCTTCCATCAGTTCGGCAATATCGGCCGGATGCAGCTGGTCGAGCAGTTTGCTGATTTCAACTGTGTTTTCTTCCTCAATCAGCTTTCTCAACTGTTCTATGTCGATAATAAGATCGAATTGCATAGTTTTAATTTTTAATGAGGTTTTCTATCAGTTGTGTTATCTCAATAAAATCGCTTACAGAAAGCTGTTCAGGTCGTTTCTCGGCAAACTTTTCAGGCACTTCTTCGCATATATTCCTGAGTGAATTCCGCAACATTTTCCGGCGTTGGTTAAAGGCTGCTTTCACTACATTTGTAAAAAGAACTTCGTCGCAGGGCAGTTTTTCGACATTATTTCTTTTTAACCTGATTACTGCCGATTTCACTTTTGGCGGCGGCAAAAACACATGTTCGCTGACTGTAAACAAATATTCGATATTGTAAAATGCCTGCAACAGAACACTCAAAATACCATAGCTTTTGGTTCCGTGTTTGGAGGCAATCCGCTCGGCAACCTCTTTTTGTATCATTCCAACCACTTCGGGAACCCGATTCCTGACAGCGAGAATTCTGAAAAAAATCTGGGAAGAAATATTGTACGGAAAGTTACCGATGATATTGAATTTTTCTGAAAACCTGTTTTCGATACCGGCTTTCAGAAAATCCTCTTCATAAATATTGATGAGTTGCGGAAAATGTTGTTTCAGATAGGCTACCGATTCGCGGTCGATTTCGATAACATGAAGATTAATTTCGTTTCGTTGAAGAAGATATTGCGTAAGCACCCCGGTTCCGGGACCGATTTCCAAAACATCAGGAATTTCGGTTCCCAGGCTGTCAACAATCTTACGTGCAATATTCTGGTCGGTAAGAAAATGCTGACCCAGGTTCTTTTTGGGTCTTACTACGCTCATAACTTTCCGCTTCGTCCATTTCTTCTGAACCTTAATTTTTGCTGATTAAATTAACAAAACTAATTTATACTTTTGCTGAATGCGAACCGGATTTCCGGTTTTTGTTTTGTATCGCGAAATTACGAAAAAAACGGAGACGGCTGGCAACACTGACAATTCATTTAAAAATATTCAGCTTGAAAAACACAATAATTAAAATTCTGAAGTTCCTGGTATTTTTTACCCTCGGCATTTTTATTTTCTGGCTGATTTATAAAGATCAGGATATTGAACGCATAAAAACCGTTTTAACCAACGAAGTCAACTATTTCTGGGTTTTTATTTCGCTTTTAATCGGGCTGGTCAGTCATATCAGCCGGACAATCAGATGGGGACTGATGATTGAACCGGTGAGCCACAAACCCAGGGTGGTTAACACTTTTCTGGCTGTGATGATTGGTTATTTAATGAATCTCGCTCTCCCAAGAATGGGCGAAGTGTCGAGATGTGGCGTGCTCGCCCGCTACGAAAAAATTTCGTTTTCCAAACTTTTCGGCACAGTTGTGGCCGAGCGGTTAATTGATATGATTTCACTGCTTATCTTACTGGTTATTGTTATTTTTTCGCAATTCGGACAAATGCTCCGTTTTATTAAAGGGAATCCCGAAATCAAGGAAAAATTAACCGGAATCCTCTTCTCTCCGGTTCTGATTGGCGGTTTCATCATTCTTCTTTTATTGATCATCGTTTTCAGAAAAAAAATCATGCAGACAGGAATTTATAAGAAAATAAGCGGAATTCTTATAAATTTCAAAGAAGGTTTTATTTCTATCCGTTCCATTAAAAAGAAAGGCTGGTTCTGGTTTCACTCGGCTTTCATCTGGATTTGCTATTACCTGATGTTGTATGCTATTTTCTTTGCCTTCGATTTTACAAGCCACCTGGGCCCGATTGCCGGTCTCACCACTTTTGTATTGGCAAGTTTTGGCATGGTGGCGCCGGTGCAGGGAGGAATGGGAGCCTGGCATTTTATGGCCATCGAAGGACTTTTGCTTTATGGAATTCCAAAAGAAAACGGGATAATTTTTGCGTTCGTGGCACACTCATCCATGACCTTGATGATTATTGCGATCGGGTTACTTTCGTTTCTGGTGCTCCCGTTTATTAACCGGAGAAATGATGTTGAACCCGAGAAATTTTAAGATTTGTCGCTGATAATAACAACTGCCTGACAAATATGAATATCGAATTTTTTATCGCAAAAAGGCTTTTCTTCGAAAAAGAACAACGAAAAATGCTTTCGGGCAGAATCATCCGGATTGCACTTTTTGGCGTGGCTTTGGGAATTGCCGTGATGATAATTTCGGTAGCCGTTATAACCGGCTTTAAATCAGAAATCAGGAACAAAGTTACCGGGTTTGGCGCCCACATTCAAATACTGAATTACAATGCACGCACTTCATTCGAAATTCCGCCAGTTTCGGCCAATCAGCCATTTTTGAAACAACTCGGCGAAATTCCGGAAATAAAATCGGTCAACGTTTTTGGTACAAAACCCGGCATTATTAAAACCGAAGAAACCACGCAGGGAATTGTTTTGAAAGGAGTTGACAAAAATTACGACTGGACTTTTTTCAGTAAAAACCTTGTTGACGGCAGCATTCCGGTGTTAAATGACACAGCAAGAAGTAACCAGTTTTTAATTTCTGAGAATCTTTCAAAAGCACTTAAACTGAAAACCGGCGACCTGGCGGTGCTTTATTTTATTAACGAAAGAGAGTCGAACCCCAGAATGTTGCAACTGAAAGTTTCGGGTATTTTCAGAACCAGTCTCGAAGAATTTGACAACCTGTTTGTAATGGGCGATTTAAAACAGGTTCAGCGGTTGAACGACTGGCAACCTGAGCAGGTGGGCGGTTTTGAACTGGTGATTAATGATTTCCACAAGATTGATCAGGTGGAACGCGAAGTAAGAAACCTTGTGGTGAACTATTCTGAAAACGACCAGGATATCTTGCAAACTGAAACCATAACATCGAAATACAGGGCCATTTTCGACTGGCTTTCGGTGACTGACACCAATGTTTGGGTAATTCTGTCGCTGATTACCATTGTGGCTGGTTTTAATATGATTTCGGCACTGCTAGTTCTCATGCTCGAACGTATCGAAATGATTGGTTTGTTAAAAGCGATGGGAAGTCAGGGAAAAAGTATCAGGAAAATTTTTCTGTATTTGTCGGTGCTGATTACCGGAAAAGGCATGTTTTGGGGAAATGTGGTTGGAATTACACTGATCTTGATTCAGAAATATTTCCATGTTCTGAAATTAAATCCCGAAACGTATTATGTTGATGTGGTGCCGGTGAATTTCCCGATTACCTTTTTTGTGCTGCTGAATGTTGCAAGCATCACTTTAACCACGCTCATGCTTGTGATTCCAAGTTTATTTATCAGCAAAATTTCGCCTGAAAAAACGATTCGTTTCGATTAGTTTGCCTCAATTTGATTCTTTAACTTTTCATTCGTTATTTTTGCCCCATGAAAATTCTGCCATCAGAAATAAAAAAGCTTCTTGAGCAAACTTTGCCGGGTGAAATTTCTCATCTGAAAATGCTTCCGGCCAACAGGCAGTTAAACGCGGGCAGTGACGATATTCCGGGCATGAAACATAGCAGCGTTTTGCTTTTACTTTCTGAAATTGACGACGAATTAACTGTTTTACTGATCAAAAGACCTTCGTCGATGAAATATCATGCAGGCCAGATTGCCTTTCCAGGTGGTAAAATGGAAGAAAATGAAAGTGCTGTTGAAACTGCCTTACGCGAAACCTGGGAAGAAACCGGAATATCTCCGGAAAATATTGAAATTCTTGGCGGTTTGTCAGATTTATACGTTCAGGTAAGTAAGTTCATGATTCACCCGGTTGTGGGCTGGACCCCGGATTTTGACAGGATTGTCATTAACCGCCACGAAGTTGAAAAGGTGTTGCTTTTCCCCATCAAATTATTAACAGACAATATTGAAGAGACTGAAATTCAAACAGTAACCGGTTTACTGAAAGTTCCGTGTGTAAAGTTTGATGGCGAAATAATCTGGGGCGCCACTTCAATGATATTAACCGAATTTGTTGATTCGTTAAGAGGATACAGGGTTATTCAGCAATAATATTCCTGTAATTGTTGTACAGCGAAACCACGTTATCCACAAATTGGGTGGCATCGTCTCCACGGCAATAACCCCAGCGCACAACTGGGTCTTTGAAGTATTTCTCTTCGGCTTTGTATTCCAGAAAATCCTTTACATTGTTATTCCATAGCTTTGGATTCTTCCCGTATTTTTCGGCTAATTGCTGGGCATCTTTAACATGCCCCAGGCCCACATTGTAGGCTGCAAGAACAAATCTCACACGCTCAGCTGAATCAGGAATACTTTCGAGAAACTGGCTGTTTAGTGAATTCAGCAGCATGACTCCGCCTGTAATATTTTGCTTCGGGTTGGTAATATTGGTTATTCCGAAAGCATCGGCAGTGGAGGGCATAATTTGCATTAATCCGTAAGCACCCGTCCAGGCTGCAGCATTTTCGTTGAATCTCGATTCATGATAAACCATCGCAGCAATCAAACGCCAGTCCCAGCCAAATTTTTTGGATACTTCTTTTATTGTGGCATCAAACTTCGAAATCCGGCCACCGGTCAGACTATGGAAATCACTCTCTTTTCGTTCCAAAGCGCGCGGACTTTCAAAGTATTTATAATAAAGATGATTGAATTTGCGGGTACTTTCGAATTCTGTAAACCATTTGTCGATACTACCTTTCAGGTCAACAGAACCTTTCCTTACAGCCCAGGCAATATTTTGTTCCAGACTAACCTGAACAGAAACATCAATCTGCGGGTAATAAAATTTGTTTACAATCCCAACATTTTCATCGCAAACGGTGTAATCAATTTCTCCTTTTGCAACCTTGGTGATCAGGTCTTCAGCCCCTAAAAGCGAATCGGTTTCAATTCTGATGGTTCCGCCAATTTCTTCAGAAAGATTTTCGAGTCTTTTATGATGAGCGGAATTTTTCTGGACAGTGATTGTTTTCCCTGTTAATTGAAGCGCAGATGAAACATAATTTGTATCGTTTGCTGAATTTTGAATTCTTTGTACAAGTACCTGTTTTGTTTGGTAAATCGGTTTTGTAAAATCAAGTTGATTCCTTCTGTCAAGAGTTATGGTAATATTTCGTGCAATTACATCAAATCTTCCCGTTTTCAATCCTTCAAATGCATCATTCAGATTATTGCTGACCACAATTTCGAGATTCACACCAATTTCTTTGCAATAAGCCTGTAACAATTCATATTCAAAACCCATCGGTCTTCCCCGGTAAATAAAATAATTGGTGGAATTATAATCAACTGCCGCTTTCAGGACTCCTGCATCCTGAATTCTTTTTAAATCATCGGAAAACCCCGTGGTTTGTTCTTTATTTCTGTTATTAATCTCCCGTATTTCCATCCAGGTAAGCAACGCAACAACAACAAACAGGAGAATTAAAAAGAGTACCGATAACTTTTTATATGTTTTAACAAACTTCATTAATCGTAAAACAGCCACGACAGTCCGAACCTGAAAGTCGATCGTGGCATCGGATAACCGGGAGAAGTAAAGTATTCCCCGTCGAGAAAATTGGTTCCGATGTTCGAGAGTTTAAAAAATGCCCGTGTGCGCTTCAGGCGCAGATTCGCGTAAATATCAATATATGGGTAATTCCCATATTTTTTTTCACTCTGAAGATAAAACAATCCTGTGGATGGAGAATAGGCATCGGCATAATATTTTGTATTATAGCGTGTATCAACTCCAATTTGAGTAAACAAAACCTTTGAAATCACAAATTTATAGTAGGCCGAAACAAATGCTGAAAAATCGGGGAGATGAATGTAATTCTCATCAGATACCTGTTGCCAAAGTGCTCTGGCATGAAAATGGAAATTTTTCAATGCAAAATCCTTGTCGGCAAATGCTGAAAGCACTAACAATTCCTTTCCGGTTTGCTCCGGAATTCCTTCACGGTTAAAGAAAATATAATTGTTAATCAGCGCATAGTTTGCAGAAAGTCTCAGTTTTTGGGTTTGCGAAACAATGCTGCCATTCACATTCATGCGCTGTTGCATTTTAAAATCATTGTTCCAGCGGTAATGATTGGAGTAAAACTCATTCTGAAAATAATCAGCCGCAGTATTGTTAATGTTTCCTGAGATTACCAGTGCTGCTGTAGAATCATTGGCTACACTGAATGGTTTGGTGATTAATCCGCGTAATTCAGTTTCACCGGCCTTTGCTCCGGCAAAAACTATTTTCCCGTCAAATTTCCAGTTCCAGAAACTGCCGGTTTCCCTGAATATTCCACCTCCTGCATAAACATTGGTATAATTATTCACAATGCTTGTAATAATTGCTGTGTCGGCACCGGGAGATAAAGTCTTGTCAAGGTCAAATCCGATATAAGCTCTTTTCCCGAAACTGTATTTTCGTTGTGAATTTTCGTATTGCTTGAGTTGAAATACATTGCTCAGCCTGTTAAACCGGATCGAATCCTTTGTGTAATCCTCTCCGAAGTAGGTATTTTCGAAAAAAGTATTTTCTGCAACTTCTTCATCGATAAACTCCTGACGGTGTCTTTCATACTGCGAATTAAAAACAATACCTAAAATGGGTCTGAAAAGCGTAGGTACCGAGTCGCCTTCAGTTTTAATCATCTTACCAAACCGATATTCTCCGTTAACAAAATAGTAAGTACTTTTAAAAAGCGACTTGCTTGCATTCAGATTCACGTTGAGTAATTCAGTTTCAGCGCCGTTAAAAATATCCTGCTCATTGGTAAGACCCCCATTTTCGCTATTCTTGGCACCATTCGTAATAAACCCTGAAAAAAGACGAAGATTCTGCCCTGTATAACTTGAATAAAGTGTAATGAAATTATTTCTTGAATCCTGCGCGGTATATTGACCTGCAGATTTTGAAAGATTAATTCTGAAAGTAAAATTCAAGTCAGGATTAACATTCTGCGAGTGAAACACATTAAATCTGGTTTCATTTTTAATAACACTGTTTTCACTCTGGCTGAAATCAAGTCGTGTATAAGGTGTGTGTGTGTTGTAATATTGAAGTTTGGCCGGTGTTAACATGTAAAACTCTCTTGTTTGAGAGAATAAAAAATCCACGTCATGACTTCGGTTTAAAAAATCATTATCAATTGCCGGCAAACCGTAATTACCTAAATAGGTTGCTGTTAATGAATTCTGAAAAACAAGGTGATAATTCTGGAAATTGTCGAGTGCTGTGTCTAAAACAATCGAATCCTGAAATGTCCCGTAATCAGATATTTTCCATGAACTCACTTTGGGGTTGATAATTTTCAGTTCAGTTTTTTCATCACTGGCATTTTCCTTATCCACATCAAATTCTTCAAACATCTGGGCATTTACCATAATCGGGAAAACAGCCAAAACGAAGAAAAAGAAAAAAAGCAACCTTAATTTTAAACTCATTCCTTTCAACTTATCTATAAAGAAAATATCTGTTTTAAATATTTTACTGAAACAGTATTTTGCAAAGCTAAAAAAAAGCAACAGTGCCCTTTTCATACAGATTTAAATTATACTAATGTTTTGGGGAATTTTAAGTTAATTTTTATTGAAAGTTATAAAACAAGAGGGCCCGTGCTCAGAAGAACACGGGCCCAGGTAAGTTGGCAGCGAC
>DAINOH010000112.1:0-12833 GCA_036735485.1 Draconibacterium sp. | reverse complement strand
TTCTTCGTTGTAAACACAGATTACAAGCGATAATTTCTTCATTTTGTAACGGTTTTCTCCGGAAATTTTCCGGAATTCAGGGTGCAAAGTTAATGAAATCGGGAGCAAAACAAGCAGGTTAATTTACAGGTTTGAGGTACCAGATAAACGAAAATTTAAAGGTTTTGTATTCCCAGTCACGGATTCCGTGCAAGTATTGAAACCGGAAAGCTTTGCCGTTAAAATTTTTCTTCAGTTCGAAATTCATTTGGAAGGGTTTGTCGCGCTGCTCTTTGTAGCCCGAATATCCTGAACAGGAAGCTGAAAAATTCCAGGAATCAACTGCCAGATCGGTTCCGAGCGCATACATGTAAGCATCGTTTTGAAGATTCAGTTCGTCAAGTGTTTGCCAGCTATAAAATCCTCCCGAAGCAAACGGACGCAGATTACTCTTTTCGTTTAACAGGATGCTTTTTGAAAAACTGACATCAAAAAAATACCCCGGCGTATCAGTGTGTCTCGCCCCTGCAAGTTGGTTCCCTGACGCTGTTTTACAGGCCATCCTGAGCATCGCATCCGGCAATTTGCGGTCTTTCCAAAGCTGAATCAGGGTGCTGAAATAGAAATCGCCGTTTGCGTAGCCTTTTCCATCCTCAATCCGTGCAAAACGTTCGTTCCTGATTTCATCTGAAAAAGCAAAATGTTCCAGTATCACACCATATAATTCCACGGCAATCCGGCCTTTTGCAAAGGGCACGAACAAACGTCCCGAAATATCCTGTGTGGGATCACCTTTCATAAAATGGGCAGAAGCAGTGAATTCAAGTTCTGTACTTTCAGCAACAATTCCTTTTTTCACATCGGGTACCGGCAGTGCATTGGGTCCCAGGTATCCGGGCGACATAATTATCCAGTTTCGCCAGCCAGGGTCTCCCTCTTCCCAGCCATGCAATTCGTTCCACCAGGTATAATCTTCACCCGATGACTGGGCAAAAAGAGCTATTGGAATAAAAAGGGTCAGAATTAGAAAAATTTGACGGAACATGATTCAGTTTTTGTTGCGGTCAAAGATAAAAAAACCCTTCAGACTACTCTGAAGGGCTGTTATTTAAAGTTTCAGCTTTGTTCTGATTTCTTTCGGAATGGCATTTTTATTGACCATCAGTGACATGGTTTTCAGTCTCACATATGGTTTCGACACATAAAAATAACCGTCGTATTCGTTATAGTCACCCCACGAGTTTTTTACTTTGTAAAACACCTTTCCATCCTGGTTTTTGGCTGTGCCAACAATGTGCATTCCGTGATCGTCGGTAGTTTCGTAATTGTCAAAAGCGGATTGGCGCATTTCCTGGGTTACGGTAATTTCTGCCACTGGTTTTTCGAGTTTGTACAACTCTTTCTCCTTTTCCTTTTCAGGAAGTGCCTCCCATTTCGCAATTTCAGCATCCGACATCTCTTCCGAAATAGCAGCCGGTAGAACAGCGACACCCTTGTTGCTGGTTACAAATCCCTTTTCGCTCACATCGGCAGCCCAGGCAACTGTATAACCGTTTTTCAGAGAATTGTCGATGATTTGTTCCATTTCGTCAACCGGAACGTTATAAACTTCATCCCAAGACCAGTTATCAGGCACTTCAATGATAAACTTTGAATAAAAAGGATGATGTGTATAGGAAGAAATTTCCACATAATCATCCATATTGAGGCCAACAAAATCGGTGGCAAAACTCTGAGGTGTGTATTTTTTCCCCTGGTATTCAAATTCTTTGGGGATTTCGCCCAAATAAGTATCTAAAGTTGCTTCAACCGGCTGATTCCAAACGGTGCTCAGCTTTTTGTTCTTGTTTTCAACCACCGCATCAACCTGTTGTTTCAGAATATTGTCCAGTTCGCCATGAACATGTTTGGTTTCGCCATATTTTAATCCATCGTAAACCGATTCAGGAACAATTCCATATTGGAGAATCATATTTTTTGCGTCGTGAAATGCACCGCCGGCCGAAAAAGTATTCTCGCCATGCATACGGACGTAACGTTTGGCTTTTTCTGAATAAGTGGTGCGAACGATAAACATTTCAGAAAGATCGACTTCAGGTTTGCCCTGCCTGATCATTTCAGACTCAAAAAACGACAGTGCTGAAAACGACCAGCACGTTCCTGTCCTGTACTGATCTTTTACCGATGTGGCCGGCAATTTTATCTCATCTTCAAAAACATAACCCACCGGATTTTTACCATCACCTTTCCCCTCGGGGCCTGCAAAACTGTTACCGGCAAAAACCAAAACTGCCAGAAATGTATAAACAACGCGAACCATAATCAAAATTTCTTGTATTTACGATTTTTAATTTTTGTGGCGACTAAAATATAAATTAATTGTTTTTTAACCGTCTGCTAATAAAATTTTTAAGTTTTTTAACCCAAAATAACCTGTTGGTGTCTGTAACAAGACACAAGATGATCGTTCACCATTCCAGTGGCCTGCATGTGCGCATAAATTACTGTCGAACCCACAAACTTGAAACCCCGTTTTTTCAGATCCGCCGAAATGGCATCAGAAAGCGGTGTTTTTGCAGGCAGTTCACTGAGACTTGTATACTGGTTAACAATGGGTTTATAATCCACAAATTTCCAGATGTAGTGATCGAAGCTGCCAAATTCTTTCTGCACTTCCAGAAAACGCTGCGCATTGTTTACACAGGCAGCAATTTTGGCTTTGTTCCTGATGATAGCCGGATTTTCACCAAGAGCGGCAATTTTTGCATCGTCATATTTCGCCACTTTTTCAGGATCGAACTGGTCAAAAACTTCGCGAAAAGCTTCGCGCTTATTCAGCACAATCTGCCAGCTCAACCCGGCCTGAAATCCTTCCAGCACAAAAAACTCAAACAGTTTTTGGTCGTCGTGTAAAGCAACACCCCACTCTTCATCGTGATACCTGATCATCCTTTCATTGCTGGTACTCCAGCCGCATCTTTCGCACATAATTTATTGTTTTGTTACGTCATAAAAATAACAATTTACATTTTGGATTGGCATAAATCGAAAAAACATCGCCGGAACCCCGAACAGCAGGGAGGATTTTTGGGGTACATTTGTTGCTACTAAAAACCAACCCGTACCGGGTTGTTGATTTCAAACATGGAATGCAAGCAAAAAATGAATTCGGTACGGATTCGATTTTAGTAACTACGATGCGATAAATCAAAACAGAACCCGATACGGATTCGATTATCCAAAAATTACTACAATTATCCAACCCGTACCGGGTTGTTGTTCTTTTGATTGAATTTTTTGCTATTAAAAACCAACCCGTACCGGGTTGTTGATTTCAAACATGGAATGCAAACAAAAAAATGAATCCGGTACGGATTCGATTTTAGTAACCTCTATGCAATAAATCAAAACGGAACCCGGTACGGGTTCGATTTCCCTCTTACAATTTTTCGTTAATCCAACCCGTACCGGGTTGTTGCTCTTGCGGTTGTATATAATGCTACTAAAAACAAACCCGTACCGGGTTGAAAAACAAATAATGAAATTTTGTATTCCAAAATGAATCCGGTACGGATTCGATTTTAGTAACTACGAAGCGACAGATGAAAACGGAATCCGGTACGGGTTTGATCTTCCAAAAATTATCCCAATTATCCAACCCGTACCGGGTTGACAATTTCAAAAACGAATGCAATCAAAAAATGAATCCGGTACGGATTCGATTTTAGTAGAAGAAACAATGCGACAGATGAAACCGGAACCCGGTACGGGTTCGATTTTCCGCTTACAATTTTTCGTTAATCCAACCCGTACCGGGTTGTTGCTCTTGTGGTTGTATACAATGCTACTGAAAACAAACCCGTACCGGGTTGAAAAACAAATAATGAAATTTTGTATTCCAAAAAGAATCCGGTACGGATGCGATTTTAGTAACTACGATGCGATAAATCAAACCGGAACCCGGTACGGGTTCGATTTTATTAAAAAAAGCCCCGACAGAAACGGCCCGTTGTTTGAAATACCGACGCCATGAACCATCTTTCCCGTTTTCGTTTCAATCGTTAAATAAAATTAACCGCCATTATCGCTATACTGCTAATTTGCTATTTTTGACGACTTATTAAAATTCAGCATGAAACGGATTTTATTCCTGCTTTTGGTTACACTCTATTTCAGTGCCAGTGCACAGGTAAACATCGATCATTATATGAGGGTTGGGCAGACCCGCACCCAGATTGGTAACTACACGGGCGCCATCGAATATTTCAATATTGTACTGAAATTCAAACCTAAACTTGCTGAAGCCTATTTTTACCGGGGAATCGCCAAACACCAGTTGGAAGACTACCGTGGCGGAATCAACGATTATAATACGGCGATCGATATAAAACCTTTTTATCCACAAGCGTATTTGTACCGTGGAATGGCTTACCACAACCTGAAGAACTACTCGAGAGCAATTGAAGACTACAACAAAGCCCTTGAATTTGACCCCGATAACGAAAATATTTATAACAACCGCGGTTTGGCAAAACTGGCACAAAAGGATTTGCAGGGCGCCATTGAAGATTACAATAAAGCTTTGAAAATCAATCCAAAATCAACTTATGCTTTAATGAACCGCAGCAATGCAAAAATTGTAAGCGGCGATACACGCGGGGCGATAAAAGACCTGAATGAAGTGATTGTGATCAGGCCACATTATGCCGGAGCTTACCTGAACCGTGGTCTGGCACGTTTCGAAATGGAAGATTACGCTTCGGCTTTGCGTGACTTCGACCAAAGTATTAATTTCGATCCGCAAAATGCACTGGCATTCAACAACCGTGGAATAGTAAAGCAAAAGCTTGAGGATTATGCCGGAGCAATCATGGATTACAACATGGCGCTTCAGTTAAACCCTGAAATGGCAAATGCCTATTTTAACCGCGCAATGGCCAAAGAAGTGTTGAAAATTCCGGGCTATGAAAACGATTATGCCATCGCTGCACAACTTAATCCGAAATTCGATCTCGAAGCACGTCGTTTAAAAGCCGAAGAAATTGCCAGAGCACAACGAAACTCACAAAAACAGCAAACAGCACAAAAACAAGTGGCGCAAAATCAGGGTTCAACCCAGCAGGACACAACAAAAACAACGCAGAACCAGCTACTTGCTGCTAATACTCCGGGTACACAATCAAATGATGAGAAAAAAGAAGACACCGAAAAGGCCATCGACGAAATGATGAGTGACGAGGCGCAGAAAAACAGCCGGAATAACCGCAAACTGAACCTGATGATTGAAGATTCGCGCGAATTACCGGGCGAAGAAGAGGAAGATGCGGAAGACGGGCTAATTCAAAACCGCAACATTGTCATCGATTTACAACCTTTGTTTATTGTTTCGGCATTTGAGAAAAACTCGGTTGATTACGACAGGTTTCAGTATTACAACGAAGCGCTCAACCTCATCAACATAAAAAATAATTACAACCCGCTGCTGACACTCACCAACAAATCTGTTGATACCTACAAACCTGTTTTTGAGAATTTTATCCTGTTTTTTAACGATAAGATTAAAATTCAGGAAAACAGTCACAACCTGCTGAACAGGGGTGTTTTTTATAGTCTGACCGGTAAATACAACCAGGCTGTGGCCGATTTTGATAAAACAATAAAAATGGATGACAAACAGGGAATTGCCTGGTTTGAAAGGGCAAATGCCCATTACAAAATGCTGGAACAAATTGAAATGCTGGAGAGCGCGAACAATGAACTAAGTGTGAAACTGGGTGAAAAAACTGCGCAGGAAATAAACAGGGAAAATCAGACGCTGGCTTTTGAATACAAACAGATCCTGGAGGATTACGAAGTTGTTTTGTATATTGACCCGTCGTTTTATGTGGCCTATTACAACCGCGCATTTATCAAACTCAGGCTGGGGGAATACAAAAGTGCCATCGAAGACCTGAACCGTGCTATCGAAATTGAGCCGGAATTTGCGGAAGCCTATTTTAACCGCGGACTTACAAAAATTTTCATGAACGATACCGAGGGTGGCGCCAACGATCTCAGCCGTGCCGGAGAATTAGGGATTTACGGGGCGTACAATGTCATCAAGAGGTATTGTAATTGAAATTGGGTGAATGAGTGGAGAAAATAGTTTTTGCCAAAATAGTAAATCGTAAATCTGTAAATCGTAAATCAAAATAACCTGTAACCCGAAACTTGTTACCCGGAACTTGTATTCTCACAATTTTCAATATTTTTGAAATCAAAACTAAACCTGTCATGAAAAGAAACCTGTTGTTTTTTGTTTTCTCCGTTATCATTTTGCCAGTGGCTTTTTCACAAAACTCCGCCAACTGGACACATTTTCGCGGTACGAACATGGATGGACATGCAGCGGTTAAAACAGCGCCGTTGCACTGGAGTGACTCAACTAATGTTGTGTGGAAGGCACCGGTAAAAGGTTTGGGATGGTCATCACCGGTGGTTTTTGGAAAGCAAATCTGGGTGACTTCAGCAAAGGAAGACGGTACAGAATTTTACACGCTTTGTTTCGACCTTGAAACCGGAAAACTGTTGGATGAAAAAACCATTTTTACCTGTCCTGATCCGCAGGGAATTCACGGCACCAACTCATACGCAACACCAACTCCCTGTATCGAAGCCGGTTTTGTGTATGTTCATTACGGAACTTTTGGTACGGCCTGTATCAACACAAACAGTTTTGATGTGGTTTGGAAACGTGAGGACCTGAAAGCCGCGCACATGCAAGGGCCGGCATCGTCTGTGATTTTACACAACGACAAACTGATTGTTCATCTCGAAGGAACCGAAGACCCGTATGTAATTGCCCTGGACAAAAAAACCGGAGCAACCATCTGGAAAAGCGTGCGCCCCAAAGAAATTTATGACAAGCTCGAACCTGTTTACCGGAAATCTTATCAAACCCCGATTGTTATAGAGGTCAACGGAAAAGAACTGCTGATCAGCAACTCATCGTTTATGTGTTTTGCCCACGATGTAAACACGGGCGAAGTTATCTGGACCATGGAATATGGTTTTGATTCGACAGTAAGTCAGCCTTTGTACTGGAACGGGCTTGTGTTTGTGAATTCGGGCTGGATTTTCGAAGATAACAAACCCTATTTTACCCGCGAATATGCCATCGACCCCACCGGTAAAGGTGATGTGACAAAAACACATGTAAAATGGATGTACCAGGATGAATTTCCCCAGATTCCAACGCCTGTTATTGCTGACGGCAGAATGTATTTTGTACACGACCGCGGCCTGGTTTCGTATATCGACGCAGCAACGGCAAAACTGATCTGGAAACAGGAACTGAAAGGCAACTTCAACTCCTCTCCCATCCTGGCAGCTGGTAATCTCTATTTTTTCAATGTAAAAGGCGATTGCACCATTATCAAACCCGGTGATCATTTTGAAAAGGTGGCCGAAAACAGCATCGGCGAAACTGTAAAAGCCATCCCGGCCTTTGTGGATAAAGGAATGGTGTTAAGAACGGATAAACATTTGTATTTGATTCGGTAGCCGATTTTGGGTCAAAATGAATCCGGTACAGATTCGATTATAGTAGAAACCATTTGCAAATGATATGTCAGAGCCCGGTACGGGTTCGATTTTAGTAACAACCATGCAACAGATGAAACCTGAACCCGGTACGGGTTCGATTATCCACATTTTCTGTATCATTTATCCAACCCGTACCGGGTTGTTAATCCTGCGATGAAATTCTTTTCTACTAAAAACCAACCCGTACCGGGTTGATAGAAAACAAAAAACCGGAATTTTGTTTCAAAATATGAATCCGGTACGGATTCGATTTTAGTAAAAACCATGCGACGGATGAAACATGAACCCGGTACGCGTTCGATTCTTCGCATACAATTTTTCGTTAATCCAACCCGTACCGGGTTGTTGTTCTCGTGGTTTTGTTTCATGCTACTATTATCCAACACGTACCGTGTTGAAAAAACAAATAATGGAATTTGGTATTCCAAAAAGAATCCGGTACGGATTCGATTTTAGTAACCAACATTTAATAGCTGAAACCTGAACCCGGTACGGGTTCGATTTTAAATCAATCATCAAAAAATTCAAACAAAAATTGTTCGTTGAATTCCACCTCGAACCGTCGAAGAAACTCCACGTATTCTTCCCTGAAACTTCGTTTGGCATGATGGCTTTGCTGGTTTAAAATATATTTCACCACATCATCAATCTGTGAAAGGCTGTATGAAAAACAACCATAACCGTTTTGCCATTGAAATTTTCTTCCAGACCACCCCTTTTCATTGATAAAATTGGTTGATGCACGTTTAATTTCCTTAATTGTTTCTGATGGTGAATGAGACGGAGAAAAGCTCATGAAAATATGAACATGGTCAGGCATTCCGTTTACTACATAGCTTTTGTGTCCCATGGAATTGATTAATCCGGCAATAAAAGAAAATATCTCTTTCTGGTGATTTGCTGTTAATCTTGCTTCTCTGAATTTTACTGCAATTACGAATTGCAAATAAATTTGTGTGAATGTTCCCGGTACCATTTTTCGTTTAAAGGTACGAAAATGCAACTTATAAATCCAACCCGTACCGGGTTGTTAATCCGGATAAATAATTCATTGTTACTAAAATCCAACACGTACCGTGTTGAATAAAAGCAAATAATGGAATTTGCTTTTCAAAAGATGAATCCGGTACGGATTCGATTTTAGTAGAAGCCAGTGCGGCGGATGGGACCTGAACCCGGTACGGGTTCGATTTTCCGCTTACAATTTTTCATTTATCCAACCCGTACCGGGTTGTTGTTCTTTCGACGCTATTCTTTTCTACTAAAAACCAACACGTACCGTGTTGAAAAACAAATAATGAAATTTAGCATTCCATAAAGAATCCGGTACGGATTCGATTTTAGTAACCAACATTTAATAGATGAAACCTGAACCCGTTACGGGTTCGGTTTTCCGGATACAATCTTTCATTTTTCCAACCCGTACCGGATTGTTGTTCTTTCGATACTATTTTTTTCTACTAAAAACCAACACGTACCGTGTTGAAAAACAAATAATGAAATTTAGCATTCCATAAAGAATCCGGTACGGATTCGATTTTAGTAACCTACATTTAATAGATGAAACCTGAACCAGGTACGGGTTCGATTTTCCGGATACAATCTTTCATTTAAACAACCCGCACCGGGTTGTTATTTTATATGCGAATTGCTTTTCAAACTATTATTCCTCCCGATATTAATTTTCCGCCAAATAACCAATCAACCAACCGGTTTCACTTGCCACGCGATAAAACTTTTATACTTTTGCAGCCCGTTCCGGAGAACCTCCGTAACATTTGTAACGTATTGTAAAACAATTAAAACAGTTCGCTGTTGCCTTATCAAAATAAAAAGAAACAAAATGACTGAAATCAGAAATATCGCCATCATTGCGCACGTTGACCACGGAAAGACAACACTGGTTGACAGAATCCTGCACCAGGTAAACCTTTTCCGCGAAAACCAGAACATGGGTGAACTCATACTCGACAGCAACGACCTGGAGCGCGAACGCGGTATCACCATCCTTTCAAAAAACGTGTCGGTACGTTACAAAGACACAAAAATCAACATCATCGACACCCCAGGCCACAGCGACTTTGGCGGCGAAGTGGAACGCGTGCTCAACATGGCCAACGGCGTTTTACTCATTGTTGACGCCTTTGAAGGCCCCATGCCGCAAACCCGGTTTGTGTTGCAGAAAGCCATCGAACTGGGACTGAAACCCATTGTGGTGATTAACAAAGTGGATAAACCCAACTGCACACCCGATATTGCGCAGGAAAAAGTTTTCGACCTGATGTTTAGTCTTGAAGCCACCGAAGACCAGCTCGACTTCCCCACCGTTTTTGGTTCGTCGAAAGCCGGGTGGATGGGTCCCGACTGGAAAACTGAAACCACCGACATTACTTATCTGCTTGATACAATTCTTGAATATATTCCTGCCTCAACACCGCGTGAAGGTTCGCTGCAAATGCGCATCACTTCGCTCGATTATTCATCGTACATCGGTCGTATTGCCGTAGGAAAAGTAACCCGAGGAACACTGGTACCCGGTTCGCAGGTGTCGTTGGTAAAACGCGACGGAACCATTCAGAAAACCACGTTAAAGGAAGTTTTTCTTTTTGAAGGTCTGGGCAAGGAAAAAACAAAACTGCCGGTACCCTGCGGCGAAATCTGTGCTGTGCTTGGACTTGACGGTTTTGATATTGGCGACACCGTGGCCGATGGCGAAGAACCCGAAGGACTTGCTCCGATTAAAGTGGATGAGCCAACCATGAGTATGTTATTCGTGGCCAACAACTCGCCATTCTTCGGAAAAGATGGCAAGTTTGTAACCTCGCGCCAGCTCCGCGACAGACTTTTCAAGGAAACCGAAAAAAACCTGGCATTGCGTGTTGAAGAAACCGAATCGGCCGACTCGTTCCTGGTTTATGGACGCGGAATCCTTCACCTCTCGGTTTTGGTGGAAACCATGCGCCGCGAAGGTTTTGAAATGCAGTTGGGCCAGCCCAAAGTTTTGATAAAAGAGATTGACGGGGTGAAACATGAACCCATTGAAGCATTGACGGTTCATGTACCTGAAATTTTTGCCGGAAAAGTAATCGAACTGGTTACCCAGCGCAAAGCCGACATTGTTTCAATCGAAGTTAAAAACGAACGCTCACACATGGATTTCCTGATTCCGGCCCGTGGTTTAATCGGTTTGCGTAACCAGATGCTCACCGCCACCGAAGGCGAAGCCATCATGGCACACCGTTTTTATGGCTACGAACCCTGGAAAGGGGATTTGGGAGTGCGCCGTAATGGTGCACTGATTTGTCTCGAAACAGGAACTTCCATCGCCTACTCCATCGACAAACTGCAGGATCGCGGTCGCTTTTTTGTTGAACCCGGCGAAGATGTTTACATGGGACAGGTAATTGGCGAAAACACCCGTCAGGACGACCTTACATTGAATATTGTACGTACAAAGAAATTGACCAATATGCGCGCTTCGGGCTCCGACGAGAAAACAAGCATTGCCCCGGCAGTGAAGTTCTCGCTCGAAGAAGCCATGGAATACCTGCGAAACGACGAGTACCTCGAAGTAACGCCAAAATACCAGCGCATCCGCAAAATCCTGCTCGACGAAAACGACAGAAAACGGCAGGCGAAGACTGTTAGTGCGTGATCACTTTAATGCATGAATGCGTGAATGAATAAATCGCGGCTGGCGGCTGGCTTCTGGCGACTGGCATTTAGCCACAATCAAAACTATTTAAATGCTAAGTTCCAATATCTATTGAAACTCAGAGGGCGCAAAGTGATGTAAATCCTTTGCGCCTTTTGCGTTTTCTCTGCGTCCTCTGCGTTAAAAAAATCCAGCATCAAGTATCCAGCATCTTCTCAATTAATCTCTACAAATCTCCATCAATCTCCATTCTTCTTTATCCAGCATCAAGTATCAAGTTTCAAGTTTGAATATCTTTTAGTTAACAGACCTCATTATTTCATGCAGATTGCTTCAGTCCCCCGAAGTTTCGGGGTTCCTTCGCAATGACGGGCGCTTTCTGAGGGATTCGGTGAGGTTTTTTGCGGCAAAGCCGCAAAAAACCTCACCCTACACCCCAATCTAAAACGTCATTGCGAGCGAAGCGAAGCAATCTGTTTACAATATTTTAATTCATAACTAAACAACATTGAATCCCCCATCTTCTCAATCAATCTCTATAAATCTCCATCAATCTCCATTCTTCTTTATCCAGAATCCAGAATCTTCTTCCATCAATCTCTATCAATCTCCACCAATCACTTTTCCAACCTGTAACCCGCAACCCGCAACCCGCAACAATTTTTTTTCTACCTTTAATCCCGACCAAAAACAAATCAAATGAAGAAACCAGCCATTCTTGCCTTGCTCGTCCTGCTGCTGTTTTCGGCACAGGCACAGCAAATCAGTAATAGCGTTTACACAGTGCAGTTCGATAAAAAAACAGGGCAACTTTCTGCCGCCACAATTTCAGGAGAGCCGTTGTTTGCCGGGGCGGTAAGCGCCGTTTTGCCTGCAGGAAAGCTGTACACTTCCGACAGCCAAAACTACCGGTACAAAACCACGCAAACCAACGACGACAAAGGAAATCCGATGCTGGTGATTCATGGAACCGACAAAAACCGGAAACTCAGTTTCACCCAGCAAATCACGCTTTTCAGCAACTGCGCGGCCATTGGTTTTGAGGTGATTTACAAAAATATTTCAGCTGCAGATATCAACATCCGCAGCCTTGAACCTTTGCGGCTGGTACAGCAAAATGGTGGCGCCTTGTTTTTTGGCAACGCAGAAAAATGCCTCACCAACGGCGCGATGTATTACGATGCCGGAAATATCCAGAACCTTGCCCAGCCCTGGGTACGGCCCGAACCCTATGGCGAAACCAAAGGCGGTGTGATGAGCGACACGCTGCTCACAGCCAGTCCGCTTACGGCCCAAAGCTGGTGGAACATTTCGCTTTTCAGCAATACAAAAACCCCGGCGCTCACAGCAGGCTACCTCCTCAACGCCAACACGCTCGGGCGTTTGCAAGTGCTGAAACACGATGGCAATCAGTTTTCTCTTGTGGCCGAGTCGGTGCTGAACCCGGGTTTTATGCTGAAACCAGGCCGCGAAATCAGCTCCGACCAACTGGTACTGGTCACCGGCGAAAATGTGTACGAAGTGAACGAAACCTACGCTACGCTGATGCAGGAAAAAATGAACAACCCCGTGTGCAGCGCCGTGAACGGCTGGTGCAACTGGTTTTACACGATGG
>DAINOH010000111.1:0-12961 GCA_036735485.1 Draconibacterium sp. | reverse complement strand
TGAAAATTGAGATATTATGGAATCAGACAAGGAAAAAATACTTTTACGGGATAAAGAAATAGAACCTACCAATGAAGTTTTGGAAAACGTCCTTGGTAAAGAACTTTTCAATATCTATCAGGAAATAATTAAAATTTTTACCGATGAATTTAGTTTGGAACCACAATGGCAGTTTTACAAAGATGGAAATGCATGGTTGTGTAAAGTAGTTGATAAGAAAAAAACTATTCTTTGGCTTTCTATTTGGGAAAACTATATAAAAACGGGCTTTTATTTCACAGAAAAAACAGGAATTGGGGTTTTGGAATTAGACATCGACAATAAATTAAAAGAGGTATTTGAGGTGGCAAAACCAATTGGTAAACTTTTACCATTGATTATTGATATTAACCAACAAAAACAGATTAAAGACTTAAAAGAGGTTATAAAGTATAAAAAAGGATTGAAGTAAATAGCGACAATCCCCGTTCCCGCGCTCCCGAAGCTTCGGAATTTGTCGCGTGGTTTGCCAGAGACAGCATAACACAAAATGAATAGAATTCTTTAAATTTGGCAAAAAGTACAAAGGAATATGGACCAGGTTTTGGTAAAGAAAATAGCGCATTATTTTTCAGGTCAGCCCATCGAAAAGGCATGGTTGTTTGGTTCTTACGCCCGTTCGGAGGAGGATAGAAACAGTGATATCGATATTCTTGTAAATTTTATTCCCGGAATTAAACTCACATTGTTTAAATACGCTCATATTTTAAACGATCTGCAAACCCTTACCGGTAAAAAGGTCGATCTGGTTGAGGAAGGACAGTTAAAACAGTTTGCAGCAGAAGGAGCAGAAAAGGATAAGATTTTAATTTATGAGAGAAAAAATTAAAGATAAAACCAGGTTACTGCATATTGTTGAGGCCATCGATAATATTTTTGAGTTTGTTGACGGCAAAACATTTGAAAGTTATAAAAACGACAAGATTTTGAAAATTTGCTGTAATTAAGAATCTTGAGATAATTGGTGAAGCGGCTTATCTTTTAACTAAAGATTTTAAAACGAATCACCAAACAGTTGAATGGCAGGATTTAATCGGAATGAGGCATATTCTCGTGCATGGATATTATCAAATTAAAGATGAAATTGTGTGGACTACCATAGAAACCGATCTTGCCCCTTTAAAAAATGAAGTTTTATCAATACTGGATTCACTCAATTAAATCTTAGTCGATTCAACCACAGAAGAAACCCCTCGCTTCCGCGCTCCCGAAGATTCGGGATTTATCGCGTGGTTTGCAGACTGAACTTCAGCCTGCTGGCAGCAGTAAAAGTAAAAGGAACCGTTCATTTTGAAAAGAACGGTTCCTTTTATATTCAACCAAGCCTGCAATATTTCCGTTGGCTTCAGCCAACGGGCTGGCAATATTCCCTTACGATCAGGTTCATTGATTCAAACTGCGCTTCCATGCTTTGCAGCAGTTTATACTGGGCACGGGTGCGGATCAGGTTGTGGTCGGCCGATTTGGTTCGGTAGTAAGTATCGCCGTTGATATAATCCATCAGAAACCGCAGTACCTGCTCGTATGTTATGTACCGCGCTGAAAATGCGAGGTAGGCAATTTCTGCAGGTGTCAGAAACAAACGTGTTTCTTCGAGGTATCCGCGTGTAAAAGCCCTGAAAATCTCAATATCCATCGAAACATTGGCGAGGTTTTCATCATCCTCGGCTCCCGTGTTGGTGTAAGAGCGCATGGCATCTCCAAAGTCGTTCAGCACCGTGCTGTTCAGTACTGTGTCGAGGTCGATCACACACAAAACATCGCCTTTTTTGTCGAACAGAATGTTGGTGATTTTTGTGTCGTTGTGGGTAATACGCGTGGGAATTGTTCCGTTTTCAACATTTTCCCAGAACGCCAGCATTTCGCTGCGACGGCTTTCCACCCAATCAATTTCCTGTGCAACCGCCGCTTTTCTACCGGCCGTGTCTTTGGCAAGCGCTTCGTCCCATTGTTTAAACCGGAAACGGATGTTGTGAAAACCGGGCAGAATGTCGGTCAGTGGTTCATTCAAATCAGCCACCAGCGACTGAAATTTCCCGATGCCTTTTCCTCCGGCATAGGCAAGTTCGGGTGTTTTTGCCGAATCGTAAGTAACTGCTCCTTCAATAAACAGACAAACCGCCCAGAACTCTTCCTCCTCATCCACAAAGTACAGTTTTCCATCATTGGCCGGAATTATTGTCATCGCTTCGCGCAGCGGGTCGCCACCGGCCAGTTCCACCTTCTTTTTTATATGAAGGCAAACCTTTTGGATGTTCTCCATCATGGCCGTAACCGGCGAAAAAATGCGCTTGTTTTTCCGCTGCAGAATGTATCTTTTGCCCGTTTGGGTAACGACAATATAGGTGTCGTTGATAAAACCCTCGCCAAGATTGGTCACACCGGCAACTTCGCCTTCGAGTTGAAATTGCTGTGCAATACTGATTAGTTTGTTGTTCATGTTTTCGATACTTGATTCTGGATACTGGATATTTGATGTTGGATTCTGGATGCTTGATACTTGATTTTTGGACTGTCGCAGATCAAAATAGTAAATAGTTAATAGCTAAATTGTAAATTGATTTGGCTTCTTGCTATCTTACTACCAAAGTTTTTCCGGGTAATCACCTTTTTCAATCAGCGCTTTAATCTTTTCAATCACAAAAGGTTTGTCTTCTTTATAAGTAACGCCAAACCAGGGCGAATCGGCTTCCAGTACTTTTACCTTGGCTTCGTTGTCGTCAATCATATCAAACACCACCGATGGGATGTACATCTCCGATTTCAGGTTACCAATTTCCCTTTCAAGGAATCCTTTAAAACGTTTTTCAAGAATTGGAAATACCGAAGGTTTAAAACCCCAGTTGTTCATCGAGGTAACTTCGCTTCCGGTGAGCGGCGTTTCGCTGCCATCGCTTTCGATAGAAAGAATTTCGTTGCCGCGTTTGACAATTTTGATAGTTTCAACAATCTTTTCAAGATAATTTTCGGGGTTTGTATCGCAGATTCCGCGCGAAACCGAACCGAAATCAGAAAGCGTTTCTTTCAGGTAATAACCTACCATTGAGTATTCCTGCGGGTCGGTTGATGAAACCAGGAAATCAGCCATTGCTTTGTAGGCTTTGTAACCATAAAAATCATCGGCATTCAGTGCACAGAATGGTTCTTTGATCACATCGCGGGCCACCAGAATCGCGTGCGCGGTTCCCCATGGTTTTTCACGTCCTTCAGGCAGACTGAAACCTTCGGGCAACATATGCAGTTCCTGGAAAACATATTCCACCTCAATTTTTCCTTTCAGTTTGCTGTCGAATTTTTCTTTGAAGGCATCGGCAAAACTTTCGCGGATAATAAAAACAACTTTGCCAAATCCGGCACGGATGGCATCATAAATAGAATAATCGATAATGGCTTCACCATTGGGACCAACGGGTTCTACCTGTTTCAATCCGCCAAAACGACTGCCCATTCCCGCAGCAAGTATTAATAATGTAGGTTTCATATTCTGATTTTTTGTTGTTAGAAAATTTGTTTTAATAAAATCTGGTATAAAATGAGGGCCTAAAAATAGGAAAAAAGAGGCGTTAGTTTTAATATTTTGATTTTTCACCACGTTTTTGTTGATTCATTTTAACCGAAAAAAATGATCAGAGAGCATGATTCAGCAAGTTTAGGCGTAATACTTTCAAAAAATCACATGTTAATTTTTGAACTCAATTTTAACTTATGGGGTAAAAAAGTGACAAAATGATAAATTGAAGGTATAATTTTTCTATATTTCGTGGAAAATTGCCAGAAAATGACATTGCGTAACAAATTGGACGATATTGACCTCAAAATTTTGGACATCATTACTAAAAATGCAAGGATTCCATTTAAAGATGTAGCCGTTGAGGTGGGTGTTTCGCGGGCTGCCATACACCAGCGTGTGAACCGGATGATTGATTTGGGCGTGATTGTCGGCTCTGGATACCATATCGATCCCAAAAAAGTAGATTTCAGAACCTGCACTTACATTGGCATTTTTCTCGAAAAAGGAGGGCTGTTTACCGAAGTGGTTGAAAGGTTAAAAAGTATTCCCGAAATTGTGGAATGTCATTATACAACCGGTGAATATGCCATCTTTATCAAAGTGTATGCGCGCGACAATGAGCATCTGAAATCCATTTTAAGCGGAGAGATTCAGAAGATTCCCGGCGTTTCGAGCACAGAAACTTTTATCTCGCTGGAAGAATCATTTAAAAGAACGCTGAAAATAATCGATTAGCCACGTTGCCGCACTGCCTCATAAATCATTAACGCCGCCGAAACCGAAACATTGAGTGAGCCGATTTTACCCAAAAGTGGTATTTTCAGCTGTTCGTCGGCAAGTTGCAAAACTGAATCTGAAATTCCGGTGTCTTCCGAACCCATCACAATGGCAACCGGTCGTTTAAAATTTCCTTCAGTATATATTTTGTCGGTTTTCTCAGTGGCGGCAATCACTGCAATTCCCGAATCCTTAAGAAAACGGAGGGTCCGGGTAAGGCTTTTTACTTTGCAAACAGGAATGAGATGCAGCGCTCCGGCTGAGGTTTTTACGGCATCGGCACCAATCCGCGCCATCCCTTTTTCAGGAATGATAATTGCATCAACTCCCGCACATTCTGCAGACCGGGTGATTGCACCGAAATTACGTACGTCTGTTATCTGGTCAAGCACCAATATCAAAGGTTCTCTGCCTTTTTCATAAACCATTGGGAGAACATCTTCAATGTCGGTATATTCAATGGGAGTAATAAAAGCCAGCACCCCCTGGTGGTTTTTGCGTGTAACACGGTTTATTTTTTCAATCGGTACAAACTGAAAAGCGATTTCCTTTTCCTTCATCAGGTTAATCAACTCATGAACCAATTCGTTTTTCAGTCCTGTTTTTATCAAAATTTTATCAATGTTTTTGCCATTTTGAATAGCTTCAATCACCGCGCGGGTTCCGTAAATAAAATCTTCTACTTCCATTACCAGTTTTTTTTGTTTTTCCAGTCTTCCAGTTCAATATGTTGTGCTTCCCAGTTTTCCACGACAGCTTTTAATTTTTCTTTTAGTTCTTCGTATTTTCCGAAAATTGAATGATCGTCAATGGTTGCCGACGAGGATAAAATCTTGTCTAATTTAGCAATCTCCGTTTCCAGTTGGCCGATTTCCTCTTCGGTTTTTTCCACCAGTTTTTCGAGCCTCGAAATGTTTTTGTTGATTTCCTTTTGGTCTTTAAAACTGATTTCTTCCTGTGTGTTTTTTGCGGCGACGTTTTTCTCTTCTTTTTTTGAATTGGATTTTATTTCAAGCTCTTTCAGCGATTCCATTTTCTTTTTCTCCAGAAAATCGTAAATGCCACCAAGATGCTGTTTTATTTTTTTATTTCTGAATTCGTAAACACAGGTTACAAGTCCGTCTAAA
The DNA here is from genome assembly GCA_036735485.1 of Draconibacterium sp. Classification (GTDB taxonomy): domain Bacteria; phylum Bacteroidota; class Bacteroidia; order Bacteroidales; family Prolixibacteraceae; genus Draconibacterium. Next base: position 7,507 of record DAINOH010000111.1, on the reverse strand, counting down.
AATTCGCGGTCGTGCGACACCACCAAAACGGTACCATTAAATTGCGCCAGTGCATTCTTCAGAATTTCTTTGGTTCTGATGTCGAGGTGGTTGGTGGGTTCATCAAGAACCAGGAAATTCACGGGCTGAAGCATCAGTCTGATCATCGCCAGCCTTGTTTTTTCACCTCCGCTGAGCACGCGCACTTTCTTGTCGATGTCTTCACCCGGGAACAGAAATGCACCCAGAATATCCCTGATTTTTGTGCGGATATCGCCAACCGCAATCTGGTCGATGGTTTCAAAAACAGTGAGATCTTCGTTCAGAAGTTGTGCCTGGTTTTGGGCGAAATAGCCAATTTTCACATTGTGCCCTATTGTAATTTCGCCTGCATGTTCCAATTCGTTCAGAATAATGCGGGCAAGCGTGGTTTTTCCCTCGCCATTGCGGCCAACAAAAGCAATTTTATCACCCAGTTCAATGGTAATATCAATATCTTTTAAAACCTGCAGCGGGCCATAATTTTTTGAAATATTCCGTGCTTCAACCACAACCCGGCCTGAGCGGGGCGCCGGCGGAAAAGTCAATCTGACAGCCGAATTGTCTTCCTCTTCAATCTCAATTCTGTCAATCTTTTCAAGATGTTTTATTCTCGATTGCACCTGTACGGCTTTTGTGGCTTTATACCGGAACCGCTCAATAAAATTCTCGGTATCTTCAATCATTTTCTGCTGATTCCGGAAGGCCGCCAACTGGATTTCACGTTGTTCCTTTTTCCATTCCATGAATTTTGTATAATTCATTTTCTGGTCGGTAATTCTTCCAAGCGAAATTTCAATGGTCCGGTTGCAAACATTATTCAGAAAGGCTTTGTCGTGTGATACAAGGACCACTGCGCCATTGTAGTTTTTCAGAAAATCTTCAAGCCATTGAATCGATTCGATATCGAGGTGGTTGGTGGGCTCATCGAGCAAAAAAACATCCGGTTTCTGAAGCAATAATTTAGCTAATTCGATACGCATCCTCCAACCACCACTGAATTCTGAGGTGTGCCTCCCAAAATCTGAACGTTCAAATCCCAATCCAATCAGGGTTTGTTCAAGTTCTGCCTCATAATTATCGCCACCCAAAAGCTGGTATCTTTCATTCAGTTCCGTAATCAGGTCAATTTTTTTCAGATATTGTTCTGAATGAAAATCCTGTTCCACCGTAATTTCGTCGTGAAGCCGGGCGATTTGTTTTTCAATGGCAATTAATTCACCAAAAGCAAGCACCGTTTCTTCTTTTAGTGTTCTTGTGTCGGAATGCTTCATCTGTTGAGGTAAATACCCGATTGTGGTATTTTTGGGAACTCCGATACTCCCTGAACTGGGCTGGTCGATTCCTTTAATTACCTTCAGCAAAGTTGTTTTGCCAGCCCCGTTTTTACCAATAAGCCCGATTCTGTCTTTCGGATTAATTAAAAAGCTGATCTCTTTAAACAAATCAAATCCACCAAAATTCAGGTTTATTTTATCAAGCGAAATCATAAGTTACTTTTAAAAGTGCGCAAAGATAACGATTAATGCAGAAAGAAAAATTTGTTGAAGATGTTGAATTGATGAACCTTATAAAAAGAAGGAAGGGGAAAGAACTATGGACGCTTTTTGAAGATGATTGATGATTTACAAACCCCTAAACACAAAACCAATCATAAATACAGAAGTTACTTTCCCCTTTTAAGTTTTACTATAGAAATAAAACCAACCATTAAATCGATTCAAATATAAGCACGAAGAAGTTGAGTTTCAAAATATGAAAACGCTAAAAATCTGTAAAACCCTAAAAAGTGCCATTGTTTTCTCAATTTGGGAAATCCATTTTTTTTATGGGAAATGAATGAGTTTGCCAAATTGTTTCATTTTGTTTATCCAATCGTATCTTTGCGCAAAAAAAACGTGGGAAGAAATAAGAACAAACCATTGTACCGCGAAATCATGATTGATGATATTGGAGCGGAAGGCAAAGCAATCGCCAAAAAGGATGAACTTGTAATATTTACGCAATTTGCCATACCCGGTGATGTTGTTGACTTGCAGGTAACCAAAAAAAGGAGCAGGTATGCAGAAGGAAAGATCACGGCATTTCATTCTTATTCCCCTGATCGTGTAAATGCATTTTGCGAACATTTTGGCGTTTGCGGTGGATGTAAATGGCAGATTCTCCCATATGAAAAACAGCTTTATTTTAAACAAAAACAGGTTTATGATCAACTGACACGTATCGGCAGAATAGAAATACCGGAAATGTCTCCGATTTTAGGATCAGAAAAAAGTACTTTCTACAGGAATAAATTAGAATTTACCTTTTCAAATAAAAGGTGGCTTGACTTTGAAACCGAAAATTATGAGTCAGCCAATTTAAATGCTCTCGGTTTTCACGTTCCCGGACTTTTTGATAAAGTAATCAACATAAAGAAATGCTGGCTCCAGTCTGATCCTTCAAACCAGATCAGAAACTATATATATAAATATGCCACAGAAAATAATTTGACTTTTTTCGATATTAAGCAAAAGACAGGATTTTTAAGAACCTTAATTATTCGTACAAGTTCCAACGGCGAAGTAATGGTTATTGTTTCTTTTTTTTATGATAGCAAAGAAGAAAGAATAAAGTTGCTGGAGGCTGTGCGAACAGAATTTCCTGAAATCACTTCGCTTTTATATGTTATCAATGAAAAGGGAAATGATACAATAACCGATCAGAATATTGAAACTTTCAGCGGCAGGGATTTTATTATTGAAGAAATGGAAGGTCTTAAATTTAAGATCGGGCCTAAAAGTTTTTACCAGACAAATTCTGAACAAGCTTATCAATTATATAAAGTAGTTCGTGATTTTGCCAATCTGCAGGGAGACGAAACAGTTTATGATTTATATACCGGAACCGGCACAATTGCAAATTTTGTAGCTGCAAAAGCAAAAAAGGTAATAGGTATAGAATATGTTCCTGATGCGATTGAAGACGCAAAAGTTAATGCCGGATTGAATGAAATTAATAACACAAGTTTTTATGCAGGTGATATTAAAGCTGTACTAAATTTGGACTTTTTGGACAAAAATGGGAAACCAGATGTAATAATAACTGATCCACCAAGAGCAGGAATGCATGAAGAAGTAATAAATTCAATCAAAAATTCGGGTGCGTTAAGAGTGGTTTATGTTAGTTGTAATCCTGCCACACAGGCACGTGATCTGGCGCTCCTGTCCACTCATTATCGTGTTGAAAAAGTGCAACCTGTTGATATGTTTCCACATACGCATCATGTTGAGAATGTGGTGTTATTGGTAAAATGGTGAAAATTAAATTATAGCACAGTTATATTTAACTGACCTTACAGAAACTAGCCAGATTGGTAGTTTAACAAATAGAAATTTAGGAAGAACGTTAAATAATGTTGACATAATTGGTACAAGGTTTGTCAATATGTTCGCCACACCCTAAAAATTTTAAAAATGAAAAAATTGGTTTTGTCGCTTTTACTGGTTTTTCCGGTATTAATTTATGCCCAGACTTCATGTGATTTTTTCCAGTATAGGAAAATCAATATTGAAAAAACAGATCTTAACACTTCACAAAGTGATTTCGGACCTTCTTTCGTTAATGGAGAACTTTGGTTTTCTGCCTTTACCCAGGAGGAAATCAACAAACTTGCTTCAGGGAAGGAAAAAGGAGTATTTTACAATATTTTCAGTGTGAATGCTGATAAAGAAGGAAATGTAAATGGGACAAAAAGTGTTCAGTTCGAAAAGATAAGTGCCGGATATCACGCCGGACCGGTTTCGTACTGTGAAAAAACCGGGGAGTTATTTGTTACTCTAAGTAATTTCGAGAATCCTGAGATAAAAAACAAGGTTTATCGGAAGGCTGATGTGAAGCTTAAAATTGTAATGGCTAAAAAAGAAGGAGCCGAATGGAAAGTTACCGGGCAATTCCCTTTTAATGATTCAACTTATTCGGTTGGACATCCGGCAATATCTGTAACAGGCGATACACTGATATTTGCATCTGATAAGCCGAATTCAGGATTTGGAATGACAGATTTATATATGTCGGTAAGAAGCAATGGGAAATGGGGTGATCCTGTAAATCTTGGTGACAAAATAAATACACCTTATGATGAAATGTTTCCGTTCTTTTTTGAAAGTTCAATATTATTTTATGCTTCAAATAAAGGAAACAATACAAAAGAAGATTTTGATATTCTTTATGCCTGCAAAGAGGGAAACTCGTTTGCCAATCCTGTTTTATTAAGTGATTTGAATACCGAAAAAGATGATTTCGGTTTTGTAATCCACCAAAAAGAGAAAGTTGGTTATTTCGTTTCACAACGTGAAGGTGGCTTAGGTGATGATGATATATATAAGGTCAGATTTACAGGCGATTACAATCTTGAGTTGGTTGTGATGGATCGTAAGACTAATGTTCCGTTTACAAATCCTAAAGTACGTTTCAGTGATAATATTACGGGTTCAGTGAATGGCGTTGTGGTTTCAAGAAGCCTGCCCGAAAATTCGTCAGTAATGGCTACTTCTGAATATGAAGGTTATATGAATGCATCAAAGACATTCAATACTACAGACAAACCTTATGGAACTATCAGGGATACAATATGGATTGAGAAAGTGGAGGTTAAACAGGTTTTTGTTCTTGAAAATATATTTTATGATTTTGACAAATGGAATATTTTGCCGGAATCGGAAATTGAATTAAACAAACTTGTGAAAATTTTGAATGATAACCCAAGCTGGAAAGTTGAATTAGGTTCGCATACCGATGCGAGAGGAAGCGATTCTTATAACATGATCTTAAGTAAAAAACGGTCTGACTCTGCTGTTAAATACATTGTAGATCATGGTATTGCCAAAGACCGGATTATTGCGAAAGGTTATGGTGAAACACAGCTTGTTAACCATTGTAAAAACGGAGTTGAATGTCCGGATGACGTTCACAGAAAGAACCGCCGCACAGAATTCAAGATATTGGAGATGGATGGTAAATAAACTTTATTGATAGATTCGAAGAGAGCTGCATGTTTTTTATGTGCAGCTCTCTTTGTTTATAATAATCAGAACCCATTCAGCTTTAAAAAAACAGTTGGCAGAAGAAGTAGAAAACCCACAAAGAAAAGTATCAGAATTAATGGCAAAACCCACTTGAACCACTTTTCATACGGAATGCGTGCAATCCCAAGAACACCAATCAACACGCCCGAAACAGGTGTAATCATATTCGTAAAACCATCGCCTAATTGAAATGCCACGACAGTTGCCTGACGTGAAATCCCAATCAGATCAGAAAATTGTGACATCATCGGTATGGTGAGTGCTGCTTTACTCGAACCGCTGGGAATAAAAATATTCAGGCCTGTCTGTATTAAGTACATGACAGATATTGAACCGGCTTTTCCCAAATTTTTTATCGATTGCGATGCATAATACAAAATTGTGTCGATGATTTTCCCGTTCTCAAGAATGATGATAATACCACCTGCCAAACCAACAATCAAGGCAGCCGACATAATGTCTTTTGCCCCTTCCAGAAAAAGCTTTGTAATTTCGTTTGACGTTTTGCCCATTGAAATACCCGAAAATATTCCAAGCACCAGAAAAAGCGAGGCAATTTCCATGATATACCAGTCAAATCCCATCACTCCAATAACTAAAAAAACTACAGTGAAGGTCAGTAGCACAAGAATATAATACTGGATTTTTTTCCTGAGTGAGATAATTCCAGTCAATAAAAAAAGTAGCGAACTGACCGGGACCAATGGCAAAACCATTTCGCTATTGCCCAGTGTAACAGTGGCAAGCGGATATTTTAATGAAAACAATATTAACGATACTACAAGGAAAATAAAGGAATACCAGGCTGATTTCGGAACCGAAAAATCAACTGTTATATTATTTCCGGTGGTTTTATCCCGCCAGTATTTATCTTCTTCATAAACAAGCGATTTTTCGGGATTTCGCCGTATTGACGAAGCATAACGTAAAACAAAAATAAACCCAACAGCACTTATTACTATCCACATAAAAATACGGTATTCAATACCCGAAAAAAGCGGCAGGTGTGAGAGTCCCTGTGCAATTCCAACTGTAAACGGATTCAGAAAAGCACCTGCAAAACCAAGTGCTGCTGCCACAAAACAAAGCGATACACCTACAATTGAATCATATCCCATCGAAACTGCCAGCGGCACAAAAATGATGGTAAATGCAATGGTTTCTTCACTCATTCCGAATACAGCACCAAACAGGCTGAAAAGAAACATGATTGAAACAAGAATGATATTGTTGACTCCGATTCGTTTTAGGAATTTTGATTTTTCCCACTTTTTTGCCGATTCCAGAAAGCGGTAAATCCCAATGTCAATGGCTTTACTTTCATTCATAATCCAGAATGCTCCGCCAATCATCAGAATAAATACAATGATGTTGGAAGTTCTTAGAAAACCTTCAAAAAATGCGGTAAAAATTTGCCAGGTCTGGCGGTTACTTTCGATAAATCTGAACGAATCGCTTTTAACAACTTCCCTTTCAATGCCATTTACCGTAATCTTTTCTCTTGCAAATTCACCTCCGGGTATCACCCAGGTCAGGATTGCACAAAAAACAATCAGCCCAAAAACTATTACATAAGTATGTGGAATTTTCTTCAGCATAAAGGTTCGCCAAAATTTCAAAATTTATAGTTTTAAAGAAAAGATTATTAGACGGAATAAAAAAGCATATTGTTTATTCAATTCATTTTCGTACCTTTTAATACTTAACAAAACAATAATTCATGAAGATATTGCTGGAAAACATAAAAGAACTTGTACAAGTTATCGAAAAACCGGTTTTAATGCGCGCTGGAAAAGAGATGCGGTCGGTTAAAACAATTAAGAATGCATTTCTGATAATCCGCGATGAGGTGATTGAAGAGTATGGCAGAATGGAGGAATTGAAAGACAAATATACTGATGATGATTACCTGGTTGAAATAGATTGTACAAATCGTCTTGTTTATCCCTGTTTTTGTGATTCGCACACGCATTTGGTTTTTTCTCATTCACGTGAGAATGAATTTGTTCAACGTATTTCCGGAGTGTCATACGAAGAGATTGCCAGCAGCGGAGGAGGTATCCTGAATTCAGCTAAAAAACTTCATGAGATTTCTGAAGAGGAATTGTATAATTTGTCGATGGAACGAATTATTGAAATAATTAAAATGGGCACCGGTGCTGTTGAAATAAAAAGCGGTTACGGACTGAGTACAGAAGATGAACTGAAAATGCTTCGGGTAATCCGCAGAATCAAAGAAACTACACCGATTTGTGTTCGTTCCACATTTTTAGGCGCTCATGCAGTTCCTGAAGAATACAAATTGAATCCTTCAGAATATGTCGATTTGATAATTAATGAGATGATTCCATTGGTGGCAGCCGAGGAATTAGCTGATTTTGTTGATGTTTTCTGCGACAAAGGATTTTTTACTCCTGAAGATA
>DAINOH010000110.1:0-13204 GCA_036735485.1 Draconibacterium sp. | reverse complement strand
ACCGGAATGCTTCCCTACTCCACCGGACAAGTGGTTCTGGTGGATGGTGGAATGACGGTGCAGCAGTTATAAATCCTTCGCCTTATTGCCCGACATTGTTATTCAAGTGGGCGTTTAGTCTGAATGTCGGGCTGAGTTATTACCTGATTTACATTAGGCTCAATTTGTAATTAAAAGAAAACTTCATCAAGGCTGTCATTTCGAAACTGAGGCACGAAGGTGAGAAATCTCTTCGAACAAGCAGACCTCTCTCTCGTCTAAGACAAGACTAGGTGACAGTAAAAAGAAATCTGTGATTTGCAGCGAAGTCGAAGTCAGATTTCAGAATAAACTTTAAACAACCGGAATTTTAAAGATAGTGTCGGTTTTCAGTTTGAAGACCACGGGTGCATCGGCAAAAAACTGCTTTAACTTGGGGAACAGCTTCAGCCGGTTCAATTCGCGCAGGTGTTGTACCTGGTTTTCCAGAATCTCCAGCTCTTCGCTGCTGAATCCGTATCCGCCGGTTTGCAGTTCGGTAAGAAAAACAAAAAGGTCGTGGTCTTCGCCCAACTGCTCGGTAATATTGTTCAGGTGATAGGTTTTCAGCCTGAAAAAGCGGGGATGGATGTACCGGATAAAATCAGACTGGTAATATAACTGTTTCAGCTTTTTGCGCAGTTCGTGCACCAGTTCGGGGTCCGACTGCACCGTGAGAAACTGGTAAATGGCATACGACTGGTTGTATGATTCCTGTATCTGACCGGCAAACTGCTGATGCGAAGGAGTTTCCAATCCCATGTTTTCCATTTGTTCCGAGAGTGAAATCACAAACTTCTGAACAGGTAAATATCCTTCAGCCGCCAAAAAGCCCTGTTCAATCACTTCCCGGTTTTTTTCGCTGAACTTCTCGCGGGCAGTCTTGATTTTTCGGTCCGCAATCAAATTCCCTGAAGCAGAAATCCGGTCGAAAATCTGACAGTTTACAAACGTTTCGCGCATTGGCGTGAGCGAACGGCCAAAGAACTTGATTTGCTGTGCAAAATCGGGCGAAAACTCTTCGGGAAAATCGCTGTAAAATTTCAGCAAAGCACGGAGCCGCTTAAAAGTTTTACGCATTTCGTGCACCGCCACATTGGGCGAAATATTTTCGGCTGAGCTGAAATACTCAACCCGATCAAGCTGTTTGACGATGGTTTCAATTAAACGTTTTCCGGCAGTGTGCGGCATAATCTTCCCCTCATTTTGGGTAGCAAATGTAATAAAATATTATAAAACATTGATTTTAAGCGGAACTGTCGAATCCTGCGAGGACGGGACATCCGGTTATCTGACTGGGTCAACTGGTTATCCGGCAGGGTCAGCAACCTATCCGATCAGGTCAACTCCCTATCCGGGAGCCGGGAATTTTAATCCGACCGGGTAAAAACTCTATCCGGCTCACCGGAAACTTAATCCGGTTGGCAAAAAAAGTCTATCCGACCGGGTCGCTGGTCAATCTGACCGCGGTAAAATCCGATCCGATTGGGGTCGCGGAGGTATCCGGGCAGGTCATTAGGTGATTTATCTGATTAATGCAGATTAGCAATCCTGATCAATTTTTGTCAGCAAAGCTTAGTTTTAGGCTTAATAAAACAAGAAAGCCGGGCTTGTGTGCCCAGCTTTTCTATGTATAGAAATTTTCTTTTCAATCAATCATTTCAAACCCGCAATATGGCACCAAAACTTTTGGGATTTTTATTCCTTCGGGTGTCTGGTTGTTTTCGAGCAAGGCGGCTACAATACGCGGCAATGCCAGCGCGCTGCCGTTGAGCGTGTGTGCTAATTGCGGTTTTTTCGTGGCTTCATCGCGGTAACGCAGTTTCAGGCGGTTGGCCTGGAACGACTCGAAATTGGAAACCGAACTTACTTCGAGCCACATTTTCTGGGCCGCCGAGAAAACCTCGAAATCGTAGGTCAGCGCCGAGGTAAAACTCATGTCGCCACCACACAAACGCAGAATACGGTAGGGCAGTTCCAGTTTTTCAACCAGGCTGGCCACGTGGTTTACCATTCCGTCCAGCGCTTCGTATGATTTGTCGGGGTGGGCAATCTGCACAATTTCCACTTTATCAAACTGGTGCAGGCGGTTCAGTCCGCGCACATCCTTACCATACGAACCGGCCTCGCGGCGGAAACAAGCGCTGTAAGCAGTATTTTTATACGGAAGGTCTTTGGCTTCCAGAATCACATCGCGGTAAATATTGGTCACCGGCACTTCGGCGGTGGGAATCAGGTAGAGGTTGTCGAGCGTGGCGTGGTACATCTGACCTTCTTTGTCAGGAAGCTGACCGGTGCCAAAACCCGAAGCTTCGTTTACCATCAGCGGCGGCTGAATTTCCTCGTAACCTGCCTCGCGGGCTTCATCCAGAAAAAAGCTGATGAGTGCGCGTTGCAAACGGGCCCCTTTTCCGCGGTACACCGGGAATCCGGCACCGGTAAGTTTTACACCCAGTTCAAAATCGATGAGGTTGTATTTGGCAGCAAGTTCCCAGTGAGGCAACGCATTTTCGGGCAGTTCGGGAATATCGCCCTGGCGTTTTACTGTGAGGTTGTCGGCAGCGTGGCGTCCTTCGGGAACGATGTCGGCAGGCAGGTTGGGCAACTGCACCTGCAACTGGTAAACCTGTTCTTCGATGGCGGCAAATTCAATATCAAACTGTTTAATGCTCTCCTTGATTTCGGCAGTACGGGCTTTGGCGATTTCTGCCTCTTCTTTTTTGCCTTCACGCATCAGCAAACCCACTTCGCCCGAGATTCTGTTTAATTCGGCTTTGGCCTGGTCGGCCTGGTTTTGCAGTTGGTTTTTGGTGCGGTACAATTCAGTGATTTTCCCCACAATTTCAGTGGCATCGAAATGTTTTTTTTTCAGTTTTTGGATAACCAGTTCAGGATTGTCCTGAATAAATTTTAAGTTGAGCATATTTTCTGAATTATTTGGAGTTGCAAAGCTAATAAATGAATCTTATTGAATCAGACAGCGAAAATGATTTTTTGAATTATTTATTCAACTCTGCTTTAAAATGCAATTGCCAAAACCTCAGTTTGCGTTAAAATGCCCTGACTGCCCTCACAAGTAATGGATTTGATTTACTATAAGTTGCATTTTCAAAAGTCTCAAAATTGAAGAAATAGGCATAATTTCTGGCATAAATATTCAAATTCTCGGTAGATGACCAATATGGTTTATAAAAAAGAGAAATGGATGAACTGTTTTTGTCAGTATCGAGTGTTTTGTTCACTTCATAAATGTTCTTATAAATAAGAGATAACTCATTGATGGCAGGCAAGTACCAATCAGAATATATTCCGGTTCCGTAATCGGAGTTTGTATAGTCACTGCATACTTTGGCTGCACTTTTATTGTGACCTGCCTGGTTAATTATAGCGGTTGTATTTGTCTGTCCATTCCATGGACTTGAAGCTGCGACTCCGACTGAATCATAAACATTACTCCAGATTTCAATTGAAATATCTGTCAAGCTTACAATTAATCCATGTTCGCCTGTATGATCAACATAAAAAATCACACCTCCGCCAAATAACTCGCCGGCAAAATGAGTTGGTGCTGAATTAATTTTGTATGGATTTTGTGTGGTACCGGTTCCCGAAACCGACGTATTTTTTCCTGCTGCTATTTTTGTTTCCGAGCCATCAGTCACCGGCCGATCGGATAAATCGTTGTAACTACCTGTTAACGAAACTGCGGCAAAATCTGGTTTCCCTGACAAACTTTCCCATTTACCATCAAAAAGGAATGGCTTATTTTTTAAATCATTATAATCTCCACTTAATGCAAAATCAGCTTTCAGTGCATTTAACGCATAAGGTACACTTAATAGCTGACTTGTGCCGAATAACTGGTAAGATGAACCGCCATCGACATCCATTTCAACGTTTATAAAATATTTGTTTTCTGACCAGTTGATACCGGCAAAACTTCCTGAAACTGCAGTTCCGCCACCAATCTCCATCTCCACCAATCCAAACTGATTTGTGGTTTTAGCATGTATTTCGCTGAAAACAATCTCGCCCGAACTATTGTCGCTCAGGATACTGATTCTGAAGTTTACCGGTTTATTTCCAATGATATTTCCCGAGTAATCGCGCACTACAGCCTGATATTTAAAAGCAAGAGGTGCCTGGGCCATCATAACCAATGAACCGATGACTATCAGCAAGCCAGACAATAATACTCTTTTCATAATTCTGCTTTTTAGATTATTGCTTTACTATTTTGAATGTCTGAACTTTTGGAGGACTTATTTCAGAAATCATTAAAAAATAAACACCTTGTGCCAGTCGGTTCATATCAATACTTTGCAGATTCTGATCAATTAAACCATTCTTTATAATTCTGCCATTAACATCAGTAACAATATAAAAGTATGCCTCATTGGTATAACCGGTCAGTTCAATTTGAAGTGTCTCTGAAAAAGGATTCGGATAAACATTTATGACAATTCCACTAATGATAAAAGGTTCAATAGCCGAAATTGTAAGATTGCCCTGGTTAAAACCCTGGGTTAACTGTAAACGGGAGCCTGAAATTGTTGAAATGACAGGTTCTCCTATTGTCCAGGTAAGTTGTGCATTTATTCCTGTTGCATGTGTTCCGGCTGATGGAATGACTTGCTGAGCTGTTATTCCGGTTGAAATGAATAAAAACAAACTCAAAAATATTACATTTTGCATCATCAGTTTTAAGTCCTTGCCTTGATTAAATTACAGCAACAATCAGAAAAATATCTTTTCTATTAAATATCAAGATATCAAGCAATTTAAAGCATATTCAATTTTTGGTCTTTTGCTAATTCATCATTAAAGTTAGTCTATTTTGAAGCCAAAGTCAATACCTGTAACAGGTGCTTATCTTCCGATAATTTTGGGGGAAATTTCTGATTTCTCTGTTTGATTAAGGAACTTTAAAAAGGCTGAATAGAGGATAAAAAAAAATCTCTTGCCTTTTCTGACAAGAGATTTTTGTTATGATTTGAAAACTTTAACCAGGTTTATTCTTCCACCTGGGTTTTCTTTTTTCTCGGAGCTTTTGGAGCTTCTGCCACCGGGGCTTCTGCTACTTCAACTTCCACTTCAACAACCGGCTGTACCGATACGTATGAGCGGTTTTTCAGTTTCTTTTTAAATTCAACTGTACCTTCAACCAGTGCAAACAGGGTATGGTCTTTTCCCATTCCCACGTTTTCACCCGGATAATGTGTTGTTCCACGCTGGCGAACTAAAATATTACCAGCTTTTGCGTGCTGACCGCCAAAAATTTTCACGCCCAGTCGCTTACTTTCCGATTCGCGTCCGTTCTTCGAACTACCTACACCTTTCTTATGAGCCATGGTAAATTTCTTTTAATGTTATCCAACAATGGTTTCTACCTGAATTTGTGTGAACTGCTGACGGTGACCGTTCATTTTCTGATAGCTTTTTCTGCGTTTTTTCTTGAAAACGAGCACTTTTTCACCTTTCACATGTGCCAATACTTTGGCTGTAATTTTTGCACCGCTAACGGTCGGAGTTCCAACAGCCACTTTGCCGTCGTTGTCAACAAGCAAAACTTTTTCAAACTCAACCGAGTCGCCTTTATTGGCATCAAGCTGGTGTACAAAAAGCTTCTTGTCTTTTTCCACTTTGAATTGCTGTCCTGCAATTTCTACAATCGCGTACATAACTTTCTTTTAACTGTTTACACCGTCAGGCGGGATTCCTATCTTCGGTTTCCACTTACCCGGGCCTGATCGATTCAAAATTTTCGGACTGCAAAAGTAGTGGTTTTTATGTCTTTAACAAATTATCAGTCTAAATAATTCAGGAATTTTCAATACTTTAAAGGATGAATGCTCGAATGCGATAATGCTGAAATGTTACGTGACCGGTTGTAAAGTGACCTGGCACCGCAAAAATCCGTTATCAGATAATCAAGTATCCGGTATCCTGCCTTCGGCATCCGGATTCCGGGAATACTTTCAAAAAAAAAATCTGTCATCGCCTTAAACCAAAATGATTACTATCTTTGTTTTCGCAGAAAAAACAGGCTGTAAAAAGGATGCAAAAAATTCGTCTAAACATCTTAGGACTTTCGGTAAGTCAGACTCAATCAGGGGCTTATGCTCTTGTGTTAGCAGAAGAAAATGGTGAAAGAAGAATACCGATTATTATTGGCCCGGTTGAAGCCCAGGCAATTGCCATTCAGCTCGAAGGGCTGAAACCCCCGCGTCCGCTGACTCACGACCTGTTTAAAAACATGGCGCTGGCTTTTGATATTGCCCTGCTCGAAGTAACAATTTATAAACTGGAAGAGGGCATTTTTTATTCTGAACTGTTGTGTGAACAGGAGGGCAAAGAGGTTAAAATCGATTCAAGGACTTCAGATGCGGTGGCGTTAGCGCTCCGGTTTCGCTGCCCTATTTATACCACCGAGGAAATCCTCCGGAAATCGGGAATTGTACTTGATTTGGAAGACGAAGACTCGCCTGTGAGAAATGTATCCAATTCAGAAGGTTTTTCAGAAAACGAATCTTCGCCATACGCGCAGTATTCTTCCACCGAACTGAATGAAATGATTAACGAAGCCATTCAGAATGAAGATTATGAAAAAGCTTCATTGATTCGGGATGAACTGAAAAAGAGGAAAAAGTAATTCCGGCTTAATGCTGATAATTTTCGAATTCTTTCGGGTCGTGTTTGTGCCTGAAGAAAATGGCAAACAGCACAGCAACGACCAGCGAGTAAGCTGCAAAAACAAACCAGATATTTATAAAATCAGGATTTGAAGAATCTCCGATGTTCCAGATTCTGACCCCGTCATTTTCAAACCATTTGGCAATTAACTGCCCTGCAATAACGTTGCCCAGAACTGCGCCGATTCCATTTGTCATCAACATAAAAACACCCTGAGCCGACGACTGAATTTTTGAATCGGTGTTTTTCTGTACAAACAAAGCCCCCGAAATATTGAAGAAATCGAATGCCATACCATAAACAATGCACGAAGTCACAATCAAAATAAACCCTGTAACTGAATTTCCGCTCAATCCGAACAGAGCAAACCGAATCGCCCATGATAACATGCTGATTAACATTACTTTTTTAATTCCAAATCTTTTCATAAAGAAAGGAATGGCAAGGATAAACAGCGTTTCGGATATCTGTGAAATAGAGAGAATAATGGTGGAAAAATTAAACACAATTGAGCTTTCCGGAAAGACGTTGGCATCTTGCAGAAAAGCATCTCCGTAAGCATTGGTCAGTTGCAGGGCTCCGCCAAGTAACATACTGAAAATAAAGAAAATGGCCATCTTTTTCTGTTTAAACAAAATAAAAGCCTGTAATCCCAGTTTTTCAGATAAAGTTTTCTTTTCCGCTGAAAGCTCTTTCTTTTTTTCAAGGGTTGGAAGAAAAATAAATGAAAAAACAGAGAGAAAAAATGCGCCAACTGCTGCAATTATAAAAGAAACCTTGATACTGAGTCCAAAGCCCCACTCTTTTGTAAAAAGGTTGGTATGCCACATGGCAACAATAAAACCAACGGTTCCCCAAACCCTTATCGGGGGGAAAAATTTCGTTGGATCTTTACCCTCATCTTTTAATATATTAAACCCGATGGCGTTATTTAGCCCAATCGTGGGCATATAAAAGCTCATCGCAAGAAGCAGAATCCAAAAAAATGGCATAGGATTGTCAATCAACGGGATAAAGCACATTGTCAATCCAAAAAACAAATGCAAAAGTGCGTAAACATAGTTGGCTTTCCATTTGTCTGCAATAATTCCGAATAACGTTGGCATCACCAGGGAAGCAAATCCCATTGTTGAAAAAACCCAGCCGAACTCGGCTCCATCCCAGTTTTTCTCTTTAAATCCATACGATGCCAAAGTCATCATCCAGGCCCCCCAGACAAAAAACTGGAGAAAATTCATCAGAATCAAACGGTATTTTATGTTCATTGTTTTTGATTTTTGCAGCGTTACAAATCTAATAGTTGAAAGCGATTTACCAACACAACAATTGCTGATAAACCGCTTTCATTAAAAATAAAAACCCAATTGATTATTTGCTCAAATCTTTTATTCTGAGGTTTCTGAATTTCAATTCCGAGCCGTGCCCCAGAAATCCGATGTATCCTTTTTCGCGCAGTAGGCCCGGATGGTCTTTTCCATCGAGTGTGCCATTTTTGCTGGCTTCCTTAAAATCGCCATCCACGATTGTTACACCGTTCAGAATTACTTTAATGTGTGTTCCTTTTACAATGACTTCTTCCGTATTCCATTCACCAACCGGTTTCTGAAATCCGCGTTTGGCCGGAATTACTCCATAAACAGAACCATGATACTGGTATTCGTGCAGGTTGGCATACACCGGGTCAGCGTCATCGAGAATCTGAATTTCCATGCCCACATAAGCCGCGTCACCTTCCAGTGGCGCCCTGATTCCCAGCCCGTTGTTGGCAGCCGGAGTCAACTGGAACTCGAACCTGAAATTAAAATCGCTGTATTCTTTGGCAGTGTAAATATTCCCGTGGCCACCCATTTTCGGGTCAACCACCATTTCGCCGTTTTCGGCATAGTAATCAGTAAGATTTCCCTGCCATCCATCAAGGTTTTTGCCGTTAAACAACGACTCAAAACCTTCGTTGATTTCTTCCTGTGTCAGTCCGATTTCCCTTGTATTGATTTCGCGGACAAAAACATCGCGGAACAAAAGCTGGTTTCCGTGGGCCTGCAATTCGATGGTACCTTCGCTGAAAATCGGGATGCTGCGGTCCCAGTAGTTGTCCATTTTTACATTGTCAACCACCAGTTCGCCATTCAGGTAAACGGTTACATTTTCGCCAATCATTGTAATTCTGAATGTGTTCCAGTCATCAACCGGATTGTCAGCCACTTTCAGCGGATTGCGGACATTGTTTGCGTTGTTGTTGTACAATCCGCCCGAACCAACCTGTGCGCCCACATCAACGCGCGAAGTATCCCAGATTTGAACCTGTGGCGTGCCGCGCAGATAAATTCCGCTGTCGCCTTCTTTGGTAATCAGCCAGTCAACAATCATTTCAAAATCTTTGTATTTTTTTGCCGAAACAAGGTTGTGCCCGTTCCCGTTGAAAACAATCATTCCGTCTTTCACGCTCCAGTTTTCGAGCATTTTTTTGTTCGCCTCTGCCTGTGCTTTCGCCTTCTCCTGTTCATTCAATTTTGCAATGGCAATGGGATTTCCATCCAGCAGCATTCCCTGCCAGCCATCAAGGTTTTTGCCATTAAACATCGAAACAAAACCTTTGTCTTTTGGCATTTTTTCGAGATAGCTTTTAATGTTTGCCTTGTCGTAATCACTTTCGTCTCCAGTAATAACCGAAACTACTTTTTCGAGTAAACTGCGCACGATATCGCCCGAAAATCCGGGTTTGTCTTCAGCAGGAAGAGCAATTTTCATGATGCCATCTGCGGCGGCTTCTTGCAGGTCTTTGTCTTCCAGCAATTTCCCCAGGTAAACCAGCGAAAGGAAAGTTTTCAGGTTACCGATTGAATTCACCACCAAATTCTTCTCATCGGAAGTAGTTGCAAAAGGCATCACTTTCCTGTATTGCAGCAATTTCTGGTCATCCGGAATTTTGGCTGAACGCACCTGACGGATAAAACTCGCAAAAGCGCGAGACCGGTATTCGCCGGCTGATGATTTGCAAATATCAAACAAAGCAGCCGAAGCAGCATATTCTTTCCACTTGGTAAGCGCGTCAAAAGCAGCATCTTTTGTTTTTCCGGTTGAATTATTAAAATAACCGTTTACGGTTTCCAACGCAACATCGCCCCCGATTTCAGGAAGAATGGCAATGATTCTTTCCTTTTTATCTGTGGTTTTCAGGGCTGTCAGCAGTTTTCCCTTTTCGGTTTTTTCGGGTTCAACTCCTTTGGCTGCAGCCACAACCGCAAGCTGTGTTTGTGTAATTTCTGTTTCGGTATTTACCGAAAGTAAAAGCGAAATCAACTGGTCGAGATTTTTCGCTGTCGAAACTTTTTTCAACGCATTAAAAGCGGCTGATTTTTCATCGGCATCAGCAGATTTTGTAAGGGCAAAAATTTGGTCGAAATACTCAGCACCCGATTTAGCAGCAATCAAATCCACAAAAGCCGCCTTTGTTTTTCCGGATGTTTTATCCAATTGCGCAGCCACCGGAGCCAGGTGTTTTTGGTCAAGCAAAGTGAGCAAGGCATTTTTGGAAGCTTCAATATCACTTCCTTTAGCAAGGTGTTCAATTAAAACAGCAGTGGCATCTTTCCCTTTCAGATTTACCAGCGCACCAATTGCTTCAATCCTGACGACATCTGAAGTTGAACCAAGATTTTCTGTAATAAACCCGGTTGCCAATTTATCACCCCTGCGACCCAGCATCGAAATAATGTCGGCTTTAACAACATCGGGCGAAGTTTTTGCTTTGGCCAGCCACTGACGCGTGGCCGCAATATCACCTGTTTTTTCAGCCAGGTTCAGCACTGAATAACGGAAAGCTTTATCGCTGTTGTCAACCGCTTTCAGCAGCAAAGGCAAAGCTTCTGACCCGAAATATTTTGTATAAACTGCCAGCGCCGATGCATAATTGTGCAATTTGTCAGCCGACTGGTTTGCTTTGATAATTTCGGTACAAGCCTTTTTGCAAAGTTCGGTTTCGTTGTTCTCGCCCAAACGATTGGTGTAATTAAGGAATGTTTCTGTTGAATTGGTAGCCTCGTAACCGAAATTGACTTTTTTAGCTGCTTCCAGCAATGTTTTGTAAGAACCCGGGTCGGCGATATTAGCCAGCGCAGCCAGCGCCACTTTTTGAGTTGCCGGATTTTTATCGTTTACAAAAGGCGTAATTTGTTTCACTGCTCCTGTGCATTTCAGTTCACCCAAACCTTTCATCAGGGTGGGTTTGCATTTTTCAGGAGCCCCGGGCAGCGCTTCCAGCAATGCATGAGCCACTGATTTTCCACCCACCGAAAGCAGCGTTTGCACAGCCGGCTCGGCTAATTCTTCGTCAACAAGATATTTCTTTAAAGCCGCCACACTTTTTTCACCTGCAACCAGGTTTAACTCATTCATCAGAAAGGTTTTTACCAGTTTGTCGGTTTGCGTTTCGAGTGCCTTCAGCAGTTGTGTTTCCACAAAGTCCTTTTCTTTTTCGTGGCCGAATTCGCTGACATAACGCGATAAACTGTTGAGGCAAAACCGCACGGCAGTATCATCACCGGTTCCGGGAGGAACCAACATTCCGGCAATTTTCTGAAAACCCTCTTCGCCCAGTTCCAAAGTCTGCTTCATCACCAAATCGCGGTGCGCCAGGTTTTTAGCGGGCATTTGCGCCAGAATATCAGCAACTTTTGTTTCAAGTGTTCTTCTGTCCTGCGCAAAAACACCTGTGGTTAAAATCATTAACAACAGGATGGCTATATTTTCAATTGTATTTTTCTTCATTTCAAATCATCATTAATCAATAATCACTCATAAATTAAATCACCCACGGTGCCCGCATTGGCTGGTTAATCAACCGGTTGGCGCCTTCGTCGTCGATAAATTCAAGTTTATCCAGGTCGAAATGCAGGGTGCGGCCCAAACGAACCGCCACAATTCCGAGGTTCACCAAAGTAGCCGAACGGAACCCGTTCATTTCGTTCAGTGCAAATTTCTTCCGTGATTTTACCGAGTCAGAGAAAATGGTAATCTGTGGTTCAGGCTCCGGCAGTGTTTCGATAAAACTTTTCAGGTTGGGAATATCCGACCTGAATCCCTGGTAGATTTTCCCGTTCGGACCTTCAATATAAGCGGCGTCTTTGTCGCGGTTTTCGCCGTCGAGAATAATCTGGCAGCCATCGGCGTAGGTGTAAGTCACCCTGCGCCACGAGCCCACTGCATCGTAATGCTGCTGCGGTGCATCCACCTCAATTTTCACCGGACTTGTTTCGTCTTTTCCCAGCATGTACTGCACCGGGTCGAGGTAGTGTTGTCCCATGTCGCCCAAACCGCCGCCATCGTAATCCCAGTAACCACGGAAGTTGGCGTGAACCCGTTCCACATTATAGGGTTTGTAAGGTGCAGGCCCTAACCAGAAATCGTAATCAAGATTTTCGGGAACCGGCATTGGCGGAAGATTGTGTTTTCCGCTCCAGTAAAATTTCCAGTTGTAGCCGGTAATTCCGCTCACAGTTACTTTCAGCGGCCAGCCCAGAATACCGCTGTCAATCACCTTTTTCAACGGTTTAACATCGGTGCCGAGCCCGTAAAAATTATCTTTAAACCTGAACCAGGTATTCAGCCTGAACATCCGGCCATGCGCATTCACCGCTTCCACCACGCGTTTTCCTTCGCCGATGGTGCGCGTCATTGGTTTTTCGCACCAGATGTCTTTTCCGGCTTTGGCTGCTTCCACTGCCATCAGTCCGTGCCAGTGCGGCGGAGTGGCAATGTGAACAATGTCCACTTCAGGCAACTGACACACTTCCCTGAAATCGTGGAATTTCTTCACTTCATATTCAATCTGGCTTTGTGCAATTTCGAGATGTTTTTTGTCCACATCGCAAATGGCTACCACGCGGGTTCCTTCGTAGGGAATATGTCCGCGACCCATTCCGCCAACACCAATAATGGCTTTTGTCAGCTGGTCGGATGGTGCAATAAAACCGTTTCCACCCAGCACGTGACGCGGAACAATGGTAAATGCAGCGCCCGCCACCAGCGCGCTTTTCAGAAATCTTCTTCTCGAAGACAAACTATTTTCACTCATATTCTTGTTGATTTAAGTATTCAATATTAATTTTTCATTCCTCTACTTTTTAAAGCACCCTTCGACTCCGCTCAGGGTGACTGTCAGACTGAGCGAAGTCGAAGTCTGCTGGTTCAAATTTTTTTATTAAAACAGGATTTCAAATTTATGTTTAACCTGAAAATAATGTGGAAGCATTTTGTCATATATTTCAGGAATTTCCACTCACTAAATGTTTTTGTTGAAAAAAAATCAAAACACTCCTGTCAGGCAGCACTTCATTCATTTATCTTTAGAACCTCACTATTAAACCTGACTTTATGAAAAACATTCCAGTAATCACCGTTTCCGGGAAAACCTTAGCTGAAACTTACGAAGCTGCCTTAATTAACGTGAGTTCGACCTAAGCGAAATTAGCAATTTGTTTATTGTCAATAATAT
>DAINOH010000109.1:0-13360 GCA_036735485.1 Draconibacterium sp. | reverse complement strand
ACAACCGCCACTTAATGATATTATTTCGGGTAGCCCGTAAACCAAATTCTTCCAGTCGTTTAGTGATTGTATCATTTTCACGCTGGCGTTTGCTCATAGCCTTATCTGCATCGTTCCGCTCCTCTTTGCTCTGCTTAAGTTCACGTGCCAATTCAACCCTAATTTCATCAGGCTTTCCATATTTTTCAATTACAGCATTCACCACATTCACCATTTGATTGAGAATTTTTTCTACAATAGGTTGACGCAATGAATTCTTTGGTATTGGCTTTAATTGCTCTAACAACTTACGTTGAAGGTTCTCTTCTTTGGTTTGTGAATTGGAGTGATCGTATCCGGCATAACTCATGGCTTCGCTATATCCATCTCCTTCCATTAAATAAGGAAGAATTTTCCGGATCACCTTTGCCGATTTATTACCAAAGGCATGTTTGCTGAAATCAATGGCAGCTAACTTATCCGCTATTGGCTTTTCAATATTGAATTTAGTTTGCAAAACCCTGCTGCACTCCTCCTGATCGTTAATAGAATAAATGGTATGCCATAATTTGTAAAAAAGCTCCTGCTCAACCAGCGGATCGATGAACTTAATTGGTTTGCTATCCAATATTTCACCTGTTTTCCTATCGTACAAATAACCTTCTTTTTCATTTTCAACAACCTTTAAATCTAGTTTCAACAGGTTTTCATATTTATCTGAACTGCCTAAACATTGACGAATGGCATGTTTGGTAATGTTTCCATTTAGCCCTTTTGCCAATTGCTTATTCACATAGCAATCATCTTTTTTAAGATTTAGTATTTTCAGTAAATCGGCAGTAGTCAATTTTTCGTTGTTGTCTAAATGCTGAAAGATTGCCCACTTTTGTTCTGTGGTCAACTTTAAGTCTTCGCCAGTCTTGGAACCAATCTTTATATTGTTGATATTCTCCCACATCTTAGCCAACTGAAATAAAGGCGAGCTTTTGGGGGCAACTTTAGGACCAACAAAATATTCTTTGTCATCTTTTCCAATATGCCAGAAACCTTCAAATTCACAAACAGACACCAATCCCTTTTGTGATTTCAGTGGACGCTGATAATAAATGATTTCATTTCTGATTTTGTCAATTAGTTCATTGGTCAGGATTTCAGGATGGGCTTCTTGCTGAGTTTTGCAAATTGTATCAAACTCTTCAATATAAGCTTCGCGTGGAAAAATGTTCTCTTTAACCTTGAAAAATTCATCAGTTGATAATTCCATGTAGAAATATTGACCTATCGTCAAATTAAGTTCCTTAATCTTTTCGTGTCTGCTTTTTACTGTTGCAACATACTCGGTATCTTTCTTTCCTAAATTGGTATCGCATCGACTGCTTTTATATCCTCGCTTCTGGTTAAGCCAAAGTAACAAACGGCCTAATTCCATCAATGACACAGGAGACTTTACTGCTTTATCCCTCAATTCCCATAATTTCATTTTGGGCAAACTTCGGGTTTCATCATCAGGGTACATCTGGTTTTTAACCAAAACATCGACTAAATTTTTACGGCGTAATTGATAACGGTCATAACCTTTTCTGGCAGTCCTTGCTTTTGTTCGAAGTGCATTACGACTTTCACCTGTCCCTTTTGCAAAATCTTTTCCTTCTGTGCCTTCATAAGGGATTATGCGACTACCCATTCCAAGTATTTCGCATTTGGTTTTACTGTCTTCAATGTTTTCAGTGATCACAGCCCACCCTATAGATGCCGAGCCTAAATCCAGTCCTAAAATTTTTTTCATGGTATGTTGTTTTATTGGTTTTTATCTTTAGTTTTGATGCACAATTTGATAGCAATTCACAATAAGGATTATTCCGTTGTGAAAACATTTAAGTCGCCTCGTCTTTCGATACGGGGCTTTTTTATGACCAACAGCAGACATTTCTGAATACTACTGATTTTTTTTCTGAAGATTTGGGGATTTTTTTTCATGTCTGATCAAATTATTCAATTGTGTGTTATCCATAACCGGTTAAATTTTTGGAAGTCCCTAATTTATAAAAATTTCGGTAAAACCTGCTAATTTGAAACAAATTACTGTTAAGCAGAAAAATTAACAAATTACTGGCATAGCAATCCAGACAATAAAATCATGATATTATTATCCAAACTTTACATTCCTCTAAAAAAAACCATGACATTTGCCTGTTTTTCCGGCATTTAACAAATACTTTACAAAAGCTTTGAACGGATAGTATTACAATTCAAAAATCCGGTCAAGGTTCTGAAATAACTATATTTGCGCCAGATTTGAAAAAGGAAGCTCAATCGGCCTGAAAACGTTAATTTGTTGCAAAAACAGTTTGAATGCAAGTTTCCGGTAAAGCAATAAAGGATTTTTTAATAACATATACTAACCATTGGTTTAATCAATAAATAATGAAGAATATCAAATTTGTAACTGCTCAGGAAGCAGTAAAAGTTATCAAATCAAACGACAGGGTTCACCTTCACAGTGTGGCAGTTACGCCGCATCCGCTGATTGCGGCCATGTGCGAACGCGGGCGTAACAAAGAATTCAGGAATGTCCGTATTCAGCACATTCACACCGAAGGGCCGGCTCCATATGCCGATCAGGAATTCGAAGGGATTTTTCAGTTGGAATCGTTTTTTGTGGGACACAATGTACGCAAACAAACACAGGCAGGATGGGCCGATTATATTCCGGTCTTTCTGCACGAAACACAACGGCTGATCCGCGAAGGCTACCTGAAAGTAAACGTGGCCATGATTCAGATTTCGGTACCCGATAAATTTGGTTATGCTTCGCTCGGCACATCGGTTGATGCAACCCTTGCCGCCGTTGAAAATGCTGAAACTGTGATTGCCATTGTAAACCCGAAAGTACCGCGTGCTTTTGGTGATGCCATGATTCACATTAACGATATCGATTTATTTGTGGAAGATGACAGCGACCTGATTGCCAAAGATCCGGGTCCGATTTCTGACACCGACCGCAAAATTGGCCGTTATGTTGCCGAACTTGTTGAAGACGGTGCAACCCTGCAAATGGGTATTGGCGCCATTCCGAATGCTGTTTTGTCGATGCTGGGTAACCACAAAGATCTGGGTGTTCACTCCGAAATGTTTGCCGATGGCATTCTTCCGCTGGTTGACAAAGGTGTGGTTAATGGCAAAAACAAAGCCATCGACAAAGGCAAAATGGTGGCCACCTTCCTGATGGGTTCAAAAGGTTTGTACGAATTTGTGGACAACAATCCGGGGGTTGCCATGCAGGATGTGGCTTACACCAACCGTGTAAATATCATCGCACAAAACCCGAAAGTAACCGCAATTAACTCTGCTTTACAAATCGATATCACCGGCCAGGTTTGTGCCGACTCAATCGGAACAACCCATTATTCGGGCGTTGGCGGACAAATCGACTTTTTAAGGGGTGCTTCGCTCAGCCAGGGTGGAAAACCAATTATTGCTATTCCTTCGGTTACCAACAAAGGTATCAGCAAAATCAGCCCGATTCTTACACCAGGTGCTGGTGTGGTTAGTACACGTGCTAATATTCACTGGCTGGTTACCGAATTCGGTGCAGTAAATCTTTACGGAAGAACATTGCAGGACAGGGCAAAACTGATTATCTCGATTGCCCATCCTGATCACCAGGAAACATTGGACAAAGCTGCTTTTGAACGTTTTGGTCCTCACTTCCATTTTGTGTGGGATGCCGAATAAGAAATCATGAAAAAACAATAAATAATACCGGTTGCCATGAAATTTAAAACTTTGTGGTGACCGGTATTCAGCTTTTAATTTAATCAATCAACCGTCATACAACCTTAAATTGTATGAATAAAAACAAAACCAGTATTTAATTCATTAAACCAAAAAGTTTAATAATTAACTGTACTATCAGATTTTTCATTGCAAACGGATTCAACTGTTTTCAGCCACAGAATTAATAAACAAATTTTGTGACTCCAAATAGCTGAACAGAATACAACAATTTGAATTCGAACATGTAATCTATTTTTAAACAATAATTTTTATATTAATTATCATGAATATTACTCATATTGAACACATTGGCATTGCCGTAAACAGCCTTGAGGAAGCCATTCCTTACTATGAACAGGTGCTGGGTTTAAAATGCTATGCCATCGAGGAAGTTGCCGACCAAAAAGTTAAAACAGCCTTTTTTATGGTAGGCCAAACAAAAATCGAGTTACTCGAATCCACTGATCCGGAAGGACCAATTGGTAAATTTATCGAGAAAAAAGGTGCTGGTGTACACCACCTTGCCTTTGCGGTTGAAAACGTAAATGAAGCACTCAGCGAAGTGGCTTCAAAAGGTGTTCAGCTTATCGACAAAGCTGGCCGCAAAGGTGCCGAAGGAATGAACATCGGATTCCTGCACCCGAAATCAACACTGGGAGTATTAACCGAATTTTGCTCTGAATAACTTATTCAATAAAACATATAATTATCATGAATAACCAGGAAAAAGTAAAACAACTCATTGACCTGCGCGTTGAAGCCAAACTCGGAGGTGGTGAAAAAAGAATTGAAGCACAGCATGCAAAAGGCAAATTTACTGCCCGCGAACGCATTGCGATGTTGCTCGATGAAGGTAGTTTCGAAGAATACGACATGTTCGTAAAACACAGATGTGACAACTTCGGAATGGAAAAAACTAAATTTATGGGCGACGGCGTTGTAACCGGACAGGGAACCATCGATGGTCGCGTGGTGTATGTTTATGCACAGGACTTTACAGTTTTCGGAGGTTCGCTTTCAGAAACCTATGCACAGAAAATTTGCAAAGTAATGGACATGGCCATGAAAGTTGGCGCACCGATTATCGGCATCAACGACTCAGGTGGCGCCCGCATTCAGGAAGGCGTTACTGCTTTGGCAGGTTATGCCGAAATTTTTGAGCGCAATATCATGGCTTCGGGCGTGGTTCCGCAAATTTCAGCCATTTTTGGCCCGTGTGCCGGTGGCGCTGTTTACTCTCCTGCCCTCACCGACTTTATCATCATGAGCAAAAATACCAGTTACATGTTTGTTACCGGCCCGAAAGTGGTAAAAACTGTAACCAATGAAATTGTTACCGACGAACAGTTAGGTGGCGCTTCAGTACATGGTTCAAAATCAGGTGTTACTCATTTTGTGGCCGAAGATGAAGAAGAAGGAATCCTATTGATTCGCAAAATGCTGAGCTACATGCCGCAGAATAACCTGGAAGATGCTCCGCTTGTACCTTGCGACGACCCGATTGACAGACTTGAAGATTCGTTAAACGAAATTATTCCTGACAACCCGAACAAACCATACGATGTTAAAGATGTGATTCACGCCATTGTTGACAACAACGAATTTCTCGAAGTTCACCGTAACTACGCACAGAATATTGTGGTGGGTTTTGCCCGTTTTAACGGAGCATCGGTGGGTATTGTAGCCAACCAGCCCAACTACCTGGCCGGTGTGCTCGACATCAACGCATCACGCAAAGCAGCGCGTTTTGTGCGTTACTGCGATGCATTCAATATTCCGTTGGTTACCTTGGTTGACGTTCCCGGATTTTTACCCGGTACTGCCCAGGAATATGGTGGCATTATTATACATGGCGCAAAACTGTTGTTTGCTTATGGCGAAGCAACTGTTCCGAAAGTAACCGTTATCCTGCGTAAATCATACGGTGGTGCGTACTGCGTAATGAGTTCGAAACATCTGCGTGGCGACATCAACTACTCATGGCCAACCGGCGAAATTGCTGTTATGGGACCAAAAGGTGCTATTGAAGTGTTGAAAGGGAAGAAAATTGCCGAGTTTACTGATGAGAACGAAAGAAACGAATACATTGCAAAAGCAGAAGAAGATTACAAGGAAAAATTTGCTAATCCATACAAAGCTGCTGAATATGGTTACATCGACGATGTAATTGAACCACGCAATACCCGTTTCCGCATCATCAGGGCACTTCAGGCGCTTGCCACCAAAAAAGATGTGATGCCGGCCAAAAAACATACCAACATTCCATTATAATTGGTTGATATGAGAAAGAGAATAACATATTTGATACCCGGAATCATGGCGCTTTTGCTGATTGTTTCGGGTACCGGTATCAGCAATGCTCAAAGTGCTTCGACATTGCGATTTAACGAGATACTGGTACAAAACGATTCCAATGCAGTGGATGATTTCGGACAGCACAGTCCCTGGATTGAGATTTTCAATTCATCATATAACACAGTAAATATTGGTGGTTGTTATTTGACCGATGATCTGAACAATCCGACAAAATACTGGATTCCAACGGGTACTCCGGCAACAAAAATTGCTTCAAGATATTATATTGTATTTTGGGCCGACAATCATCCCACAAGAGGGATTTTCCACCTGAATTTTACTTTGGAAGAAGGAAAAACCATTGCGCTGTTTGATGCAAACGGAAGAACACTTCTTGATAAGATAGAAATTCCTGTCGGACAAAAACCGGATGTTACTTTCGGACGCAAAACAAATGATAGTAACGAATGGGTTTATCTCGAAAAATCGACACCCGGTGCGGATAATGATTATACCAAAAAGAAAACAGCAGGCGAAGCATTTGTCGAATTCGATCCTTATGGAATTGGAATGACCATGATTGCCATGATGGTTGTTTTTTCAGCATTGGCAATTCTGTATATTATTTACAAAAATATCGGTAAGTTCTTTATGAGAAAAGCAACGCCGAAACCTGTTTCAGTAACTGCTGAAAGTAAGGTTGTTGTTGCTGAAGAGGAAATGTCGGGTGAAGTGAATGCTGCTATTGCCATGGCGCTCTACTTGTATCAGAATGAACAACACGATTACGAAAATACAGTTCTTACCATCCAGAAAGTATCGAGAAATTACTCGCCCTGGAGTTCAAAGATTTATACATTAAGAAAATATCCGAATTAAAACAGCAATATGAAAAACTATAAATTCACCATAAATGGCAATGTTTACGAAGCACAAATCAACAATGTGGAAGATAACATTGCAGAAATTGAAATCAACGGGACACTTTATAAAGTGGAAGTTGAAAAAACACTCAAAGCAGTAAAAACCCCAAAACTGGTCCGCCAGGTGGCTGTACCGTCCACCGATGCTCATCCTTCGGTGGCAAAAACAGCCAGTCCTTCGGCTCCGAAAGGTGCAGGCAGTATTAAATCACCACTACCAGGTGTAATTCTCGATGTTTTTGTAAGAGAAGGCGATACTGTAAAAATGGGCCAGAAACTGCTGATGCTCGAAGCCATGAAAATGGAAAATAACATTGAGGCTGACAAAGCCGGCAAAGTGCTTCAGATTTTGAAAGGCAAAGGCGACAGTGTGATGGAAGGCGATGTACTAATTATCATAGGAGAATAAATCATGGGGAATTTCTTCGATTTTATAATTGAACATTTGACCCAGTTCCTGCATTTCACAGCATTTGCCAACCTCACAGTTGGCCACTTAATCATGATTTGCATTGGGTTAATATTTATCTACCTTGCCATTGCCAAAGAATTTGAGCCAATGTTATTGATTCCAATCGGGTTTGGAATTTTAGTCGGTAACATTGCGTTTGCACCCGGATATCAGATTGGTGTGTATGAATCGGGCAGCGTTCTGAATTATCTTTATTTCGGGGTTTTAAATGGTATTTATCCGCCGTTAATTTTCCTCGGAATTGGTGCAATGACCGACTTTTCAGCTTTGATTTCGAATCCGAAACTGATTCTGATTGGTGCTGCTGCACAGTTGGGTATTTTTGGTGCTTACTGTCTGGCGCTTGCCCTGGGTTTCAGCCCGACTGAAGCAGGTGCAATCGGCATTATCGGTGGTGCTGACGGTCCGACTGCCATCTTCCTGTCATCAAAACTGGCTCCCGATTTAATGGGTGCAATTGCCATCGCAGCCTACTCTTATATGGCGCTGGTTCCGGTAATTCAGCCTCCGGTAATGAAATTGCTAACCACACCAAAAGAAAGATTGATTCGCATGAAACCTCCGCGTGCGGTTTCAAAAACAGAAAAAATCATTTTTGCCATTGCCGGTATGTTACTCACTACGTTTATTGTACCCAGCGGTTTGCCGCTTTTGGGTATGCTTTTCTTCGGAAATCTTTTAAAGGAAAGTGGCGTAACAAAACGTTTGGCAGATACTGCAAAAGGCCCGATGATTGATATCGTTACCATTTTGATTGGATTGACGGTGGGAGCTTCCACACAAGCCACCACTTTCCTTACATTTAAATCGATCGGAATTTTTGCTTTGGGTGCAGCCTCGTTTGTGGTTGCCACTTTTGGTGGTGTGATGTTTGTAAAAATCATCAACCTGTTCCTGAAAGAAGGTCATAAGATGAATCCGCTGATTGGTAATGCCGGTGTTTCGGCGGTACCCGACAGTGCCCGTGTTTCGCAGGTTGTGGGTCTTGAATACGACAAAACAAACCATCTGCTAATGCACGCCATGGGCCCGAATGTGGCCGGAGTTATTGGTTCGGCAGTTGCAGCAGGTATCCTGCTCAGCTTCCTGGCATAAAACATACTTTAATTTGATATTCAAAAAGGGTTGCCGGATTTTTCCGGTAATCCTTTTTTTTCCTTAATAGTGTCATTATTGAAACTTCAAATCTCGTCAGATATATACCTGCTATCCTTGTAAATTATTATGGAACAGCTATCTGGCAAAACAAATATTGCTTAAGTTCAGAATATGAAACTGTATATTAATTGTATATTAAATACTGAATGAACCATTTACAACGGCTGTTTATTGAACGTACCTTTGCCCCGATATTTATCAATATTCATGAGGTTTGCAGCAATAATTGCAGGTTTGGCAGGTTTGTTTCTGCTCTCGCAAAAAAGCGGGAAACATCCAATCGAAACAGATATATCATTTACAACAAATATTTGTTTTGAACAGTCAGATTTTAACCTTACACGCGAATTTGAAAGCAATGAAACCACACTGGCTGTTTCGTTCAAACAATTTTCAGAAAACAGTAAAAAAAGGACCCAGCAATCTGTCAGTCATTTTACCGGTTATGAATCTAATCAGCCTCTCTTTGATAAATACATTCATACATCAGGAAGATTAATCCTGAATAACTTCTTTTTATTCACCAAAACACAGCCACTTTTACAGGTATTTCGGTTATGAAGATTATTGCGAAAGAACATTTGACGGTGATTAACCGGACATGTAATTATCGCACATAATCGAAGATTTTGCCGGAGTTTTTATTGGTGATTTATCTGGTTGAATCATCATTCCGGGGTAAACGAGAGATACCCTAATGGGAGAAACTCTGTCGCAAAATCTCCGGATATTTCAATACAACTTACTGATAATATTAACTTTAACTATTAATTTATTATAATTTTAAAACTATGAGTGTCGCCTATTTTGTTTTAATTGTAACAGCTATTTCATTCGCTACCGGCTTTTTTGTTGCTGCCATAATCTGGCTAATTAAATGGAGTATTTTGTCGGGAGAAAACAGTGAATCGTTCAGGACCAATTTTTCAATGTATTTATCCTCTCTTTTCAGGAACAAATCTGCACAAGGTGATTTTCATTCATACGGTTCAAACAACGACTCCCTGAATAAAGAATTATACCAGTATTACCATGGAAAAAATTGAGTTTGGTACGCTTTTTCAGGGTATTGGTACGCTTTTTACCGGCGGAACCACCATGTTTTTTGCCCGTATCGGATTAATTGCACTCGGGTTGTTTCTTGTTTACCTCGGAAAGAAAAAAATTCTTGAACCTTTGCTGATGATTCCAATGGGTCTGGGAATGGCAACAATCAATGCGGCAGTAATGGTGCTTCCGGGAGGAAAACATGGCAATTTGTTCGTTGACCCGCTGATTACAGACACCGAAGATCTTTTCAATATCCTCCAGATCGACTGGCTGCAACCTGTTTACACTTTTACATTTTCAAACGGGTTAATTGCCTGTTGTATATTCATGGGTATCGGCGTTCTGCTCGATGTTGGCTATATGTTACGAAGGCCTTTTCTGAGTATTTTTCTGGCCATGTTTGCCGAATTGGGAACATTTCTGATAGTACCCATTGCTTCTTCCATGGGAATGAATCTCGGCGACGCCGCTTCAATTGCAATGGTTGGTGGCGCCGACGGACCAATGGTTCTTTTCACTTCCATGATTTTATCGAAAGACCTTTTTGTGCCTATCACCATTGTAGCCTATTTGTATCTCGGTTTTACCTATGGAGGATATCCCTACCTGATAAAGTTACTGGTACCCAAACACATCAGGGGCATTCAACCTCCGAAACCCAAATCCACACCACCTATCAGTTCTTCGCAGAAATTGCTTTTTGCGGTTGTGATTTGCGTGGTGCTTTGTTTGTTATTCCCGGTTGCAGCCCCCCTGTTCTTCTCGCTATTCCTGGGTGTGGCAGTTAAAGAAGCTGATATTCAGCCGGTGGTGGATTTCATAAAAGGCCCGTTGCTGTATGGTTCCACCTTCTTTTTAGGACTTTTGCTGGGCATATTGTGTGAAGCGCATCTTATCCTGAATCCTAAAATTCTGCCATTGCTTTTACTCGGCATCCTTGCTTTATTACTTTCAGGCATTGGGGGACTTTTGGGTGGTTATATTATTTACTGGTTCTCGGGGAAAAAATTCAATCCGGTAATCGGAATTGCAGGCGTAAGTTGTGTGCCCAGTACAGCAAAAGTGGCACAAAAAGCGGTAAGCGAGGTTAATCCAAAAGCCATTATTTTACCCGATGCATTGGGTGCAAATATTTCTGGAGTTATAACCACGGCAATTATTACAGGTTTGTATGTAACACTGATTCCGTTATTTATGTAATTATATTTTTTTCTTAAACGGTGAATCTTATAGGATTCACCGTTTTTGTTTTTATGATGTCAAACTGCGATACATTTTTAAGGTCACAAGGCTGTTTACACTAATTTAATTTTGGGTGTTTTAATTTTTCAATTTAAATACCATCATGTCTTTATTTATAGCTTTGCATTGTTATTCCAGTAAAAATGAATTATTTAAGCAAAAAGAAACAAGTTGTTGTGATTGGCGGCGGATTTGCCGGCATTCATCTGATCCGGAATCTTGATGAAAATTTGTTTGACATTGTTCTGATTGATAAACTGAATCATCACCAGTTTCAACCCTTGTTTTACCAGGTCGCCACCTCGCAAATCGAACCTTCGAGTATTTCATTTCCGTTGCGCAATGTTTTCAAACACAAAAAAAACCTGCAAATCAGAATGGCTGAGGTTACCGAAATTGACAGGAAAAATAAACTGATTTTAACCAATATAGGTATTTTTAATTATGACTATTTAGTGATTGCCACAGGTTGCAGGACCAATTTTTTCGGAAACCAAAACCTCGAGGAAAATGTCCTGACTTTGAAAACCACTTATGAAGCAATAAAAATCAGGAATCACATTCTGCAGACTTTTGAAAAGGTTCTTTCGGCCAACCGGATGGAAAAGGACAAACTTCTCAATATAGTGATTGTGGGTGCCGGCCCCACCGGCGTTGAACTGGCCGGAGCTTTTGCCGAAGTAAAAAAGTACGTTTTGCCAAAAGACTACCCGGGAATCGATTTTACCAAGCTGAATATATATCTGATTGAGGGTAGCAATAGTTCGTTGAAAAATATGAGCGGAGTTGCCCAAAAAGCTTCTATGAAATATCTTGCTGAATTAGGTGTAAAAATTTATACCGAATTACACGTGAAAGACTACAACGGCGAGATAGTATTATTGAATAACGGCAGCGAAATTGAAACAAAAACAGTAATCTGGGTAGCCGGAGTTACCGGGAATTCGGTAAAAGGGCTGCCACATGAAGCAGTTGGCCCCGGGAACCGTATTGAGGTGAACAGAATAGGGAATGTTACTGGTGTCGAATCTGTTTTTGCAATTGGCGACATTGCATTGATGAGAACACCGAAATATCCGAACGGTCATCCGCAGGTTGCCAATGTAGCCATTAACCAGGCAAAACTTCTGGCCAAAAACCTGAAGGCAATCGAGACCCGCAAAAAAGTAACAGAATTTGAGTATCGCGACCTTGGATCGATGGCAACAATCGGAACCCGCAAAGCTGTGGTTGACCTGCCGTTTATGAAATTTAAAGGATATCTTGCGTGGCTGATCTGGATGTTTTTGCACCTGATGTTAATTCTGAGTGTGCGTAACAAACTGATTATTTTTATTAACTGGGCCTGGAAATTTATTACAAAAGACACTTCACTACGACTTATACTGGTTCAGCCAAAGTGACCCAATAGAATAAGTTTATTTTACCAGTTCAGTTTTGGCTATTTCTGAAATTTCACCTTCATAAACAATTATCGAGTATTTTAAAATCAGCGGTTTTTTCATCTCTAACAAAATCCGTTTTCGCCCCGGAAACGCTGCATTTTGCATACTGTTTTTAGCCCTCAGAATCCAGGGTTGAGGATAACCGGGATTTTCCGAATGATCGAGTATCACAATTCCGCCTTTCCCGTTATTTTTCAGAACACTGCCTGAAACTTTAATAAATCCGGGTGACTGAACTGCTGTATTTTCGGGTTTCACAATACCATCCGGTCCGGTAAAAGTTACATCGTCAGGAAGTTTCATTCTCACCGAGAAACCACTGTATCCCTTCTCATCATCCGAGCCGCCGATTTCAAGGCCATTTGCCAAAGTCCGCAGTTTGATTTCAAAATCAATTCGCCTGTAATTCTTTTCAGCCTGATGAATCGTAATTTCAGTATTTTCAAGCAGGAAAGGCTTTTCTCCCGAAACATATTCCGGTGATTTCCATTCAACGGTTGTAGTCAGTTTTAACGAACCATTTTTTGCCTTCCTGATTTTGTAATGGTCAACTTTCTGGCTGAAATTCTTCAACTCCCAGCCATCGCCCAGGTTTTTTCCATCAGCATAAATTTGGTGCCACGCCCAGAAAATTCCCCGGTGATGCAAATGATCCGCCGGAAAATCTTCAGTAATAGCTGTACCATCTGGCGCCCAAAGCGGGTGTATATAATTGCAGCGCTCGTACTTCCCATTCAGTGACTTGGGCTGAACCTGGTAAAATAAAACACTGTCGCCATCTTCAGTAAATAGCAGACCCGCAGGAAATTCAGTGACACGAATCTGAGAGCTGACTTCAAAACCGGTGACAAAACAAAACAGGATTAGTATTACATATCTCATGATTTATACCGCCATTTTATTCTCTGAGTTTTCCGTAAAACCACGCGTTTTTCAATTCGTTTTGCTCAGGGAAAGTCCAGTGCTGCGTTTCCTGCAAAACATGCAACTCCTTTTTACCCGGAATTACGTTGTATGCG
>DAINOH010000108.1:0-13445 GCA_036735485.1 Draconibacterium sp. | reverse complement strand
ATTTTATGATTCAGACGATTCTTGTAATCGCTTACTTTCCGGTAGTGAAAAGACTGATTGAAACCCGCGAAAACACAGAGCCTTTTCTTGTTTGGACCGGAATGATGATTGCCCCGGTTTTTTCGCTGCTTTCAAGTAAAGGATTGCTGGCAACGGTTTATTCGGTGCGCGCAATTATTTGCGTGGGAATGCTTTTGCTGATTATGTTGTGGATTGAATTTTCAGCGAAAAACAGAAAGCCGGTAAAAGAACCAAATCAAAACTGACTGAAAGTGCTACTTTTGGGATTCGAAAAAAACTGATTCAAGGTTGATTTATGAATGGTATTAAACCATCTTTTGAGTTTGAAGGAATTGCCCGCCTGATCGAGGAATCGCGGAACCGTGCTTTTCAGAAGGTAAACGAAGAATTGGTTTTGCTGTATTTTACTGTGGGAAAGACTGTTGCGGTGCGTGTTGCCGAAGGTGCATGGGGCGATAAAACTGTCGAGGAGCTTTCGTTTTATATCATGAACAGGTTTCCCGGGTTGAGCGGTTTTACCCGCCGCGGACTGTACCGGATGAAACAGTTTTATGAAACCTATTCTGAAGATTCTGACTGCTATAAACTTTGGCTGGAAATTCAGGAAGATAAAGGAACTTTTAAAATTGTGTCGCTACCGGCGACACAAATAAAAAATGATAAATTATTCGATAAACAAATTGTGTCATCAGTGTTGTCACAATTGCAATCATCAGATAATAAGCATGATATATTTGTGACAACACTGTTGTCACAAATTCAATGGTCATCTCATTTGCATATTTTAAACAAGACTGCTAAACCAGAAGAAAAGCTGTTTTACCTTATACATTCAGTAAAAGAAAAATTATCAGTCAGAGAACTTGAAAGACAAATCAACTCAGCTGTTTTTGAGCGGAGTTTGATGGCTGACAAAATTGTGTCATCACTGCCGGCACAATTTCCAACCGGAGTTTTTAAAGACCCGTATGTTTTCGAATTTCTCGATTTACCGGAATTGCATTCGGAAAAAGACCTTGAAAAGGCGCTGATTCAAAATCTCCGAAAGTTTATTCTCGAAATAGGGAAAGGCTTTACTTACATGGGCAACCAGTTCAGGTTGCAGGTTGGAAACAAAGATTATTACACCGATTTGCTGTTTTACCATCGCGACCTGCAATGTCTGGTTTTGTTTGAACTGAAAATTCAGGAATTTGAACCCGAATTTCTTGGAAAACTCAACTTTTATCTCGAAGCGCTCGACCGCGATGTAAAAAGAAGTTTTGAAAATCCCAGTATCGGAATTTTACTTTGCAAGGGAAAAGACGCCGAAGTGGTTGAATATTCAATGGCCAGGAATACTTCTCCTGCAATGATTGCAGATTACGAAACAAAACTAATTCCAAAAGAATTATTGACTGGCAAGCTGAGCCAGTTGATTGAATTATTTTCAAAAGAACAGAAAGAATAAATATAAATCACGCATGAGCAATCAATTCACAAAAACCAACTACCAGTTACAATCGCTCAAAACCGGAAATATTTTTGCCGATGCAGGCTGGACACTCGATGCACCGGGCGAAACCGACCCAACTTTGGTACGCGCCATTTACGAAAAAAAGCAACTTGAAGTAAAAGACGATTCTTTTGGAATATACAAGTTTGCCGACTGGTTGCCGGTAAGCAGAATGTTGCAGGGTTCGTCGGCGCCGGTAACTTATAAAAGTGAAGGACTGGCAAAAGAATTGGGGCTCACAAATCTCTGGATTACTTTTAGTGGCTGGTGGCCCGAAAAAGGTGCACGATTTAAAACCGGTTCGTTTAAAGAAACTGAAGCCTATTCGGTTTGCGGAAGAATGACGCCAGAAATGAACAAAGTCCTTGTGGTTGCGTCAGCAGGAAACACGGCCCGTGCCTTTGCAAAGGTTTGTTCAGACAATAATATTCCGCTGCTGCTCTGTGTTCCGGAAGATAACCTTGATGCACTCTGGTTCGATGCTCCGATTAACGACTGCGTAAAGCTCATTTGCAGTAAAACCGGCAGCGACTATTTCGATGCCATTCATCTTTCGAACATTGTAGCCGGAATGGAAGGTTTTGTTGCCGAAGGTGGCGCCAAAAACGTGGCCCGTCGCGATGGAATGGGAACCACCATGCTTTCGGCAACTACCACCATCGGGCAGATTCCGGAATATTATTTTCAGGCCATTGGCAGCGGAACCGGCGCTATTGCAGCCTGGGAAGCGAACCTGCGTTTGCTGGCCGACGGCCGGTTTGGGAACCGTAAAATGAAGCTGATGGTTTCGCAGAATATTCCTTTTGTTCCTATCCACGATGCCTGGAAAGCCGGATCGCGCGCCATGTTGCCGCTTGATGACAATCTTGCCCGGCGACAGGTGGAGGAAATTGACGCCAAAGTGCTTTCGAACCGCAAACCACCGTACCCGATTTTTGGAGGGCTTTTCGATGCCATGAACGATGCAGGCGGCGATATTTTGCTGGCTACCAACGAACAGGCCGGTGCAGCTGCAAAACTTTTCCTCGAAACCGAAGGAAACGATATTCACCCGGCGGCGGCCGTGGCAACAGCAACATTAATCGAAGCAGCCAAAAACGGAGCAATTGATAAAGGTGCACTCATTATGCTGAATATTACCGGTGGTGGCGAACAAAAATTCAAGGCTGAAAATGAACTGTTTTACCTGAAACCCGCTTTGGTTTTTGACATGAATCCGGATGCAGAACTGGTAAAAGAGAAGGTTGGTTTGCTTTTCTGATAAACAAATTTACGTCTGTTTTTGAATGATTTATATCCTGTCAGAAATAGGTATAAATCGTAATTTTGTCGTCTTTAATTACAAACAAATTGCGTAACAATTAATCAATCTTAACCATGAATAAAAATCACTATTTACTATTGGTGGCAATGCTTATTGCCATGGTTTCGTGTAAATACAAAGACTATTCAAAAGTCGCTTTTACCGAACCAAGTCCCGCACCGTGGGAAACCCAGACCATTAGCCAGGTAAATAAAATGGAGCCTCATGCTCATTTTATTCCTTATGCAACCATCGACCAGGCACGTTCCGAAGACAAATGGCAGTCGCCCATGTTGCAGTCGCTCAACGGAATGTGGAAATTCAACCTGGCACAAAATCCTTCAGAAAGACCATACTGGTTTTTTATGGACGATTTTGATACCCGTGGCTGGAAAGATATAAAAGTGCCTGCCAACTGGGAAATCGAAGGTTTCGACTACCCGATTTATACGAATGTAAAATTTCCGCACAAACGAACGCCTCCTAAAATTCAGGAACATTACAACCCGGTAGGTTCTTACAAACGTACTTTCACCATTCCTGAAAACTGGAAGGGAAATGATGTGGTACTTCATATAGGCGCAGCCAGTTCGATGGTGAATTTGTGGGTAAACGAACAATATGTTGGTTACAGCGAAGACAGCAAGACACCTGCTGAATTCAATATTACCCAGTTTCTGAAAAAAGGCGAAAACTCACTGGCCATCGAAATTTTCCGCTGGTGCGACGGTTCTTATCTCGAAGACCAGGATTTCTGGCGGATGAGCGGAATCACCCGCGACATATATCTGGTTGCCCGCGCACAACAACAGGTGCAGGATTTCAGAGTTGTTTCAGTACTCGATTCTACCTATTTAAACGGTGTTTTCTCGCTGAATATTGACGTTGCGAACAACGGCGAAAACGCTGCAGTCACAGTGGTTGAAGCTGTTTTGAACGATAACGGAACCGCGGTTCAGAACTTCACAAAAAATCTGGATGCCGGACAAAACAATTTGGTTTTCGAAGCCACACTGCCCAACGTAAAACAGTGGTCAGCTGAAATCCCGAATCTTTATGAACTCATCATCACGGTGAAAAACGGCGAGAATGTGGTGGAAGTGATTCGTCAGGATGTGGGTTTCCGCACTTCGGAAATCAAAAACGGCAACCTGCTCATCAACGGAAAATATGTTTATTTGAAAGGTGCAAATATTCACGAGCATCACGAAAAAACAGGGCATTACCAGGACAGGGAAACAATGCTTTTGGATATCAAACTAATGAAATTGCACAACCTGAATGCGGTGCGTACATCTCACTATCCAGAACCTGAATTGTGGTACGAACTCTGCAATAAATACGGTCTTTATCTGATTGACGAAGCGAATATCGAATCGCACGGAATGGGCTACGGAAAAGAGTCGCTCGCAAAAGATTCAACCTGGATGGACGCGCATTTGTACCGCACAAAAAATATGTGGGAGCGTGATAAAAACCAGCCTTCTGTTATTATCTGGTCGCTGGGTAACGAAGCAGGAAACGGGGTAAACTTCCATGCAACTTACGATTATCTGAAATCGGTTGACCAAACCCGTCCTGTTCAGTACGAAGGAGCAAGACTTGATACAAATACCGATATTTTCTGCCCGATGTATGCACGGATGGGAGGAATGGAACAATATGCCAAAACAAATCCCACAAGGCCGCTTATTCAGTGTGAATATGCTCACGCCATGGGAAACAGTGTTGGCAATTTGCAGGATTACTGGACTTTAATTGAAAAATACCCGGCTTTACAGGGTGGTTTCATCTGGGACTGGGTTGACCAGGGTTTGGTTAAAACCGATTCGGTTGGTGAATGTTTCTGGGGATATGGCGGCGATTTTGGCCCCGACACAGTTCCGTCTGACGGTAATTTCTGCTGCAATGGTCTTGTGAGTCCCGACCGCTCGGTGAAACCGCAGCTTCTCGAAGTAAAAAAGGTTTACCAGTATATTGGATTCAAAGCAGTTGACCTGAAAAAAGGCACTATTGAAATCAAAAACAAATATGCTTTTCTCAACCTTTCAACATTCGATTTCGGTTGGGAAATTGTGGGCGACGGACAAGTGGTGAAAAACGGCACTTTCAGCGATGTAAACCTTGAACCTGGACAAACTTTGGTCGTTTCATTCGATAATAAATTTGAGCCGGTTGCCGGGGTTGAATATTTTCTGAATGTAAAAGCCAAACTCAAAAACAACTGGAGTTTGCTCGATGCCGGAACCGAACTGGCTGCCGAACAATTTGCCCTGCCTGTTTTTGTGGCTGTTCCGGCAGTAAATAAAGCTGCATTCCCGGCAGTGAATGTTCAGGACAGCGAAAATTCAGTAACCATCACAGGCGAAGGTTTTGCTGTTGCTTTCGATAAAAAGGCGGGTGTGATGACAAGCTTTAAAAAAGGCGATGCCGAATTGCTGAAAAGCGGTCCGGTGCCGAATTTCTGGCGCGCACCCACCGACAACGACTTTGGAAACGGACTCCACCGCAGAAGCCGCGTTTGGCGCACTGCCGGCGAAACCCGCAAAGTTGCCAATGTTACTGTGGCGCAAAAAGCTAAAAATTCAGCCGAAGTGGTGTTTAAATTCGATTTGGTAAACGACAGTAACGAAGTAATTGCAAGCTATAAGTCGGTTTACACGGTACTGGGTTCGGGCGATGTTTTGGTGGACAACAGTTTTAAAATGACAAAAGCCGACCTGCCCGAAATTGTTCGAATGGGGATGAACCTTGAAATGCCGCGTAAATATGACCAGTTTACCTACCTGGGCCGTGGTCCGCAGGAAAATTACCAGGACAGAAACACCGGTGCTTTTGTGGGATTATACAAACAAACCGTGGCTGAGCAGTATTGGAAATATGTTCGTCCGCAGGAAAACGGCAACAAAACTGATGTGCGCTGGGTGGCAGTTACCGACACCGATGGAAACGGTTTGCTGTTTACAGGCTTGCCGCTGCTCGAAGTCAGCGCTCATCACAATGTGCTGGCTGATTTTGAATCAGAAATCCGCAGTTTTGATAATCAGCGCGATCTTACTCCCGCAGTTAATCGCCACACCAACGATGTAAAACCGCGTGACCTGACTTCGGTAAACATCGACTACAAACAAATGGGTGTTGGCGGCGATGATAGCTGGGGAGCCCGCACACACGACGAATACCGTTTAACCGGAAAAGAGTACAAATATTCTTTCAGAATGAAAGCCATTGGTGCTGGTGAAAAACCGGAAGAACTGGCAAAACTGAAATTATAAGTATTGATTATAACCGCAGAGACGCGGAGACGCAGAGGATTTTCTTTGCGACTCCGTGTCTCTGCGGTTTTTAATTTCTACTATCTTTAATCCAAATTCTAAACCAATTTCTATGAAACCACTTCTCCTGCTTTTTGCATTTTTATTTATCATTTCGTGTACTGTTAAAAATCCGGCCAATTTCGATTTGAAAAATATTCAGGATAAAAACCCTGAAATCAGTGCAATCCAAAATGAAGTTTTAAAAATTACGCCAACTTCGAAAAGCCAAAGCCTAACGATTTGGGAAGGAAACGACCCCGAACTCTGGAAAAATGCGAATTTCCTGGTTTGCGAAATCTGGCACGATAACGATTTCAGTGCGATATTAAACGTTGAGTTTTACCGCAACGAAAAAGGTGCCGACAGCATTGTTACACAAAGTGGTTCGGTGGCAGGCGATGCAACGCAAACCCCGCGGATGGCTGCCAAAATAGGTGTTTTGCCCAAACTAAAAACCAAAGTGATTTTTCCGCTGGAACATTTGAATGCGCAGGAAATTTTTATGCCCCGTTTTCCTCGACAGTTAAAAGGCACAGTGCTCGGAAACCGCATGAAACGGGAAGAAACCTCGAAAGTGGTTATCCGTTTCGGGCCGTGGCAGGAACCGCGATTTACCCCGGCATTCGAAATTGCTGCCGTGTATCTCACCAAAGAAGTTCCCGAACCATTTCCACCTGTGGAAGAAAAAGTGGTGGACAAACTCGGGCAGTGGACGGCAAAAGACTGGCCCGGAAAAACAAAGGACGAAACCGAATTGAAAACTTTGCTCGAAAGCCAGTTGGCTGCGGCGCAAACTTCAACATTCCCCGAAACCTGGAGTAAATACGGTGGCTGGAAAGCCAAAAGGTTTGAAGCCACAGGTTTTTTCCACACCCACAACGACGGAACCCGCTGGTGGCTGGTTGACCCCGATGGTTTTGCCTTTGTATCAATAGGAATCGATTGCATCCGCAGCAACGCCTCGGGTGTGATTTCGGGGCAGGAAGACCTTTTTGAATGGTTGCCCGATTCAACAGATGCAGTTTTTAAAGCCGGATTCGGTACCCGCGCGAAATATGTGAGCGCCGATTTTTACCAGTTTAACCTGATGCGCGTTTTTGGCGAAAGCTGGCGCGAAAAATGGGAAACCATCACCTCGGGGCAGATCCGCGAGTTTGCCGTGAATACTATCGGCAACTGGTCGGATATTGATTATGCCCGGAAGGCACAGATTCCCTATGTTTTGCCACTTTCGCGATTTCCATCGACTGAAGTGAAATTGTTTCGTGATTTTCCTGATGTATTTGCCTCTGAATAT
Organism: Draconibacterium sp.; assembly: GCA_036735485.1. Lineage (GTDB taxonomy): Bacteria > Bacteroidota > Bacteroidia > Bacteroidales > Prolixibacteraceae > Draconibacterium. The sequence continues at coordinate 6,012 of DAINOH010000108.1, read as the reverse complement.
GTTGAAAATGCAAAGTCTTTTGCACAGCAACTCAATGAATTTAAGGACGACAGCTATCTTATCGGTTATTTTCTGCGCAACGAACCCACCTGGGCATTTGGTGCCAACGACGTGGCTTACGAAATGTTTGCCACAACACAGCCTTCGGAATCGAAAAAAGAATTTGCCCGCTGGCTGGCTGAGAAATATGGTTCGATTGACGAATTCAACAAAAAATGGAACCTGAAACTGGGCGGGTTTGAGCAGTTTCCAAAACAGGTTTTTGAGGAGTACCCGTCAGAAATAGCCAAAGCTGATTTTTGGAAATTCTCTGAAGTGCTGGTAGCAAAATATGTCAACGTTCCGTGCGACGAAGTGGAAAAAGTGGACCCGAATCACCTCAACCTCGGGATGCGTTACGCCTGGATGAGTTCAGATTTGCTATACAAGGCCGGCGAACGGTTTGATGTGTTTTCGATTAACGGCTACGGAAATCCCGGGCCGCCAGAAACCGCTGAAATTGCAAAAATCAGCGGGAAACCCGTGATGATTGGCGAATTTCATCACGGCGCCACTGACCGTGGTTTGCCTGCCACCGGAATTCAGGGAGCGCTTACACAAACCGACCGCGGAAAAGCTTACCGGTACTATGTGGAGCAGGGACTGGCACGGCCCGAACTCATCGGGATGCACTATTTTCAGTGGCTCGACCAGCCTGTTTTCGGGCGTTTTGATGGCGAAAACTACAACATCGGGTTTATGGATATTTGCAACCGGCCATACAAAGAACTGGTTGAAGCGGCAAAACAAACCCACCTGAAAATGTACGAGGTAGCTGCCGGCAAAGAAAAACCATTTGATGAGGTGATTGAAAAAATACCGTCAATTCATTATTAAAACTTTTGTGTAAACAATCATCCGAATTTCTTTTATGCGTATAAATTTGCAGAAATTTTAATTCATGGAAATTCAGAACCTGGTGTATTTGGGAGCCCTCACAATCCTGTTAATAATGGCAGTTGTGCTGATAGCAAAAATCACAAACGATTTACTTTTTGAGATCAAATACATCCTGCCGGCTGTGGCTTTCTCGGCTATTATTTTTCTGATGATCAACATCAGACTGGCTGAATTGAAAGTGTTTGTCTATAATCCGAACTACCTTTCGGGAGTCAACTGGCTGCAATATCCGGCTGAAGAATGGTTACTGTTGCCGGTTGTTTCAATGCTTTCGTTTGCGGCCTATTTATTTACCAAAAAGCGGTTGACAAGTTTTGAAAAGCCCAATCTTTTTGTGATTATAAGTTTGGTTCTACTGGTTGTTTCGGGTTTGATCACCTGGTTTTCGCGACAAAAAATTTATCCGTTTTCTTTGTTTATGCTGTTTACCATGTATCTTGGTTACACCGTTTTCAGAAACCGGTTTAAAGAACATTTAACCAGCTTTTACCTCGCTTTTCTGATCATGATCATCCCGTTTTTTGTGTTAAGGGCAATTGTATTTTCATCCTCTGTGATTATTCCAGACAACAATTTCCTGGTTGGAATCAGCCTTGTGAATATGCCGGTGGAGGAATTTGCCTTTTTATTTCTTTTAATGCTTATCAATATCACCATTTACGAATACCTGCGCGAAAGACGTTTGTTTTAAACAGGTTTAAATTATTTATCATGAACTTTCTGTATTCCATTGCCATTCATTTTTATGCTGTTGCGATAAAAGTGGCAGCCCTTTTTAACGAAAAGGCAAAACTGTTTGTTGCCGGCCGTAAAAACTGGGAACAAAACCTGAAATCGAAAATTGATCCGAAAGCAAAATACATTTGGGTGCACTGTGCTTCGCTGGGCGAGTTTGAACAGGGGCGCCCGCTGATTGAAGCCGTAAAGGAACAGTTTCCGGAGTACAAAATTGTACTTACTTTTTTCTCTCCGTCGGGGTACGAAATCCGCAAAAACTATGCGCTGGCTGATGTTGTGGCCTATCTTCCGCTGGATACTAAAAGAAACGCCCGTACTTTTATCAGCATTGTAAATACTGAAAAAGTGTTTTTTGTGAAATATGAATACTGGAATAATTATATCACCGAACTTCATAACAGAAAGATTCCGCTTTATCTTGTTTCGGCAATTTTCAGAAAAGAACAACCATTTTTCAGTAAAACACCGTGGGGAAAATGGTTCCTGAGAATGCTCTTCAAAGTTGAACACCTGTTTGTGCAAACAAAAGTTTCGGGTGAATTGCTCGAGTCGGTGGGAATAAAAAATTACACGGTTTCGGGCGACACCCGTTTCGACCGTGTGGCGGCAATTGCAGCAGCAGCCAAAGATATTCCTCCTGTTGAAAAGTTCAAAGGCAGTTCGTTGCTGGTGGTGGCCGGCAGCACCTGGAAACCCGACGAAGAATTACTGGCAGCGTTTATCAACCAAAGCAGTGGTGTGAAATTTATTATTGCCCCGCACGAAGTTTCGGCAGCCAATGTCAGCCGTATCAAACAATCGATAACAAAACCTGTGATTGAATACAGCAAAGTACAGGAATCGGAAATTGCCAACTTTGATGTAATTATTATAGATTCCATCGGGTTGCTTTCATCGTTATACCGTTACGGAAATATCGCCTACATCGGCGGTGGATTTGGCGTGGGTATTCACAATATTCTCGAAGCAGCCACTTTTGGCTTGCCTGTGATTTTCGGGCCGAAATACAAAAAGTTTAAAGAAGCCGTTGACCTGATTGATGAAGGTGGGGCATTCAAAATATACTGTCAGACAAGCATGAATAGAGTTTTACACAAACTTACTGAAGACGAAACCCACCGCAGAAAAGCAGCCGAAATCAGCAAAGATTATGTAGCAAAAAATGTGGGATCAACACAGCTTATCATAAAAAAAGTTTTCAACAACCGGGTTTCCGGAAATTGATTTTTGTCATCAGTTTTTATTAACACAAACCCCTTCGAACTCCTTGAAAATAAAGGGAAACATAAAATGGATGTTGTGAATAAAGTTTTTCTTTTTGACAACTTTTTTGTGATATTAAAAGCCTTATATGTTCATTATCAATGATCTAACAACCGAAAGTTGATAACTTTTAAGAATTCTCTCTAAAAAAATCTTCCAAAATATAGGTTTGTGTTTTATCTTGCGTCACACAAAATCGAATTAAAAAGTTAGATCAACACTCTACAAATTCTTTAAATAACTTAACAAAAATGGCAATTAGCGAAGTATCTGAAAAGGTTGCAACAGGCAGGAAAATCTATTCACAGGAAGAAGCAGTGAAGGCTTCACTCAAGTATTTTAATGGCGACGACCTGGCCGCTCGCGTTTGGGTAAACAAGTATGCCCTGAAAGATTCGTTCGGGAATATTTTTGAAGTAAGCCCCGATGATATGCACCGGAGATTAGCCAAGGAAATTGCCCGGATTGAAAACCGGTATCCGAATCCGCTTACCGTAGAAGAAATATACAACGTTCTGAAAGATTTTAAATACATCGTTCCACAAGGCGGGCCGATGACAGGAATTGGCAACGATTACCAGATTGCTTCGCTGTCGAACTGTTTTGTGGTGGGTAACGATGGTAATTCCGATTCGTATGGCGGGATTATGAAAATCGACCAGGAACAGGTTCAACTGATGAAACGCCGGGGTGGGGTGGGGCACGATTTGTCGCACATCCGTCCGAAAGGCTCGCCGGTAAAAAACTCGGCGCTTACTTCAACCGGTATTGTTCCGTTTATGGAGCGTTATTCCAATTCAACGCGCGAAGTGGCACAGGATGGAAGACGGGGTGCATTGATGCTTTCAGTTTCGATTAAACACCCCGATTCGGAAAACTTTATTGATGCCAAACTCGAACAGGGAAAAGTAACAGGCGCCAATGTTTCGGTGAAACTGCAGGATGATTTTATGCAGGCTGTTGAATCGGGTGCACCGTACATTCAGCAATACCCGATTGACTCGAAAAATCCTGTTTATTCAAAAGAAATTAACGCAAACGACCTGTGGAAAAAAATAGTTTACAATGCCTGGAAATCTGCTGAACCAGGAATTCTTTTCTGGGATACCATTATCAAAGAATCAATTCCTGATTGTTATGCAGATCTGGGGTACCGCACAGTTTCGACTAACCCGTGTGGCGAAATTCCACTCTGTCCTTACGACAGTTGTCGCCTGTTAGCGATCAATCTTTATTCGTATGTCGAAAATCCGTTTACAAAAAAGGCTAAATTCAACTTCGATCTGTTCAAAGAACATATTCATTATGCACAACGCATCATGGATGATATCATCGATCTGGAACTGGAAAAAATCGATGCCATTCTCGAAAAAATTTATGCCGACCCGGAAGATGAAAACATCAAATATGTTGAAAAAAGCTTGTGGGAAAACATTAAACGCAAAGCCAACGAAGGCCGTCGTACCGGCATTGGTATCACCGCCGAAGGCGATATGTTAGCGGCGATGGGATTGCGTTACGGGAGTGAAGATGCCACCGATTTTTCAGAAGAAATTCACAAAACCACCGCATTGGAAGCTTACCGTTCGTCGGTTTATTTAGCCAAAGACCGTGGCCCGTTCAAAATTTACGATGCCGAAAGGGAAAAAAACAACCCGATGATCAACCGCATCAAAAATGCCGATCCGGGATTGTATGAAAAAATGACCAAATACGGCCGCAGAAATATTGCACTCCTCACCATTGCACCCACCGGAACCACCAGTTTGATGACACAAACAACTTCGGGTATTGAACCTGTATTTTTGCCGGTTTACAAACGCCGCAGAAAAGTAAATCCGGGCGATAAAGATGTGAGAATCGATTTCACCGACGAAAATGGCGACAGTTGGGAAGAATACATTGTTTTCCACCACAAATTCAAAACCTGGATGGAAGCCAATGGTTATGATACAAAACGTGATTACTCGCAGGAAGAACTCAACGAACTGGTGGCCAAATCGCCATATTATAAAGCCACTTCGAATGATGTTGACTGGTTGGCAAAAGTGCGGATGCAGGGCAGAATCCAGAAATGGGTTGACCACTCGATCAGTGTTACGATTAACCTGCCTTCAGATGTGAAGGAAGAACTGGTGGGTGAATTGTACATGGAAGCGTGGAAAAGTGGTTGCAAAGGAGTTACTGTTTATCGCGACGGCTCGCGCTCGGGTGTGCTTATTTCGAATGATGAACCAAAAGATAAAAAGAAAGTTGGCGGATTTCCGGTGAAACGTCCGGAAAAGCTGGAAGCCGATGTGGTTCGTTTTCAGAACAACAAAGACAAATGGATTGCTTTTGTAGGTTTAATCGACGGAAGACCCTACGAAATTTTCACAGGTTTCAGCGATGACGAAGACGGAATTCTGCTGCCACGTTCAATATCAAAAGGATATATAATTAAAAACTGGGACGACGAGGAAAATTCAAGATACGACTTTCAGTATATCAACTCGCGTGGTTACAAAACCACAATCGAAGGTCTGTCACATAAATTCAACCCGGTTTACTGGAACTATGCAAAACTGATCTCGGGAACTTTGCGCCACGGAATGCCGATTCACAAAGTGGTGGAGTTGGTTACCAGCCTTCAGTTAGACAACGAAACCATCAACTCCTGGAAAGCTGGTGTGGCAAGGGCATTGAAAAAATATATCCCGGACGGAACTTTGGCCGAAGGTACACTTTGCGGCGAATGCGGATCGCATGAAGTGATTTACCAGGAAGGTTGCCTCACCTGTATCTCCTGCGGCTCGTCGAAATGTGGATGATTCTTCGATTTGAAAGTATAAAAGAAAGAACCTTCAGGAATTTAAATTACTGAAGGTTTTTTCTTTTAAAACCGTCCGTGAGGCAGAAAGAATAGCCATTTGATTTGGCCGGCGGAAAGTCAGAAGAAACCTTCCGAAAAGAGTTGAATGTTATTTTCAAAAAACAAACCATTGAGCAGGATTGAGAGTAAAAATGTTGTGATTTCGAATTTACTCTGCCTGCAATAATGCCTTTTGGCAATCGTTTGTAAGAATGTCATTG
>DAINOH010000107.1:0-14098 GCA_036735485.1 Draconibacterium sp. | reverse complement strand
GCAAACGGATTAAAAATCCGCACGATGCAGAAGATATTCTCCAGGAAGTTTTTATCAAAATACTCTCAAAAATCGGTACGCTGCGGGACAGTTCGAAATTGCAGAGCTGGATTTACCAGATGACCCGCAACGCCATCATCGATTATATCCGCCGGAAAAAATACCAGGAACTGGAAGCCGAAATCGGTGATATTGAGGATGAAGCCGATGAAACGGCCATGAACGAAGCGACCGGCTGGATTGGTTATTATGTGGATGCGCTGCCCGAAAATTACCGCGAGGCTGTTGTTTTGTACGAAATGAAAGGGCAGTCACAGAAAGAGATTGCCGAAAAAATGGGCATTTCGTATGTCAACGTCCGTAGCCGTATTCAGCGCGGCCGCCAGCTTCTGAAAAAGAACCTCACCGATTGCTGTACCTTTAATGTGGATGTGTACGGAAACGTTATTGATTACCACAGCAACCCGAAGGATTGTAAGAATTGCTGAAGAAAAGGAAGAATACTGCATCAAAAACGGCGGACTTGCGTCAACAGGGTATCCAATTAAAAATTAAAAGGCATGGAAAGAAAAGAACAAATCAGAAATGCAGTTCGTGAACATTACAGGTTGATTGCCGAAAAGAACCAGGAAAATGTTGGTTGTTGCAGTCAGAACGCACCGGCAGCGGGCAGCAATTGCTGTTCAGGCGGTAAACCGGCAACTTTTGAGGACATCTCATTGAGTCTGGGTTACAAGGTAACCGATTTTGAACAAATGCCGCAGGGCGCCAACATGGGATTGGGTTGTGGCAACCCGCAGGCCATTGCTTCTCTGAAAGAAGGAGAAACAGTGCTCGACCTGGGCAGCGGCGGCGGGTTCGACGTTTTCCTGGCTGCACGGCAGGTAGGCGAAACCGGCAAAGTAATCGGTGTTGACATGACCCCGACCATGGTTTCGCTGGCGCGTGAAAATGCTGAAAAGGGAAATTTCACGCAGGTTGAGTTCAGACTCGGCGAAATTGAACATCTGCCGGTGGCCGACCAGACGGTTGACGTAATTATTTCAAATTGCGTAATCAACCTTTCGCCCGAAAAACAAAAAGTGTTTAACGAGGCTTTCAGGGTGCTGAAAACGGGCGGAAGACTTGCCATCTCCGACACCGTGGCCGTTACCGCGATACCAGAGCATTTGCTGGCAGACATGGAACTTTATTCAGCCTGCGTTTCGGGAGCATCCACCGTTGACGAAATGAAGAATATTCTGGAAACCGCAGGATTCTCCGACATCAGGATTGAACCCAGAGATGAAAGCCGTTCGTTTATCAAAAACTGGAGTTCGGGCGGAACACTGGCCGATTACGTGCTTTCGGCCACCATTGAAGCGGTTAAAAAGTAAGTTTTGCCACACACGGCAAGCAATGAGAAAGATAAAATATCACATATTTGTACCTTCACTCACCCCGGGTTTTCCTGGTTTATAGCAGGAAAACTCTGCCCCCCTCTCCGTGAGAGAGGGGAGAAGACACCTTTGGGTGGCTTGGGGTGAGTGTGAGAATAAAACATCAAATTTTTCTTATTACTTCAATGAAGTGAAAACAACATGGACGAAATGACCTTTGAAGAACTGGTTCCCGGCGATTTTGCCACCGTTTTTGATCTTTTAAACGAAGCGGAACTGGATTATTCCGATCTGAAACAGCCTGGTATCAGGCTGTTTCAATTGGTGGAAAACGGAATTTTATGCGCAGTTGGCGGACTTGAAATCAGGGATGGACAGGCGCTTTTGCGCTCGGTGGCTGTAAAAAAAGAATTGCAGGGAACAGGTCTCGGCAAAAAACTGGTGGCGCAAATTGAAAAAGCCGCAGCTCAATCAGGCATCCGGTCGTTATACCTGCTTACAACCACTGCCTCCGGATTTTTTCAGACAATACGTTACCGGCAGATCAGTCGCGACGATTTTGCAGAACCGCTGAAACAAACGGCCCAGTTTGCCGGTCTTTGCCCGGTGAGTGCTGTTTGCATGAAAAAGGAGCTTTAACAGAGATGGTATGTTACAAGTTGGATGGAGCAAATTGTAATACTCAACTTTCCATACACTTTGAAATTTCCGTATTTTAGTCAACCTGGTTTAGTCTGGCAGACATGTAATACCCCATGTGACTCTTTTTAATCAATTTTTAAGAAGTATTTGAAAAGATTGTAATGGTTTTCACCCGGATTAATCTTTATTTTGGTCAGGTGGGTATTTTCCCCGAAACAGTTAAATAATTAAAGGTTCAATATTTTAAAATATGAAAACAATTGCATCACTTCTCATTTTATGGATAGTTACTTTTTCAGGCTTTTATGCCGGCGCCCAAACAAAACCGGCGTTAAAGTTTGGCGAAAACGGCAAGCTGAAAATAGTTCAGTTTACCGACATTCATTTTCAGTATAACTCTTACAAATCAGACAGTGTGCTGGTTTTAATGAAAAATGCGGTTGCTGACGAAAAACCCGGTTTGGTAGTTTTAACCGGCGATGTGGTTTGTTCCGACAATACTAAACAAGCCTGGCTGGCATTAACCAAAGTTTTTGTTGATGCAAAAGTGCCGTGGGCCGTGGTACTGGGCAACCACGATGTGGAATACGAACTGACCAACAAACAAATAATCACCACCATTTCTTCTTTGCCCTATTGTCTGGCAGTTAACGGCCCCGATAATATTTCGGGAAGCGGGAATTACACCATTCCGGTGCATTCGGCCCAATCAAAGGAAACAAAGGCAATTCTCTGGTTTCTCGATTCGCACACGGGACTTGGAAAGGAGAGCACCCTGGGATCGTACGACTGGATTAAAAACGACCAGGTGCAGTGGTATCGGAAAGAAAGTGCTGCTTTCACCAAAAAGAACGACGGAAAACCTTACCCGGCGCTGGCATTTTTTCATATTCCGCTGATTGAGTACAAAGAAGTTTGGGGAAAAGAAAAAACGGTGGGCGTAAAACAGGAAGATGTCTGCTCACCCGATATTAATTCTGGATTGTACAGTGCCTTTCTGGAGTCGGGCGATGTGATGGGCATGTTTGTGGGGCACGATCATGTGAACAATTACATCGGCTGTTTGCACGGAATCTGCTTAGCTTACGGACAGGCCACCGGCCGCGAAACTTACGGCGATATCGGCAAAGGTTACCGGATGATTGAGTTGTATGAAGGCGAACGCAAATTCGATACGTGGGTACGCACAAAATATAACGCCGACAGGGACAAAGATCTCTGGGAACCAACAAATAAAACTGAAAAGGAATATTTTGTTACATACCCGGACTCTTTTCAAGAGAAATAGTCTATTTTTGCTGCCACTAAAAACATTGGATGTTATTATTGATTTCGGATCGTGTGAGGTAAATAACCACCGGCCTTGCTGATGGTTATCCATTGAATACTCCGGCAGATTCCTGTCCGGAGTAAAATCTTTTATTTTTCAATTATAATTTTATTATCATGAGTAACGAAAATAAAACAATACACGATTTCGATTTTAGTTTCATCTGCGAATATTTTTCAGCCATCGAACGTCAGGGGCCCGGAAGTCCCGAAGTAACAATCAAAGCACTGAGTTTTACCGATCATCTTTCGGACGATTCGCGCATTGCCGACCTTGGCTGCGGCACCGGGGGGCAAACAATGGTACTCGCGCAAAATGCACCCGGAAAAATTACCGGCATCGACCTGTTTCCCATCTTTATCGACTTGTTTAATGCCAATGCATCGAAATTGGGTCTGAACGACAGAGTGGAAGGTATCATTGGTTCGATGGACAACCTGCCATTCAAAGAAGAAGAACTTGACCTGATCTGGAGCGAAGGTGCGATTTATAACATCGGGTTTGAACGTGGACTGAAGGAATGGCGCAGGTTTCTGAAAAAGGACGGTTACATTGCGGTGAGTGAAGCATCGTGGTTTACGGCTGAAAGGCCCGTGGAAATAGAAAATTTCTGGAACGAAGCTTATCCCGAAATTGATACAATTCCTAATAAAGTGGCGCAACTTCAAAAAGCAGGATACATTCCGGTGGCTACTTTTGTTTTGCCTGAAAACTGCTGGACAGACCATTTTTACACACAACAGGCAGGAATGCAGGCTTCATTTCTGGATAAACACGCCGGCAACAAAAATGCTGAAGAACTGGTCGCCAACGAACGGCGCGAAGCTGAGTTATACAGCAAATACAAAGCATTTTACGGGTATGTTTTTTATATCGGAAAGAAGTTATAACAAAGGTCAGATTTAAAAACCAGGGAACCGTTCTGTTCAAAAAGAACGGTTCCTTTAAATACACTACTATCTTTGCCACAAATGTGTCCCGTTTTCCTGAATGACCTTCCATTCATTATCAAATTTTTTGAATACAAATGTCCAGCACCCGTCATTAATTAACGTGTCTCCTGTTGTTGTCAGAAATTTGCTTTTAAACTCAGTAGTACAGGTGGCTGCATTTTCAGAAAGTGCATAAACATAAAGCTCTGAAATGCTCATTTCTGTAAATCTTTGCATTTTACTGAATGCCTTTTTTACGAAAGCTTCATATTCAGCATACGACCTGTACTTTATTTTCCCTTCTCCACTGAAAAGGTAACCAGGTTGGTTCGCTCTTAATCCTGAATGAGTTTCGAAACTTAATGTTCCGGCATTCAAAAAATTTCTGACAATGGTTTCGATTTCCTGTTCGATGGCGGCCTTTTCGGTTTCAGATAATTCGCAGTTGGTTTTTGGCTGACATGCCATCAGAATTATTACAAAAACACAAGTTATGATTGTTGAAAATACTTTGTTCATGTTGTTGAATTTTGGTTTGAAATGAAATTCAATAAACCAGGCACGAATTTTTGTTTTTTGTTGATTTGCCTGAAATTTCATGCCTGATCTTGTGTAACTTAAGCTGATTTTGTTTTTAAGTCATGGCAGGTTGAAGATTACTGAAAATGGTTCGCGCTTACATAAACACTTTCATACACAATTTTCCCGTCGGGATTAAAAATATGGGTAAACATGTATGGAATTTTTTCATGTTTCTTTCCGTCTTTATCGGTGTAGGAGACTACCCAGTAAGACAAAACCTGGTAACTGTCGTCTTTTGCATAATAAATGCAGTCAGGATATCCTTTCTGCTCAAAATTTATGTTATCAATAACAGCAAAGGTTTCTGCGTCATCTTTCAACTGTTTTTCCAGATTTGTAAACTGACCATCTTTTTCCCAGATGGAAGAAAATACTGCCTCAGGCGCAAAAAAGCCTTTTATACTTTCTATGTCTTCTTTGCAATAAGCATTCACCAGTTTTCTGACAGTTACAATGTATGGGTGGTTAATAAATATCTTTCCGTTTTCGATAGTTTTACCGCTGTTGTCAATTTCTTCAAGTACATCATCGTCAAAATACAAATGCATGGAGTTAATCTTGCCATCTTCGTTAAAGCTATACAAATTATGAAACTTAAGATTCAGATTGATACCGGTTTCTTTGTGAGTACCTTTCCACAATAACCAGTCTTGTACCCAAAGTCCCCCTTCTTTATAGTCGATTGCATCGGGAAACGCGGGTTTATCATCCGTAATTGAAAGATTTTCGAAACCTTTCCACCATTCAATTGAAGAGCCCTGGTCTTTTTTGGCGATGGCTTCGGGTTTATTGTTTACAATTTGATATACTGTATCGGCAAAAAAACTTTTAAATGTTTCTTTGTCGCCTTTTACAAATGCGGCCCACATGGCCTTGGTCTTTGCAATGGCTTCGTGTTCGATGTAAACAGTGCCATTTTCTTTTTGGGCGCTGGCAATAAATACCAAAATGCCCGACAGCAACAGTAATCCAATTTTTTTCATAGTTTAATTTTTAAAATGATTAATAGAATAGGATAACTATACAAGTTACTGAAATTTAGATTAATATGAAAGAATAACAAGAAGGAAATTGTTCGAGTTTTAGTATTGGTCAACAACAATTCAATGTCAATCTGCACTGAAATATAATTTCAATGAAAATGCTTTTTGAAAGGGGTGAATTGACAGTGTAGTTTTAATTATTGGAAACCCCTTTTAAAATGAGGTTCATAAGTTTGTGCCTGTCAACGGGTTTTTCGATGTATTCGTTGCAGCCGGCCAGCAGGGTTGTGTCTTTGTAATCGTCCTGGGCATAAGCTGTTTGTGCAATAATATAAACATCGGGGTTAAACCGGCGGATTCTTTTAACAGCCTCCATTCCGTTTAATTCAGGCATCCGGGAGTCCATCAGGATAATGTCGGTATCCGGATGATTTTCGGCCAGTTCAATGGCCTGGTGCCCAGTGGTGGCGTGTAAAATATTGGCCGAAATTTCGCCCAGTATGTATTTCAGGTAGAAAAAGGAAGTAGGATCATCTTCGGCGACAATTATTTTCAAACCCCGAGGAATAACTGTTTTGCCATTTTTTTTATGCAATCCGTTTTTGGGCTTTACAGGTGCATCCGGTGCATGATTGGGAATTTCGAAATAGAATGTTGAACCTTTGCCGGGTTCCGATTCCACACCAATTTTTCCGTTCAGCATTTTTGTATATTCCTTACAAATTGAAAGTCCCAGTCCCGAACCTTCAAACCGGCTCGAAATGGAAATATCCGCCTGCACAAAATGGTTGAAAATGGCATCCTGTTTTTCCTTTTCAATCCCGATACCAGTGTCGGAAACATAAAAACTGAATTTTTCGGGTGTTATCGTGTACCCGATTTTTACCATACCTTCCAGCGTAAATTTCAGCGCGTTTTTAATGAGGTTGGTAATAATGGAATTTACCTTGTAATTATCGGAGAAAAAGGCCTGGTCTGTATGTATTTCTTTCTTCTCAATTATTAGTTGTAACCCTTTTTTCCTCGCTTCGAGTTCAAAAAAGTGGAATAATTCACTGACGGTTTTTTCAGGATTTATTTCACTGATTTGTATGGTTTCCACACCTGTTTCAATTTTTGACACCTCGATAATGTTGTTGATGGTGGTGAGCATTCTTTCGCCGCTTTGCTGAATGATTTCGATAAATTGTTTTTGTTCTTCGGCCGAATAGTTGTGCGATTTCAACAACTCGGTAAATCCCATAATTCCGTTCATCGGAGTACGTATTTCGTGGCTCATGTTGGCCAGAAATGCGGTTTTCATCTTGTCGCTTTCTTCGGCTTTCAGTTTTTGTTTTTCAAGTTCGCGTGTTATTTCGGTGTTTAAATCAAGCTGAAGCTGAAGGTCGCGGGTACGTTTTTTTACTTTGACACGCAAAATTGAATTAAAAACAATCAGAACGAGAATAATGAATGTAACAATGATTCCGCCGGTAATCATGTATTTCAGCAGGTAAGCCCAGTTGGTGCCGCGGGTATTGTAATCCTCAATCCAACGGTCGTAAATTTTCTGGTATTCGCCATTCGAAATAATTACTTCCAGTCCGTTGTTGAGCATGTTGGTCAATTGGGGTGCATCCTTCGAGATTTTAAAACCCATGTTCCGTTCCAGCACTTCTTCATTCCCGGTACGGATATCGGATTTGTTCAATAAATCAGCAAAGTAAAGGCTTGAAATTTTTTGGGAGAATGCGCAGGTGACTTCGCTTTTGTCGAGTTCATTAAGCAGGTCGTTGTAATTATTCACAAACCTGAACCGCACATTGGGGTTTATTGATTCGAGATAATGAACCAGTACATCATTTTCCCAAAGAACTATCAACGGGGTGGGCTCGGTTCTGATTATATCGGCCGAAATTTTATTTCTGAATTTATGATTGTACAAAAAACAGTGCGAAGTGCGGATTACTGAGCGTGTATAATTGTAATCGCTGTTCGGGAAGCCCTGGTAATGTGCGCCTGCAATGGCCTGAATTTTTCCTTCCTTCAACAGGGCGTTGGCGGTTTTCCAGTCCTGACCAGTGATTTTTATTTCAACATCATACAGATTCCCAATGGCTTTTAACAAATCGATATTGAAACCGACCAGTTCTCCTTTTTCGTCCAGAAAGTTATACGGCGGATAATCTGTGCTAACCATTACCTCGAACTGTGCCGGGGAAATGTAACACAACAGAAACAGATATACTGTTAATAATAGCGCCTTTAACTTCATCACGGGTTTGTTTGTGGCAAAACTAAAAAAAATGTATTAATTAGGATCAAAAACACAGCGAAATATTTGATTTTCAGTACTGATTTAATACACCGTTTTTGTGTTCTCCGGAAGTATAGCGTAAAAGATGTATTAAAATCGGGCAAATTGGTGCCGGCAGCTAAAACCCGATTATGGAGTTTATTATCAAACAATGAAAAGTAATTTACATTTTTTTTTGTGCAAAAGTGTTAATTCCACGTTTATCGCCCGATTTTCAACCGCTGTATTGTATCTTCGGGTGCTTTAAACTGAAACCCATTTTATACTGTTATGAAAAGACAAATTTCCATTTTACCGGTTCTTTTTGCTTTTATATCGATGGTGGCTTTCGGGCAAAACCAGAACCTGTCTGAAATTAAAATTACCAAAGCCAATCTTGCAAAAGTAGGTACTGCTATTCCCGTTTCGGCACTTGGCGAGCCCGCAGGTTCGGTAACACTTTACGAACCGCGTTGGGTGGAAGCAACAGAGAACTCACCCGCTTACGGAGTTGTGGAAGGTTCAATATTTCCGGTCGATCCCAAAGGCTGGCCTATCAATTTCAGGGTATTGTTACCTGCAAACTGGTCGCAGCGGGCCATTCATCAGGGAGGTGGTGGAATGAACGGAACTATTACGGTTCGCGAAGGGCGGAACCCTGCACTTGCCAAAGGTTTTGCGCTGTATGGAAGCGACTCGGGCCATCAGGCAGCGGGTTTTGGCGGATCATCAACAAAACCGCTTGCCGAAGGGCCGGCATCCGGTGATGAGTGGGCATTGAACGATGAGGCAATTATCAATATCGGGTACGCGCAACTCAAAAAAACACACGATGCAGCGATGATCATCATGGAACGTGTTTATGGCAAACGCCCGGCTTATAACTATTATGTGGGAAGTTCGCATGGTGGCCGCGAAGGGCTGACCGTTGCACAACGATACCCGAAAGATTACAATGGCATCATTTCCAATGTGCCAATCGTAAATTTTTCGAGCTTGATGCTGGCGCCCGAATTAATCCGTATTCAGGAGAAACCGCTGAAAAACTGGGTGACTCCGGCAAAAGTGAATGCCGTGAGAGCTGAGTTTTTGCGTCAGTGCGACGAACTTGACGGTTTGGCAGACGGAATCATCAACAATTACATGGCAGCCCGCGAAATTTTTAATGTGAACGACGGCAAAGGCCCAGCCGACCCGTGGGCTGCATTGCGGGCACCGGGTAACATCGACCCCGACCCCGAAAACAAAACAGAAACTGCAAAACTGACAAACGAGCAGATAAAAACCATGGAGTTTGTTTACAGCACCTACAAATTTGCCACACCGCTGGCCAACGGGGTGAAAGGTTTTGGCATGTGGCTGCCCACCATCGAGCCCGATGGTTTTGGTATGATTACCGGGCAACGTTTTGCCGGTCAGGAAGGTGCTCCCGAAAATGCCCGCAATCATGGTTCGCTGGGAACACTGGGTGTAACCGGTTTTCTGATGCAGGATTTAAAAGCCAACCCACTGGATTACGTGGAAGGCGGAAAATGGAACAAACGCCGCGAACAAATTTCGGAGTGGCTCGATTCCACTAATCCCGATCTGGTAGAATTTTATAAAAACGGCGGAAAAATTATTATGACCATTGGCTGCATGGACAACATTGCGTCGCCGGGTGCACAGTTGGATTATTACCAGTCACTGCTCGACAAAATGGGTCGCGAAACCATCGATAAATTTGCTCGCATGTATGTGGTTCCGCAGGGCGGCCACGGACTGGCCGGCCGCAGCTACAGCAAAAATGGCCGTGGCGAAACCATCGCTGTTAAAAATGTTCCCGGCCCCAATGGCGACGACAACCTGAACCTGCTGCTCAACTGGGTGGAGAACAACCAGGCTCCGGCAAAAACACTGGTGGTAAATCAACAGGGCCGCATCAGCGACAAAAAAGAGGGAGCGGGATATTTGCTCTGTTCGTATCCTGAGTATCCGAAATACACCGGCGGGCCGGTTGATGAGGCAAGTTCTTATGAGAGTGTGAGTAAATGAGTGAATGAGTTATTGGGTGAATGGGGTAATTTTTTAGGTTGTTAATCCCGGTATGGGATTGATTTTAGTAGTACGCAATAAAATATATCAACGCGATTTTACAATTCCCATTTTGGGGTAAGCTTAACGCGTTTCCCGTCGTCGGTGGTGTGTTCTTCCAGCGAATTTTGTTTCGACTGGATGCAAAGATAAACCATCGGCTCATCAGAAGTATTGCATAAACTTCTGGCTCCTTCGGGTGCTACCCGAATCACGCTTCCTTCCTGTATCGGAAAACAATCATCATCCACCTGGTAAAAACCCGAACCTTTCAGAATAATATAGGTTTCTTCGTCTTTGAAATGGATATGGAAATAGCCCAGTTCCGATTTTGGCGGAATGGTGGTAAATGATATTTCCGTCCCGGTTGATTTGGTGGGTTCTTTTAAAAATACTTTTCCCTTTATCTCATGTTTCAGTTTCGGGTGAATCATTGAATATGCAGCCACATCCTGCAGGCTGCCAATATTTACGGCAGTATAATTTCTGTTTTCCGAAATCACATCTGATTTTTTCATCTTTTGTAGTTTTCTGAATGTATAATATTTTAAAATATGTCGCGAATATCCGACAGAATTACGAATCGGCAAGTTAATTTATTATTGAATTCCGGTGAGTGCACCCGCCTGAATGACACAGTCGGGCAGGTTCCCCGTCAGCTTTGCTGCGGGATAAGCGAACAAGACACTAAAAAAGTCCTTGACGGAATCGGATTCCTCGTCAGCTTTGCTGCGAGGAGTTTCAATCTGCTGACCTTAAAGTGAGAAGAAGTGTTTGGCAGCCCATTGTTTCCGGCTTCCCCGGATATTTCGGTTTTGTTTTTTATTGTTGACAATTATTTGGGTTGCGGCTCCGTAATAACTTATCCATTAGTACAACAGCGGCGCGGTGCGGCATGTCAATGTCAGGTGTTTTTAATCACATCTACTGTTATTACCCTGTAAGTATATGAATTTACAGTTACCCTGATTTTTCTTTCAGTCGCTGTGATGTAAATGTTTTTCCCGGTTTTCTGAAAATCTGATTCGGGCGTTTCAGTTACCAATTTGTAAATCATTGCTTCGATTTCAGAATTTGAAAAACGGCTGTTTAGTTTTTTATTAATCCGTCCGTAAACAAGTACTGTGTAGCAAATATTTGCCAGTATTGCAGTTTTATAATTCATCTGGTTTTTATGAATATCAACCGTTGATTATCGCTCGGATTGCGCAATATTCGGAATCGAAAAATGAAATGTTGAACCTTTCCCGGGTTCACTTTCAACCCAGATTTTGCCACTGTGTTTTTCAATCAACTCCTTGCACAATATAAGACCCAGTCCTGTTCCCGACTCATTTTGTGTCCCCTTAGTTGATTTATTCTGATCAATCCTGAACAACATTTCTAAAGATTCTTTTGGAATTCCTACCCCGCTATCTTTTACAGAAACCTGGCATTCATGCTGGTTTTTCAAAACATCAATAAAAATGTACCCATCTGTATGTGTGAATTTTATGGCATTCGAAATCAGGTTTCTTAGTATGGTGTGAATCATGTTTTCGTCAACATAAATCACTGTGTTTTCCGGAATATTGTGCTTCAAACTTATTCTCTTTTGCTGAAGCGCGCCGGCAAACAAATATTCTGTTTCTTTCATAAATCCATTTAACTCAAAATACTTGGGATTGAATTCCATTCTTCCGGTGTGGGCTCTTGTCCAGTCCATCAGGTTCATCAGCAAATCCAGGGCGCTATTGGTCGATTGATGAATGAGTTTCGCGTACGTGTCAATTGCATTATAGTTTTTCACCTTTATCTGATCAATTATTAGCTCACTGAATCCTAAAATCGAATTGAACGGATTTTTAAGGTCATGGGCAATGATGGAGAAAAATTTGTCCTTTTCGGCATTGCTCTCAAACAGCGCTTTGTTTTGTTTACTGATTTGTTCCCTTTGTAAAATCCGCGTGAGTTTTGATCGCCAAAGAATGATCGATAAGCTCAACCCAATAACTGTGACAGTAATGCCGTTGACAAGGTTTGAAATCAGTATTTCCTGTTTTAGTTGTGTTTGTGAAACAGCAAAATAAAAGGCAATGTAAGAAACTGAATAATAAATAACGGATAATGCAGGCCGAATCTGAAATAGCAGACTGACCAGGATGGTTGCATTTATAAAAGGGGTGATAGCAGGTGTTACATACTGATCAAAGGCTGTAAGGACAATGCCTGTAGCGAGCACAAACAGCAACAAGGCATGGGGGTAAATTCGCGAAATAAGATTATTCTTTTTTGCGTGATAGATAGAAATGTATAGAAATATCGCTGAAAAAGTTGATACTGTAAGTAACGACAGGTGAGTATAAATAACTGAATACACCCACTTTTGATCAATACCGGAAACAACTTCGAGCTTTGCCGCAAATAATACAATATGGATGATGCTGACAGGTATGGCAATCAATGAAAGGTAAAATGCCCGGCGTGTGTTTTCAGGAAATATTTCAGTCGTGTAAATATCTTTTTCCTCATCCGTAAGTTGAAATAAAGACTGAAAACTGTTTAAAACTTTCAGGTTGCTTTTGCTGACGAGATTTGTTGCCATTAAAAACAGTGCAATTTTTGACCAAAAGTATATTTTTTTCGTGCTATTTTATACCTGAAAACAAATACCGGCTTCATTCTTCTTTGGCCGCTCCCAATCTGCACCCGTGGGATTGTACCGGTTTTGTATTTTGTTTTAATTGTTCTCTTTTTTTGTGGGTTACAAACCCTGAACAACTTCCCCCTTTTTACAAAAGGGGAGTGGGTTTCATTGCCTGGAAACAGCAATGTTTTTTCATTTTAATTTCGGTGCCACAGTTTTCAAACCATCCTGAAAATGAATCGCTTTTGTTATTGCTCCGTTTTCATCGGATTCAAATTTTATTTTTGCATTTACAACCATCCAGAAAAATTCAGTTGCAGAAAACGGGAAAAGCTCAGCTTCCATTTGGTCCGATAATTTTGCCCAAAGCCGGCCATCGATTTCGGTGATGGTTAAAATGCCATCATCACCATAATCGTAGTTTCCGGCAATGTCACATAAATCAGCAGTCGATAATTTTACCGGCTCAATTTTCGGAGCTTTTATCAATTCTCCATTCTGGCTGTGAATGGCATACAATTTTCCGTTTTGGGTTTCAAATTTTACACTTGCATCCACCACTTTCCAGGCAAGTTTATTCTCAGCAACCGGGAAAATTTCCAACTCGTCCTGCCCCGATACTTGTGCAACCAAACTGCCATTTCTTTCCGATAAAGAAAGTACGCCATCGTTTCCATAATCATAAAAACCTGCCCATTTCTTCAGGTCGTTATGCCTGAATTTATTTTTGTTTTGAATATTCTTCCACAACGCATCCCTTATTTCACTTCCCAGATCCTCAACCAACGCATCGCTGTAGTTACTCAGAATAATGATTACATAATCGGCATTTGCATGAAACAGAAAAGCCGTGCGTGTACAGCCTGCAATTCCTCCGAAATGAATGGATTGATAGTCGGTGCTGATTTTGTGTGTTTTATACAGGCCATTGTACCATTTGTACAAATCGCCCGTTGTTGACGATAAATTGCCGGCTCCCACAAATTGCGACATACTGAATTCTGCTCCCGGAATAAATTTCCCGTCAACTTTGTTGTATCCTTTGGCCTGGTTTTCGGGCGAAGTGTTGATGACAGAGTAGGAGTTTGTCATTTTTAACGGGGCAAAAATCTGTGTTTGCATAAAGTCGGAATAACTCATTCCGCTTACTTTTTCGATGATATACGCCAGCAAAATATAGCCCGAGCTGCAATACTGAGAATGGTCGCCCGGGTGGAAATTCAGCCGCAACTTTTTAAACTCCTCAATCAAATCGTTGACACTGGTGAACTCCGTT
>DAINOH010000106.1:0-14270 GCA_036735485.1 Draconibacterium sp. | reverse complement strand
GTCACCATTTCGGTGATTCCGCGTTTTACAATGGTTTTGGTGAGTTTCGGGTCTTCAAGCTGTTCGCAGATGGCCACGCGTTGACCGGCACGGACAAGTTTTGGCAAATAAGTATCAAGCGCATGATACGGGAAACCGGCTAATTCCACAAAACTGGCTGCACCATTGGCCCGCCGGGTGAGCGTGATTCCAAGAATTCCGGAGACTTTGATGGCATCGTCGCCAAAGGTTTCGTAAAAATCGCCAACCCTGAACAGCAGCACAGCATCCGGATGTTTTTCCTTAATCTGATAATACTGCTTCATCAGTGGTGTTTCCACATATTTCTTTGCTTCGCTCATGGTGAGCAAAGATAATTTTTTGATGCAAGCGGGGAAAGAGGAAGAAAAAGAAAGTTGTGGAAGAAGTTGTCATAGTTAAAGGTTGTCATCGTTTCTGAGAAATCAACCACGACAACATTGGGAACCTGACAACAATTTTGTTATGACAACTTTTTAGTGCCACGCCCCGATGATTGCACCCATAATTACATAGATAGCAACATTGTAACCCACGTTAATCCAAAACAATCCCATCGGTTTCTGTTCGTACAGCACATCATTTAACCTGCTGGTGGCAATCCAGAACACGGCAATCATAAGTCCTGAAAACATACCAAATACGGCGTCGGCTTCTGCACCCAGAAACATTGCCAGAGAAAAGGCGGCCAATAGGGTGGCAATGTAATTAATGCCCATAATTAACGGTAATGGCAGCCATTTTTTCTGGCTCATGTTTTCTTTGGTGAACCCGTTCAATTCCATCCATTTTTTGCCAAATAGAGGACCATACCAAATCCATCCGATAAAAAAAGCACTAAATGCGGCTACCAAAACTGCAAGGAAGTTTAGATTTGAAATTACCTGTCCGAAATCCATAAATTAGTTTTTAAAGGTGAATATGCTTCTAATTTAAGGACAATTAAATCTTTTTTATGATATTTGCCTCAATATTTTTAAATGAAGGGAAGAATGAGTTGTACAGGATGTTCATTTAACAGCACCGTAAATAATTTATCCATTGATAATTACAATTGGCTGAATGATTTGCCCGATACATCGGATCAATCGGATGTGGTGGAGGTTAAATTCAAATCGACAAGAAAAGAATACTATAGAAATACCGATAAAATTTCTTTAAAACGCGGAGATAAAGTGGTGGTAGCCACTTCGCCAGGACATGATGTGGGAGAGGTGACTTTAACCGGTTATCTCGCTGAAAAACAGTTTAAACTGAAGATCAGGAATCCGGAGAATTACAAACTGAACCCGGTTTACAGAAAATCGACATTATCTGATTTATCAGGGTTGGAAGATGCCCGTAACCGCGAAAAACCTGTGATGATCCGCGCCCGGCAGATTGTAAATGAGTTGGGACTCGACATGAAGATCGGGGATGTGGAATTCAGGGGCGATGGGAAAAAAGCCATTTTTTACTACCTGGCCGAGGGTCGTGTTGATTTCAGGGAACTGATAAAATTGTATGCCCGCGAGTTTGGAATTCTGATTGAAATGAAGCAAATCGGGGCCAGGCAGGAAGCCGGAATTGTAGGTGGAATCGGCTCGTGTGGGCGCGAACTTTGCTGTTCGAGCTGGCGTACCGATTTTAAAAGTATTTCATCGAACGCTGCACTGAAACAGGGTCTTTCACCATCGGCACTGAAAATGGCCGGCGCCTGTGGCAAACTGAAATGCTGCCTGATGTACGAATTAGATACTTACATCGAAGCGCACAGAGATTTCCCCAATGAATTGCTGATCCTCGAATTGGCAAAAGGGAATGCCAAACCGTTCAAAACCGATTATCTGAAAAAGGAAATCTGTTATATCATGGAAGGTGGCGGTATGTTTTATCTTTCGTTGCAACAGGTAAAAGACATTATTCAGAAAAACAAACGCGGAATCAGGCCCGAAATCGGCGGTAACGAAAAGCCGAAAGAAGAAAACCACATGGAAGTGAAACTGGATGAGCGGATTGACAGGTTCGACAAGGTAAAACGGAATCTGCAAAAGAAACGCCGTTCGAAGTTCAAACCGAAAAAAGACGGAAATCCGATTGTTGTGATTAAAAACTGATTCAGGTTATTTTTTGCGGATAACCGTCATTCCGTCGCGGAGTGGCAGAATCACCTTTTCAACACGGGGGTCATTTTTTATAAGGTCGTTAAAAGCCTGTATTCCCAGCGTCTGAAAATCGTCGCTGGCAGCAACTCCGGTTACTTTTCCATTCCACAAAGTATTATCGGCAATGATGTAACCGCCGGGTTTTACTTTATCAAATACCAGTTTGTAATAGGCCGGGTATTCAGGTTTGTGTGCGTCGATAAAAACCAGGTCGAAAGGTGCTGCAAGTGTGGGAATTATTTCAAGGGCAGGTCCAATTTTATGCTCAATCTGGTTTTGTAATCCGGCTTTCTCAAAATATTTCCGGGCGATTGCTTCCAGTTCATCGTCGATTTCGAGGGTGATCAGTTTGCCACCGGGTTTTAATCCGCGGGCCAGGCAAATGGCTGAATAACCTGTAAAAGTGCCGATTTCGAGAATCCGTTCAGGCTGAATCATTTTTGAAAGCATGGTCAATACCGCACCCTGCAAATGCCCTGAAATCATGCGCGAACCCAAAACATTCAGATGAGTTTCCCGGTCGAGTTCCCTGAGAATTTCATCTTCGGGTTCAATGTGATTCAGAATGTATTTTTCAAGTTCTCTGCTGAACATCTTTTCAGAATCAGATTTTAATTTTCAAAATTACTTGTACACCAGTGTACTGAGCCGGTTTTCATCCAGAATTTCGTTGGCCACTTCCAGCAATTCCATTTCGGTAATGGCTTCAATTTTTCTGAAAACTTCACTGAGCGGGTCAACCCGGTTGTAAAGCAGGTAACTTTTCCCGATGGCTAACATCAGGTCATCATGACTTTCGGTGGAAACAGCAATCTGCCCGATCATCTGTTTTTTTACTTTGCTGAGTTGCAGAGCGCCTAATTTGGTTTCGCGCAACATTCTGAACTCTTTTTTTACCAGGGATAATGCTTTTTCAAGGTTTTCGCGGTCGGTGCCAAAATACACGTTGAAAAGCCCCGTGTCGGTATAAGCTGTATAACTCGATTCCACATTGTAGGCCATGCCACGGCGTTCACGCAAAGCCAGGTTCAGCCTCGAATTCATGGCAGGCCCACCCAGGATGTTGTTCAGCAAAACCATCACAATCCGTTTCGGGTGTTGCACATCGTAAGCAATGTTACCCACCATGCAGTGACTTTGAAATGTGTCTTTATCTTCAACCCGGTTGCCGGGAATATAATTGTCAAAAGGTTTGCGGTTTTCGGTGCGCAGTTTCACCGAGGCACTTCCAAAATGTTTTTCGGCATATTTGATCAGCCTGTCAAATTTCAGTTTGCCCACCGAACTGATCACCATCTGGTCGGTGTGATAATTCCGTTCAATAAAATTCAGGATCGAATCGCGGTTGAATTTGCTGATATTTTCGCTGGTTCCCAGAATATTGCGGGCAATCGGATGTCCGTCGAAAATCAGTTCTTCAAACTCATCAAAAATCAGTTCCGAAGGAGAATCCTTGTATGAATTGATTTCTTCGGCAATCACCTCTTTTTCGCGGTTGATCTCTTTTTGCGGGTAAACGCTGTTAAAAAGAATATCGGACAGCAATTCGGCCGCCCGTTCGTAATCTTCGCGCAGAAAAGTGGAATGCAGCGTTGTTTCTTCTTTGGTGGTGTAGGCATTCAGTTCGCCACCCACATCCTCAATGCGGCTCAGCACATGAAATGCCCGGCGTTTCCGGGTTCCTTTAAAAACCGAATGCTCAATGAAATGGGCCAGCCCGTGTTCTTCTTCGGCTTCGTCGCGCGAACCGGTGTTGATTAATACGCCCAGATGTGCCACCGGCGACTGCGTTGGCTGGTGAATCAGCCGGATGCCGTTGCCGAGTGTATATGTCAGAAAATCAGAACTGATCATTCGTCTAAATTATGAGCGGCAAAAGTAAGAAAAGAATAACGGAACACAAGCGAGGGGTGTTTTTTAGTTTTTTTTCATCAGAATGAGAATCAAAAAGCACTTTTTTTTTGCCGGAATAAAAATTTGTTTACTTTTGTCGCACCAAAATAAAAGGGTGCCATAGCTCAGTAGGTAGAGCAACGGACTGAAAATCCGTGTGTCCTTGGTTCGATCCCGAGTGGCACCACAAAGAGGGGAAACGCAAGTTTCTCCTCTTTGTTTTATTAGGAAATCCGTGTATCCCTGGTTCCCCCGAAGCGTCGGGGCCGGGTG
This sequence comes from Draconibacterium sp., assembly GCA_036735485.1. GTDB lineage: Bacteria > Bacteroidota > Bacteroidia > Bacteroidales > Prolixibacteraceae > Draconibacterium. The sequence continues at coordinate 9,942 of DAINOH010000106.1, read as the reverse complement.
GCGCCACAAAAAGTGAAATTACAAGTTTCTCCTCTTTGTTTTTTTAAAATTTCTGCTGGCGCGGTTTTGTAAACCGTGTCTTGCCCCACGAAGGCAAAGAATTTTTGCTTTTTCAAAACAAGACACAGGTGACAGACCTGCACTAACGGTTTAGTGTTTTACAGCCCGACTAAATAAATTATTATTTTCATGTCATTATAACAACAAAAAATAATAGGACTTACCGTTTCTGTAAATATGCAGAGTATCTGAAAATGCATTTTTAACCAAAGAATCACCCGGATGTATAAAATAACCTGAGAAGGATGGTGAATAATCTTCATTTCTTAATGTCTGAAGCTGGTATTCAAAATTATTGCTGTATAATTTTATAACAATACATCCTTTATTAATATTGAGTGTTTTCACTTTACCATTGATACTGTCATCGTGCATTACATTTATTACATTGGCAAAACGTTTTCGTTCCTTATAATTCATAATAGTAACAAAGCAGGTGCCCAACACAAAAACACTTGCAAATATGATTATTTGTGTTTTTAGACTAAATCCACTAATACTTCTCATAATTATTCAATTCTTTGTTTTGCCAGTCTTTTTTAATGATTCACTTTCCTGTACTGGTGACGATTACAAAGCGGGACTTTTTAATCAGACTGGAATTAGATTTATTTTCCCTACCTGAAATCTTAAGTAATGAAAATGTTCTTCAAATATATCGTGAATTTCGCTTTTTTAAAGCAAAACACAGGTCGCAGACATGCGCCAGCATTTTAATATTTCCCTTAAACTTTGTTCTGAAATACTTTTCCACACGACTTTTTGTTTTCTTTGGAGCAGCTAAAATTCATAAGTAAATGAAGATTGTTGTTTTAGATGGTTACGCGCTGAATCCCGGAGATTTAAGCTGGGAGGAAATCAGTAAACTGGGGAATTGCATTATTTACGATCGTACACCCAAAGAACTGACCGTTGAGCGCGCTTTGGATGCCGATGCGGTTTTTACCAATAAAGTGATACTGAACAGGGAAATTATCCGCCAGTTACCAGGTTTGAAATTTATCGGTGTGCTGGCAACCGGTTATAATGTGGTGGATTTGGAGGCAGCCACTGAAGCAGGAATTGTGGTGACAAATATTCCGGCTTACAGCACGGCGTCGGTGGCACAGATGGTTTTTTCGCACATCCTCAATTTTGCGCAGAATGTAGGTGTTCACGCCCGTTCGGTTGCGGCAGGCGAGTGGGCTGCCAGTGCTGATTTTGCCTACTGGAAAACGCCACAGATTGAACTGGCAGGCAAAACCCTTGGAATAATCGGGTTTGGAAAAATTGGGCAGGAGGTTGCTAAAATCGGGTCGGCTTTCGGTATGAAAGTGATTTTTACCAGCCGAAGCAAAAAAGAAACAACGCTTGAAGCAGTTCAGGTTGATTTGGAAAAGCTGCTGGCTGAAAGCGATTTTATCAGTATTAATTGTCCGCTGACACCTGAAAATACTGGGTTTATGAATAAATCCGCTTTTGCAAAAATGAAAAGAACTGCATTCCTGGTAAATACAGGTCGCGGCCCGCTGGTAAACGAACAGGATTTGGCTGATGCGCTGAATGCAGGAAGGATTGCAGGTGCCGGGCTCGATGTTTTGTCGGTTGAGCCAGCTTTACCTGATAATCCGCTGGTGCATGCAAAAAATTGTTACATCACACCGCACATTGCCTGGGCTACTTTTGAAGCCCGATCCAGATTGATGCAGATTGCAGCCGACAACCTTGAATCCTTTCTGAATGGTGCACCAAAAAATAAGGTAAACTTAAAGTAATTCAGTATTTTAGTTAAAAATTTCAAATTGCCATTTTTTTAACACACATCGAAAAACAATTTGTATTTCTTTGCGTTTTAGCAGAACTCAGAAAACAGAGATGGTATTTAAATTCTTACATGTAGTATTACTGGCATCGTTAAAATATTTCTTCACACTGCCTTATGCTTTGCTGATTGGTCTTGATTATCACCAGGCAATCATTGCGGTTTTAACCGGAGGCATTGGCGGATTCCTGTTTTTTTATTACCTCAGTCGCCGCTTTAACAAACTGCTTGATTTAATGAAACCCGGTTTGAAAAAAATGATGCCGGTTTGGCTGAAATCTCAAATTAAAAGTATTGTTATCAAATTAAGGGGACAGAATTACAACCGCGTTTTTTCCAGAAAAAGCCGGATGATTGCCAAAATAAAATCAACTTACGGTTATTGGGGAATAATCATCGCCACCCCTTTTATGTTGAGCATTCCGCTGGGAGCATTTCTTACAAGCCGTTACTACGCGCACAAACGGCACACGGTTCCGTTCATGATTTTGTCGATTGTCAGCTGGACTGCTTTTTTCTCAGGGATTGCGCTGATCTTCCCCAAGGTATTTTTTTAGTCGGAGCAGATTTTCTTTATTGCCGATCAGTTTTTTGTCGGCTCCCGAAAAATCAATTTCTGCCAGTTCTTCCAATAAAATCCATTTTATTGCTTTGTGTACAATAAGCTGAATATCTCCATTATCCCAATGACAGATAAACGGAATCAGTTCAATTGTTTTTGTTTCGTAATCAAATGTCACCGGAATAATTTGCTCCGAAATTTCGATTTCTATATCCAGTTCTTCCCGGATTTCACGAATAATGCATGATTCAGGTGATTCGCCGGGCAGAATCTTGCCACCCGGAAACTCCCATTGAAACGGATGGCCGGAATTTTTGCCATGCTGAGCAATTAAAATTCTGTGATTCCGGATAATGATGGCGCAGGTAACTTTTAGCATGTTCAAATTTAGAAATTACGGAATTCAGGCGAATGAAAAACCTATATTTGTTCACCTGAAAATTACTGAAAATGACCGGAGAACAATTGCTTGAACTGCTTGACGCGTGGGAAAATCTCGGAGTGATTATGAACGAAGTAATTGCTGAGCCTGCCAATTATAAAAATTTGGTTGACATAACACTTAACAGTAATCACCCGAAAAGCTGGCGGGCTGCCTGGCTGATGGACAAAATCAACGATCAGGCGCCTGAACTGATAAATGAATATATCCCGGAAATTATTGAGCAATTGAAAGTGGAGAAAAGCGATGGCAAGAAGAGGCATTTGCTGAAACTGATCAGTCTGAAAGAGATCCCCGACGAATACCTGGGGTTTCTGACAGATTTTTGTATCGCGATTTTTACTTCATCAAAGGAGCCGATTGCCGTAAGAGTGCACGCCATGCAGATTTTGGGTAACATTGCCATGAAAGAGCCGGATTTAAAACCCGAAATTGTATTGATCATGGAACACGAAATGGAAAATCACGTTTCGGCCGGAATTGTTTCGAGGTGTAAAAAAATACTGAAAAAACTGGTTTAATCAGCCAAGATTGAAGAACAGGACAATCGAAATAATGGCAGCAATAACCAGCAGCAAAACCACAAAGAATCCAAAAACCCCGATGGTGAACCCTTTGTTCAGTTTTTCTTTTTTTGAAATTATGATGGCTTGTTCAATGGCTTTTAATAACCTTGCCGGTGCTTTTTCATTTTTTACCACATAATCGGTTGCTCCCAGTTTCATAATAGAAATGGCAATTTCCACGTCGTTTTGTCCGCTGAGAAAAATAAAATCAATTTCAGGCTTTGTTTCCTTTACCCTTTTCATCAATTCAAGTCCGTTGTAACCTTCAAGCGAATAGTCCAGAATAATGATATCCGGATTCAAATGCATCTCTTTTAAACATTCTTCTCCGTTTTTAAAAGTTTTAATTTGTGGAAATTTTGAGCGTATATGCCCAACTATCAGGTCTTTATAGATGATGCTTTCTTCAATTATAAATATCAGCGGATTTTTTGTTCTTAACATGGTACACTGCTTTTTAACTATTCCTTTCGAAGCACCTAATTTAACTTAAAATTTTTCAGAAATCAATTCCCGATAACCTAAAAATTAAGCATTTAAAAAAGTATTTATCTTGCGTTGTTTTGCAGGTGTAAAAGAGATATTTATACCATTTCTTTTGAAAGGGTATAAAATATATGTTCGTTATTAATTAAATAAATTCAAAAAACGCCTGCATAATTAACCTTGATTTCGATTTTTAAGGCCACATAAATCAGTATTAAATTAATTTTGCCACTTTTAAAGATGTTTTAAATCAAATAAAAATGCTTCTCGCAATTGATATTGGAAATACAAATATTGTTTTCGGCGTATATGAAGACAATAAATGGCGAAACCACTGGCGAATTCAAACCGATTCGCTGAAAATGGCCGATGAATATTGGGTGATTTTCAGTTCTCTTTTAACAGAGGGAAATATTCGTACGGGTGAAATCGATCATGTTATCATCAGCAGCGTGGTTCCTTCGCTGGTTTACCCTTTCCGTGAGATGCTATCGAAGTTATTACCCGAAGGAAACATCATTCAGGTAGGTCCCGGGATTTACCCCAAACTACCCATCAAAGTTTTAAATCCATTCGAAATCGGATCCGACCTGGTAGCCAATGCGGTGGCAGCGTACAAAAAATACGGCAAACTTACCACCATTATCGATTTTGGAACGGCTCTCACTTTAACAACTTTGGGAAAAAATGCAGAAATCAGGGGTGTTGCCATTGCTCCGGGACTGATGACTGCCGTTAGTGCATTAGCCGGAAAAACAGCACAATTACCACAGATTCATCTTTCTCCGCCACCTTCTGTTTTGGGAGAAAACACGGTTCATGCGATTCAGGCCGGCGTCGTACTGGGTTTTTCGGGGCTTGTCGATTCAATTGTTGACAGAATAAAAAGTGAAATGGGCGACCCAATCACCGTGGTGGCAACCGGCGGTTTAAGTTCAGTAATTGCACCACTGACAAGAAATGTCAGCATCATTGAACCAATGCTGACACTTGATGGTCTTAAATACATTCACGAATTTGCTGTTATTTAAATAATAAAATGAGTAAAATAAAGCAGGTGAATGAATCGGGGTTTAAAAGCGCTGTATGAAATAGTTTATATTTGGCAATATTTTTTCGCAAAATGGAAGAAGAAAAGGGAAGGATACTTGAAAAAATAGATAGTCCGGATGATCTTAAACGACTAAATTTAAATGAATTACCTCAGGTTTGTTCGGAGTTGAGGGAATTTATCATCGATCAGTTGTCGGTCAATCCGGGGCATTTCGGCGCCAGTCTGGGCGTTGTTGAACTGACAATTGCACTTCACTATGTTTATAACACCCCTTACGATAAACTGATCTGGGATGTGGGACACCAGGCTTACGGTCATAAAATAATCACAGGCCGGCGAAATATTTTCAATACCAACCGAAAATACAAGGGGCTCAGCGGTTTCCCGAAAATCTCGGAAAGCGAATATGATGCATTCGGGGTTGGACATGCTTCCACTTCCATTTCTGCAGCATTGGGAATGGCAGTTGCCTCGAAACTGAAAAATGAAGCCGACCGGAAAGTGATTGCGGTGATTGGTGATGGTTCCATGACTGGCGGAATGGCTTTTGAAGCACTCAACAACGCCGGGGTGAACAACGCTGATCTGCTTGTTATTCTGAATGATAACAACATGGCTATTGATCCGAATGTTGGCGGTATGAACAAATACCTTCTCAATATTTCAAAGTCGGAAACTTACAACCGCTTTAAAAAAGACGTTTGGGAAGGTCTCGGGAAACTCGAAGGTTTCGGGAAAAAAACAAGGCGGTTTTTACAGAAAAATCAACATGCACTCAAAAATATGCTTCTGAAAGAGAACAATCTTTTTGAAGCATTGCAATTCCGCTATTTCGGTCCGATTGATGGGCACGATGTGGTTTACCTTGCCGAAGTATTGAGAGATTTGCGAAATATTCCGGGACCAAAACTGCTTCATGTGATCACACAGAAAGGAAAGGGTTTTGTACACGCAGAAAATAACCAGACAAAATACCATGCACCCGGAGTATTTGATAAGGAAACGGGCGAAATTTACAGTTGCGATTGTCCGGTGGAAAAAGCACCCAAATTTCAGAGTGTTTTTGGCGAAACATTGGTGGAGCTCGCAAAAATGAATGAGAAAATTGTGGGAATCACACCGGCAATGCCAACCGGTTGCTCCATGAACCTTTTATTTAATACCATGCCCGACCGTGCTTTTGATGTGGGAATAGCCGAACAACATGCGGTAACTTTTTCAGCCGGACTTGCTGCGCAGGGAATGGTACCGTTCTGTAATATTTATTCCACTTTTATGCAACGTGCTTACGACCAGATTATTCACGACGTGGCACTGCAGAAATTGCCTGTGATTTTCTGTCTTGATCGGGGAGGCCTCGTTGGTGAAGACGGCCCGACGCACCATGGTGTTTTCGATATTGCCTACATGCGTACAATCCCGAATATGATTGTTTCGGCACCAATGGACGAAATCGAATTGCGCAACCTGATGTACACTGCGCAACTTCAGGAAAACAAGTTTCCATTCTCGATTCGCTACCCACGTGGCTGCGGAATAAAACCTAACTGGAGAAAACCGTTTGAAAAACTTGAAATTGGCAAAGGTCGCAAACTTGCAAACGGAACCGATGTGGCGATTCTGAGTATTGGTAAATCGGGAGTTTTTGCCAAACGCGCTGTAAAAAGCCTCGAAAACAAAGATATTTCGGCCGCACATTACGACCTTCGGTTTGTTAAACCCATTGATGAAGAAATGCTCACAGAAGTTTTCAGCAATTTCAAATATGTTGTTACCGTTGAAGATGGTGTAATTCAGGGTGGATTCGGAAGTGCAGTGCTTGAATTTATGGCAGCCAGCAATTTTTCTGCCACTGTGAAACTTTTAGGAATTCCGGATAAGTTTATTGAACACGGAACACCCGAAGATTTGTACCGCGAGTGTGGTATCGATGTAAAAGGAATTACACTGGCAGTACTTGAATTATTAGGCCGTCCGATAACTGCTGAAACTACAGAATCAATGGCCTGATCCGTTTTGTTTCAGCGTAAATTTTTGGCTTCGTGGCTGAAAACAAATAATATAATTAACTTTCAATCGTTTTCAACTTGAATCTAAAACCGGGTTATTTTGGACATTTATCTGAAACGAAAAAGGGGTAAAATCATTTTCCTGATTATTGCTGTAATTATTGGTGTTACATCGCTGGTTTATACAAGCTGGCTTACCGAAAAAATGGCGCAGGAAGAGCGCAAAAAAGTGGAACTCTGGGCTGCGGCCACCAAAGAACTTGTTGATGTTGGTATTGAAATTACTTCGCCTGAAATGGAGAGACTCAACACAAACTACCTCAACTTTCTAAGTCTTGTTGTGGCGCAAAATACCACCATTCCAATTATCATTGTTGATGCAGACGGATCGATAAACAGCGATGCCAATATTGCATACAGCGAAGGCCGTCGTGAGGAAGTGCTTAAAAAAGAGCTTGAAAAGATGAAAGAGGGCGAAGAACCCATTCCTATTGTTCTTTCTGAAAATAATACACAATTACTATATTACCGTGAATCGAGCATTTTACGGAACCTGCGATATTATCCATACATCCAGCTTTTTGTGATTGTTGTTTTTATTGCGGTGGCTTATTTTGCTTTTTATGCCTCGCAAAAGGCCGAACAAAACCAGGTTTGGGTGGGCATGTCAAAAGAAACCGCCCACCAGTTGGGAACGCCCATTTCATCGCTGATGGCCTGGATTGAAATTCTGAAACTTCAGGACGTGGATCCGGTGCTGATCCGGGAATTCGAAAAAGATATCGAACGCCTCGAAAGAATTACCGAAAGATTTTCAAAAATAGGGTCGAAACCCGAATTGCATCCTGCAAACATTACTGAGGCATTGAATTCAACTGTCGGTTATCTGAAAACACGCTCATCGGATAAAGTAAAATTTATTACGAAGTTTCCTGAAAACGGGATACCCGAAATTCCGCTGAATGTGGCGCTGTTTTCGTGGGTCATCGAAAATCTCTGTAAAAATGCCATCGATGCCATGAGCAACCACGGAACCATCACACTCGAATTAGTCCGAAAAGAAGGACAGGTAATTCTGGATATTTCCGATACCGGGAAAGGAGTCCCGAAATCGCAGTTCACCACCATCTTTCAACCCGGATTTTCAACCAAAAAAAGAGGCTGGGGACTCGGACTTTCGCTGGCAAAAAGAATTATCGAAAATTATCACAACGGGAAAATCTATATCAAATGGTCGGAACTGGGAAAAGGAACCACATTCAGGATTGTTTTGGGCGAAAAGATCGGAAACGGACATTGAGTTTTTCATTTCAGCATATTAACCGCTTGTATCATTTTTACTTAAATCCCAAATATTTTACCGAAACTTTCGGGTGTTGATAAAAATTTTCTATTTTTGCCACTCTTTTTTTCGGAACGTGAGTTGGGAAACGAAATATAATATTGAGTTTAAAGGCCTTAAAGAAGGTGTTCACGATTTCGATTTTGAGGTGAACGATCAGTTCTTTGCACATTTTGAAGAAAGTCCTGTTAATAACGGGGAACTGGCAGTGAAAGTGATGCTCGAAAAGCGCAGCACTTTTCTGAAGCTGGAACTCGATCTTACAGGCTGGATGATACTTACCTGCGATCGTTGTCTCGAACCTTACAGACAACCGGTGGAGAGCAACACCGAAATTTTTGTAAAGTTTGGTGAAGAAAGATCGGGGGATGATGAAGAGGATAATATCATCTGGCTAAGTACTGAAGATCATCAGGTTAACCTGACACATATAATTTATGAATATGCCGTATTAAGTATTCCGTTGCGGCACGTTCATCCTAAAAACAGTGATGGTAAAAGGGGTTGTAACCCTGAGATGATTGCGAAACTGAAAAAATATACTCAACCGGCAAAAGATGAGGAAATAAAAACCGATCCGCGCTGGGATGCGTTAAGAAAACTGGGAAATTATAATTAAAAACAAATAAGTTATGGCAAATCCAAAACATAAACACTCGAAAACGAGAAGAGACAAAAGGCGCACCCACTACAAAGCGGTTGCCCCAACATTGGCAACCTGCTCAAACTGCGGTGCCACGGTGAAATACCACACAGTTTGTCCGGAATGTGGCTACTACAGGGGCAAACAGGTAATCGTAAAAGAAATTGCAGTATAAACCAGGTGAGAACCTGGTTTTTTTTTGTTCAGATGTTTTCTTCGATTTTCACAACGTTTTATTTTCGCTGATTTTTCGAACATATAAATGGATTGTTTTGCCCCATCATTAATATTTTACCTGAGTTTTATAACAGATACATCCGATTCTTTGTCTTTCATAAAGTCAACCTTTAATTTCACCCCGTTTTTAAACATGAGTTTTATTTTAAAAAAATGGCAATACTAAGAGCAGCAATTACCGGAATAGGGGCATATGTGCCGGAATATATCCTGACGAATGAAGAATTGAGTACAATGGTTGACACAACCGACGAGTGGATTATGCAGCGAATCGGGATCAAGGAAAGAAGGATTTGTAAAGATACCACAAAAGCAACCAGCGATTTGGGCGTGAATGCAGTAAAAGACCTGCTCAAAAAAACCAATACAACCCCCGACCAGATTGACATGCTGATTTGTGCCACCATCACACCTGATATGCCATTTCCGGCCACTGCCAATATTATTGCACAGAAAGTCGGGATTAACCATGCCTGGAGTTTCGACCTGAATGCTGCTTGCTCAGGTTTTGTTTTTGCACTTTCAACCGCTGTTCAGTTTATCGAATCCGGACGTTATAATAAAGTAATTGTGGTGGCAGCCGAAAAAATGTCGGCCATTACCAACTACACCGACCGCACAACCTGTCCGCTTTTTGGCGATGCCGGCACCGCTGTTTTGCTTGAACCCACCATCGAAGATGTGGGAGTGGTGGATTATATCAACAAGGTGAACGGTTTGGGGCGCCATCATTTACACAT
>DAINOH010000105.1:0-14914 GCA_036735485.1 Draconibacterium sp. | reverse complement strand
TTTTATTCCCATTTTTTGACCTAATTTTGGTCAACCTATTTCAGGGATGGACAGGCTCGTCCTCCTTTGCAAAGAGCTTGTCCCGATATTTAAATCATCGGGAGGGAATTAAAGCCTGCCTGCCGTTCGCAGTTCAGGCAGGGGGGATTTGTTCCATTTCGTCCGCAACCACTTTTGCATTTCAAACTGAGCCGGTTCGCGGACGAGGTTTGTCGCTATTGCTTTACCCCGGGGCTACTATAATCCGACCCGTACCGGGTCGGGAAAAGTTGCAAGGATTCTTGCTTTTGGTAACTGGCTCTCTGCTTCTGGCTCGTCCCTCTTTGCAATGAGCTTGTCCCGATATTTAAATCATCGGGAGGGAATTAAAGCCTGCCTGCCGTTCGCAGTTCAGGCAGGGGGGATTTGTTCCATTTCGTCCGCAACCACTTTTGCATTTCAAACTGAGCCGGTTCGCGGACGAGGTTTGTCGCTATTGCTTTACCCCGGGGCTACTATAATCCGACCCGTACCGGGTCGGGAAAAGTTGCAAGGATTCTTGCTTTTGGTAACTGGCTCTCTGCTTCTGGCTCGTCCCTCTTTGCAATGAGCTTGTCCCGATATTTAAATCATCGGGAGGGAATTAAAGCCTGCCTGCCGTTCGCAGTTCAGGCAGGGGGGATTTGTTCCATTTCGTCCGCCACCACTTTTGCATTTCAAACTGCGCCGGTTCGCGGACGAGGTTTGCGGTGCGCATTTTACCCCGGGTTGTCCCGAAATTTCGGGATTCCTCCTCACCCGGGGCTACTATAATCTGACCCGTACCGGGTCGGGAAAGAAACGGACTGCAGGTTTTTTCAAATCGTAAATTGTAAATTGTTTAACTGTAAATAAAGCTTCTGGCTTCTGGCTCGTCCCCTTTGTAAAGGGGGAATTTAAGGGGGATTTGTTCCTTTTCGTCCACAAACGTTTTTGTAAAATAGTAAAAGAACCGTTCTCTTTGAAAAGAACGGTTCTCTGTTTTTACCTGGTCAAGGATTGTTTCAGTCTCAAATCTCTTCGCACTTAGCCCTTCGCTCTCTACCACTTTCTCACTTGTTTGAAAAACGAAACGCCAAAACCAGCAATCACCGCTTTGAATTCGGCAAACTCGCTGCCGGCACGCATTTTTTCGCCAATGGCTTTTACCTTTTCCATGTTTTCGAAGTGGAAAATAAAACGCCAGGCATTGCCTTCGAGCGCCTTTGTCATTTCGCCATCTATAAAACCATCCTGTTTTTTCAGAAAGTTGACGAAGTTTTCAGCTTTTTCGGTAAACTGCTCAACGGTTGTTGTTTCAGGTAAACTGATTTCAACAAACTCTGTAATTCTTGTTTCTTTCATGACTTTTAAATTTTAATTTATTGAAATCAAAATTAGGCGGTTAAAGCGGGTTGAAATAGTACAAAAACGACAGCTATTTTAGTTTGCCAATTTGCAGAATGGAGTTGTTTTGTCGTATGAAATCTTTGGGTGTGTTCCCCGAGAACCGTTTGAAATCGCGGATAAAGTGCATCTGGTCGAAATAGCCATTGTCGTAAGCCACATCTGAGAGAAGCGTAAAATTGCTGCTGAGTACCTGGTTCAGACTTTTGTGAAACCGGTTGAGTTTTCCAAAAGTGCTTGCCGGAATACCGACGTGACGGTTGTAAAGACGTTCGAGGTTTCGCAACCCGATATTGTTTTTTTTACAAAAGGTTGAAATCTGTTGTGTGTTGTCACAATTTTCCAGCGTATCAAAAACAGGCCTGAAAAACCGGGCGGAGGTGTCGCCGGCTGCCAGCAACAGCAATAATTCCTTTTCAAGAATTGCCAGCCGCGAAGTAACATCAGTTACTTCCTTTAATTTTGCTGCGGTGGCTTTCAGATTTTTAAATCCAATCTCTGAAATACTGGGCATCTGATTTTTAAACTCCGAAACCGGAATTCTGAAAAAAGGGTAAAATCCGTGTGGCAGAAAACTCACTCCAAGAACATCCGCTTTGCCCTCAATTTTCAGGTGGGCATTCAGAAAATGGTCCTGCAATCCCGAGAAAAAAACATCGTCTAGTTTGTGCTGGTGACCATTGAGATTTATAAACCAGGGGGTGTCGTTCAGGTTAAACCGCAAACTGATGTTTCGTTGCGGAATCAGTTTATGATTCAGGTGTGCATCTTCAATGTGAATCTCCCAGAAAAACCGGATATAGTCTTTCAGCAGGGGGTGCTGAACCGCGTATTTTCTGATTTCGCTCATATATGAATGATGCCGGATTTTAGAATCCGGATGCTTGATACCTGATATCTGTTGCTTTATGCTTTTTTTATTGTAAAAATAAAAATCTTACTGCTCAATTTCGTCCACAACAGGTTTTGTTTTTCAAAATACGCCGTTTCGCGGACGAGGTTTGTGGTGTGCATTTAACCCCGGGTTGTCCCGAAATTTCGGGATTCCTCCTCACCCGGGGCTATTATAATCTGACCCGAACCGGGTCAGGGAGGTATATGATGGCTGAGTGCTTGCATCTGACTCTTAGCTCCATACACTCTGCACCCTATTAATCGTAAATCGTAAATTTTTGCCTACTACCTACTGCTTACTGCCGCTATCTCCTTGCCCTTTGCTCTCTGCCCTGTCCACTTTGCTCCTTGCACATTACACTCTGGTCATACTTTCCGCGCCGGCACATAAAAATCATCTGCGGTGAGGTTGCATTTTTCGGCAATCCGTTTGCAATAGGCGAGTCTCCCCACATTGTTGTTGCGCGAGTCGGAACCAAAGGTAAATTTGATGCCCTGTGCTTTGGCTTTCAGGATAAATTCCTCGTGTGGCGTGTGTGCCATGTCGTTGATTTCGATGGCGATGTTCCGGGCTTTTGCTGCCGAAATTATCTGCTGCATCCGTTCTTCAGTCCACAGTTTGTAGTAATCGCGGGCAATGCATACGGGTAAAAAGAGCGGCCAGCCGAAAATGTTGATGGGCTCTTTGGTGAGCACTTCCATGGCGTAATCCATGTACCGCTTCATAAAATCTTTGGTGTCGTCGATGTAGGTGTCAAACTCCCAGATTTGCCAGGTTTCGCCGTTGCCTTTGGGAACCATCTGCGGGTCCATTAAAATGTAGTCCAGTTGGGCAATCAGTTCGGCAGAATAGTTTTTGCTCCATCCCAGGTAGGTTGGCTGAAGCCCGATGTAAACCGGGTATTTCCGCAGTTTTTCGATGTAATTTTTCAGGTCTTTGTCGTCTTTCAGTGCCCACACAGCGGGATGGTCAACAATACCGAATTTCACCTTGTTTTTTCTGCCGATTTCAAGGATGTTTTCGATGGTAAACGTATCGGTGGTGTGCACATGCAGGTCGAGTAATTCAAAACTGGCTGGTGCTGTGTTTGCTGCCGCGTGAAGAATCGGTGAAACCGTTAATAAGCCTGCTGAAAGGCTGGCGTTTTTGATAAATGTTCTTCGTTTCATTTTTTAGTTGATTTTGGTTTTTTATGTGGATACTTGATACTTGATTACCACCCCAGCCCTCAAAGTTATTAGATTTTTCAAACTGGTTTTTGATGTTCGGGCCACCCCTCCTTAAAGGAGGGGAAATTTTGTACTGATTGTGACTGTTTCTTCAAATCGTAAATTGCAAATCGTTAAATTGTAAATAACGCACCCTGCCCCATGCTCCCTGCTCTATGCCAATCCCAAATGCTTCCTTACAAACTCCACAATCTCATTCATTGCTTCGGTGGCTTCGGGGAACATGGGTGCCAGCAGCGGGTAGCAGTGCACCATTTTTTCGCCTGCCCGGAAGGTTACATCCACGCCGGCGGCTTTTGCTTTTTCGGCAAAGGCACGGCCATCGTCAAACAATTCGTCATCCATTCCGGCGTTGATGAGGAGTGGCGGCAAGCCTTTCAGGTCGCCAAAAAGTGGTGAAACAAACGGGCTATTCAAAGGCGTATCGCCGGCATAATGTTTTACAAAAACATGCCACGAGTTAAGTGGTGCCGGCGAAACCTTGTTTTTTGTTTTGTATGATTCACCCTGGCAAGTAAGGTCGGTCCACGGCGAAATGGCCACCCCGGCTTTGGGAAACGGAATGTTTTTATCTTTCAGGTAAAGCAACGTAGCCAGTGTGAGTCCGCCACCTGCTGACTCGCCCGCAATGATGATGTTTTCGGGTTTGTAGCCCGATGCCAGCACTGCCTGATACACTTTAGCCGTGTCTTCAACAGCAGCCGGGTGTTTGTGTTCGGGTGCGAGCCTGTATTCAAAAATCAGGTTCGAAACGCCGGAAAACGCTGCAAATTTCGAAACAAAACTGCGGTGGTCTGAGCACGAGCCCGAAACGTAACCGCCGCCGTGTACATAAAAAATCATTTTATCAGGATGAGCTCCGGCAGGAATCAGCCATTCGGCTTTTATTCCATCAATTACAGTTGGTTTGGCTTCCACACCGGGGGGCATTTTGGCGTAACGTGCTGCTCCTTTTTCGCAATTCTCACGGAACAGTTCGATAGAGGTGTTCATATCAAAAGCTTCCTTGGTCAATCGTCCGCGAAACAGGTAGCTGTTGCGAATCATCAGGTTAAACATGCGGCTTTTTATACTTGTCATGGTTTTTTGTTTTTGTTGAATTGATTTTTTGTCTCTGAAAATTCTAACACAAAGTACGCCCTGCAGTTTATTTCATTTCTGTTAGAACTTTTTCTAATATCAAATTAAATTCTGCCGGTTTTTCTATCATTGGATAATGTCCTGTTGCAGCGATGGTTTCCACCTGAAAACCACTTTTGCAACGATTTTTCAGTCCTGTTTCGTTGGTCGGAAAACCATCGCTGTTTATTAAATACAACTTGTAATTAAGTTGTTCTAGTCGTTGTGCATCGGCATAACCATATTCTGATTGGTTCATAAAAGTTTCATAGCCTGTAACGGAATCGTATTTGGCAAAATCAGTTTTCACTCTCTCTTTCACTTCCGTTGGAGTAGTGGGGTGAAAAAGCAGCATATCAGCATAAAAAGATGCCGAATTTTTGAAGTCCTTTTCAAGCATCGGGAAGAAGTCGGTAATTTGTTTCATTTGTTCTGATGTAAATACAACGTCAATAGTTTTGAATTTATCAACGCCTGCAATTCCGATTATTTTTGGATTATTGGTTAATGCAGTTTGCAACATAGTTTCGGCTGCCATCGAATGCCCGATGATTACCACATTTTTAAGGTTCATGGCGTCAATAAATGCTGTTACATCATTGGCATATTCTTCAATGGTCCAGTTGGTTCTTTCGGCTTTCGATTTGCCAAAGCCAGGCAGGTCAATTGCGAAGACATTGTAATTTTCAGAAAAATATTCTACCTGATTCTTCCAATACATTCCGTCATTACACCAGCCGTGTAAAAACAGCAATGTTGTGTCGCCTTTTCCTCGTTGAAAATAATTGATTTCAACTTGTTTGTTTCTGATTGTGATTTGTTTTGCTGTCATACTTTTTATGTTTGTGCTTTGCATCCACTTGATAAAAGTGAAGCAATGACAATTAATGAAGTTGTTTTTTTATTGCTGAAGGAATTCCGTCTTTATGCACAATTACTGCCAGCACTTTTCCTTTTACAAAATTTTCGGAGAGGTATTTTTTTGTCACCACACCCAAGTTTTCACCTACCGAATCCTTGATGACATAATATTTTTTGCCGTTCTCATCTTTGGCAATTCCGGTGAGATGTACCAGGTGAACATCTTTTGTGTGCCAGTTCGAAAGCATTTCGTCGCGTTTATCCTGAGTCACCGTTTCGTCTTCGTTGAACCCGACATAATTCAGCGGGCTTTTAAGAATGTCAACCGAGTAATCGAGGTCGATGGCCAAAGTAAAACCTTGGCTAACTGCGTAGTCGATGGTTTCCATAAACTTGTCCAGCGGCAGACTGTAATAATCGCTTTTGCAGAGCCAGTTGTCCTTCACGTAAAACATGCCGGGCTGGTAAAACGGCATTTCAGAAAAGGAAGTGAGTTTGATGTAATCTGTCAGCGGCAGGGTTACCACTTCTTTTGCAAAGGAAACCGGCGTGTACGTTTTTCCTTCGAAGCTGATTTCGGTGGGCAGTTTTCCCAAATGGCGGTCAAGCATCGACCTGATTTCGGTTTCCCACGGTTTTGTTGGAACACCGTTATTCCACTGAATATTCAGTTCATGGTTCTCTGCTTTTTTCATCAGGTTCGGCAGAAAACCGTATTCAAATTCGCCATACAACGGACCGTGTTCGTAAAAACCTTTGTCGCTGCGGTTGCCGGTATAATCGTTCAGTGGTACAATTCCGTATTTGGTCATGAGGAAAATGGCATCGTCGAAAAGTCCGCCGGTGCTGTACGATTGAGTGCCACGCAGCCGCAGGTAGCGGTCGGTTTTTTCGATAAAAACATGGTAAAACAGGTACATCTGCGAGAGTTCCACTTTTTTTCCGCTGGTTCTGAAAATCTCCGATTCGAAGAACGAAATCATCGAGAAAATCTGGCACCCGTTGTTTCCCTGTAATTTTTGAGGAGAACTCCAGTTTTCTTTTTGAATCGTAAAAGTTTTTTCCTGTGAAAAGACACTGAATGTGCTGGTTAAAAGTAATGCCAGCCACAAAATGGTTAATTGTTTTCCGGTTTTCATATTATGTTTTCTGTTTTTGTTCTGAATGACGGCGACAGGTTTTAAAAGTTACAAAGCGTAAAACTGCATCACCCGGGGCTGGAGGGCAGCCACAAGAATTAAAAGTCCGACAGCGGCAATTATGGTTTGCAGGATAAAATACTCAGCCATCAATTGCTGAACAATTATCCAGATGTTGGTGATGATTCCGCTGTAAACAGCGAAAGTCCAGCCCCAGCAACGGTTTTTGTAGATATTCAGCCACCCAAACCACGTCTGGTTTTTAGTAATTAATCCGTACACCGCGAGTAGCGGGAAAATGCCGTTCATCAGGAAAAGCAAAAAGCCGGGGATAAAATAGCTGTTAAAAGGCGATTTATCAAGCCAGCCGGGTTGAATTCCGAGCAGCGAACCGTCGGGCACCAGCATCAAACTGATTCCGCCGTAAAATGCGTTGAAAGCCAGCAGTGCCATCAGAACGATTAAAATCCAGGTTTCAAAAGGACGTTTCATAATCACAGTTTCGAGTTTAAAGTTTAAAGTTCAGAGTTTAAAGTTCAGAGTTCAGAGTTCAGAGTTCAAAGTTCCGGGTTCCGGGTTCCCAGTTCCGGGTGTGGCAGTTTGCAACTGCCATTTGTACTTCAGAACGCGGTTAAAAACCGCGTCACCCATTCACCCAATTACCCATTCACCCATTCACCCAATCACACTTCTCCATCCACCCACTTTTTAAAATCCACCACTTTGTCGAGGCTTACAAAAACATCGGGAACGGGCGGATTGAGTTCGAGTTTCAGACGGCTTTTCGGAAAAATATGGATATTGACAATCGACTGCAGGCTTACCACATACTGCCGGTTTATGCGAAAGAATTTTTTAGGGTCGAGGTCGGCCATCAGGTTGTCGAGGCTGATGTCGAGAGAATACTGACCTTTTTGCTGCATCGCCACAAAGGTGATTCCGCTATTGGAGAAAAAGTAGCTGATATCTTTTACATCGATGCTTTTAAGTTTCTGGCCCACCACCACCGAAAAACGTTCGCGGTACGATTTTTCGGTGCCTTTCATCAGGTTGAACAATTCGCTGATGTCAACCATTTGCTTTTTTTCGCCCCAGTCGCGGAATTTGGCGATGGCTTTGCGAAGGTCGTCCTGCATTATAGGTTTCAGCAAATAGTCGATGCTTTTCAATTTAAAAGCCTTGATGGCGTACTCGTCGAACGCGGTGGTAAAAATGATGGGCGAGCTGACTTTCACCTGTTCGAAAATCGAAAAGCTGATGCCGTCTTCGAGGTGAATGTCAAGGAAAATCAGGTCGGGGTGCGGGTTGTTGCGAAACCACTCCACCGAGTCGGCCACCGATTCAAGTTTTGCCACAACCTCAATTGCCGGGTCGGCTTCAGCAATCATTTTTTCCAGGCGTTTTGCAGCAAACTGTTCGTCTTCAATGATGATGGTTTTCATAGGAAAGTTGTCGTTGTTATTTTGTTGTTTTGTTGTTGTTTCTTTTCGCTCTGTTTTTCATCTCTCAAAAGCCGCTTTCTTCAAATATCCCCTTGAGGGGATTACAGGGGTGAGAATGACAGTCCAATACTCCCGAACTTGTTTTCTTTTCACCCCCTGTCCCCCTCAAGGGGGGAATTGTTTTGTTGAAAGTTCCGGACTTCATTTGTATTTCAGGTTCTTTATTGTGAGATTATTTATTATCAAAAATATCGCTGAAAAAGCCGGCGCCGATGGGTTTTCTGAAATCCTTTGCCGGGTCGAGGTACTTGTCGAGCATAGCATTCAACTCGGTTTTAACCACTGGTTTGTGCAGAAAATCAATGCCTTTGGTTACAAATGCTTTGATGGCCAGTTCGTCGGTGGCAGTTGTAAAAACGATGGGAGAGGAGACACTCACTTTGTCGAAAATGGCAAAACTGAGGTTGTCTTCGAGGTGGATATCGAGGAAAATCAGGTCGGGTTCGGTATTTTCACGAAACCATTCCACCGATTCTTCCACCGATTCGAGCCAGGCAGCAATTTCAATTTTCGGGTCGTATTCCTTCACCATGTTTTCGAGCCGTTTGGCTGCGTACAATTCATCTTCAATTATTACGATTCTCATTTGAGTATTTATTTCTATTCAAAAATTATTTAAGTTTTTAATTCACTTTATTCTTTTTGTCATTTCGATCCCGAGACTTCGGGAGAGAAATCTGTTTGTTCGATGAGATTTAGCTTCGCTGATTTTCAATTCTCCTCGTTCCTCGTCGAAATGACAGCGTTGATGTATCTTTTCATTCAATTTTTTTGTATTCATTCAGTTCAGCATTTCAGCGGAACGCGGGCAATGAATTTTGTTTCAGTTTTTACAAACTCGGGTTCGGGCATGTCGAGCAGGTGATAGCGATGGGCAATATTCCGCAACCCAACACCTGTTGAAATCATATGCGACTCACGCTCCTGCAGGTTATTTTCAACATGCAGCACATTGTCAATGGCTATAAAAATCTCAATTTTTAATGGATTCTTTTTCGACATCGAATTGTGTTTTATGGCGTTTTCGATGAGCAACTGCAAGGCAAGCGGCAAAATCAGGCATTCACGTTTCTTTTCGCTGATATCAACTTTTACAATGATTTTATCCATAAAACGGATGTTCAGAAGAAAAATATAGGCATCCAGAAAATCGAGTTCGGTTTGAAGGCTTACCAAATCGTTGTCTTTGTTTTCGAGCACATAACGGTACACTTTTGAAAGGTGTTCGGTAAACTGTTCGGCCAAATCGGGTTCGAGTTTGATGAGCGATGTCAGCACATTCAGACTGTTAAACAAAAAGTGCGGGTTTACCTGTTGCCGCAGCACTTCGAACTGCGACTGCAGGTTTTCTTTCTGCAAACGAATAAGTTGTGTGTTGGCTTCGGTCAGTTTCAGTGTACTTTCCTGCACCCGGTTTTCGAGGTTCTGGTTGAGTTGTTCAAGTTCTTCCTTGGCTTTAAGCAGTTCCTCTTCGGTTTGAATGCGGTCGGTAATATCGCGTGTTATCACAAACGAAGCGGGCTTGCCATTGTAGTCAGTAGTCCGTGAATTCAGTTCCACAACAATGCTTTTGCCGTCTTTCCGATAAAGTTTTGCACGGTAAATGGCAGGAAACGACTCGCCCGTCATGCGTCGTTTGTGGTTTTCAATCATTTCCTGATGATGATTTTTGTCCACCACATCAATAAATGGTTTTTCAATCAATTCTGCTTCGGAATACTGCATCATTTCGCAAAAAGCCGGGTTTACAAACCTGAAAACACCGTCCTGGGTTATGAGAATTCCGTCGGTGGCTTTGTCGATGAGGGTGCGGTATTTTTTTTCGCTTTCCCGAAGCGCATTTTCCATCTTCACATTTTCGGTCATATCAATAACAATTCCCCGGGTGCCGGTAATTTTCCCTTCCGAAAACATGGGTGTGGCAAAAATCATAACCGGAAATTTTTCTCCATTCGAACGAATAGCTGAATAGATGTTTCCTTGTGAAGAGGTTTTTTCGGAATACGATTTTTGCATATTGGTCACCATCTTTTCAATATCTTCCGCAACCACCAAATCGTGTGCAGAAATGCCGGATTCGATACTTTGAATGCCAAAAGTCTTTTTGCCGGCCTGATTCAGGTAGGTGAGTTTTCCGTTTAAATCGTGTTCATATACGGTTTGCGGCAGCATTTCGGCCAGTTCGCGGTATTTTTTTTCACTTTCCCTGAGTGCATTTTCCATCGCCTCGTGTTCCGAAATATCAAGAATCAGCCCTCGAATTCCAACAACTTCATTTTCGTTTACAACGGGTGCTGCAAATGTCATAGCCGGAAAAGTTTCGCCATTTTTACGCACTGCGACGTACCGGTTTCCATAACTGTTTTCCTTATGGTTCAAGGTTCTTTTCATGTTTTCACGCATCTGCCCGTGAAATGAGGGATGAATGAACTGAAATGAAGATTTTCCGATATCGTCGGTGGTGAGCCCGAATTGTTTGTATCCTGTCTGGTTAAAATAAACGATGTTTCCTTTTGCATCGAGTTCATAAACCGTTTGGGGCAACAGTTCGGTCAGTTCACGGTATTTCAGTTCGCTTTCGCGCAACGCTTTTTCCATGGCTTCGTGTTCCGACATGTCGAGAATAATGCCACAAGTCCCGGTAATTTTATCGCCCGCATATTGTGGCGAAGCAAAAATCATCACCGGAAATTTTTTCCCGTTTTTGCTGATTGCTGTATAACTGTTTCCCGGCGTACTGTAACCTTCTTTGAGGCTTTTCATCATGTTAATCCGCATTTTTTCATGCTCTTCGGGAACGATAAAACTGAAAGCAGAAATGCCCAGGTCATATTTTGTGATACCGAATTTCTGGTAACCGGTTTGGTTAAAATACGTGATATTGCCCTGTAAATCGAGTTCGTAAATGGTTTGTGGGAGCATTTCGGCCAACTGGCGGTATTTCTGTTCGCTTTTGGCAAGTGCTTCCTCCATTCTCAAACGGTTGGTAATATCGCGCATAATGATAAATGCAGCGGGCTCACCATTGTATTCCGATGTGCGGGCGTTGAGTTCAACGTCGAGAATTGAACCATCTTTTTTCAGGATTTTACTGCGGTACATCACCTGAAAATCTTCACCGGCCATCCGGCGTGAATGGTACGAATTCATTTTTTTATGGTCTTCGGAAACCACAAAATCAAGATAAGGCTTGTCAATCAGTTCGTTTTCGGTGTATTGGGTCAGTTTGCAGAAAGCTTCGTTAACAAACTTCAAAAAGCCATGTTGGGTAATGATAATTCCGTCGGTGGCTTTGTCAATAAGCGTGCGGTATTTTTCTTCGCTTTTCACGATTTTCTCCTGCATCCTGTTTTTTTCAGTGATGTCGTGGATGGTGATAAAACTTGCCGGCAATCCTTCGTAATCAATCACTGTTGAGAACGATTCTGTTTCAATGTATTCTCCTGTAATTACTTTCAGCCGGTAGTTGTCGAGCATGGTGTGTGATTCGCCTTTTTCACGCAGCGCACTCATTTGCTGTGCTTTCTTCCGGTCGTCGGGGTGAACAATATCGGTGGCAGGAAAAGCCGAAAGTTGTTCGGGTGTGGTTTTTAACATCCGGCAAATGGTGTTGTTGGCAAACAAAACCTGGTTATTTCGGATAATCAGGATTCCGTCCTGCGAATTGTCAACCAGTGTTTTGTATTTTATTTCGCTCTCCTGTAATGCTTTCTGTATGCGGTTTTTCTCGGTAACATCGCGCATGGTTACAAACGAGGCATTTCTCCCGTTCATGATTACCGTGGCTGCGTTGATGTCAACAATAATTTCGCTGCCGTTTTTGTGAATCATCGAAGCGAGGTAACTGTTGGTTTTTAATTCGCCACGCATCCGTTTGTAATGGAGGTCGAGCACTCGTTCGCGGTCTTTCTCTGCTATCAGCGACGAGGGTTCTTTTTCAAGCATTTCGTCGATTGTATATCCAAACATATCACAAAAAGCCTGGTTGGCCATGATGATTTTTCCGTCCTGTGAAATGGAAACTCCATCGAGCGATTTTTCAATCAGTGTTCGGTACAGGTTTTCCTTTTCGGCTAATTCGGTTTCAATTTTCTTTTTTTCAGTAATGTCTTGTTGAATAATGATATATCCGTCGATTTCGCCCTGCTGGTTTTTGTAAGGAGAAGCAATGGTGTTGGCCCAGTACCGTGAGCCGTCTTTGTTGATGGTATGAAGTTCGCCCTGCCAGGGTCTTCCTTCAAACAATGATTTTGAAATTTCGAAGCGTGATGCCGGGATTTTATCGAAGTTTTTGTAAAGTGTTTCACTGATGTTTTTGTTGAGGAGTTCTTCGGGTTTGTAACCGGATATGCGTGTAAACCAGGGATTGATGTATTCAAAATTCCAGTTTTTGTCCATGATGTAAACCGCTCCGGGTGCCTGGTCGAGAACAAGCCTGAATTTTTCGAGTTCTTTTTCAGTCTTTATTCTGTCGGTAATATCCATCGACACGCCCATGTAACCGGTTTTGTTACCTTCTGTATCGAAAAGTGGAGAAACGCGCGTGTCGTAAATTATCCCGTTTACCTGCAATATATCGCTGCTGATTTCTTCTTTCAGTACTTTGCGGATAAAATTTTCAACCTCGGTACCCTTATAAATTTCGAGTGCCGATTTGCCAATCCGTTCGCTGTCGGGGAGCGAACCCGGCCCTGAATATTGGGTGTAGGTAAATTTTCCTTCCAGGTCGATGCTCCAGATAACGATTGGAGCGTTGGTCATAATATTGGTCAGAAATTGCTGTTTTTCCTGCAGTTGGCGTGTGGTTTCCTGATGTTTCCTGATTTCTTCCTTTAGCTGTTCATTTATCATCAGTAACTTTTCTTTTGAGTTTTCCTGGTTCATGGTCATTTTGGTATCGATAATCCGGTTAAGTTTTTTTGAAACTCCCTAAATTAACTTAATTCCACAATCCCGATTTTCAGTGCACACTAAAAAATCAAGAATTTCGGCAACGGCTTTTAATACAGGTTTCAGAAAGATTACACACCAGACAAGAATATTGATGACCGGCAGTTTTTTTACGGTTGAGTTTTCAAAAATATTATCGACGAACTGGCTGAACATGGCTGTATTTTTTACATCATTGAATTGAGCTTGCGCGTGTAATACTCATCAAAGAGCCGTTTCGAATGTTCGGTTGCCCACTTTTCGACACCCATTTTCTGAATCATACAAAGGTTGTAGATTTTTAGTGAATGTGGTACCCTTTCGGCGCGGTCGGCAACGGGTTGCAAACGTTCGCACGGAAATTCATCGCATTCGTAACAAAAATTCACTCCTTTTTTCTGAATGCAGGCGTACATCCTGCAATTCGGGTCAATACCCAAAACTTCGAGCCCGGGACAATAACCATTGTTGGGGCGGCAACCTTTGCACTGAAATTTGTATTCCGGAATATTGTTCCGTTTGAAAAAGGCTTCCCGGTTTTCGCGGTTTTCTTCGGCTATGCAAAGCGGGCAGTTGAAACAATCTTTGCCACAAGGCGCTGTTAAAAGTTGGTAGTCCATCTCGTTTTTTTGATTTAAAAGTAGAATGGACAACCGGCGAAATAAAATTTTTGTGGTTGAATGACGGAAAACGGGGGTTGAATGAGATTTCGATTGACTTTGATAAAGCAAATGAATTATTACACTGACAAAATATAAATACGCGAACGTGAAAATGAAGGTCATATTTCAAAATCTTCACTCAAAGCCACCTTTAGGTGGCTTTGAGTGAGTGAGATAATGTGCGACACATTTAGCACCCATTACTTAAAATCACAGGTAATCATTTCTTCCTTTATTTTAATGGAAACTTTCCTATTTTTACAAAAACGTAAACCAATTTTAAAAATGAAAAAACTGATTTTTATTGCACTGACTGTTATTGCTGCTCAACTTACAGCACAAACTTATAAAACCGACCTTGTTGCCAATGACGCCAAAATTGTGCAGGCAGGTTCGGGCTATTCGTTTACCGAAGGCCCGGCGGTGGCGCAAGATGGCAAAGTGTATTTCACCGATCAGCCAAACGACCGTATTTATGTGTGGGACGAAAAGAAGGGAATCTCGCTTTGGCTCGAAGGCACTGGCCGTTCAAACGGAATGTATTTTAACAGTCGTGGGAGGTTGATAACTTGTGCCGATGAAAAAAACCAGCTTGGTTATTTCGATGAAAACAAAAAACTCATCCCGATGCACGAGGGTTTTGATGGCAAACACCTGAATGGTCCGAATGACCTGTGGATTTCACCAAAAGGTGGCATTTGGTTTACCGACCCGTATTATCACCGTCCCTGGTGGGCTGAAGGACACAAAGAAATTCAGGAGGTAAAAGGTGTTTATTATATTGCACCCGATGGCGAAATTAAACGTGTTATCGACGATTTCAAAACCCCAAACGGAATCATTGGAACGCCCGATGGAAAAACATTGTATGTTGCCGATATTCAGGATAACAAAACCTGGAAATACGATATTCAGCCTGATGGTAAACTCGCCAACAAAACTTTTTTTGCACCCAATGGAAGCGATGGAATGACCATCGACAGCGAAGGAAATGTTTATCTGACATCAGGGAAAGTACTTGTTTACAACCCGAAAGGAGAACTGATTGAAGAAATTGAATTTCCGGAACAACCGGCGAATGTATGTTTTGGCGGGAAAAAACGCAACATACTGTTTGTTACTGCCCGCAAAGGCGCCTACACGCTGGAAATGAATGTAAAAGGAGTACAATAAG
>DAINOH010000104.1:0-15116 GCA_036735485.1 Draconibacterium sp. | reverse complement strand
TAATGCCGAAGTGAAACCATTGTGGACAGACCCGGAAGAGCAGGAGAAATTTTATAACCTTTGGCGCGATCTTTCAAAAGCTTTGATCAATTATCCCAATTCGAAGGTGGCTTACGAACTGATGAATGAAGCGGTGGCTGACGACCCCGAGCTTTGGAACAACCTGGTTGCCAGCGCTGTTCAGGCAATTCGGAAAACAGAGCCCGAAAGAACCATTGTAATTGGTTCGAATAAATGGCAACAGGTTCAGACTTTTGATGTATTGAAAATACCGGAAGGTGATAAAAATATATTGCTGAGTTTTCATTTTTACGAGCCTTTTCTGCTTACACATTGGAATGCCGGCTGGACCAATTTAAAAGGTTATACAGGTCCGGTACACTATCCTGACACAATTCTTTATCAGGCTGAATTCGATTCGTTATCTGCGGAAATGAAACCATTGGTTGAGAGTTGGGTAGGAAAATCGTTTAATAAAGCCTGGATTCTTGAACAATGGCAGAAACCCATTCAGAAATCAAAAGAACTCGGTTTGCCGCTCTATTGCGGCGAGTTTGGAATTATTACCGGACCTCCGCAGGAAGATATGTTACGCTGGTACCAGGACATGATTGATTTGTTTGAAGAGAACGGAATTGGTTATGCCAACTGGAATTATAAAAGCGGAAGTTTCGGGCTGATCGATGAAAATGGAGCGAAAAGAAAAGAGTTTATTGACATCGTTTCAGGGAATTAAACAAATTTGAATTTCAAAATATTATAAACTTAATAACATCGGTTATGAAAAAAATTCTGTTAATCTGGTTTCTCTTGTCATTTACTGCCGGTTTTGCCGGTGCACAGGATGAAAATTCCGGAAAATCAGTTACCAAAGATGGCTGAAATTTTGGTGCTTTGCCCACCATTACATTCGATACCGACCTTGGGTTTCAGTATGGTGCGCTTGTCGATTTATACAATTATGGCGATGGCAGCCGCTACCCAAAGTACGATCACAAGTTTTATTTCGAAGTGTCGAGATTTACCAAAGGCAGTGGAATTAATCGGTTTTATTACGATTCTGACAAACTGATTCCGGGGCTTCAAACATCGCTGGATATTAGTTATTTGTCAGATCAGGCCTACGATTTTTTTGGGTATAATGGTTACGATGCAGTGGTAAATTACGATTGGATGGACGATGAGGATCCGGCCTATAAAACCCGTATGTTTTATAAATACGACCGTAAAATGTTCCGAATTAAAGCCGACCTTGTTGGAAAACTTGCCGGCGACAAGCTGAAATGGACAGCCGGTTTTAATATGCTGAATTTCAAAATCGGGCTCGTTGATATCGATAAACTGAATAAAGGGAAAGACGATGCTGATAAATTGCCAACCCACAGTGAAGAACCCGGATTGTACCAAAAATACCAGGATTGGGGAATTATTACTGCTGAAGAAGCCGACGGCGGATTTATTCCCGCTCTGAAAGCGGGTTTGGTTTACGACTCACGCGATAACAAACCCAACCCGATGAAAGGAATCTGGACAGAGGCGGTTGTGGAAGGTGCTCCCGAGTTTTTAGGTGCCGAAACATCGTTTGCCAAACTAAGTTTAACTCACCGCCAGTATTTTACCATCATTCCCGAAGACCTTTCTTTTGCCTACCGGTTAAATTACCAGACAAGCATTGGCGGATACACCCCGTTTTACTACCAGACGCAGGTTGTGGTGTCTGAATTAAAAGGTGCAACTTCGGAAGGTTTAGGCGGAGGCAGCAATCTGCGTGGTGTGAAACGTAACAGGGTAATTGGCGACGGTTATTTTCTGGGTAATATCGAAGCCCGCTGGAAATTTGCGCGGTTCCAATTTATCAACAATAATTTTTACCTGGGGTTGAACGGTTTTGTCGATTTCGGACAGGTTACAAAACGAATGAAAGGAGTGGAGAATGTTTCGCAGGATTTGTTGAACAGCGCAGAAGCCAAAAACTATTATGACCCTGATGCAGAAAAATTACACATTTCTTACGGAGCTGGTTTGCGCATTGCCATGAACGAAAACTTTATTATTAAAGTTGATTATGGGATGGCTGCCGACGAACGTGACGGAAAATCGGGTATTTATATCGGGTTGAATTACCTGTTTTAGAATTGTATAAATCAAATAAAATTAGAAAATGAAAAAGTTTATTTTCAGGTTCATTTATTTAGCCGGAATCATAATTTTCCTGGCTGCTTGCACATCAAACAAACCGGCAACCGAAAATGTGGCAGGTTTATCAGGCGACTCATTAAGCGTTGCCACCAGTCTGATGCAACAATATGTTGATAGCGGAAAACTGGCCGGTATTTCGGTGATGGTGATCAGAAACAATGAAACGGCACTTCGGAAAAACTTTGGTTTTTCTGATATTCAAAATCAAAAACCAGTGGAAGACAAAACAATCTTCCGCATTTTTTCGATGACAAAACCAATAACTGCAGTTGCGCTGATGACATTGTATGACGAGGGTAAATTTATACTTGATGATAAAGTAGCCGATTTTATTCCTGAGTTTGCTGAAATAAAAGTTTACAATTCCGAAACTAAAACGTTGGAGCCACAGGCATCACCGATGACGATCAGACACTTACTGACTCACACATCGGGCCTGACCTATGGTTGGGATCAGAAAAGTTATGTTGACTCATTGTACAGGGTTACAGGTGCTTCGGGCTGGGATGCACCTTTGGCTGAGAAAATCAAAATTCTGGCAGGCATTCCATTGAAACATCAACCCGGAACCAAATATGAATACAGTGTTTCTATTGATGTTGCCGGTTACCTGGTTGAGGTGATTTCGGGAAAACCGCTGGATGTTTATATGAAAGAGAAAGTTTTTGATCCGCTGAAAATGGAGGATACCGGCTTTTTTGTTCCGGAAGATAAACACAACCGATTTGCGGTTTTATACACGATGGGCGAAAATGGTACACTGAAAGGTCCGGAAAATCCCGACAATGATAATTTCAAAAAGCCGGTTATACTTTTTTCAGGGGGTGGCGGACTTGTTTCAACTATCGACGATTATTCACGGTTTGCGCAGATGCTGCTGAACGGTGGCGAACTTGACGGAGTAAGGATTCTGAAAGATTCGACAGTTGAAATGATAATGACCAACCAGTTGCCTGCAGGTGTTGATTACGAAAATGGCGGCAGTTATGGTCTTGGTGGTTCAGTAAATCCTGAGAAAGGTCATTATGGCTGGAGCGGCGCTGCTTCAACGCATTTTGTGGTCGATAAGAAAAACAATATGGTAATCATTGCTTTAACCCAGCTCATGCCTTTTAACATTGAGTATGCATTGAAATTTGTTGAAAAAGTGGAAAGTGCAGTTATAAAATAGATGAACCTGTAAATTCGGTCATTTAACTTTCCCAAGGTTCAAAACTTTGGGAAAGTTTTTTTTTATAAAGGCACATCGATAAAAAGCCTGCTTCTGTCGAAATAAATAGGTTTCTGATTTTCAATATCGTAATTTAGTTTGAAATTCAAAATCAGAAACAAATGAAAACCAGGAATCTTTTCATCATTGCAATCTTTGCTTTTTCCTTCTCGGGTTGTTTGATATTGTCATTTTATCCCTTTTATACTGAAAAGGATTTGTTTGAGAATGATTTTCTTACCGGGATATGGATTGATGAAGACAGCCTTGTCTGGAATTTCACACATCCGGTAATTAAAACCAATAATTTGGAAACAACCAACAAAAAAACTTATAACCTGAACCTTACAGATTACGATTTCAAGAATACAAGTTATAATGTGAACCTGTTTAAACTTGACAATACAATTTTTCTTGATTTTTATATTGAAAAAATTGAAAATCAGACATCTGCTCCATCAAAATCCGATGTAACCTGGTGGAGTTTACATCTTTTACCGGTGCATACAATTGCAAAACTAAATATTGAAGACGATACCCTGAAAATTTCGTGGTTTGATATTGCCTGGCTTGAAGACCAGCTTAAGGAAAAAAAGATAAAAATCAGGCATGAAAAAAATGGTGAGAATATTCTGTTGACTGCCAAAACAAAAGACCTGCAAAAAATGATCAGCAAATATGCTGCATCAGAAGAAGCATTCAAAGATGGTGTTAAACTGAAGTTAGTCAGATCAGAATAATTTGCACTATTGCAGAATTGTGGCTACTATAATCCCCAGATAAGTTCCAAAGGCATAACCCAGAATACCGATTGTCAACCCGGAAATAATAACTTCTTTGTTTTTCAGTGCCCCTGCAACCGTTGGAACAAAAGGCGGAGAGTAAGTTAGTGCTGTAATTGAAATGATGGTTGTATCGGCATCGAGTTTAAAAATCGCAGCCAGTGCAACATGTATTGCAATCGATCCGAAAACGACATAAAACACATAAAGAAACAATTGCAGAAATTCAATCTGAAACATATTGCTCAAATCGGCCATGGATGAAACGGCCATCGAAAATGCGATAATCAGGTACATCCCGCTTTGAAAACTATTACGCAAACGGTTTACTGGTTTAATGAGCGAAGCAACCAATCCGAGAGTAGTGATTGTTAAAATAGCCACAATTGTATCGGCAGGTTTTGGCACCAGCATACTCAGCCCACCTCCAATTGCAACAATCAGCACCGACATTCCAATTGCCTTAAGCAGACCGGGAACCAGTTTTCTTTTAAAAAGCGGGTCAAAATTTTCCATTTCATTGGGTTCATCGGGCAGGTGCATTTTGTTTTCTGCTTTATAAACCATCTGAAATTTCGGCAGAAAAATATGGAAAACTTTCTGGGCAATGGTCATCAGGAATAACAGGCAAACCGAACCAGCTATCAGATCGTAAGTGTGGGTGAGTAAAAATACATTGGGACTCACGTTCAGCGCTGTTCCTATTGCCGCAAGATTAGGCGTTCCACCGGTGTAAACACCAACAAGCATTCCTGCCACTTTATACGATTCGTCAATGTCGCTTCCCCAAAAGTAAAAACCAGTAAAAATCACTACCAATAATGAGAATATGGCAAGAATCATCGATAAAACTGCTCCTTTTGCGAGTTTCAGCCATTTTTTAATGTCGAGAGAGAAAAGTAAAAGTGGGATGGCAACAAGAATGGTTCCCGTCATTAATGTATCCTGCAAACTTGCAATT
This sequence comes from Draconibacterium sp., assembly GCA_036735485.1. GTDB lineage: Bacteria > Bacteroidota > Bacteroidia > Bacteroidales > Prolixibacteraceae > Draconibacterium. The sequence goes on along the minus strand of DAINOH010000104.1, from coordinate 9,964 downwards.
TGGTTGACAGTAAGATCTGTAGCCGTGATCTGGCCCGAACTGAGCATTTGCTGGAGTTCGGCATCGGGCATTTTAACACGAGTCCCCAACAATGTTTTGAAAGCGTCACTTGCTTTGGGCAGAATCCCGATATTTCCAAACACAAGTCCTGTGAGATACGCAAGAACAACGGCTCCCAGACGGTTCAGAAAATTTGATTTTTTGGTGAGCCAGATTAGAAATGCCGGTGTTAGAAGGTAAAAAGCGATCAGTAAAATGGTTGTCCACATACATTTGTTTTTATCACAACAACAAACATATTTAAATTATTGGCAGGATGTTTCGGCTAATCTTTAAAATAAAAAGGCACCCTCCTTTTTGGGAAAGTGCCTTTCGATTTATTGAAAATAAAAGGTTAAAATCTGAATCCTAAAGTAAATAACACATCGTTTTTAATGGTTTTGAAAGAAGCCATTTGCGGAACCGGATAAATTTCCATCTGAGGTGTTGCATAGGGTGCTTCATATTCAGTTATTGTTGAATATCTGTATGTTAAATCGGCGAAAAACATACCGGCATAAAAACCAACACCACCTGAGTAAACAAGCATGTTTGAATCGGCATTTTTCTGACTTGCTCCGAAAGCGGTTGATTCATAAGGAGAACCATGGTATTCAAAACCACCCCTGAGTCTGAATTGGCTGGTTGGCACCAGTTCGCCGCCAATTCGAAAATTACCCGACGTTTTGTAGGCTTCCGAAATATCATTGTTTTCATTATAAAAATCATAACCATCGCCACCATTTCTAAGTTTGGCGCTGCCATAATTTACCAGTTCGTAATCGGCACTGATCAATCCTTTTTTACCGATAACAAAAGCACCGCTGAAGTTTGTCCGCATGGGAGTCTGCAGTTTATAATCATATTCGTTGTAAGGTGAATATTCATCGTAATTATCACTGCCATCAGGGTAAGTGATGGATGAAGTCATTGAAGTGGAAAAATCATCGTGCAAATGATACCAGGTAGGCGTGTGGATTGATAATCCCAAACGAACCTCGTTAATAGGTTTATATATGAAACCAAATTTAAAATTATGCCCCACACCCCATGTAGTCAGATTGCTGTTAAACTGAAAATTATTAAAATATGGAATATTATTCTGATCGTCATTCTCGAATAAAGTGGTGGTTTCTCTGTAATAAACATCATTAATACCCCAGGCAATTCCAACATAAAGTTTATGGTTAAAATTCATACTTGCCACAAACGAATATTCATCGATTGACCCATTTCTTGAAAATGTTTTACGCTGGCTTTGACCATATCCGGCATCATGCAGATCTGACCAGTATTCATCGCTGTTTTCATCATAAAGCAACATGTCTGTTTTCCAGGCAAGTTCTTCATAATAATCACTCCAGATATTTCTGTTGGCCCGGTCGCTGAAATAATCCATGTAGGAACCATTCACATCAAAACCCTGAATTAAGGAATAGCTGTTAAAATCTTTGATACGATTGTACCCAAAACCAAGGTTAATAGTTACAATTCCAGCTTCATTTTTCCCGAAAGTTGGAATTGTACCTACGTAGCTCAAATTATTCAGCGAAAATTTGTAATCACTGTCCTCCCGGCCGGTTCCATAATAGCTGGTTTCAACACTCGTACTCATGGAAATGGGTGTTACAGTAAATTCACTCGACCGGTACAAACCGAGACCTGCCGGGTTAATACTGGCTGAGGTAAAGTCACCACCGAGAGCACCAAATGCATTACCCATAGCACCCGCTCTTGCAGTTCCCGAAACAGCGATATTGGAATATCTGAGTGCATCCATCAAATCCTGTGCACCTGCAAACAGGGTTATGAAAATTGCGATGCCGGATAAAAGAATATATTTTTTCATGGCATAAATAATTTTAATTCGACCATTAATTTCGAGTAAATTGAATTATCGACGTCCGGATGAAGAACTTCCACCACCCGATGAACGGCCACCACCACCGCTGGAAGAAGCACCGCTGCTGCCTCCCGAATAGCTGCCTCCTGAACTGCCGGATGAATAAGAACCACTGCTGCTTCTTGAACTGCCGCCGGAATAGCTTCCACTGCTGCTTCCTGAAGAACTTCCTCTGTATGAATTGTCGCTCCTGTTTACTGATGGTGCACTATACGAACGTGATGAAACTCCACTGCTTGAACTGCGGTTATAAGTTGAACTCGAACGGTAAGACTGATTGTATCCGGATGTTGATTTTGGCTGAGCGTATCCTTGCTGTGTCCCGGTCGAAGAACTTTTGTTAACAACTCTTGGCTGGAGATTATTCCCCGACACCGAATTACCAGGCCTTGTATAAGTTCTGTTCTGGCTTGAAGTTCCGGGTCTTGTATAGTTTTGTGCTCTGTTTGTTTGTTGTTCTCCATTCACAGTGGCCTGGCGGGTATAACCCGAAGTTCCATCGTTTCTTCTCCTTTCGGTAAGTACAGCAGAATTTTCCCTGCCCGATTTTATGGCACCAGATTCTGATGATCGTACACCAGCACGGGCTCCTGAAACCGAAGTTTCACGACGTGAGCCATTGGTCCCTTCTGAATCAGTTCCTGAAATGGCGCTTTTATCTCGTGCAGAAGCCCTTGCCGAACCTGTTCCTCCGCCTCCTCTAACATCATTCCTTGAAACATTGGTGCCGCCATCTCTTCTTTGACCATATTGGTAATTATCTGAGTCAACATAAATTGGCGGATAGTATCCCGGGTAACCAGGGTAATAGGGCGGATAATATCCCGGGTAATAAGGTGGGTAATAACCACCCCATCCATAATAAGGATATCCCCAACCATAAGAAGGATATCCCCATCCATAGTATGGATATCCCCATCCCCAGCCAAAATTAAACGAGAATGACCATCCCAGGGGATCATAATAGAATGGATCATAATACCAGCTATCCCAATAAAACGGATCGTAAAAACCAGGGTTGTGAAAACGATAGATCCGGTATGCAAAATCAACATTATCATCCGTGTAATAATTGTCAATTAATTGTTTTACCTGGCCGTCTTCGTAATAAGTAATGGTATCAGGTCCTTCGAAACCCTGCTGAGCGTTGTAATCGGCGGCATTAACCATTGTTCCTTCAGTAATATAATCCTCTGCAATTTCAGAGGCATTTTCATCCTCTGCAATTTCATTTATCACATTGATGTTTCCTGCAGATTTTGTCGACGCAGGTGTTTTCGTTTCAGAAACCACTATTGGCGGTTTTACTTCCGAAGGATTGAAATAGATGTCGTCGGTGTAAGAGTTAGTTACATAACTTCCAGTACCACAGGCGCTAAGTACTAACGCCATTAAACCCATGTATGTAAATTTTGATTTCATAACTACTCTTCGATTTATTTATTGTCAATAATAATTACTTTCTTTGTAACCTCAAAACAAAAGAGATTTTACAAAATCTATACCAATTTACGACAATGGCGAAAGAATTAACTTCAAGAAGTGAGAATTATTCACAATGGTACCAGGACCTTGTAATAAAGGCCGATTTAGCTGAGAATTCAGCAGTAAGAGGTTGTATGGTTATAAAACCTTATGGTTATGCGATTTGGGAAAAAATGCAGGCCGAACTCGACCGTATGTTTAAAGAAACAGGACATGTTAATGCCTATTTTCCGCTTTTTATTCCAAAGTCATTTTTCAGTAAAGAAGCCGACCATGTTGAAGGTTTCGCCAAAGAATGTGCGGTTGTTACTCATTATCGCTTAAAAAACGATGAAGAAAACGGAGGTGTAGTGGTTGATCCGGAGGCAAAACTTGAAGAAGAATTAATTATCAGACCTACTTCTGAAACGATTATCTGGAATACTTACCGCAACTGGATTCAAAGTTACCGCGATTTACCAATTCTTATAAATCAGTGGGCGAATGTAGTTCGTTGGGAGATGCGAACCCGTTTGTTTTTACGTACGGCTGAGTTTCTATGGCAGGAAGGTCATACAGCCCATGCTACCAAAGAAGAAGCGATTGAGGAAACCGAGAAAATACTGGACATTTATGCAACTTTTGCCGAAAAGTTTATGGCAATGCCTGTTGTAAAGGGTATCAAATCGGCTAATGAAAGATTTGCGGGTGCTGTGGAAACCTATTCCATTGAAGCGCTTATGCAGGATGGAAAAGCTTTACAAGCCGGAACATCGCACTTTTTAGGTCAAAATTTTGCAAAGGCATTTGACGTGATGTTTTCGGGTAAAGATGGAAAACAGGATTATGTTTGGGCAACTTCGTGGGGCGTTTCTACACGTTTGATGGGTGCTTTGGTGATGGCTCATTCTGATGATAATGGATTGGTATTACCACCCAAACTGGCTCCATTCCAGGTAATCATTGTTCCCATTTATCAAAAAAATGAACAGCTTGCTGAAATCTCTGCAAAGGTTGATGAAATCATAGTCAAACTCAAAGCCAAAGGTATTTCGGTAAAATATGATGATAATGATAACAAAAAACCGGGGTGGAAATTTGCGGAATATGAATTGAAAGGTGTTCCGGTACGTTTGGCGATGGGACCACGTGATTTGCAAAACGGAACCGTTGAGGTTTCACGCAGGGATACACTTGAAAAACAAGTGGTTGCTATTGATGAAATTGATAACTATATAGAACAACTTTTATCTGATATTCAGGAAAACATTTATAAAAAAGCATTCGATTTCAGAACTCAGAATACTGTTAAGGTGGAAACCTGGGATGAATTTAAGGAAGCCCTGAAAAAAGGAGGTTTTATTCTGGCTCATTGGGATGGAACTTCTGAAACAGAGGAAAAGATTAAAGCTGAGACAAAGGCAACCATCCGGAATATACCGCTGGATTCAAAATCCGAAGAAGGAAAATGCGTTTATTCCGGCAATCCATCAGCCAGAAGAGTTTTATTTGCACTTGCTTATTAAGAATAGCATTGAAAAATCATAGAAAACGGCCTTCACAGGGCCGTTTTTCTTTTTTATAACCCAAAGGTTTGATTATTTTTAAACTTCAAAATTTTCAAAACATTCATCATGACTGAAAAAGAAGTACGGGAATCACTGCTCGAAGCATTTGTCATCAAATCAAATATTAAACAGAAAGTATTTGAAAATACCCAGCAAACATTTTTTCTCCTGAAGAAAGTTCTAAAGCAATTAGAAATAACTTACCAGGAAAAGGTAAAAGGCAAAGTACCTTCAACGGTTTTGCCGGTTTATACCGAGCGGGGTATTTTTGAAGCAGAATTTAAAATTGGGGGCGATCTTTTAATTTTTAGTATGCATAGTAATGTTTTTGAGTTTGATGATAAACACCCTGTGTGGAATACTGAATACCTGAAAGAAGATCCGATGCGATCGTATTGTGGTACGATTTATATCTACAACTTTTTGGCAGATTCGTTTAAATACAACCGTGTAAACGATTTGGGGTACCTTGTGGCACGAATATTTGTAAATAAAGAGAATCACTTTTTTGTAGAAGGCAAACGCCAGTCGGATGAACTGGTGAAAGATTTTGCCAAAGATACAATTTCGCCCGGAATCCTGCGCCAGATAATCGAAACAGCCATTCAGTACAGTATCGAATTTGATTTGCTCAGCCCTTTGTACGAGCAAGTAAAAATGGCCACAGTGGAACAAATGCAGGAGAAAATGACCAACTCAAAAATGGCAACCGGTAAAAGGCTCGGTTTCGGTTTTAAAACAGATGATATTTGAAAATCAAAAAATGAATAATGGAAAAAGTAGTAGAACGATTTCTGCGTTATGTAAAAATACACACAACCTCTGATCCTGAAAGTTCAACCTATCCGAGTACTCAAAGTCAGAACGCCTTTATGCAGTTGTTGGCAGAAGAATTAAAAAACATTGGATGTACTGAAGTGGAAGTTGATGATTTTGGCTATCTGATGGCAACAATTCCGGCAAATACAAATAGAAAATCTCTGGTAATCGGTTTTATTGCCCACGTAGATACGAGCCCTGATTTTTCGGGTGAAAATGTAAACCCACAAATTGTGCAGCATTATAATGGTTTGCCGATTCAGCTTAAAAGCGGTTTGCTGCTTGACCCGGCTGAATTTCCTGAACTACTTTTTTACAAAGGGCAGACATTGATAACCACCGATGGAACCACCCTGCTTGGTGCCGATGATAAAGCCGGAATTGCCGAAATTGTTACAGCAGCCGAAATACTCATAAAATCAGAAATTCCGCATGGAAAAATACGGCTGGGTTTTACGCCCGATGAGGAAATTGGAAAAGGAACCGATCATTTCGATGTGAAAAAATTCGGGGCCGATTTTGCCTACACACTTGATGGTGGCGAAATTGGTGAACTTGAATTTGAAAATTTCAATGCTTCCGGTGCAAAAGTGAATGTTCACGGTCGTAGTGTTCATCCGGGAGCGGCCAAAAATAAAATGATCAATGCTGCTTTGGTTGCACAGCATATAATTTCGATGCTTCCGAAAGCAGAACGACCGGAAAACACAGAGAAATATGAAGGTTTTTTTCATTTGACCGACATAAAGGGAAATGTTGAAAAGGCTGAAATTCATTGGATAATCCGCGACCATGATTTTCAGAAATTTGAAGAGAAGAAAAAACTGCTGAAAGAAATCGTTCAGAAAGTCAATGCTGAATATGGAAAAACAGTCGCTGAAATTGAAATAACCGACCAATATTTTAATATGCGCCAAAAAATTGAACCGGTGATGCATATTGTTGAGCTGGCCAAACAATCAATGCTGCAGGCCGGTGTTGAACCAAAAATCAGTGCGATACGTGGAGGAACTGATGGTGCGCGGCTTTCTTACGATGGATTGCCATGTCCCAATATTTTTGCGGGCGGTCACAATTTTCACGGGCCATTTGAATTTGTTCCGGTGCAGTCAATGGAAAAGGCAGTTGAAGTGATTGTGAATATTATAAAATTAGCTTACTGAGTTAAAGAATGAATGGTTTATTTTGATCTGAATGTTCTGATCCACGAATTTATCTGGCTTTTATACCAGGGAATGGTTTTCATTCTTCTGAACACAAATGCCCTGGTTTCTTTTGAATAAATTGCCTTAAACAACACAACAAAATAACGCTCGATAACTCTGTCGTTAAATTCTGTGACAATTCTGTTTATGCGATAAAAATATTTAAAATCGAAATTCAGGTTGTATTTAAGAAATAACCATTTTGCAGACAGGGAGGATTTTTCGGAATTGCTGATTTTAGTTCCGAGTAGTTTTTCCACCATAAAAAAGTAAACAACCACTTTTTTCTCAGGAATTAAATCCCGGTAAATCTCATCAAGGTTTGTCCTGCGCGATAAAAGATACAAGTCATACACATCGCGCATCGAAATTACTGCCGATTTATGCCCCTTGTTTGCTAACTGACTATGAATAAAGTTGATGATTACCTTGTGTTCGTCACATAGTACAAAAGAACCCGATAAGTTTACCGGTTTCTTAATTTTTTCACGGATCATCTGCTGGTTAAAAAACCGGGTGTATTTTTCTTCTACTGGCAATCTGTGAATTTCAAGCGCTGCATATCTTTCAGGATGTCCTAATCTTGGATAGTGCTTCAAAATATCCACATCATCGTAGAAGTACTCCGATTCCATAACCTGGTATCCGAAATTTAAAGCAATTTCGGCGGCTCTGTGATATTCATCCTCTTTAACAAGAATGTCAATATCGCCCATGATTCTTTCACCAATATCCTGGTACAAATCATCCAATAAATTGCCTGCACCTTTTAACAGAACCGGGTAAATATCATTGGCTGCAAGAAGATCACAAATTTCCGTGATTTGTTCGAGCAGCATTTGGTTTCTGGAGAAACTTAAATTGTAGATTTCCTGCAGGTAATCATGCAATTCAGCGGGTAGCAGCGAATCAATTCCCGAGTTGCGGAATTTAACATAGATTGCCGGGGTAATCAGATGGTTGCTGCTAAATACAACGAACTTTTCCCAATCTACCTTTTCATTTTTGATTTGTTCTGCAACATACAACCGATTCTCCTGGTTATAATCGATTGTAAGACATTTTCCGATAAAGAGCGAAAGATCTTTGTTATTCATTCTCAAATATTTTGATCATTGCAGCGGTAGCTTTTTCTTTATCGGAATAGGTTAAACTGTAAAAAGAAGTTTTTAAAGCCCAGTCGAGAAAAATTCCGGCGCATTCTTCATCTGGCGGAATATAGGCATTTTCAAGAAATCGTTTGATGCCGTTAAATCGTTTTAAACGGGTGAGTTTGAATTCAGTTTTCGGATCATATTGAACAAAAACAACCTCTTTAACCGGATAAAAACCAGGATTTTTATTCGTGTGAGAAGCAGTAGTCAGATAACGTACTTTTTTCTCGTCCGAAAAATGGAACTCTTTTTTATCTTTTAACTCGGGATAGAAGTCAAGCAGGGAATTCAATGCCCCTCTTTTAACCGACATGGCAGAAGGAAAATTATAAGCTTTCAATTGTTTGTCAACCGAAACAAGATCATCAGAAACCAGGTGCAGGTTTTTCTTCAGAAGCAATGCTGCAAGCGTTGTTTTTCCGCTGCCGGACGACGCAGTGATCAGAATCGTTTTCTTTTTGTTGGTGATGGCTGAAGCATGAACTGTCATCAGCCAATCATTTTCGGTTTTATTGTATATCAGGTTGGCCAGTTTTGCAAAAATACCTCTGTTTTCAAATATTGGTAATTCGACTGAATTTCTGCATTCACCAGTTTTCCAATATCTGAATACAAACTTTTCTTTGTAACTGAATAATTCAAAATGATATTGTGCCGCTTCTGTGTTCATCAATTCATGATGACTGAACATCGGATGAAACCATTCTTCGATATTTTTGTGTTCAAAAGAAACAGAAAAAACACTGTCGTTAAATTTATATTGCCGGGTGGAACAAGCGTTAAATTCAGAACCGTTGAAACTGTTAATGTCTATTATTTCAGTGGAATTCTCTTTTGTTGAAACATTTTCTGAAATCAGATTGTCAATATTTTCAATCAGATTTTGACTGAGCGAAATGTCAAAATCGTATTTTTCATTCAACATTTCAGCAATAATTCTTTTATCGGCATTCCCGGCAAGCAGTTGAAAAGCATCAAATGCTGGCTTTTGTAAGTTGATGTATTGGTTACTTGCTTTTAACCAGACAATGTGAGAATTATTAAGTTTTTTGTGAAAGTAAATTATGTTATCCATTGTACGAAAATACAGGTATTTGCGGCAAAATACACAAAAAAAATGAGGCTATCTTTAGACAACCTCATCCTTTTATCAATTATAAAATATTTAAAGTTCTACCAAACCGGGTTAGTATCTGGATTACTTGTATCGGCTGCCGCTTGTTTTGGACTACCCAAAAGGGTAATCATTCCTGCTGCTGTAGCTGCATAAAAACCTGCTTTTTTTAAGGCTTGTTTCCGGGTGATTTTTTTGTCTTCAGAAGACAATTCTGCTTTTGATTTTTCTTTATTTTCCATAAACTATCGAGTTTAATATTTATTAATTCCCTGAAATTTGCAGTTTAGAGGTAGTTCTTTTCCCATTTTCAATAACCTGGAGCATATAAATGCCTGTATTGATCCCGTTTACTTTAATCCGGTTGGTGTTGGTATTTTCCAGGTTTTTCATCAGGATTAAACTTCCGCGTGCATCAAATAATTTTGCAACAGCATTGTTTTCGGTAACTCCCTTCACCACAATTTCATCCCGGTCTATCCATGCATTGATTTTTGCATCGGTCAGGTTGTCAATTCCAGTAGTTTGTGCACTTTTTACATGCAGGTAAAACCGGCCAATACCCTTTGTTTCGGCAGCAAGGGTGGCAGTATAAAAACTGTTTGCTTCATTAAACGGGATAAATTTATTCAGCAACCGGTCTTCCAGAACCAGATCATAGTTTGCCGGAACTGTTGTGGCGCTTAACGATATGGTCA
>DAINOH010000103.1:0-15447 GCA_036735485.1 Draconibacterium sp. | reverse complement strand
GAATAAAGTGTACAAAGGTGGCAGTTATGCCATCAAAAACCTTAATCTTGAAATACCAAACGGGATGTTTGGCCTTTTAGGACCAAACGGTGCAGGAAAATCAACACTGATGCGTATTCTGGTTACACTGATGAAACCCAGCAGTGGAAAAGTAACCATTAACGATACACTTGACCTTGCAAAAAACCGGCGCGAAATCAGGGCGATGTTGGGATATCTTCCACAGGATTTCAGTTTTTTTTCGAAACTGAAAACTTACGAATTTCTTGACTACACAGCCCGCCTTGCCGGAATGAAAAATAGCACAACCCGGCGGACTGCTGTGGAACAGATGTTAGAAGAAGTCGGGCTTTTCGAAGCACGCGACCGTCATGCCAACAAGCTTTCGGGTGGGATGAAAAGAAGGCTGGGTATTGCGCAGGCTTTGATTAACGACCCGAAAATTATTATCGTTGATGAGCCAACCACCGGTCTTGACCCCGAAGAACGAATCCGTTTCCGAAACCTGTTGTCAACCATCAGTACCCGCGACGTTATTATTATCCTTTCGACTCATATTGTGGGTGATATTTCGAGTACCTGCGACAACATGGCCTTGCTTAATAAAGGAAATCTCGCTTTTGCCGGTTCGCCCGAGCAACTTGTAAAAGAAGCCGAAGGTTATGTTTGGCTTATTAAAGCCACCGAAAAGGAATACATGGAAATCAACGAAAAATACCCGGTAATTTCCACCATACCGATTGATGGTGGATGGGAAGTTCAGGTGGTGGCCGAAAATATTAACGGATATTATGGCGAGCCTATTCGTCCGAACCTTGAACATGCCTATGTTCATTTTATGGAAAACAAACTGCAAAGCTGGAGCAACGCATAAAAACCGATTACAATGATTTCATTACACAACATACTGTCGATTGCAAAGTACGAGCGCAAAACATTGCTGAGAAGCTGGTTTTTCAGAATTTTCAGTATCCTTTCGTTGCTGGTGCTTTTCGGGATGAATTTTGGGATGCTTGTTGAAGGAGGAGGTAGCGAAGGCTGGGCTATCAGGGCAATTCCAAGTGCAATACCCTATTTCAACCTTTTAATTCTGAATGTAGCCCAGGCAATTATCGCTGTTTTTCTGGCTTCCGATTTTCTGAAACGCGATAAAAAACTCGATACAACCGAAGTAATTTATATGCGCTCGATGACCAATGGTGAATATGTAATCGGGAAAACCTGGGGAAACCTGCAGGTTTTTCTGGTACTGAACCTGGCAGTGGTGGCAATGGCGCTCATTTTTAACCTGATTGTGAAAAACACAACCATCAGTTGGGAATCGTACGCTATTTACCTGGTTGCCATCAGTGTGCCCACTTTGGTTTTTATTATGGGGCTTTCGTTTTTGCTCATGAGTGTCATCCGCAACCAGGCCATCACTTTTGTATTGATTCTCGGGTACATCGGAATTACGCTGTTTTTACTTCAGGCTAAATTCTACTACATTTTTGATTACATGGCCTTTAACATTCCGATGCTGAACTCTGACATTGTTGGTTTCGGAAATCTCGAAGCTATTATCATTCACCGTGGTATTTACTTTTTGCTGGGAACAGGCTTTATTTTTGCTACCATTTTTATGTTGAAAAGGCTGCCTCAATCAGAGTCAACTACCTATTTTTCTTTGGTTTTCGCAATTGTTTGTATTGCAGGTGGTGGTTATCTGGCTTTCCGGCACATCGATAATTTCAGGCAAAATGCAAAGCTGCGCACCGAAGTAATCGAACTGAATAATAAATATGTCGATACCAAACTGCCAATGGTGCTGTCTCAATCAATTTCTCTTGAACACCTTGCAGATAAAATAGCCGTAAAATCGGAATTAACCCTGAAAAACAACACACCTGAAAATCTCACACAACTGATATTCAACCTGAATAGCGGGCTGAAAATAAGCAGTTTGAAAATTAATGGCGCCGAAACTCCTTTTCTTCGAGAAAAACATTTGGTATTAATTTCAGACAAAGTCAACCTCGCTCCCGAAGGAGAAATAAAAGTTGAATTCACCTACGACGGAACCATCGACGAAACCCTTTGTTACTTAGATATTGAAGAAGAAATTATCCAGGAAAAATATGGGAAATTTGTGATTAACGTTGACAAAAGATACGCATTCATCACACCCGGGTATGTTTTGCTGACACCCGAAGCCAACTGGTATCCGCGAACCGGTGTTACCTACAGCACAAAAGATGTGAAATGGTACCAGCCACAATTTGTCAATTTCAATCTCGAAGTTAAAACAGCACCTGGCTTAAAAGCAATTTCGCAAGGCACAATTAAAGAGGTTTCAGAGGGTAATTTCAGTTTCGAAAACAGCCACGCACTTACTCAATTATCGCTTGCAATTGGGAATTACCAGTTTAAATCGATCAAAAGTAAAGACACCGAATTTGGTATCTGGTATCTTGATGGTCATGACTATTTTAACAACGTCTTCAAGGAAAGTAACGATACCTTGCCCAAAGTGCTGACCGACCGTTTTGAAGATTTCAAGCGAACCTACAAACTGAATTATTCAAGCAACAGTTTATCATTGGTTGAGGTTCCGGCCCAGTTTAAAACTTACCAGCGCGGATTTGCCTCAATGCAGGAATATGTTCAGCCTGAACAGGTATTGATTCCCGAAAAAGGTTTTATGATCAGGGCTTTCGATTTTGAAAACCAGAAGAAAAACATGCAACGCTGGGGTGGCCGCGGTGATAATAACATGACCCCTCTTGATCTGGAACTCCGTGTTTTCGACGAATTCCTCGGCACTTTTACCCAGGAACAGGAACGCACCTGGGGACCTCCCGGTTCTAATCAGCAAACAACACTGAATCCGCATTTTATATTCCCGGTTCTGTATAATTTCCAGAATATTATACATTCTGAAGATTGGCCGATTATCAACCGCATTTTTGAAGCGTACCTGAAAAGCCAGGTCACTGATATGCGTTCGGTTTTTATGAACCAGGGACAAACCACCGACGAAAAAGCAAATATCACGTTGCAAGACAGTACTTTCAGGGAAATATTATCAGACCCGAGACAAAAAGCAATCATCGAAAGTGTGATAAAATTAAAAGGGGATGTTTTGTTTTCGACCATTGAGCTGAAAGCCGGACAGGAAGAATTTCAGAATTTCCTGCGCAAACTGCTTGCAGAAAATATATATAAAAACATATCGTTTACCGAATTCTCTGGTTTAATCCAGCAACAATTTGGCATGGATATCAGCCCGATGATGAATTCGTGGTTTGATGCCAAAACTTTGCCTGGCTACATTTTCTCGCCGATTAAAGCAGTGAAAGTAAAATCGGAAGACAAAATGCAAACAATGGTAAAATTCAAGGTTACCAATTTTACCGACACCGACGGTTTGCTGAAAATTACTTTCAGGCTCGGAGGCGGGCCTGGCGGTGGCGGAATGGGTCGTCGTGGTGGCGGAATGGGAGGAAGCGATGTTATCAATAAACTTGTATTCCTGCAGGCGCACCAGAGTAAAGACCTCAGCTACCTGTTAAGTGTGGATCCGAGGATGGTAATGTTAAATACACTTACTTCCAAAAATATACCACAAACAATGGCTTCTTTTTTCAGAGATGTTGAAGAAGACCCGAAAGCTGTACCTTACGAAGGGGAAGATATTTCAGAAACCCCGGTTCAAATGTCGTTACCCAACGAGGTGATTGTTGACAACGAGGATGCAAATTTCAGTTTAACCCGCTCTGATAATATCAGTCTTCTTGAAAAGTGGATTCTAAAAGAAAAGCCAAATCAAAGCAAATATTCGGGCATCAATTTCTGGCGTCCGCCAACCAACTGGACCGCAACCACCAATTCTGATTTTTATGGTGAGTATGTCCGTTCGGCCTATTATATAAAAGGTGGAGCAGGCGACCTGAAAGCAGCGTGGAAAATTCCGCTGAAAAAGACCGGTTACTACGATGTTTTTGCCTACATGTATAAAGCCCGGAATTTTGGCAGAGGAGGTGACGACCGCGGAAATAAAGGGGAATATCATTTTATAATCCACAGTGATGAAGGCGAACAGGAAATTGTGATTGACAACAACAATGTTGAAGCAGGCTGGAACCACCTGGGAACCTATAATTTTGATTCTGAAACTGCTTTAATTGAATTGACCAACAAATCGGAGTTAAGGATGATTTTTGCCGATGCTATGAAAGTTGTTGAATTATAAAAACTTAAACAGAATAATAACCATAAAAAAAACTATACAATGCGACGAATTTTATTGCTGTGTGTTTTGCTTTTCCTCGGATCGGCAATTACTTTCTCACAGGAAGCACTTACACTGGAAAAAGCGCTTAAGATTTCAGAAACCGGTAGCCCTGATTTGCAACTGTCGCTTCTGAATCTCGAGAGGTACCAGAAAAACCTTGAAGCCCAGCGTGCGGCTCTTAAATCAAAACTTTCGCTTGATGTAACGCCATTGAATTACAGTAATCAGCGACGTTTTGACACCCGCGTGTCGGAGTGGTACACCAACGAAAGTCTTACCTCTAATGCAAGGTTCCTGATTTCGCAACCGATACTGCCAACCGACGGAACCATTTCTTTATCGAATGAATTCGGATGGCAGAACAGTACTTCGGATGCAAGCGGTACCAACTCCCAGAGTAAAAGGTTTTACAACAATTTGTACCTTAACTTAAACCAGCCGCTTTTTACTTACAACAAACTGAAACTACAGTTAAAGGAGCTTGAGTTGAGTTACGAAAACGCCAACATCAGCTACGCTATCCAACGGCTCAACCTCGAAAAAAATGTAACACAGTTTTTTTACAATGTGTACATGGCTCAGAATAACCTCACCATAGCCAAAGAAGAACTTGTGAACACCCAAAAGAGTTACGATATTATTAAAAATAAAGTTGATGCAGGTTTAGCTGCCAAAGAAGAACTTTACCAGGCCGAATTGAACCTTGCAACCTCGAAATCAACGGTTCAGGACAGAGAAGTTTCGTTTGAAAATTCAAAAGACCAGCTTAAACTTTATCTTGGAATGGATTTATATGAAGACTTTCTGGTTTTGGGCGATATTGCTGCCAATCCTGTAAAAGTTGATTTGGATAAAGCCATTGACAATGGGTTGAAATCGAGAATGGAACTTCGTCAGCGCGAAATTAATATTGAAACAAGTCAGTTTGATATGATCCGTGTTAAAGCATTAAACGAGTTCAGAGGCGATCTGAATCTCAGACTTGGTGTAACCGGTGATAATGAAGACATCGGCCAGATTTTCGATTCACCCACCCGAAGTCCTTCTGTAAATCTCAGTTTCAGCATTCCGCTTTTCGACTGGGGTGAAAAGAAAGCGCGCATTGCTGCACAGGAAGCCACCATTAAATCGGAAGAACTGAATCTGTCGGATGAAAAAAACCAGATAATTATCGGAGTTCGACAGGTTTACAGAAACCTGCAAAACCAGTTGCAACAGATTGAGATTGCCAAACAAAACGAGATTAACGCTCAGCTTACTTACGAAATTAATCTTGAGCGTTATCAAAACGGCGATCTTACCGGTATGGACCTGAACCTTTACCAGACCCAGCTTTCGCAAAAGAAAATTGCATTAGCCCAGGCGCTTATCAATTATAAAATCGAACTATTAAATCTTAAAATTCAGACTCTTTACGACTTCGAGAAAAACCAGCCGATATTGCCGGCAGAACTTTATCTAAACGAAAATGGAAATTCAGCAAAAAAATAAAACAATGAAGAATATAAAACTACTCGTAATCGTTGCCGCAGCCGCTATCGGAGCTATTTCGTGCAACAACCAGCAAAGTGCAGAATCAACCGAACTTGCCGTACCGGTTTCCGTTGAAAATGTAAAAAAACAAAGTATCAGCCAGTTCATCAATACCACCGGAACTGCAAAAGCAATTTACGAAACCACCATCAATTCAGAAGTTACCGGTCAGTATAATCTGATGATCAATCCGGCTACGGGTGCGCCTTTCAAGCTTGGCGACCGTGTTAAGGAAGGACAGGTTCTTATTAGCATCGAAGATGCTGAATATGTAAACGGATTAGCACTCGATGCCAAAAAACTGAACCTCGAGATTTCGGAGAGTGAATATGAAAAACAAAAATCGCTTTATGAAAAAGGGGGTGTCACACTTCGTGAACTCCGGAATTCTGAAGTATCGAAAACCAACGCAAAATATGATTACGAAAGCGCAGAGTTACGACTTAAAAAAATGAAAATCACAGCACCATTTTCAGGTGTAATTGTTGATTTGCCATATTATACAAAAGGAACAAGGATTACATCGGGCCAGGCCATGGTAACCTTAATGAATTACGATAAAATGTACATCGATGTAAACCTTCCGGAGAAAAGTATTTCTGAAGTAAAAACCGGACAGGAAGTGCTGATAACCAATTATACAATTGCGGAAGACACGCTGAGAGGTGTTGTTAGCGAACTTTCTCCGATGATCAGTTCCGAAACCCGCACTTTCACCGGAAAACTTCAGATTAATAATCCTGAGTTGAAATTACGCCCCGGCATGTTTATTAAAGCCGATATTATCACTGCCACAAAAGACAGTGTGATTGTGATCCCGAAAAACGTAATCTTATCAGGAAACCGCGGAAAATACATTTTTGTAGTTGAACGCAACAACGCTGCCGACGACCGCCAGATTGTAACCGGCATTGAAAATAAAGACCAGGTGGAAGTTATCGAAGGTTTAAAAGTTAACGAAAAACTTATCATTAAAGGGTTTGAAACACTCCGCGATAACTCGAAAGTGAAAATAATTCTGTAACAGTTGCAACCATCCGAAAAATTGTAAAATGAAGAAATTAACTCAATTCTCGGTTAATTACCCGGTAACCGTACTGATGGTTGTGCTTGGTGTAATTTTACTGGGATACATTTCATTCGGCAAACTGGGAGTTGACCTGTTTCCCGATTTAAATTCACCCCGCATTTTTGTTGAGGTCAAATCAGGGGAACGTCCGCCTGAGGAGATGGAAAAACAATTTGTGGAAAACATTGAGGCACTCTCCATGCGTCAATCGGGTGTTACCCAGGTAACTTCGGTTTCAAAAGTCGGTTCGGCTCAAATAACCGTCGAATATGGCTGGGATAAAGACATGGACGAAGCATTTCTCGATCTTCAGAAATCGCTCAATACGCTTACCCAAAACTCCGAAATCGATGAACTGAAAATTACACAACACGACCCGAATGCTTCTCCTGTTATGCTAATTGGTGTAACTCATTCAGAAATAACCGATATGAATGAGATCCGAAAAGCAGCCGAAAATTATATCAGAAACGAACTTGTCAGGCTCGAAGGTGTGGCCGAAGTGGAACTTGCAGGCCAGGAAGAAAGCGAAATCATTATCGTAACTGATATGTACAGGCTCGAATCGCAAAATCTTTCGCTGGATGAACTCAGTACAAGAATTCAGAACTACAACCGGAATGTTTCGGGTGGCCGCATCAGTGAACTCGGAACTCAATATATTGTAAAAGGTGTAAGTCTTTTGCGCGACAAAGAAGATTTCGAAAACCTGATTGTAGGTTATAAAGCCACAAGAACCACCACCAATGCGCAAGCCACTGTTGAACGGGCACCCATTTTTCTGAAAGATGTTGCCACGGTTAAATACGGGAACAAAGACCCATACAATATTGTACATGTAAACGGGAAACGTTGCGTTGGCCTTGCCATTTATAAAGAAACAAAATTCAATACCGTAAAAACTGTCGATCAGGTAAAAGAATCACTTGTACAAATAGAAAAGGCGTTGCCTGGTTATAAACTGGTTTTAGTATCCAACCAGGGAAAATTTATCAGCGATGCCATCAACGAAGTGCAGGATTCAGCATTAATCGGGATTTTACTGGCAGTTGTGGTACTGTTTGTTTTCCTGCGACGCATCGGAACAACACTTATCGTAAGTGTTGCCATTCCAATCTCAGTAATTGCCACTTTCAACCTGATGTATTTTAATGACCTTACCATCAACATCATGACATTGGGAGGTCTGGCTTTGGGTGCGGGAATGCTGGTTGACAATGCAATTGTGGTACTGGAAAATATTTTCCGCAACCATGAAAGCGGGGCCAACGTGCGCGATGCAGCCATTAACGGAACAGCAGAAGTTGGCGGTGCTATTACTGCTTCAACACTTACAACCATCGTTGTTTTTCTTCCGGTGGTTTATATACACGGTGCTTCGGGCGAACTCTTTAAAGACCAGGCCTGGACTGTGGCATTCTCCCTGATTTCGTCGCTGTTCGTGGCTATCTTTCTGATACCCATGATGTATCACCGGCTGTATAAAAACAAACCTAAAGCTGCCATCAGCAAATCGGTACAGATTAAAAGCTTTGGCCGTTTTCTCGATAAAGTACTGAAAGCAAAATGGCTGGTTGTTATTCTGGCAATTGCATTACTGGCAGGGTCCGTTTTAATGCTGCCGTTTATCGGTACCGAGTTTATGCCCAAAACGCAAACCCGGGAACTTACAATTGATTTAAAACTCCCGGAAGGAACCGAACTTGCACGTACTGAATCGATGGTCAGAAATCTTGAATCGGTATTAACTGATTATCTGGGCGAAAATCTTGATGTAATCTATTCAAGATCTGGTCCCTCATCAGGAATGATTGAAGATGCCACTTCGATTTTTGAAGGAGAAAATACAGCTGAAATTCTCATTTCGCTGAAAGAAAATTCAACCATCACCACAGAATCGCTGGTAGCCTCTGTAAACCAGCTTACAACCAATATCCCTGGACTTGAAGTGACCTTTAAACAGGAGCAAACTTCATTGAGTTCTATTCTCGGAACAACTGATGCACCGGTTGTTGTGGAAGTCAGGGGTGAAGAACTGGATGAAATTGAATCGGTTGTAAACCAGGTAAAGGAAAAAATGACCGGATTAACCGACCTTTATAATATCCAGACATCGCTCGAAGATGGCGCACCCGAAATTGAAGTTAAAGTTGACAGGATGAGAGCCGGAATGTACGGCATCAACATCAACACAGTGGTAACCCAGATTCAGGATCAACTGGAAGGCAAAAGTGCCGGGCAAATTGAAAGGGATGGCGAATTACGCGATATTACCATCAAAGTTCCTGAAAAAACTTTAAGCCAGGTTAATGATATTCTCATTACTTCAGGCGACCAGGTTTTCAGACTGAATGAAATTGCAGAAATTACGCAGGAAATTGCCCCGAAAGAAATTTTCAGGCGCAACCAGAACAGGATTGGCAAAATTACTGCACAAATCAATAATGAAGTACCGCTGGATAAAGTAGCTGCCGAAATCAGGCAAGCCACTTCCACCATCGAATTACAACCCAATTACCGGATTATGGTGACCGGTGAAGAGGAAAAACGCCAGGAGTCGATCAGCAGCCTGAGTTTTGCCCTGTTGCTTTCCATCGTGTTGGTTTACATGGTACTTGCTTCGCAATTCGAATCGCTGGTACATCCTTTCACAATATTGCTCACCATACCATTGGCTTTGGTTGGTACAGTACTCACCTTCTTTATTCTCGGAAAAACCATCAACATCATGGCCATCATTGGTATTATCATGTTGGCGGGTATTGCCGTAAACAGTTCGATTATTCTGGTTGACAGGATTAACCAGTTAATGGAGGCGGGACTCGACCGGAGAAGTGCGATCATTGAAGCCGGGCAGCAAAGGTTACGCCCGATCCTGATGACGAGTCTCACAACCATTCTGGCTTTGGTCCCGTTAACACTCGGTTTTGGCGAAAGCGCTTCGCTGCGGTCACCCATGGCACTGGCTGTAATCGGCGGGTTAACCACATCTACTTTAATGACCCTGATTGTGATCCCGTGTGTTTTCGACATTCTTGACCGGGCGAGAAATGTATTTGGTAAAAACTGAACAGCTTCAGTTTACAATTAATCGTAAAATATGAAATTCATATTACATAGGAAAATATTCATCAGCATGGTATTCATCGGACTTACCATGCTGGGATATGTTTCATACAAACAACTGGCTGTTGAGCTGATCCCCAATGCTGAACTGCCCATGCTGTTTGTACAGATTCAGTCGCGCCTCGAAGTCGATCCGAAATACATGGAAAACCAGGCAGTAATCCCCATCGAGGGAGCCGTGGGAACTATGGAAGGGGTCGAAAATATCGAAACGTTTCTGAATAACCGCAGTGCAACAATTCAGGTTGAATTCAAACAAAATATCGAGTTTAAATACACTTTTCTGAAGCTTCAGGAAAAAATTGACCAGGTGGCTGAATCGCTTGACGAAAACTTTATTGTTACAGTCAGCAAGGTGGATATCCAGCAGCTTACCAACCAGTTTATGGAACTGCAGATCAGGGGAAGCGGCGGAACCGACAGGCTCAGAAACATTGTTGAGCAGGAAATTCTTGCCAATCTCGAAAATACCGATGGAATTGCTTCGGCAACCGTTTTCGGGGGAAAAGAAAAATCGATTGAAGTAACTTATGATTTACCAGCCTGCGAAGCTTACGGAATCACGCCGTCACAAATACGGAATGCTATTACACAAAACTCGCGGAACCGTGTTTTTACAGGGTATCTGCACGAGTCGCAAAAACAGTATTTTGTGCATGTAACAGCCGAATACGACAATGTAACTGACATAGAAAATATTGTGGTAGCCGAAGGACCGATTTTTCTGAAAGATGTTGCAGATGTATATTTTGGGGTAAAAGATGAAGAAACCATTAGCCGTGTTAACGGGCTGGATGCCGTTTCAATAATGTTGGTTAGCGATTCGCAGGCTAACTTGATTGACCTGTCGCACAGGGTGCAGGAAGAAATTGCCGAGTTGAACAAAAAACTGGCCCCCAAAGATGTGGAAATTGTGGTGCAAACCAACCTGGCTGAAACGATGGAAAAGAACATTGACCAGATTATCGATCTCGCGCTCGTGGGAGGTTTGCTGGCCATTTTTGTTCTCTGGATGTTTCTGAAAAACTTCCGCATTGTATCATTCATGGCACTGGGTATGCCGGTTTCGGTTTTTACAGCATTCAATCTTTTTTATGCTTTCAATATCTCGATTAACAGTATCACACTGGTTGGATTGGTGCTTGCCATCGGGATGTTGCTTGACAACAGCGTTGTGGTACTCGAAAATATTTACCGGCTTGCCGGTAAACGTTACGATGCCGAACTGGCCGTAACGCAGGGAACCAAAGAAGTCTGGCGGTCGATTGTGGCCGCTACACTGACAACAATCGCCATTTTCCTGCCCTTCCTGTTTTCAACCGAGTACATGGTGAAACTTTTAGGGAGCAACATCGGGGTTTCTATTGTATCAACGCTGATAATTTCGCTTTTTGTGGCATTGTTGCTGGTTCCGATCGGGGCACATGTTTTATTAAAAGGGAAAAAAGCTAAAAACATTTTCTACGAGAAAGTTACCACCAACAACCGGATTGTTCAGATTTATGTATTGCTGCTGAAATCAGCCATGCGAAATCCGGGAGGAACCATTATCGGGGCCATCGTTGTGTTCTTCGTCAGCGTGTTTATTGTACTGGCAATCAGCGTCAATAGCCTTGAGGAAGTGGAAGAAGACCGGTTCTCTATTTACGTGACAATGCCAACCGGCTCCACACTCGAAAATACCGATCTTGTGGTGGCCGACGTGGAACAGCGACTGGCTGACATTCCTGAAAAACAGGACCTGATTGCAAATATCCAGGAAGAAGAGGCCATTCTTACATTCAAACTGAAAGAGAAATATAAAGAGATCAACAAAAAAACAATCGGCGAAATAAAATCCGAAGTTGAAAAACGGGTCGGAAATATTGCCAAAGCCGAAATAAGTCTTACCCAGCCAACATCGAGCGCCAGTTTCAGAGGCGGTGGCGGTGGCCGTTCAGGTTCCGAAGGATTTGGCGCTTTTATGGGAATCGGAACCAACCAGGAACGTGTGGTAATTAAAGGCGAAAACTTCGAGGTGATGAAAGGCGTTGCCGAAGACCTTGAATATTACATTGAAGACCTTTCATCCATCAGAAATGTAAATGT
This sequence comes from Draconibacterium sp., assembly GCA_036735485.1. Classification (GTDB taxonomy): domain Bacteria; phylum Bacteroidota; class Bacteroidia; order Bacteroidales; family Prolixibacteraceae; genus Draconibacterium. The sequence goes on along the minus strand of DAINOH010000103.1, from coordinate 3,358 downwards.
GAACGTTTCTGACAACCGCCCGGAGCTTCACCTCTATTTCAACCAGCTTTTGCTGAATGAATACGGAATTAATCTCACCAATATCTCTTCTGAACTGGCTTCTTTCTCGCGCGAATTTACGTCGGGTGTGAATTTTAAACAGGGCACAGAAGAGTACGAAATCGTTATCAAACAGAAACTGCCGGAAGGAGTTGACGAAGAAGACGTTGAAAAGAATGTTGACGACCTGAAACAACTGAAAATAAACAGCACAGCGGGTGCTACATACGATTTACAGGATATTTCGGACGTGGTGTATGCACGCGGAACATCGAGTATTACCCGGGTGAACCAGGAAAAACAGATTGAATTGACATACCGTTTTGTTGACGAAGCAGAACAGTCGAAAGATTTGCTGGAAGCCTACCGTCTCGAAATTGATGATATCGTGAGTGCTTACAAACTGCCGGCCGGAATTGCCGTGGAAGTAATTCACGAAGAAGACCAGTACCAGGAGTTCTATTTCCTCATCGGGATTGCTTTTGTACTGATTTTTATGATTCTGGCTTCGGTATTTGAATCGGTGGTGACGCCTTTTGTGCTCATGTTTTCGATTCCACTGGCTGCAATCGGGTCGTTTATCGGTTTAATTCTTACCGGCAACAGCCTTTTCAATGCCAATACTTTAATGGGATTCCTAATCCTTTTGGGCGTGGTTGTTAACAACGGAATTATCCTGATTGACTATACAAACCTGCTCCGCAAACAGGGCCACCGGAAATCGCGTGCATTGATTGCCGCCGGTTTATCACGGGTGCGGCCAATCCTGATCACTGCCGGAACCACCATCGTGGCACTTTTCCCGCTGGCAATGGGACAAGCCGAATATGTGGGAGCTATCGGCGCGCCGTTTGCCATCACTGTAATCGGTGGTTTAACAGTCAGCACATTACTCACACTCATTTTTATCCCCACGCTTTACGCCGGGCTCGAAAATGTGATCAACTGGCTGAAATCGCTGCATTGGATGCTGAAAACCGGAATGGCTATTGTTTTCGCAATTGGCGCTGTGTACATCTGGTTTAAGGTCGATACTTTTATCTGGCAGTTGCTCGATTACATGCTTTTGATCATTCTCGTGCCGGGTGTTGTGGCTTTTGTGATGACCAGTCTCCGGAATGCAAGTATAAAAGTGATTAACGAAGATGAGCCCATTAAGATTGAAGTACGGAAGCTGGTAAAAATCTACGACCGCGATAACCGGTTTATGCGTGAGTGGAAAGCGGGCATTAAAATCCGTGAACGGGCCGGATTGGTAAAAGATTATAAAAAATTCCGCGATTTTAATGACCTGATCTGGCAATTGCCCCTTTTCGGGTTCCTGGTTTATTTCACCTTCTTTTATCTCGAAAGCAATTTCTGGATGTGGGTGTTCGCGCATTTTATCTTCTTCTTCCAATTCTTACTGATGATACCTGTAAACCAGGTGCTTCAGAATAAATTCGAGGCTACTTCAAAACAAAAATTCCTGAAAATCAAAAATATCCTGGGCAGAATTATCTACTGGGGAACTCCTCTCCTGTTTCTGGCAGTTTTCTTTAAACGCTGGGATAACCTGGGAATGCTGATTTTCGTAGGTGTAATCTGGTTATTGCTTTTGGTAATCTACCGGTCAGGTGAATACATCCAGGAAAAGAACCTGAATATCGCGCGTATTGAAGGACGTTTTGGCGGATTACGCCGCGGTTATTTCAACCTGGTAAGGCAAATTCCGGTTATCGGGAAACGCAAAAAGCCATTCCGTGCCTTAAACGGTGTTTCACTCGAAATCAACACAGGGATGTTTGGTTTGCTGGGGCCGAACGGGGCCGGAAAATCAACCATGATGCGTATTATCTGTGGTATCCTGGAACAGAGCTACGGAAAAATTTGGATCAATGGGCTCGACACCCAGAAATACAGAGAAGAATTGCAGGGATTGATTGGTTACTTACCACAGGCTTTTGGTACGTATGAAAATATGAGTGCCTGGGAATTCCTCGATTACCAGGCGATTCTGAAGGGAATCCGCGACACAAAAATCAGAGACGAACGGTTGGAATATGTACTGAAAAGTGTTCACATGTACGACCGTAGAAATGATAAAATCGGATCATTCTCGGGTGGTATGAAACAACGAATCGGTATTGCCCAGATTCTGCTCAACCTGCCGCGTATTCTGGTGGTTGACGAACCCACTGCCGGTCTCGACCCGCGCGAAAGAATCCGCTTCAGGAACCTGCTGGTGGAACTGAGCCGCGAACGCATTGTTATTTTCTCAACCCATATTATTGAAGATATTTCAAGTTCGTGCAACCAGGTGGCAGTAATCAACCGTGGCGACCTGAAATACTTCGGAACACCCAACGATATGGTGAACATGGGGAATGGTTTTGTATGGCAGTTCTCGATTCCGGCTAAGGATTTCGACAATATTGCCGATAAAAAGCTCATTGTGCACCACATGCGTGATGGCGAAAACATCAGGGTGAGATGTTTGTCGAAAGAAAAACCACAGGAAGATGCAATCAGCGTATCTCCACACCTCGAAGATGCTTATTTATGTTTGTTAAAAGATTTTGTGAAAGGCGGAACCAATGAATAAGAAAACTGATATACGGACAATGCTTGTGGTTACAACCCGCATGATCAGGTACAACCTGAAGATCATTTTTGCCAACCGGTTCATCTGGTTCCTGCTTTCGGCATTTGCATTTTTTGTGTTTTTTGCCATTCAATCGGTGCTCGAACGCAATACAATCGATGACGGAAGCATTTACGACCTTCTGATTTTTCCGGGTATTCTGCTGATATTTTATCCGTCGGCTTTTGGCATTCAAAACGACGACGATTCGCGAATGCTCGAAATACTTTTCGGAATACCCAACTACCGGTACAAGGTGTGGCTGGTAAGACTGATTATGATTTATATCCTGATTTTTCTTATTCTCCTGCTTTTTGCCGGAGCAGCCTCTGTTTTGCTTTACAATATCAATCTGATTGAAATGGCTTACCAGTTAATGTACCCGATTGTATTTCTCGGTTCAATGGCGTTTATGTTCTCTACTATTATAAAAAACGGGAACGGAACTGCCGTGGTAATGGTACTCATCGGTGTTGCATTGCTGATTCTTGCAGATACGCTATCACGCACCCAATGGAATGTTTTTCTGAACCCGTTTGATTTGCCCAACAATATGAACCAGGTAATCTGGCAGGGTATTGTTTTTAAAAATCGTATATTCCTCGGAATCGGAATGATTGTGTTTATTCTTTACGGTTTATACAATCTCCAGAAACGCGAAAAATTTGTATAAAATCTCTGGTCAGGGAAATTTAT
>DAINOH010000102.1:0-16056 GCA_036735485.1 Draconibacterium sp. | reverse complement strand
ATGATTTGTTTAAAACATTTTCGATCAGCCAATAACGATTGCGTTCGCTTTCAAAAGATTTCCAGCCTTTAACCGGCAAACTTTGCGAATTGTTGACAATAGACTGTGCCTTTTCAAAATACGGGGTGCCCCCTTCCATTGAAAAGGTATCGTAGCTGAATCCCAGGATAACATAGGCATAAAATGCAAGAATGTTTGTAAGGTTTTCACGATTTGATGTTTCGTTAAACTCAAGTGGCTGAAATTCAACATACCGGCATCTGAAATCGTTATCTTTAATATTTAAAACAGTAGTTTCATAGCTCGAATCGAAAACCGGCCTTACATATTGAACCTGGATTGATCCCCTGAATTCATCAGCCGAAAGCTGCTCATCCAGAACAATCATGATATTGCACCGCAGCTTTTCATCGTAGCTGTAAACATGGTCAGTCCACTTGCGGTTATTCATGAATTCATAAATATCGGATTGCATCGTCCTGAAAAGATTTTGGTTTGCACCCTGTATTTTCTGTGACGACACAGTAACATTGCACCTTAATTCCTGGGCACCAACCAAAACAGGAAATATTACGATTGAAAGCAAAACAAGAAAATACTTCATAATTTTTTTCAGAATCGAAGTTATAAAAATACAATTCCAATCAGAAATCACTTCAATATCGAAACTATTTTATCCACAATATCCGAAGCTACCTCTGCCTTGTTCTTTAACTCAAAAAACAGGGGAATATTGTCTTTTCCGAGGATTGTAATTTTGTTTGTATCGGTTTGAAATCCCGCTCCTGTGTCGTTTAACGAATTCAACACAATAAAATCGAGATTCTTTTGCTCTAGTTTTTTTGCTGCGTTGGCAAGCTCGTTATCGGTTTCAAGGGCGAAACCAACCAAAACCTGTGCGGAAGTTTTTACCTTGCCAAGCTCCAGCGCAATATCTTTTGTTGAAACTAGCTTCAGTTCCCAGTCATTTTGCTCCTTTTTAACCTTTTTTGATTCAGGTGTTTCCGGCGTATAATCGGCCACTGCGGCATTCATAATTGCACCGTCACATTTAGAAAATACCGAAATACACTGGTTATACATTTCTTCTGCTGATTCAACAAGAATGCGTTGAATATTTCCATTTACAGGTTTGATATTCACAGGGCCCGAAACCAAAACTACTTTTGCTCCGCGGGATGCGAGTTCTTCGGCAATGGCATATCCCATTTTACCCGATGAATAATTGCTGATAAACCGCACAGCGTCTATCTTTTCGCGGGTCGGACCTGCTGTTACCAGAAATTTTTTACCCGTAAGCTGAAGTTTATTATTAAAAAATGAAATGAGTTCTTCCACAACAATTTCAGGTTCTTCCATTCTTCCTTTTCCGCTTAAACCACTGGCAAGCTCACCGGTTGCAGGTTCAATAATAATATTGCCAAAAGATTTAAGCGTGTTCAGGTTTTGCTGGGTAGTCGGGTGGGCAAACATATCCAGATCCATGGCCGGCGCAACAAAAACCGGGCATTTTGCCGACAAATAAGTTGTAATCAGCATATTGTCGGCTATTCCGTTTGCCATTTTTCCAATGGTTGATGCGGTTGCCGGAGCCACAACCATGGCGTCGGCCCACAAACCAAGGTCAACATGACTGTTCCAGCTTCCGGCACCCTGTGCAAAAAATTCGCTGATAACCGGTTTTCCTGACAAAGCAGAAAGCGTGACAGGCGTGATAAATTCTTTACCGGCCGGCGTAATCACCACCTGTACTTCGGCACCTTCTTTCACCAATAAACGCAAAAGCACAGCAGCTTTGTAGGCTGCTATGCTTCCGGTTACTCCTAAAATTATTTTTTTGCTTTTCAGCCTCATGGCTGAGAATCAGATTTTCGGTTTGTTTTCCCTGCTGGGATTCCTGTGATAAATTTCGCCGTCTTTGAGTTCTTCAAAAGCGATTAATGATGGCTTCGGCATTCTTTCGTAGAATTTCGAGATTTCAATTTGCTCACGGTTTTCAAAGATTTCTTCGAGGTTGTCGGTATAAGAAGCAAACTCCTGCAATTTCTGGTTCAATTCTTCTTTTAATTCCGACGAAATCTGGTTAGCCCTTTTTGCCAGAATCATTACAGTTTCATAAATGTTTCCGGTTTCTTTGGTAAGAACATCCAAATCACGCGAGATTGTGGACGGAGCGGCTTTTGTTTTTTTGTAATCCATATCGTTAATTAATATTTGTTTCAGCGTTTTCTTTATAATTCAGCATTCTTGCTGTCACTTTATAATATCTCTCTGCATCTTTTTTGTGTTTGCTATCGGGGAATTCGTCAACAAATGAGAAGTATTCATCAAGGGCGCTCGACAATCTTTCATCCCTTTTATCAAAGACACTTGCAACCGCCAGGTTGTACTTCGATTCAAGAAGCATAAACTTCAAATCTTCCCTGTATTTTGAATCGGGGTATTTGTTCAGACAATTGTTTAAAGCGATTACGGCTGCCTTATAATTTTTAAAATCGTAATACAGTCTGGCGCTCAGATATGCTTTGTAAACAAGTTTGTTATTCAATTCGTCAATCAAACGGTTCGCTTCGTCAACCCTGTCGTTGTATGGATAGAGGTTTACATATAGCTGCAGTGCATCAATAGCTTCGGTTGTTTCCTGCTGGTCGAGCCTTGCTTTTGGCGACATCAGATACGAACAATAACCAACCATAAAATACGATTCTTCGGCATAGTCGCTCATAGGAAACTCTTTAACAAGCGAGTTAAAATAATGTTTTGCCAGCAGATAATCGTTTTGTGCAATATTACATTTGGCATAGTAATAATAAATCTTATCTGCTCGATTGGTTCCTCTGTAGATACTTACAAGGTCCTTTAACAGCGTGCCCGCTTTTACATACTCGCCATCTTCGTAATATTCAATGGCTTTTTTATACTTGTATTCAGTATCGGTACTCTTTACCACTTTGTTATAGCTTCCGCATGAACTAACCACAAAGGCAAACAGTACTAAACCAATTTTAAAATATTTCATTTTTAATAACATGGCGCAAAAATATACTTTTTTTACAAACCTGAAATCTTAAGGATTCTGAAAATTAACGTTATAGATTAAAATTAATTATTGCAGTTGATTCATTTTGTGAATATTAACAAAACACAACCGAAAAAAGTGTTAATTTAGGAATTACAAATCACTGAAATTAAGCCATTCCCTTAGTAATATTTAACAAACCATTGCGCTTCTCAACGATTCAGAATATCTTAAATTGGTTAATTTTCAAAACGTTTTCTAATAATTAAAGCAAAAACGGATACTTATTTAAATGATGAACAGTTACCTGTGGAAAAAAATTCAACATTCAGGAACAGGTAAATAAACTAAAGGGAATATGGCTGCAAATAAAAAAGTTTACATTTGCACCTTGTTTAATCAAAAATCTTTACGACGTGGATATATTTGAAAAATTCAGAAAAAATAAAGGCGAAATCGGAAAATGGATGGACCAGATCCATGGTTATTTTGCTTTTCCGAAACTGGAAGGAGAGCTGGGCCCATATATGACATTCAGGGGAAAAACAGTTTTAAACTGGAGTTTGAATAACTACCTGGGATTGGCCAACCACCCCGAAGTTAGAAAAGCTGATGCTGAAGCAGCGGCCAAATTTGGAATGGCTTACCCGATGGGAGCCCGCATGATGTCAGGGCAAACCGTTTACCACGAGCAATTGGAACGCGAACTGGCAGCCTTTGTTGGAAAACCGGATGCTTTTCTTTTGAATTATGGTTACCAGGGAATGGTTTCTGTGATTGATGCTATTTGTGGAAGAAATGATGTGATTGTTTACGATGCAGAATCACACGCCTGTATTCTCGACGGAGTGCGCCTTCACATGGGAAAACGCTTTGTTTTTCTTCACAATGATATTGACAGTCTTCGCAAACAACTCGGACATGCAACCAAACTGGCTGAAAAACAAAAAGGCGGCGTGCTTGTAATCACCGAAGGTGTATTTGGCATGGCCGGCGACATGGGTAAACTTGCTGAAATTGCGGCTTTAAAAGACGAATTTGAATTCCGTTTGTTGGTTGACGATGCGCATGGTTTTGGAATGATGGGTGAAACAAGCGCCGGAACCGGTGAACACCAGGGAGTTCAGGATAAAATCGACCTTTATTTTGCCACTTTTGCCAAAGCAATGGCCGGAATTGGTGGTTTTATCGCCTGTGATACAGATATTTGCTATTATCTGCGTTATAACATGCGCTCACAGACTTATGCTAAATCGCTTCCAATGCCAATGGTTATTGGTGGATTGAAACGCCTGGAATTGATACGTACACGTCCTGAATTCAAAGAAAAACTGTGGACAATTGTTGCTGCACTTCAGAAAGGTTTGCGTGAAGCCGGTTTTGATTTAGGCAAAACCAACACTGCAGTGACCCCGGTTTATATGAAAGGTGGTGAAGCAGAAGCGACTAACCTTGTTTTCGATCTCCGTGAAAATTACGGAATTTTCTGTTCTATGGTTGTTTACCCGGTTATTCCGAAAGGCGACATTCTTTTACGCCTGATCCCAACTTCAGTGCATACACTCGAAGATGTTGATAAAACAGTAAAAGCATTTTCAGTAGTGCGTAAAAACTTGCTTGAAGGTAAATACAAGTCAGAAACACTTGCTTCTGTCAAGGTTGACAAATAAAACCAATACCGATATACATCAAAAAAGGGAGCTTTCGGGCTCCCTTTTTAGTTTCCGGATATCGGATTATGAATGTTTTTCAGATAAATACCGTTCCGCATCAATGGCTGCCATACAACCCGATCCGGCTGCCGTAACTGCCTGACGGTAAACCGGGTCCTGGACATCGCCACAGGCAAAAACTCCGGGCACATTGGTTTTCGAAGTTCCGGGAATTGTTTTTATATAACCTACTTCGTCTGTATGAATAAACTCTTTAAAAATATCGGAATTGGGTTTGTGCCCGATTGCCAGGAAAAATCCGTCGATATTGATTTTTACTTCTTCCTCACCTGCTTCGCCTTTATTTTTCACCAGAACAGCTCCCTCAACCACCCCATTGTTGCCAAGCAATCCTTTTGTCTGGTGTTTCCAGAGTATTTCAACATTTTGGGTTTTAGCAACCCTTTCCGCCATCACCTTCGAAGCGCGCAGTTCTTCACGGCGAACAATCAGGTAAACTTTACGACATAAACCTGCAAGATACATGGCTTCTTCTGCTGCTGTGTCGCCACCACCAACAACCGCCACATCTTTTCCGCGATAAAAGAAACCATCGCAGGTTGCACAGGCAGAAACTCCTCCCCCGGCATATTTCTTTTCGTCTTCCAGACCTAAATATTTGGCAGTTGCACCGGTAGCAATGATCACTGTTTCAGCTTCAATCAATTTGTTGTCATCAATCCAAACTTTGTGGATTTCGCCCGAAAAATCAGCAGCCGTCGCCATTCCCCAGCGAATATCAGCACCAAATCTTTCGGCTTGTTTTTTCAGGTCTTCCATCATTACCGGACCGGTAACTCCTTCGGGATATCCCGGAAAATTTTCAACTTCGGTAGTGGTGGTTAATTGTCCTCCGGGTTGCAGCCCTTCATACATCACCGGATTCAGGTTGGCACGAGAAGCATAAATGGCAGCAGTATATCCGGCAGGCCCTGAACCTATAATCAAACATTTCACTTTCTCTGCATTGGTTGAGTGAAGATTGCCTTTCTGACTATCTTCTTTAATATCAAGCGGTTTAAACATATCTAACTATTTTAATTTTTGTATTGCAAAAGTATAAAACATAAGCTAACCTTCTTCATAATTCCAATCAATAATTATGAAACCGAATAGACAAAACCAATTCCGGAAAATACAGACCGGATAAATTGATGCAAAAGTTTTGCAAATGAAAAATCAACTGTTACATTTGCACCGCAAAACAAAAAAGTTCTTTGCAACCGGGGTGTGGCGCAGTTGGCTAGCGTATCAGCATGGGGTGCTGGTGGTCGTCCGTTCGAGTCGGATCACCCCGACAAGATTCAAATAAAAGCCTGTAAATCATAAAATTTACAGGCTTTTTCTTTATTATCAGATTCTATTTCTGTTTTTATAGATTTGTGACTTCAAAAATCACTGATGATTTATGGCAAGCGAAAAAGGAATTTTCCAGCGAACCGAGCTTTTGCTGGGCAGCGAAATAATGAATGAGATTGCTGAAAAGAAAGTTATTCTTTTTGGTATTGGTGGTGTTGGCAGTTGGTGCGCTGAAAGCCTTGTAAGGACAGGTATCCGGAAACTTACGATAGTCGATTCGGATAGAATTGCTGAATCAAACATCAACCGGCAATTACATGCCACCACACAAACTATTGGAGAGGTTAAAACCGAAATACTGAAAAAACGTTTACTGGAAATCAATCCTTTTGCAGAAATTAATGCCCTTCAGAAAATCTACAACGACCAAAACCACGAAATTTTTGAACTCGAAAAATACGATTACATTATTGATGCCATCGACAGTATTGGCAGCAAAGCACATCTCATTCGAATGGCAACCCGCACCAAAGCTGTGTTTTTCTCGTCGATGGGAGCCTCGCTGAAACTTGATCCGTCAAAAATCAGCATCGCCGAATTCTGGAAAGTAAAAGGCTGTCCGCTGGCTTCGAGAATGAGAAAAGTATTGAAAAAAGGAGAAATGCCAGCCAAAAAGTTTTTGTGTGTTTACAGCGAAGAACTGCTGGAAAATAAAGGAGCCGGATTAAAATATGAATCTGGTGATTCCAAGGAAAACGAAATAAAAGGTCTTCCCGGCGATCCCGAACTTGCGAACCATGACTGGAGCACCAAAAAAGCAGTTATTAACGGTACTGTTGCACATATTACAGCAATTTATGGCTTCACATTAGCAGGCCTTGTAATAAAAGACATTTATCATTCAATTGAAATAGCAAAAAAAACGGCGACAGAATAATCTATCGCCGCCATTTTTTACCTTTCCCTATCTAATCCCCTGTAATATTAACTGCCTTTAATCCATGAAACTATCTGATCATCATCGGGTTTTGTTCTTGGTTCCACCATTTTAACAAGATGACCTTTTTCGTCAATCAGGTATTTCTGAAAATTCCAGCCAACTTCCGAATCCAAAACCCCGTTTTTACTTTTTTCTGTCAGCCAATGGTACAAAGGATGCATATCATCACCTTTTACCGATATTTTTTCCATCATCGGAAAGGTAACACCATAGTTTTTTTCGCAAAACTCAGCAATTTCTTCGTTGGTACCCGGTTCCTGTTTCATAAAATTATTAGCTGGAAATCCGACAATCACAAATTTTTCGCCACCAAACTGTTCGAATAACGACTGTAATTGTTTGTATTGTGGAGTCAAGCCACATTTCGAAGCAGTATTTACAACCAACACTTTTTTGCCCTTTAATTTTGCAAGATCAAAATCATTTCCTTCTATGTCCTTCACTTTGAAATCATAAAAAGATGTTTGTGCAAATCCTGTTATCATCATCATAACCAAACTGAAAAATATAACTGTTTTCTTCATCACTTTTGAAATTAAATTGTTTAGGATTTTAAACAATTCCAACAACAAAAAGTTTCAATTCAATTTTAAAATACTTTTGTCAAATGAGTTTAAATCTTCCATCAACAATGAAGGCCGTTATTCAAAATGAAGAGGGCGGCAGACTTTTGGTTTCTGAAATTCCGGTACCAAAACCCGGCAAAGGTGAAGTTCTGATAAAAATGATTGCTTCTCCTATCAATCCTTCAGACCTGGCTTATTTGCGTGGCGGTTACGGACCAGAAAAAAAATTTCCGGTAGTACCCGGATTTGAAGGTAGCGGAGTTGTTGTGGCATCTGGCGGTGGATTTTTGCCAAAACTCAGGTTGGGAAAAACGGTTGCCTGCGCAGCAACACCCCAAAAGAATGGTTGTTGGGCAGAATACATGGTAACTTCCGCAGCATCCTGTGTACCGCTGCCTGCCGGAGTTTCGCCCGAACAGGGTTCTATGATGTTTGTAAACCCGATGACAGCTATGGCATTTTTTGACATTCATCAATCGTTTTCAAAAGAAAAAGGGGGAAATGTGGGTATTATCAACACCGCAGCGGCCAGCGCGTTGGGACAAATGATCATTAAAATTGCCAACCGGAAAAATATACCGCTGATTTCGATTGTAAGACGCGATGACCAAATCGAAATACTTAAAAAAGCAGGTGCAAAACATGTTTTAAACAGCGAAATCAACGGTTTTGAAAACTCATTAAAAACACTTGCGACCCAACTGGATGTAAAGTTGGTGTTTGATGCTGTTGGTGGAAAATTAAGTGGCAAATTGTTCAATGCCATGCCGCCCAACAGCCGGATGTTTATTTATGGAAAACTCTCTGATGATGAAAGTGCTTTCAATCCAGCCGGATTTATTTCAGGCGATAAACAGGTTCATGGATTTTTACTGAACCACTGGCTTAAACAAGCCGGAATCATAAAAAAACTGAAAACCATCAATAATGTCAGAAAATTACTGGCAAGCGATCTGAGTTCCGGCATCCACCGACAGTTTCAACCAGATGAGATTTCTGAAGCCATTGAATACTATAAAAACGACATGAGCAAAGGAAAAATTATCATCCGGTTTTGAACCTCCTCTCCCATTGATCAAAATCCAAAAAAATAAAGACATATAAGTATTATTTATTTTTTTGTTTTCAAATAATAAAATACTTTTATGTCTTATTTTAAATAAAAGACATAAAATGGAAAACAAAAAGATTATTGCAGTTGTGGGAGCTACCGGTGCCCAGGGAAAAGGTTTGGTTAAAGCTATTCTAAATGATCCATCGGGAGAATTTACTCCGAGAGCAATCACGAGAAACGCGAATTCTGAAAAGGCAAAAGAACTCGCTGCATTGGGAATTGAAGTGGTTGAAGCTGATGTTGATGATAAAGATACTATCGTAAAGGCATTCAAAGGTGCATACGGAGCGTTTTGTGTTACTTTTTTCTGGGAACATTTTTCACCTGAAAAAGAAACACAGCAAGCAAAAAATCAGGCCGATGCTGCGAAAGAAGCAGGTATCGAACATGTTATATGGTCAACCCTGGAAGATACACGCAACTGGGTTCCGCTCAACGACGACAGGATGCCCACACTTCACGGTAAGTACAAAGTGCCTCATTTCGATTCGAAAGGCGAAGCAAATCAGTTTTTTGAAAATAGCGGTGTTCCCTATACTTTGCTGAACACATCATTCTATTGGGAAAACTTTATCTACTTTGGATTAGGACCGCAAAAAGGGCCCGATGGAAAATTTGCGATCACCTTTCCGATGGGCGATAAAAAACTTCCGGGTATCTCTTCCGCCGACATTGGAAAATGTGCATTTGCCATTTTCAAAAGCGGAGGTGAATACAAAGGAAAAACAGTCAGCATTGCCGGTGAACACTTAACCGGAGCTCAAATGGCTGCTGCATTTACAAAACATTTGGGGGTTGAAGTGGGATACAATGCAGTTCTACCCGAAGTGTACCGAAGTTTCGGATTTCCGGGAGCTGACGATATGGGAAACATGTTTCAGTTTAAAGCCGATTTCGAAGCCGATTTTTGTGGTGCCCGTAATATCGATGCCGTAAAAAAACTGAATCCTGAACTGCAGGATTTTAATTCCTGGCTGGCTAACAACAAAACATCTATTAAATTATAGAGGAACAAAAAACGGTGGAAAATCAAATTTCCACCGTTTTTATATCTGAATACAAACATTAATTCTCTAAACATTCGGCAATTTCCAGTTCTCGCTGTAATTCAGCTTCATCAACTTGTTTGCTTCCTCTTCTGCAAACAATTTTGTAGCATCGTCCCAGTGAATCCGTTTTCCACAACGGTAGGCAATGTTGCCCATTTCAGAAACGATGGCTGTTTTGGCACCAATTTCAACCGGGCAATTCAGTTTTCCACCTTTTCTGATGCAGTCAAGAAAATTCTGAATATGTTCATTCATTCCGTCGCCATATTCAGCCTGCTTTTTCCCTTCAAAAAATGGTTTCTTTTCAGCATTATTTCTGTCGGGCATGGTTTCCCAACCACTGCGGTCAACCACCAGCGTACCTTTGTTGCCAATAAAGGCAACCCCGTGACCTTTTCCATAAGGCCCCATTCCCGGATTCAGACCACACTCCCACATCATAATATGTTTTGGGTAGCTGTAAATTGCCTGCTGAATATCCGGTGTCTCAATAGTACCGGGTTCGTGATAAAAAATTCCGCCACCGGGCGAAATGGTTTGAGGCATGTCGGCATCCATTCCGAAAAGTGCAAAATCGAGCAGGTGAACACCCCAATCGGTCATGGCGCCACCCGCATAATCGAACCACCAGCGGAAATTATAATGAAAACGGTTTTCGTTAAACGGGCGTTTTGGTGCCGGCCCCAGCCACATATCATAATCAACATAGGACGGAGCTTCACTATCTGGCTTATATGGATAAGGATTATTGTAACCTTTATAAATCCAGGCTTTTACAAGATGAACATCACCCAACTGACCTGACTTCACAATATCGGCGGCTTCGAACCAGTGTTTTGAACTCCGTTGCCACATATTCACCTGAACCTGCAATTTCGGGTATTTCGCAGCGGCTTTTACCATGGCATTGCACTCTTCAATACTGTGCCCCATTGGTTTTTCAACATACACATGTTTTCCGGCTTCCAGCGCCATCATCATCATAATGGCATGCCAGTGATCGGGTGTACCGATTATTACGGCATCAATATCTTTGTTCTCCAGCAATTTCCTGAAATCGGCATAAACAAGCGGTTTTTTACCGGTTTGCTTTTCAACCTCTGCAGCCCTGCTTTCCAATATTTTGGAATCAACATCGCAGAGTGCCAAACATTCAACATTTTCCTGTTTCAGGAACCCTGAAAGGTCGTTGAAACCCATCGAACGGCATCCTATTAAACCTACGGTAACTTTTTCGTTTGGCGAAGCACAGGCATTCAGAACTGTCGGGCCTAAACTTACGACAGCTGTTGCAATGGCTGTATTTTTAATAAATTCTCTTCTGTTATAATTCATGGAATGATTATTTTGGTTTACAAGTGTAAAAATAATTGAATCGTTTTATTGAAATAGCATTTCACTAAGTTTTCATTCTTCTAAATACATTAAAAGTCTTAACACGATCTAAAAGTAACTTCACAAACTACTTAATGCTGAATATATTTTACCTGTAATAAAATATTTCTTCACTGATATTATTTTTCAAAAACATTTTCTAACTTTGACCGACTGGTCAATCAAAGAACAAAAATATGCCTCGGAGTATCGAACAATATGAAGCAATCAGGAAAGAAAAAAGAGAACTGATATTAGACACATCTCTTAAACTTTTTGCAGAAAATGGCTTTCATCAGACTTCTATGGAACAGATTTCCAGAAAAGCCGGTATTTCAAAAGGCCTTACTTATAATTATTTCGAAAGTAAAAATGCTGTGCTCAACGAAATCCTGAAAAAGGGATTTGACGCTATTTACACACACTTCGACTTAAATAAAGATGGAATTTTAACATTTAGCGAGTTTGAGTTTTTCATCAGGCAAAGCTTTAATGTTATAAGTAAGAACAGGAATTTCTGGAAACTTTATTTTTCGATCATGATGCAGCCGGTTGTTACCGAAACTTATATTCAAAGCTACAGCGAAACGTCTGCAGGACTGATGAACATGCTGATTCGGTTTCTTACAGACCATGGCAGTGAAAATCCGTCAAAAGACCTGTTTATTATTTCATCTCTATTAAAAGGTGCCTACCTGATTTTGGTAACTTCACCTGTTGAAACGGATGAAGAATTGTTCATAAACTATATAATGGAAGGATTTCAACGTATTATCAACCATAAAAACAATTAATATTTATGAAACTGATTTCGATATTTGGCTTTCTGGTGCTTTTAATTACCAATCTGTCGGCCCAGGATCTTGAAGAAATTATCCGGAAAGCAGATGAAAAATTCAGGGGAAATTCGAGCCAGGGAGAAATGACGATGATTATCGAACGCCCAACCTGGTCGCGCGAAGTAACCATGAAAAACTGGACACTGGGAAACCATTATTCTTTAATATATATAACCGCGCCAGCCAAGGAAAAAGGACAGGTTTTCCTGAAACGAAACAAGGAAATGTGGAACTGGGTTCCCACAATCGAGCGGATGATTAAAATTCCGCCGTCGATGATGATGCAATCTTGGATGGGCTCCGATTTCACCAACGACGACCTTGTTCGCGAATCGTCGCTGGCAAAGGACTACGAACATAAATTGCTTGCCGGGGAAAAAATGGCGGGTTACGACAGCTACAAAATTGAGCTGATTCCCAAAGAAGATGCGCCGGTTGTGTGGGGAAAAGTGGTGATGTGGATTTCGAAAACCGATTACCTGTGGCTGAAAGGAGAATACTACGACGAAGACGGAGTTTTGGTCAACACCGAAATTCTGTCGGATATTAAAATGATGGGGAACCGGAAAATGCCGACCCGGCTCGAAATGATTCCGGCCGATAAACCGGGTCAGAAAACAGTGCTGATTTTTAAAAACATTGAATTCGACGTAAAAATCGATGAAAGTTTTTTCTCGCAGCAGAATATGAAGAAGGTCAAATAATGCGTGAATGCAGGAATGAAAGATAGAATTTACATAAAAGCTGTCATTTCGATGGAGGAACGACTGAGAAATCCGTCTCTGGTACAGCAGATTTCTCTTCCTGCGTCATCGAAATGACAACGATAACAATGAAAACAACGACAACTTTTCAACTATGACTACCAACATCATCCTTGCCTGGCGGAATTTGTGGCGTAACAAACGACGGACACTGATCGCCATTTCATCGATAACTTTCAGTGTTTTGTTAGCATCGTGGATGCGATCGATGCAGGAAGGTTCGTATGACAGTATGATTGATAATGTGGTCAAATTCTACTCGGGCTACCTTCAGGTGCAGGACACAGCCTACTGGGACGAACGCACGCTGGAAAATACTTTTGAAACATCAATCGAATTGCAGAATCAGATTGATGACATTGAGCATGTTTCGCTGGTGTCGAACCGGCTCGAATCGTTTGCACTGGCCGCCAACCATCTGAAAAGCAAACCGGCTATGGTGATGGGCATTGAACCTGAAGCCGAGGACAGGATTACAAAACTTTCGAATAAAATAAAAGCAGGTAGCTTTCTGCAAAAAGGCGATAAAAGCGTGGTGATTACAAAAGGACTGGCTGACTACCTGAAATTGGGTGTTGGCGATACGCTCGTAATGATCAGCCAGGGTTACCGCGGAATCAGCGCGAGCGGGCTTTACCCGGTTAAAGGCGTTGTGTTGCACCCGAATCCGGAGTTCGACAAACGAATGATTTATATGGACATTGTTGCAGCCCGCGAATTTTATTCAGCCGAAAATCTCTCCACCTCGCTGGTAATTATGACCGATGACCACGACCACCTCCGCCACCTGAAACGCGAAACAGGGAAAGTAATTCCTGCCGGAACAACTGTAATGACATGGCAGGAAATGCAGCCCGAAATTGTGCAGATGATTGAAAGCGACCGTGGCGGCGGATACATCATGTTGGGTGTTTTGTATATGATCATTGCCTTTGGCATGTTCAGCGTGGTGATAATGATGGTAAAGGAACGCCGTCGCGAATTTGGGATTGTTCATGCAATCGGTATGCAAAAAAGTAAGCTGGGGGTAGTTGTATTTTTCGAAACACTTTTTATCGGGCTTATTGGTTGTGCCAGCGGACTGTTTATCAGCATCCTGTTTTGTCTGTATTTTTATCACAATCCGATTGAATTTACCGGAGAAATGGCCAAAGCTTACGAAATGTATGGCATGGAGCCTTACATGTTTTTTTCGATGGATGCCTCAATTTTCTACAACCAGTTGATTCTGGTTTTTATTATCAGCGTGTTTATTGCGGTTTTCCCTCTTCGAAATATCGGGCGGTTGAAAATTACGCGGGCAATACGTGGATGAAGGAAAGTGTGAATGCTTGAATGGAAGAATGAGAAATTTTCACCCGAAACCAGGAACATTGAACTTTAAACTAAAATACTGATTCTATGATACTTTCTGTTGCATGGAGAAACGTTTGGCGGAATAAGACCCGCAGCATAATCATGATCACTTCTATCGCTCTCGGTCTGGTGGTTGGCGTTTTTTACATGGCATTTATGCAGGGAATGGTGGATGCACGAATTGAATCGGCCACAAAATCGGAGTTGGCACATCTGCAAATTCATGCTCCTCATTTTCTCGATAATAATGAAACCTCGCTTACCATAAACTATGCGCAACAACTGACTTCCGAAATCAGGAAAACTGCTGGGGTGAAAGCGGCCAGTTACCGGCTGGTGGCCGAACCTTTTGTGTTAGCAGCCCACGGAACCGGCGGGGGCAGGCTTATTGGCGTGGTTCCTGAAATGGAAAAACAGGTGACTGATATCGCTAAGCATCTGGTTGATGGAAGCTATCTTGAAAAAAACGGGCGGATGCCACCTGTTCTCATTGGCGAAAAACTGGCAAAAAATCTGAATCTTAAAGTTGGTTCAAAAATCAACATTCAACTCGTTGACCTCAACGGCGACCTTTCGTCAAAAGGGTTTCGCGTGGGTGGCATTTACAAAACGAGCAACACCGGCTTCGATGAGATTTATCTTTTTGTACATTACGATGAACTGCAGGCTCAGCTTGGAACAGCTCCCGATGTTGCTCACGAAATAGCTGTTCTGGCTGAGGGTGGCGACCAGGCCGACGTTTTGAAACCCGCTATTGAAAATCTGGCTCAGGGACAGGAAGTAAAAACATGGAAAGAACTCAGTCCCGAAATGTCGCTGCTGACGGACTCAATGGACCAGTACATGTACGTTTTTATTCTCATTATTTTACTTGGGCTTTGTTTCGGAATTATCAACACCATGTTGATGGCGGTTTTGGAGCGTACCAAAGAAATAGGGATGCTAATGGCTATCGGGATGAATAAACGGCGCATTTTTGCTATGATTATTCTCGAATCAGTGATGCTAACCATCACCGGAGGAATATTCGGAATTGGCCTGGGTGCGATGGTGACCAAATTCTTCGAAACCACACCAATCAACCTTTCCATGTTTTCGGAAGGACTTGAAAGCTACGGTTATGCAGCCGTTGTTTACACTTCGCTGAAGCCTGAAATGTTAATAATTATTGCAATTCTTGTGATAATCACCGGATTGTTATCAGCAATTTATCCTGCCCGGAAGGCGTTGAAACTGAATCCTGCAGAGGCTACGAGGACAGAGTAACCATGTGTGAATGCATGAATGCCATAAGGCGTGAATGAGTGAATGAGTGAATAAGTAATTGAGTTATTGAGGAAAAATAAAAGAAAACATAAAAATGAAAATAATAGAAATCAAAAATCTGCACAAAGTTTACACAGACAATTCAGTGTCGGTAAATGCATTGAACGGTATCAACCTGGAGTTTGAAGAAGGCGAATTCAGCGCCATTGTTGGCCCGTCTGGTTCGGGAAAAACAACTTTACTGAATATTATCGGCGGATTAGACAATGCCACCGAAGGGAATGTAGTTATTGACAATGTGGCAATTAATGAACTTTCGCCCAGGAAACTAACCGACTTCAGAATGAAAAACATCGGTTTTGTTTTCCAGGCCTACAACCTGATTCCGGTGCTCACCGCCGGCGAAAATGTAGAGTTTATCATGCAATTGCAGGGGAGCAGCAAAAAACAACGCGAAGCGCGCACTCAGGAGTTGTTGCAAGCTGTGGGGCTGGGCGAAATGACTAATCGCCGGCCGTCGAAACTGTCGGGCGGACAGCAGCAACGTGTTGCAGTGGCGAGGGCGCTGGCTTCGAAACCAAAATTTGTTTTAGCCGACGAACCCACGGCCAACCTCGATTCAAAATCGACGGAAAATCTCCTAGAAATTATGGAACAACTAAATAAAGAGGAAAATATCACGTTTATATTTTCGACTC
>DAINOH010000101.1:0-16772 GCA_036735485.1 Draconibacterium sp. | reverse complement strand
TATTACCTCCCCAATCTTTCTAATGAACTTCGCTATCAAAGCGGCTGCAAAAGTATATCTCTTTTTTAATTCTCCAAAAGAAAATTTTAAAAAAACTAAAAAAATATACTTACCAACTGATGTAGTGATAATTACAAATGTTAACTCAGTTTAACAATCCATAAATTGAAATCTGTTCAATACTTTATACTGCTTAATTTAACATCAGACTTCTTTCACAGTATCTTCAAATCAGAACTTTACAGAAGTATTTAATGAAAACAAGAGAATAAACAAGCAAATAGTTGACATTTGCAACTATTCTGTCCTATTTTTGTGTTTTTGAAAATATTATATGAATCAGGAAAAACCATTGACATACCTGCTTGGTCAGACAATGAACCTTGTGAAGTTAAAAATGACCGAGAAATTCAGAGATAACAATATTGAGTTGAGTATGGAAAATTTCATTTTACTCCATCTTATCAGTAAAAATAAAAATCTGACACAGCAGGATTTAGCCAATCATTTTATGCGCGACAAATCAATTATTCTCAGAAATGTTAACACACTTATTGAACTACATTATATAAACAGATTAACTGACAAATCTGATAAACGAAAAAAGAACCTGATACTGACCGAAAAAGCAAATACCTTTCTATCTTTTGCATTAAAGTTATCTCATGAAGTTTCTGAAGAACTTTTAAAAGGCATTTCGAGCGAAGAACTGAATCATTTTGAAAATGTCATCAACAAGATTCAATTAAATACAGGTTATTCAAAGTGCCTTTCAACCAACAACCATGCTTAGAAAAATAAATAATCTCAATAAAGTTTAAAATGAAATCATTAAAGCAAATTATCATCCCGGTTACAGCAGTTTTACTGATGATAACTTATTCCTGTTCAAAACCACAACAGGACGCAGGTGGAGCAGTTCCCCAGATTAAAGAATACCTGGTTCAGGAAGTTACTCCCGACAAAATAACCCTTTTTAAAGATTTCCCGACTACGCTTCAGGGTGAACAAACCGTGGAAATAAGGCCCCGGATTTCGGGATACATTGAAGAAATAAGAGTTGATGAAGGTGCTTTTGTACAAAAAGGTCAAATTCTCTTCAGATTAAATTCCAATGATATTCAGGCACAGGTACGTTCAGCCGAAGCACAGGTGAAAGTTGCCGAATCGCAGGTGGCAACCGCAAAAATCAATGTAGAAAAAACAAAACCACTGGTGGAAAAAGATATAATCAGTCCTTTCCAGCTTGAAACCGTGGAAACAGCTTTGCAAACCGCCGAAGCTCAGTTGGCACAGGCCAACGCCAACCTGGCAAATACAAAAGCAAATCTTCAATACACTGTTATTACCAGCCCGACAGATGGAGTAATCGGAACTTTTCCATACCGGGTTGGGAGTCTTGTAAGCAGTGCAATTACCGAACCTCTCACCACCGTGTCAAATACTTCTTCAATGCTGGCTTATTTTTCGATGAATGAAACTGATTTTTACCGTTTAACTATTGGTATTGAAGGAAAAACCACGCTTGAAAAACTTGAGAATCTGCCGGAAGTAGAACTGGTTTTACCCGACAAATCGGTTTATGAGATAAAGGGAAGAATTGAAACTGCCAGTGGAATTGTTGACAAACAAACCGGCGCGGTTAATATCCGTGCATCGTTTCCAAATCCCGGTGGTTATTTACGTTCAGGCGGAAGTGGCCGTGTGCGTTTGCCCGAAAACCGCCAAAATGCACTGACCATTCCTCAGAAAGCTTCTTATGAAATTCAGGGAAAACATTTTGTTTACGTTGTAAATAATGAAAACAAAGTGATAAATACCCTGATTGAAGTTATCGCCGGAAACCTGAAGGATGTTTATGTTGTAACCTCAGGATTAAATGCGGGCGACAAAATTGTAGTGGAAGGAATAACAAGTTTGCGGAATGGAATGGAAATAAAACCGAAAACCGCCGGAACGGAAACTTCTTCAGAAAATCAGCATTCAAACAATAACTGAAACACAAAAAGATTATGTTCAGAGTATTTATTGAAAGACCTGTACTTTCCACGGTAATTTCCATTATTGTGGTTATTCTGGGTATTCTTGGCCTGGCCACCCTGCCCATTGAGCAATACCCCGATATTGCACCTCCTACCATTCGTGTTTCGGCAAACTACACAGGAGCCGATGCTCAGACAGTTTTAAACAGTGTTGTTATTCCGCTTGAAGAACAAATCAACGGGGTTGAAGACATGATTTACATGAACTCAACAGCCAGCAACAACGGCAGCGCCACCATCGAAGTGTATTTCAAACAGGGAATTAATCCCGATATGGCTGCTGTAAACGTTCAGAACCGTGTTACACGTGCCAATGCCCTGCTTCCGGCCGATGTGCTGCGTTCGGGAGTAATTACAGCAAAACGCCAGAACAACATGCTGATGATTTTTTCGATTTACAGCGAAGATGGTACTTACGATGAAACTTTTCTGCAGAATTACGCCAAAATAAACCTGCTGCCGCAGGTACAGCGTGTTAATGGGGTTGGTGAAGCAATGGTTTTCGGAGCAAAAGATTATTCAATGAGAATCTGGCTGAAACCCGATATCATGTCCGGGCACAATCTGATTCCGGCCGATGTGATTGCTGCGTTAAATGCCCAGAACCTTGAAGCAGCTCCGGGGCGGTTCGGCAGCGAAAACGACCAGAGTTATGAGTATGTTATTCGTTACAAAGGTAAACTTACTTTGCCCGAAGAGTTTGAAGATATCGTTATAAAATCGGACAAAAACGGGAATATTCTGAGGCTTCGCGATGTGGCCCGCGTTGAAATGGGTTCGCTTAGTTATAACCGGATTACACAAACACAGGGAAAACCGGGTATTACGATGGCACTTTTTCAATCGCCGGGGTCGAATGCACGCAACGTAATTCTTGAGGCACAAAAAGTTATTGATGAAGCTTCGAAATCATTTCCTCCCGGCATTGAACATACCATCTTAATGAACACCAACGAGTTTCTAGATGCTTCCATCGAAAAAGTATTGCACACTTTATTAGAAGCTTTTGTACTTGTTTTTATTGTGGTTTTTGTGTTTCTACAGAATTTCAGGGCCACACTAATTCCGGCCATTGCAGTTCCGGTTTCAATTATCGGTACTTTCTTTTTCCTGAATCTGTTTGGGTTCACCATTAACCTGCTAACGTTATTCGCCCTTGTTTTAGCAATCGGGATTGTGGTTGACGACGCCATTGTGGTGGTGGAGGCCGTGCATGCCAAGCTTGATGCCGGGGCTAAAAATGCCAGGGAAGCTTCTGTCTCGGCCATGAGTGAAATCTCAACTGCCATTGTTTCAATTACACTGGTAATGGCTGCAGTTTTTGTTCCGGTTACATTTATAACCGGAACAACCGGGGTTTTTTACAAACAGTTTGGAATCACACTCACAGTGTCCATTATTCTTTCGGCTGTAAATGCATTAACCCTGAGTCCGGCACTTTGTGCCCTGTTTTTGAAACCACACAACGAAGAAATAAAAGGCAGTGCCGGGTTTATGAAACGGTTTTATGCCGCTTTCGATACCGCATTTGATGCCATGACAGGGAAATACAAAAAAGTAACCCGCTTTTTCATCGACAGAAAATGGCTGGCTGCTGCTATGATTTTGGCTTTTATTATAACCCTCGGTATTTTGATGAAAACCACCCGCACAGGTTTTGTGCCCACCGAAGATACCGGAAGAATGTTTGTTGATATTACCATGCCACCTGCAACGGCTGCGGAAAAAACAATAGCAGTTGCCCGTGAAATCGATAAAATAATCAGTGCTGTGCCCGAGATTGAAGCCCGTTCAATTGTTTCCGGCTTTTCGTTTATGGGCGGAACCGGCAGTCCGTATGCAATGGTTATTTTAAAATTAAAACCATTCAACCAACGCAAGGGAAAAGGCCAGGATTTAAACAGCATCACACAAAAACTGTTTATGCTTACCTCCGGAATAAAAGATGCAAAAATCATAGTCTTCTCACCACCAATGGTTCCCGGGTTCAGTATTACCGGCGGATTTGAATTGAAACTGGAAGATAAAACCGGTGGCGACATTCATGATTTTGAGAATGTAGCCGGAAACTTTCTGGCGGCTTTAAATCAACGACCCGAAATTCAGTATGCCAGAACTCCTTTCAGCACTGCTTTTCCGCAATACAGAATCGACGTGGATGCAGCACGCTGTATGCGTTCGGGAATCCAGGTAAACACAATCCTGTCGGTAATGCAGGGTTACATCGGCGGATATTATGCATCAGATTTCAACAGGTTTGGAAAACAATACCGCGTGATGGTGCAGTCAGAAGCACAATTTCGAGGCAATGTTGACGACCTGAATAATATGAAAATCAGGACTGCCAGCGGAGAAATGGCACCTATTACAGAATTTATTACACTTACCCGTGTTTACGGACCTGAAAGCATAAACCGCTTTAATATGTACACGGCCATTTCGGTGAATGGTTCACCAAAACCCGGCTACAGTTCGGGCGACGCCATTACAGCCGTGAGAGAAGTGGCTGCCGAACATTTGCCAACTGGTTATGATTATGAATTTTCGGGAATTACACGCGAAGAAATCAGCGCCGGAAACCAAACCATCCTGATTTTTGTATTAAGCCTGATTTTTGTGTATTTTCTGCTCGCAGCCCAATATGAAAGCTATATTTTGCCGCTGTCGATTATTGTTTCGCTGCCTATTGGAATTGCGGGCTCATTTATTTTTGCCTTGTTGCTGGGTATCGAAAACAATATTTATCTGCAGATTTCCCTTATCATGTTAATCGGGCTTTTGGCCAAAAATGCCATTCTGATTGTTGAATTTGCCCGTCAGCGACGCGAATCGGGGATGACAATTATTCAGGCCGCCGTTGAAGGTGCCACAGCCCGTTTACGCCCCATTTTAATGACTTCGTTTGCATTTATCGTAGGGTTAATTCCGCTGGTTGTTGGCGGGGGAGTCGGTGCCAACGGCAGCCGCTCAATTGGAACAGGAGCTGCCGGAGGTATGCTGATTGGAACTCTAATTGGCATCCTGGTAATTCCGGCCATGTTTGTTGTTTTCCAGATTTTAGAAGAAAAAATCAGAAAACCTCACAAAAAGAAGATTTCTGACGCTGATGCAAAGTTTTAATTCAGAACAAAAAAAGATGATGAAGATGAATTTAAAAACAAAATACTACCTGCTCATTGCCTTATTTTCAGTTACAATATTTTCGTGTAACACAGGAAAACATTTTGAGCGGGATACAACAATTGCCGATGGTTTATACGGCGATATTCCTTCCGGTGAATCCAACTTATCGGAAGAAAAATGGCAAAATCTTTTTAACGACCCGGTGCTCGACAGTTTAATTGCTGAGGGCCTCCGAAACAATCCCGATTTACAGGTTGCGGTTCAACGCGTGTTTGCAGCAGAAGCATCTTTTAACCAAAGCCGGGCGGCAATGGCTCCTTCGCTGTCGGCGCAGGGTGGATACACTTATGCGCGCAATTCGCAATCGGTTAATCCCAATGCTGTAAAAGAATATGATGCATCGTCGGTTAAACTGCTGAGCAGTTGGGAAATCGATTTCTGGGGAAAACTCAGCAGTGCCAGAAAAGCAGCCTACGCAAATTATCTCGCCACCGATGCAGCACAAAAAGCTGTTCAGACAAGGTTAATTGCCAACATCGCCTCTGTTTATTACTCTCTTCTTGCACTCGACAGCAAATTACTGATTACCAAAGAATCGGTAAAAAACAACATCGATTTGGTTGAGACAATGAAATTACTGAAAGACCACGGAAATGTTACCGGAGCTGCAGTTGTTCAAAGTGAGGCAACCCGGTACGCAACAGAAGCCACTATTCCTGATATCGAACAGCAAATCAGGGAAACGGAAAATACACTCTGTCTGCTTTTGGGGAAAACACCCGGAAAAATTGAACGCGGGAAACTGGATGACCAAAAGGTACACGCAATGCTTGCCACCGGAGTTCCTGCCGAATTGCTTGACAACCGACCTGATGTGATTCAGGCTGAATACAATGTAATCGGTGCATTCGAACTGACAAACAGCGCCAGGGCCTACTTTTATCCATCGGTTACACTCACCGCCAATGCCGGTTTTGAAGCGCTTGATTTTAAAGATTTATTCGACCCTGTTTCGTTTGCCGGAAACTTTGTGGGCGGACTGGTTCAGCCAATTTTCAACAAAAGAGTGAACAAAACCAGGCTCGAAATAGCAAAAGCCCAGCAGGAAGAGTCGCTGATTAATTTCAGAAAGACCCTGCTGAATGCGGGCGCTGAAGTGTCGGATGCATTGAGTCTGTACGACGCATCGACAGAAAAAATCGGAATCAGGGAAAAACAACTGGCAGCGCTTGTAAAATCGGTCGATTACACAAAAGAGCTCCTCGTTTACGGTTCGGCCACTTACACCGAAGTGCTGATTGCACAGCAAAGTTTGCTTAATGCAAAACTCAATAATGTAAACGATCATGTTCAACAACTAAACGCAGTTGTTTCATTGTACCGTGCTCTGGGTGGTGGATGGAAATAAACCTACAATTCAACTCAGGTTGTTAAAAAAACTCAATTGTTAACCGGCAGGTTAAAATTCAGATTAACAAAAACCAGAATTTCTAACGAAAAGAGTACTTTCGTTAAAAGATTAAATTACTGTTATGGCGTCGAAAAACCTTGTAATCATTCCAACTTACAACGAAAAGGAAAATGTGGAGAAGATGATCAGAAAAGTCTTTTCGCTGGCTACTCCTTTTGATTTATTGATTGTTGAAGACAATTCACCTGATGGAACAGCAGCCATTGTAAAAAAGCTGCAAATTGAATTCCCCGAAAAACTTTTTATTCTCGAAAGAAAAGGAAAACTCGGATTAGGAACAGCATATATTGCTGGTTTTAACTGGGCACTTGAACGTGACTATGAAGTAGTGTTTGAAATGGACTGCGATTTTTCTCACGACCCCGATGACCTCGAACGTTTGTACGAAGCCGTGAAAAGAGGTGCAGACGTGGCAATTGGGTCTCGCTACATTTCGGGTATCAATGTGGTAAACTGGCCGCTGGGAAGGGTTTTGATGTCATATTTTGCCTCGTTATACGTTCGGTTAGTTACTGGAATGAAAATTATGGATACCACAGCTGGGTTCAAATGTTACAGAAGAAAAGTTTTACAAACCATCAACTTTGAAGAAATTAAACTGAAAGGTTACGGGTTTCAGATTGAAATGAAATTTACAGCCTGGAAACACGGTTATTATATTGTTGAAGTTCCCATCGTTTTTACCGACAGAAAAGAAGGCACCTCGAAAATGAGTGGTGGCATTTTTAATGAAGCACTTTGGGGTGTTATGAAAATGAAAATTAACAGTTGGTTTAAAAAATACGAAGTTACTGCTGAATAGTATTGTTCCGGGGAAATTTACGATTTCCTGCTTTATTGTTTAAATACTTACATTCAAAAAAAAAAAAATCTGAATTCAATCGAAATGAAA
Source organism: Draconibacterium sp. (assembly GCA_036735485.1). Classification (GTDB taxonomy): domain Bacteria; phylum Bacteroidota; class Bacteroidia; order Bacteroidales; family Prolixibacteraceae; genus Draconibacterium. The sequence goes on along the minus strand of DAINOH010000101.1, from coordinate 9,244 downwards.
ACACTGATTAAAGATGCCACTATTATTAATGAAGGACTGAAATTTTCAGGTTCGGTTTTGATTGATGACGAAAAAATTTCGAAAGTTTTTCCGCACAAGTTACCGGCTGATATTGATTTTTCGGGAGTTACTGTAATTGACGCCAGTGGTAAATACCTGATTCCCGGTGTTATCGACGACCAGGTTCATTTCCGCGAGCCCGGGTTAATACACAAAGCCGAAATAGCCACCGAAAGCCGAGCCGCTGCTGCCGGTGGAGTTACCACCTACATGGAAATGCCCAATACAAATCCGCAAACCGTAACTCAGGAAGAACTTCAGAAAAAGTACGACCGCGCTGCAGAAGTTTCGGCAGTTAACTACTCGTTTTACATGGGCGCCACCAACGATAATCTTGATGAAGTGCTGAAAACCGATCCTTCGAAAGTATGCGGAATCAAGATTTTTATGGGTTCCTCAACCGGAAATATGCTGGTGGACAACGAAAATACGCTCGCTGAAATTTTCAGAAATGCCCACACACTGGTGGCCACACATTGCGAAGACGAAAAAACCATTCAGCAAAACCTTGAAGCAGCCCGCGCAAAATATGGCGAACTGGTACCGATGAGCGAACATGGCCGCATCCGCAGCGATGAAGCCTGTTATCTTTCGTCAGCCAGTGCGGTTAAACTGGCTTCAAAATTCAACACAAGGCTGCATGTTCTGCATTTGTCAACAGCCAAAGAAATGAGCCTTTTTCAGCCTGGGCCGGTAAAAAACAAAAATATTACAGCCGAAGTTTGTGTGCATCACCTTTGGTTCGATGATCGCGATTACGAAAAAATGGGGACACGTATTAAATGGAATCCATCCATTAAAACCATAAAAGACAAGGAAGCTCTTTGGGAAGCTTTACTCGCCGACAAAATTGATGTGATTGCCACCGACCACGCGCCGCATACAATACAGGAAAAAAACAATACCTATTTTAAAGCCCCGTCAGGCGGTCCGCTGGTACAGCACTCGCTGGTGGCAATGCTCGAAATGAGCCGGAAAGGCTTCATCACACCTGAAAAGGTGGTTCAAAAAATGTGTCACGCCCCGGCTGATTTATTCAGGATAAAAGACAGAGGGTACATCAGAGAAGGCTATTTTGCCGACCTGGTGCTGATCGATCCGAAAAAAAGCTGGGTGGTTTCGCCTGAAAATATTTTGTATAAATGTGGCTGGTCGCCTTTCGACGGACTGGAATTTTCGCATAAAGTGGATACTACTTTTGTAAACGGAAAGATTGTTTTTGCAAACGACCAGATAAAGTCCGGATTTACAGGAGAAAGAGTGACCTTTAATATGTAGCGCAAATCGAGGTTTAAAAACGATAAATCAGGCAATTTTATCCAGAAATCAGGAAAATTCCCGATGGAATAAAGTTTATTCCAGGCAGAATCAGGGCAATTCCATTGAGAATAATCATAATTCTCTAAGGAATGGGAGCAATTCCAAATTGAATACCTAAAATTCTATTCAGCTGAGACATGGTTCGATTTGGAATAACAGTAATTCTTTATTGAATGGAACCGGTTTCTGACAGAATCTTCCTGATTCCATGCTGCTGCAATACAATTCTATTATATATCGAACTTCAGAAACAACCGGTTACAGACTCTGCCTCCGCTGTTTATAAAGAACAGAAATCCACAAAACAGTAAAAACTTGCTTATTACTTATTGTTTCAACATCGGGGCACTCCAAACCTGCTGACCGAGGAGGGTTACTTCCATAAAAAGGTTATTGCCTTCAAATTTATAAACGTAATCTTCTGATTTGCCGTTGCCCCCTATAATGTAAAGCATACCTCCCTTCACTTCCCATGTCCAGCCGGTTATCCTTTCACTTCTTACAAACTGAACGGCGGTTCCGTTACTGTTAAACTGCCAGCCGCTCTGCTTTCTGTTATTATCGGTATGCAACCAGGTGCCAAACAATGATGGGTCGAGCTGTAAATTTACCCCGGGTGTCGCAGTTGCGCCTGTTGCCGAAGCTGAATTAGAATTGCTGCCATACAACAGTGCTCCCTCATAACCTTTGATAGTAAATGTGGACGCGGTGGCCAGTTCGTACTTTTTCCGAAGTTGTGCTTCGAGCGGATCAACCATTTTTAAATCACGATGAATGTTATTCACAGTAAACTGATGATCTTTGAACAATTCATCAAGCTGACCTGAAAGTTTGTTTGCCTGGGCACTTTTTTTAAATAATTCGACCAGTGTTCTGGCATCATCAACTTTTCCCTGGTTAAAACCTTCGGCTATATTCCAACTGAAAACAGTTCCCACCAAATCTTTTGAAAGTTCAACAGGAGCTTTCCCGGGAATCAGGAATTTTACCTGTTCGTCAACAACTTCAATTTGCAATGCATTGATAAATTTCATTTTTGCATCAAGTTGTTTCGAATTGATTTCCTGCCTTAATATATTGGCATCGTTGTACTGTTTTGTTGCTTTATTGAAATTTTCCTGCATCAACTCCTTTAACGGAATATCGCCCGACGGAAATCCTGATGGTTGACCATATTCCTTAAGTGTTTTGGCACTCCTTTCCACCAGTTTCATCCTTTCAGCCTGTTCCATTACAGGATCAGAAATGGCTTTCTGCAATTCATCCTGCGCTTCCAGCACGATTTGGGTTTCGTGTTCTGATAGTACTTTTTGCGCAAATACTTTATTGTTCCAACAAAAAATGAAAGTAAAGAAAAAAATTACCGGCAGTGCTCTGCCGGTAAAAACTGGGTTATAATTCATATCAACAAGTTTTTAAAATTACCTGAATACCCACATTATATCGTAAACATAAGTAGGTTGCTGATTTTCGCCATAAGCAACACCCACATCGCGGAATGCTTTAATTCGTAAAGCTTCCAACATCACTTCGTTTTGATAAACCTCGCGCATAAAACTCCAGTCGCGTTGTTCATCTTTCAAAACTTTTTGTTCCATTTTGCTGATGAGCGATCTTGATTCTCCATAACACTTTGAGTCAGGATCGATGGCTGCAAGAACTGCACCTGCCTGCATCGCACCATTGGAATTGGGTTGTGCAGCCCAGCAGGCTGAGGCCACATTCACCATCACCTGGCAATCGTGGTCGATATAATCCTGGTATATCGGGCCAATTTCGTCAAGCGCTTTCATGTAACAATCTTTACAAACCTCAGGAATTCCTGAAAGTGTTGTCAGTGCTTCAGCAAACTGATTTTGGGCCGCCAGCGATTTGGCCCGGGCAATGATAAAATCGCACCGCGAATTATAATACTGGATTATTTTGCGTTTCCCGTCGTCGAGAAATTTATTCACTTTATCGTTTTTCAAATCAACCGACCGCAGTGCATTTGTATAAGCTTTATTGGCATTACTACCGGCTCCTTTGGCGCTAAACGATGTGGAAGACACAATGTTTTTATCCACATAATCAACAATGTAGAGATAGATTTCAAAAGTATAGGTTTCAACTTTGGGTACTGTTGGTGCGATATCTTTTGTAAGCAGCTCCATTTTTGCGGTTACCAGAAACCTCGGACTTACACCTGCCCCGGCCATCCCTTTTTCGGTGATGGCATTCGTCAGTTTACTGGTCAAAAGGCTTTTGGCATGATCAGGAATACTTTCCACCTGTTCAGGAATAAACACATCTAAAGCAAGTCTGTCGTAATCGGCAGCCGCTCCCTCATTGTTCTGGGCAATCCCGAGAAAAGGCGCAAATGCCAGAAAAAGAAATACTATTTTCTTCATAATCAAAGATTTTATTTTTCTCCCACAATCAGCCATACTTCACCCAGGCCACGTGTATGAATTTTACTGACCTGGTTAAATGGTGCCCCGGTAAGCAGGGTACGCAAATCGCGTATCCAGCGGCGGGTGTCGTTGGCGCGGCCCCGTTCGTCATATAAAGGAATACGAACCTGGTCGAACCTGATTACATTTTGGGTGTAAGTTGCTGTATTGAACCTGTTCTGAACTGTATTGTCAGCAACCCAGTCTTCAATAATTTCACCCAATTCAAGTGTTTCACCTTTGTAAGTAAACTCTTCTTCCAGATCGATGGGCGAAGTATCGAAAACCCTGGTCTGAAACACAATTTCGCGGCCATTTTCAAACAAATCGTTGAAGTGATCCTGCAATCTTGAATTAAAATCGTCGATGTGCGAAAGCACAGCTTCTTCGAGCAAAACAGGTGTTTCGGTTGCATACGAAGGAGAACCGGTTCCCTGTGCTCCCGCGATTTGTTTATTGGTGTATGCGTCAAGTCCCTGCAACATAAAAGTGATTGAACGCTGCGGACCATTCTGATTAATTACATAAGTAAGCTGAATGATAATGTCGGCATTGGCTGTGCGTTGCAAAACATCAATGGGATTTTCTGCAATTCCGCCACCACTTTTACTTCCCAGCATGGCAATTTCTGCACTTTCCTGTTCCATGTTTTTCAGCGCAGTTTCAAGGTTAACCAGCGGAAAACCGCGGTCGGCCATCATTGTATTAATTTTGCTGATTGTCATTAACAAGTCGGTTTCGTTTTGCAGTGCCATTTTATAATCGGGCAATGTTTTAGCGGTTCCCATTTCGTCGAACATTTGTGTATAGCCATTTTTGATACACCAGTTATCACTCGGGACCACCATAATTGTGGGCTTTTTTGCCTGTCCGGTTACCAACAGGCTGCCTGCCACCAGGGCAATCAGAAATATAAGTTTTTTCATAGTTTTTCAATTTTATCAGAATCCGGTACCCAGTTTCGGGATGATTCCTGCTGTTTCGAGTTCGCGTCGCAATTCAGCATGTTTCACTGCCACGATCACTCCTACTTTGTATTGTTTTTTATCCACTTTTATCCGGTCAACCGAACCATCGCCCGACTGTGACACAAAATTGAGGTAGTGACCGCCATTAGTAAAAAAGGTATTAAAATAATCGGCGTGTTGTACTTCGGCACCGGGTTTTGTTACCAGCGGACGTGTCATACACCCCGGTTTACCTCCGGTGATACCTTTAAAAATAACTGCATGTACCGCATTTTTTTTAGCCTGATAGACAGCATCATCAGGTTTATTTCCGTAACCCCACACTTTAATCAACTGGGTCCCGTCCATTCCGGTTCCCATACATTCAACTTCATAATTGCCAATTACATAACCGGCCATTTTTTTCTCTTTTTTCGTTTGGGCAAATCCTGTTATTGCCATCAACAACAGAACTACCACCCCGATAAGTCCAATTTTTCCTGACATAATTATTTAGTTTTAGAACATTATTCTGATACCAAAATTATAACCCAATCCCATCCTGTCATCAAAATAGGTTTTGTACTCGAACTCTGCTTTCTCATTGGTTGAACTATTCACTTCTTCAGAAGAAATCAGTGAATAATATGTTGCCGATCCAATCAATTGAATATTATGAGCCAGGTTTATTCCTACCCGAACTCCGGCTTCAATAAAATCAGATGAGATATCACTATCTTCAATTGATGCAGCTGAAATTGTTTCGAGTCCATATCCAACAAAAGGCCCCCAGTGCAGAAAGTGGAGCGGGTATAAATCTTTTGACAAGCCGAAACTTACACGGGTAAAAGTAAAGTCATCAGTTAGAGCCCCCACGGTGTAATCATTCTTCTGGTCGTAACCGCCACCTACATAAATTTTCCACGCAGTTGCAAATTTTCCTCCTTTTGCACCGCTGAATGCTTTCGAGATATAATATTCAAGCCTGCCTTCAAAACCTGGCAAACCACCCGATGTAGTTCCCAGGTAAAGATTCATGCCCACATCGTTCTTCTGTTGCAGGAACATTCCCATGTTGTCAACTTTTCCGCCGGCAATCTGGTAAAATGCCGAAGGTTCGGTTTGTCCTGAAGTTACTTTCCGGTTGTCCACCACCTTCATCGATTTGATTACAGCCACACGTTTCGAGGTGATTTCACCTTTTGAGTTGGTTTGATTCTCCATCACAAAATAGCGCTGGTCGAATTTCAGTCCTTCTTTCTTCCCGATTTTTGCCCTGATTGGTCTGACATCGCTCACCATCGCTTTTACCCTGAATTCCTGCTTCTGATTTTCCACGGTTGTCAAAATCGATTCAATCGACATCTTCACCATTTGATCGATCATCTCTTCGTCAGTTTTCTGAACTTTCGGAGCCAGCACCTGACCCGGATTATACTGAGTTGCCGTGGCTGATGTATATTGACGTTTCATAAACTGAAAAGGAAATTCGGCCTTTTCGAAGGCTGCAACTTTTGCATCGCGTTGCGGATCATCGGGGCTTGTCCAGTATTTCTGGAAAAAATTCGCAGCTACCGAATCGCTAAAATCGAGTTTCAGAAGAAAAGTCTGCAATTCACTCTGGAAACCATTCATGATTCGTTTGTCTTGGGGAGTTTCCTGTTTCTGGTACGATTGTGCCATACTCATTATACCATAGTAATCGAAGACCAGTACATACGAGCGGTTCACCAGTTCCATCCCCATGTCCATCAGCGACGATTCGCCACGTTTGGAAGCCGAGGCCACCAGTAAATCGTTGTCGTTGGCATTAAACAATCCCCTTTCTTTCAGTTTGTCCACATTAAAACTTCCGTCGGGCTGGCGGTTAAACCAAACCGAAAGAATCTGCTGCCCCACTTTGTGGTCATTCAGCCAGCGAACAAGCTGCTGTTCGGTTGCCGGAACCGGAAAACCAAGCATACTGTCGCGCTTTACACCTGTTTTAATAATGTTTTCCGGAATCGAATTGTCGTAATACTTGTCGGGAGCTGTTTGTTTTGCCAGCACTTTAATAACTGGTTCACTCAGATTTTCGTTGTAATCGAGACCGATAAATGTCAGCGAATTCCTGTCATACTTCGATGATACATAATTTTTTGCCGTTTGTGCCGCCAGCAGATATGGGAATGCAGCAAACACAATTAATACGAACAGATTTTTCATATTATTTAAATATTAGTTATGGTCTATGTTGCGGTCCCTGTCTGTTTCCACAATGTCATTATCGCAGGACCGGTTTCTGGTTTGTTTTCGGCGAAAAATTAGTAATTATTAAGAAACATACTATTTCAGATTGTCAAAAAGCATGTTCAGATTGAAAATATAGAACCATTTTAAATACAAAATTCAATTATTCTTTCAATGAGCGGACGAATAAAGACTTCAGAATTTCTTTGAAGCTTCAATCACATCTTTGTTCTTAACATTTTTCAACCTTGTTTTTTCAGCATCGGCCATTTGTTTATGGGTTATTTCACAGATAACAGAATAACTGTTTAATGCATTTTCCCTGAGTGAAATATCAATTTGTTTGTTCCCAAGTTCCCAATTATCAGTTGTGTACTTTCCCGAATTCTGTACATCGAAAACAGATGGAAAACCATTGTGTTTGCCGGGTTTTCCGTATCGTGTCTCCACAATCTGAACGAGATTCCGGTACAGGATTTTAAGCGTGGTGTCGTAACCGATCACTTTAACACCGTCGGAAAAAATTTTAACACGATATAAAACACTGTCGCCATTAAAATCATAACCGAAATTGTAATCGTATTTACCCAACTGCTGCCTGTTTTCATTTTTTTGTACCACTTCTGTCCTTTTCATTCCAAAGTAAAGGTTTCCATATGCAAGCAAACTGCTGTCGGGTGCTGATTGAACGACTACTTCTGTTTTTACCGGAGAAACAGAATCTTTTAACTCTGCTGATTTTTCGGGTTTGTTAATCGTAACCGGGCCACAGGCTGATAAAAATATCAATCCCGGCAGGATAAAGAACAGGATATTTCTCATAAACAGTCGATTTTTGGTTATTTAATTTGATGCGAAAAGTAGTAAAAATCAAAACATAATTTTCTATTTTTGAGATGTTTGCAATTAATAGAAATCAATTAACCAAAATACCTGACAATGATGAAAAATGTATTTCTTTCAGTGGCACTCCTCCTGGCAATTTCAACATCTGCCCGCGATCCGTACCGTGACTCAGACCACGGAAATTTTCACCTGCGCAACGGAAAAGCCTACTTCGAAAAAACTTATAACTGTTGCGCTGATTTTGCTGAACTTGAAAAGAAACTGAAATCATACAACAGCCCGAATGGCGGATTCCAGGTAAAACGTACCGATGACAATACAATGAACGGCGTGATGATTAACTATAACCTGAACTGGAATTACAAGGAAATGAAAACCCGCAAGATTGCCGATTTTTTGAAAAATCCGGCCAATGCCACTTTTGAAGTTAAAAGAAATGGCGATGCATACCAGGTTACAGTGAATAATATCTGGTTTTCAGATGTAAAAAAGCCCAGCAATAAAAATCACCTCACCCTTGAAAGCATTGTAGCCGATAAAGCCAAAGTGATATTTACCAAAGACAAAAAAGCAATTGAAGCACTCGAAATGATTGACGAAAATTTTGAATGGATTTTCCAGCTGGCAGGCAGCACAAAGGATGCGAGGTTTTAAGAAGATTTACTATGTACCAATTTACAATTTACTATTTGTCTGCTCAGCAATCGAATTCAGGTGAAATAGTAAATCGTAAATGGTTAAATTGTCAATTACTGATTTACTTTTTACCATTTTTAATGTGGGCAATTTAGCATTCATGTACTCATGTACTTTCTTCCCCATTCACGCATTATAGCATTATAGCAATCAAGCATTTTCTTCGCCACTCACTCACTCACTCACTCACTCACTCACTCACTCCTCCCTGCAATTCCTTTGTCGTTTTTGCCCCCAGTTTTCTGAGGTTTTCAACCCGGCTGACGAGATTACCGCTGCCGGTTTGAAGTTTATTCATGGCATCGGTGTAACTGTTTTGGGTAGCGGAAATGTTTTTCCCAATTTTTTCGAGGTCGGCTACAAAACCCACAAATTTATCGTATAAGGCCCCACCCTGCCGGGCAATTTCAATGGCGTTGCGGGTCTGGTTTTCCTGTTGCCACACCGAGGCGATGGTGCGCAAGGTAGCCAGCAACGTTGACGGACTTACCAACACCACTTTCTGGTCCCAGGCAAACGAAAACAGTTCGTGGTCTTCCTGTACTGCCAGTCCGAACGAAGCTTCCACCGGGATAAACAGCAGCACAAAATCGGGTGAGTTGAGTTGACGTGCAGTTGGGTAATGTTTTTCGCTCAGTACTTTGATGTGGGTTTTCAGACTGAGAAGATGTTCTTTTACAGCCTGTAAACGCTCTTTTTCATCGGCAGCATTTA